>DIHL01000040.1 GCA_002420145.1 Bacteroidetes bacterium UBA5697
CACATACGATATGAAATGGGCTATATTCTTCATTCTGTAATAAAATGCTAAAATACATTAAAAAAAATCGAGATAATACAAGATAATAGTATATTTTAAAATCTATTGCTATTTTTGAGTTCTGTATGTTTACCTTATTAATTAAAGAAATACGAAGTTTTTTAAGTTCACTAATAGGCTATATTGCCATTGGTGTATTTATTACAGGCATTGGTACTTTTATGTGGTTAGTTCCTACAGAAAGTGCTGGCTCCAATGTTTTAGAAAATGGCTTTGCCAACATCGACCCTTTATTCATATTAGCTCCATGGGTATATTTGTTTTTAATACCTGCTATTACTATGCGAAGTTTTTCGGAAGAAAAGAAAACTGGCACAATTGAATTATTATTAACTCGTCCGTTAACAGAACTGCAAATTGTTTTAGCGAAATATTTTGCTGGAGTGGTTTTAGTCATTGTATCACTACTTCCTACTTTAATTTATTATTACTCAGTTCATCAACTAGGTTATCCAAAAGGCAATATTGATACTGGTGGGATGTGGGGTTCGTATATTGGCTTGTTATTTTTAGGAGCTGGATTTGTTGCCGTGGGCACATTCGCATCTGCCATTTCAGAAAATCAGGTGATTGCCTTTATTATGGCTTTACTACTTTGTTTTATCACTTATGTTGGATTTGATTTTATCGCCTCATCTGGTGTATTTGGAAAATATGATGCTTTTGTAAAAGGATTAGGAATGAACGATCATTATGTTAGTATGAGCCGTGGAGTAATAGATACACGTGATATAATTTATTTTGTAAGCATTATTACCTTATTTAATTTATTATCAAAACTCGTTTTAGAAAGCAGAAAGTGGTAATATGACACAAAAAAAATTGATACGAAAAAGAAAAGATATAGTCATGCTTTTGGCTGTTCTTACCATTGTTATCTTAATAAACTTTGTAGGTTCATTTGTATTCAAACGTTTCGACTTAACATCAGAAAAAAGATATACTCTATCCGAATCATCTCGCAAACTATTAAAAAGCTTAGATGATATTGTATATATCAAAGTGTATTTACAAGGAGATTTTAATCCAAATTTTACTCGTTTAAAAAACGAAACAAAAGAATTATTAGATGAATTTAGAGCTTATTCAAATGGAAATTTAGAATACGAATTAATAAATCCTCTAGACAATCCTAGTAAAGAAGAAACTGATAAAATAGAGAAACAGTTATTCGACAAAGGTATTATGCCTGAACAAATTGTAGACAGAAGTTCGCAAAAAGTATCAGAAACATTTATATGGCCAGGAGCAATCATTACCTATAAAGGTAAAGAAAGTGTTTGGCAAATTTATAAACGTCAGTTAGGATTTGAAGCAGAACAAAGTATAAATAACTCTGTTCAAGAAATGGAGTATGGTTTAACTAATGCCATCCGAAAAACAACCTTAATTAAAAAACCCGAAGTTCTTTTTGTTGAAGGGCATGATGAATTAGATACTATTCGCGGTGCTGATTTCATGCGTTCTGTTGCCGAATATTATAATGTGTCTCGCGTAAATATTAATCATAAATTATATGCCTTAAAAGGGGCTGATGCTATTGTAATTGCTCAACCCGATTCGATGTTTGATGAAAAAGATAAATTTATTATCGACCAATTTATCATGCATGGAGGCAAAGTATTATGGTTAATTGACCCCGTTTATGTTAATAGAGATACATTAACCACAAGGGGCTATTCTTTAGGATTTAGAAACGAATTAAATTTAGAGGACATGCTATTTAAATATGGTGTTCGTTTAAATCCAGTTTTAGTTCAAGATTTACAATCTGCACAAGTGCCTGTTAATGTTGGATTTAAAATGGGTCAGCCAGACTTTAAACCTTTTTACTGGAATTATTATCCTTTAATTCTTCCCTCATCTAATCACCCAATCGTTAAAAACTTAGACTTAATTAGAACCGAATATATTGGAACATTAGATACCGTATTTTCAAGAGACGTTACAAAAACAATTCTATTACAAACCTCAAGATATACCAAAACTCAACCAACTCCTGTAAGAATATTAGCCGCTCAAGTTAAATTAAAACCAAATGAGAGTCAATATAATAATTCATTTCAAAACGTTGCGTGTTTACTAGAAGGTCAATTTGAATCAAATTATAAAAACCGTATTACAAGAAGGATTTTAGAAGACAGTCTTTTTGATTTTAAATCTAAAAGTAAGCCGACAAAAATGATTATTGTTGCTGATGGAGATATTGCCAAAAACGAATATCAAAAAGGCACTGGAATGATTTTTCCAGTAGGTTATGATATGTATACCAAACAACAGTTTGCCAACAAAACATTTTTATTAAACTGTATGAATTATCTTTTAGATGATGAGGGATTACTACAATTACGCTCGAGAGAAGTGAAATTAAGATTACTTGATAAAAAGAAAACAGCGACTCAAGTTGCTAAATGGAAATTTACCAATGTTGGTATTCCATTAATTTTAATTATTTGCTTCGGACTCATTCAATATTATATCCGAAAGAAAAAATACAGCCATTAATTTCGAATTTTTAAATTTTTCAAATGAAAAAATCTACCATTATCATTCTTACCGTATTAATTGCTCTTGCTGGTCTATCTATTTACATTTATAAAAGCAAAGGAAAAACCTCAACTATTGACAAAGAAGCTAGTAGTTTTAAATACAAAGACACAGCTTCTATCGATAAAATATTTTTAGCAGATAAAGATGGCGGACAAGTTTTAGTTGAAAAAAAGGAAGGTCGTTGGATTTTAAATGGCAAGCATAATGTTAGACCCGATGTGATTGAATTACTATTGTACACTATCGCATCAGTAGAAGTAAGATCTCCAGTTTCAAAAAACGGAAAAAATTCTGTTATTAAAATCATGTCTTCAAAATCTACAAAAATTGAGATTTATAGTAAGGGAGAAAAAGTGAAACAATATTTTGTTGGTCATCCAACACAAGATCATTTTGGAACCTATATGATATTAACGAATTTAGAAACTGGCGAAAATTACGAAGAGCCTTTTATTACTCATATTCCCGGATTTGATGGCTTTTTATCTACTCGTTATAATACAGCGGAAATTGATTGGAGAGATCGTTTATTAATTAATTACCGACCTCCACAAATTAAACAAATTAAATTGGAGTTACATGAAATGCCAGATAGTTCTTTCATTGTTGATTTATTTAGCATGCAGCGCTTTGGTTTAAAAACTAAAAAAGGATCTTTGCCTTATGATGAAGCAAGTATGAAACAATATATCGCTTATTTTCAAAATGTAAACTGTGAATTTGTATTAGATAAAAAAGACAGATTAGTTGATTCTTTATCTAAATCAGCTGTTCCATTTGCTACATTAACGATTACCGACAGAAATGATAAAAATAATGTATGTGAATTTTTTCATAAACAAGTTGTTCCTGGTAAAAATGAAGAATACGGAATAAACTATAAATACGACCCAGACAGATTATTTGTAAAATATAATGATGGCAAAGAATATGGCGTGGCTCAGTTTTACGTTTTTGGTAAAATTCTACAAACTTACCGATACTTTTTACCGCAAAAATAATGTTAAAAAGTAGTTTATAAATACATTCTTTTTTGACGTAGTTACAGGTTTCATATCGTTAAATTTGGTAGATTAAAAAAATAACTATATGAACTTTGTAGTATCATCATCTACTTTATTAAAACATTTAAAATCTATCAGCGGAGTATTAAACTCTAGTAATACTATTCCCATTTTAGATTGTTTTTTATTTGAGCTTAATAATGGCATGCTTACACTTTTTGCAAGTGATATGGAAACTACTATCACTACTAGTATTAAAGTTGAATCTTCTGAAAATGGAAATTTAGCAATACCAGCAAAAACTTTATTAGAAGCATTAAGTAATTTACCTGAGCAACCAATTTCTTTTATCATTGATAATAAAAAATTTAGTGCGAAATTAAAAACTGAAACTGGTGATTATACATTAACAGGTCATAATGGAGATGAATATCCAAAATTACCAAAAGTAGAATCTGCAACTTCTGTGATTATTAAAAGTGATGTATTAGGGAACGCTATTAATAAAACTATTTTTGCTACAGGTAACGATGATTTACGTCCTGTAATGAGTGGTGTTTTTTGTCAGTTCAATGATGAGAATTCTATTTTTGTTGCAACTGATGCTCACAAATTAGTTCGTTACACTCGTAATGATGCTAAAGCTGGTGCATCTGCTTCTTTTATCATGCCTAAAAAACCTTTAAACGTATTAAAGAATTTATTAGCAGGTATTGATGATGCGGTTAAAGTTGAATTCAATAAAACAAATGCTTACTTCAGTTTTGGAAATATTAATTTAGTATGCCGTTTAATTGATGGTAAATACCCAAATTACGAAGCTGTAATTCCTAAACAAAACCCAAATAAATTAACGGTTGATAGAACCTCTTTTTTAGGCGCTATTCGTCGTGTGAGTGTATTTGCTAATAAAGCAACTCACCAAATTCGTTTAAAAATTGCAGGTAGTCAATTAACTATTTCTGCTGAAGATTTAGATTTTGCTAATGAAGGTCACGAAACATTAATGTGTACTTATGTTGGCGAAGACATGGAAATAGGATTCAACTCTAAATTTGTATTAGAAATGTTAACTAATTTAGAAAGCGACGAAATCACTATTGAAATGAGTGCTCCTAACCGTGCAGGTATTATTGTTCCAACACAAAAAGCTAATCCAGCTGAAGATGTATTAATGTTGGTTATGCCAGTAATGTTAAACAACTAAACATAATTTTTATAAAAGAAAAAGCGTATGCAAACTAGCATACGCTTTTTTTATGTTCAGAAAAGTCCTTTCTTCTCCTCGGACTTTTTATGGTTCAAACATTCGTCTTCATCTAGTTCATCTTCATACGTAACATTATAACCATAAATTGCTTTCAAAGCCGCCCTAGCTTGCCCAACTTCTTTTCCTTTATAAATACATTGATTGGCAATAGTTTCTAGCGCTTCAATGTCTTCCCAGTCTATATTATTCATTTTGTATCGTAACTATTGTACAAAGTTACATCACAAAACAATTTATACGACATGAATACATATCGTTTTAAACTTCCTTAACGCTTACTGTGTTTTTTTAACAAAAAAAGGTGTCAGCAAAAGCCGACACCTTTTATTTTTTTATATCAATTAATTAGTTAATTGCTTTACCATTAAAATTAACCATGATTAATTCTTCTAATGTAAAACGTTTGCCATCAATAAACGCGACTAACCAAGCATCTTTTTGTCCTTTTCCAATAATTTTTTGGCGAGCTACCTCAGCCTCTTTTAAAGTTGAAAAGGATAATTGAGTAAATCTTGTAATACCATCAGGATAATTTACAATTTCAGGAGCACCAAATTGTTTTAAATGACTGTATTTATAATTCTCAGGATTTCTGTATGCCGCAATCTGAACCTTAAATATTAATCCTTCAGCACACATACTGCCACCTAATGACATTAACTTTTGATAAACAGCTGCATCATTCAAAGATTTTCCTTTAATTTCAGAAAAATCTGGAATTGGTGATCCTCCGCAAGGCGTAACAGTTGTTTTAATTGGTTCTGTAGGAGTAACGTTTGTATTAGCATCTGTTACATTATTAACCTTAGCATCATTTTTAAAATTATCCGCAGATGCTGTTGTATTCATTAAACTATCCAAAATTGATTTTACAGAAACCTGATTTTTCTTATTTTCAAACTCTGCAGTATATAAGTAAAAATCTTTTTTTATCTCCACAAATTTCTGCAGCTTCTCTACATCAATTTCTTCTTCAATTGGATCCATTCCTTGAACAGTTATTTTTACTTTATAACCACTTCCTGGAGTAATTGCCATTAAATATTTTCCTGTTTTAGAATTAGCGTAATAAGGCCCAATAACTTCATTTGTTTCTTTTTTAACGATTTCGATTGTAGCTTCTGTAGGTTTATCATCAATATAAACACTTCCTTTTAATAAAGCTAAAACAGGCTTCTCTCCTAATATACCAGGAGTAACCATGTAAATATCTTGCTGACCTTTTCCACCTGCTCCTCCTCTATTTGAAGAGAAATATCCTACATCTCCTTTTGCATTAATTACATAATATCTATCATCTTCTGTGGTATTTAAAGGAATACCCATACTCATTGGTTCTACCCAACTATTTTCTTTTTTAATGGAGTACATGATATCATATCCCCCAATACTTTTATGTCCTTCCGAACTAAAAAATAAGGTAATACCATCAGGATGAATGAAAGGGGCATCTTCATTATATTTTGTATTAATTGAAGGTCCTAAATTTACTGCTGGTCCCCAATCTCCATTTATTTTTTCGGATACATATAAATCTCTTTCCCCTAAACCTCCTGGACGCTCAGAAGCAAAATATAAATATCTTCCGTCCGATGTAATAGAACAACTTCCTTCCCAATACTCAGAGTTAACATTTGAATTTAATTTTTCGGGCTTACTCCATTCTGCTCCATTATAAGTACTCATATATAAGTCCCCTGGATTTTTAACATCACTTACAAAAGTGAATAAAATTTGACCATCAGGAGATAATGCCACAGCTGCATCATTAGCATCAGAATTCAACGAAGAAATACCAACAGGGACATTCCAAGTAGAATCGTTACCTCTAGTAGAAATAAAAATATCTTCGTGATAAGTACCCTCTTCTTTATCTGGCTTTAAAAAATCGTTTAGTAATCCACCCGTACTTTTGGTGCCAATGTATGTGTAAATCATAATGGACTCATCTGCCGAAATAACAGGCACTCCTTCTGTTTCAGCTGTATTTATAGGCGAACTTATGTTTTGAATATCCGCTACAACCTTTTTAGAAATTAGTTCTTTTCCATTATTACAATTTTGAATCCCTAATTTGGAGTCCTCTATAAAAGCAACATCCTCTTCATTAATTTTATCTCCCTTAGCTGCGATAAAAGTCTCATAAGATGCTATTGCTTCATCAAATTTATAATTCACATGATATGACTTTGCTAAATAATAATCAATATCGGGCGATTTATCTGTTCTTTTAATATCCTCAAACAACTCTATAGCTCTAGCTTTTTTCTCAGGATAAAATAATGCTGAATATCCAAGTCGGAATTTATATTCAAGGTTTTTTGGAACCTGTGTATATAATTTGTCATAGAGCTCATAGGCTTTTTTAAAGTCTTTTTGATCAAAATAATAAGCTGCCTCCGCTTTCACGTCTTTATTTTGAGCTACTATTGTAGCTGAAACAAAGCAAATTAAAACTGATAGTAAGAATTTTATTTTTCTCATAATTTTTGACTTTTTGGGTTTACTGTAATTACACCTTATGGATAAATCAAAGTTTACATTTTTATTGAATTTTAAATCAGTAAAACAAAATGATTATTAACAAGTCATCGTTAAAAGCAAAAAAGCCAAACACTATGTGTTTGGCTCTTGATGTTTGATAATAAGACTTTTAATTATTTCCCTGCTGGTTTACCAGTTCCTGCTGGTTTTGTAGTTCCAGGGGCTGGTTTTGTAGTATTATTTGTAGCGCCTGGTATTTGAGCTGCCGGCATAGTATCCATTTTTTTCTTCACTAATGGTAAAATATCGTCTGCTGGCTCTGTATATAAAACACTGCCTGTACTTGTATCTAATACATACTTATAGCCATTTTCTTTAGCAACTAAATCAATTGCTTTTTTAGCTTTTTCATAAATTGGTTTTGATAATTCACCATATTTACGTTGGTAATCTTGTTGTGCTTGACCTTTGAAATCTTCGATTCTTTTATTTAAATCTTGTAACTCAGTTTCTTTTGTACTAGCTACTAATGCAGAATATGTATCTTTATTCTTCATATAATCCGCATATTTTGTTTGCAATTCATTATCCATTGTTGCTACTTGATTTTCTAAATCTTTCAAATATTTTTGAGCAACTTCCTGAGCAGTTTTACTTTCAGGCATTGTTGTAATTAAAGAATCTAAACTAATGTGTGCAATTTTTTGAGCCTTTGCTAATGTGATCGTTCCTACAGTGAAGGCAACAATTGCAATTGATTTTACTAAAGTTTTCATTGTTTTTTATTTATTTGCTTTTATTGTTATTTTTTTGATTTGTTATATCCTAAGAAATTTAATACATCTTCGCTTTTATCATATTTACTGTTTGAATATAAAAGAGAAACTTGGCCAGCCTTGTCAAATATAAAAGCCAAACCACTTTTTTCCGCAACCTGCTTAACAGCATTATATACTTTGTCTTGAATAGGTTTTACTAATTCCATACGTTTAGTGAATAATTCGCCATCAACTCCAAATCTTTGTTTTTGAAGATCTTTTACTTCTTTTTCTTTGTTGATGATTTCGTTTTCACGCTTTTTCTTCATATCATCCGTCAATAAAACTGATTCAGCTTGATAGATTTTATAAAGCTTATCTATTTCTGCATATTTAGCTTCAATTTCTTTTTGCCAATCCACAGATATTTTATCTAATTCTGCTTGAGCGGCTTTATATTCAGGAATATTTGAAAGAATATAATCTGTATCTACATAACCCATTTTTTGAGCAAAAGAATACGTGGAGATAGAGATAATTGCTATTAATGATAAGATTATTTTTTTCATACTGTTATTATTTTTTTATTAATTAAACATAACGTGTGCCAAGATACATTTATTTTGGTAATTAACATTTTTTAGACTACAATTCTCCTAACTGAGCTCCTAACGTAAAATGGAACTGTCCTTTTCCGTTGCCAGACCCAGGATTACCAGGAATGTTATCAAAGCCCCAACCATAATCTAAACCTAACAATCCAAACATTGGTAAAAATACTCTCAATCCAAAACCAGCGCTTCGCTTAACTTGGAAAGGATTAAAATCTTTATACTTAGCCCATGTATTTCCTGCCTCAGCAAAGCCTAAAATAAAAATAGTAGCTTGTGGATTTAATGAAATAGGATAACGTAATTCCATCGTGTATCTGGCACATAAAGGATCTCCACTAGTACTTGATAGTGAGTTATCAGAATAACCTCTTAATGCAATAATTTCTCTAGCAACAAAGTTTTGATATCCACTTAATCCACTTCCTCCCATATAGTAACGCTCGAAAGGAGACACACCTACCGCCTTATTGTAAGTACCTAAAATACCATATCCAATTTTCGTTCTTAAAACTAAATTCCTTGCTTCTTTTCCTTCACCAGCTTTTTTGTTGGTTAATTGAGTATACCACTCAGCGGTGAATTTATATTTTTGATATTCAATAAATTTAAATTTTTCATTGACAGGTAATGTTGAATAATCTTTTCCATTAAAAAGAGAATATGGAGGAGTGAATTGACCTAATAAAGAAAAATTAGATCCATTTTTTGGAAAGATAGGTCCATCAATACTATTACGAGAAATATTTATTTTACCATTAAAATCATTCGCATAACCATTAGCTAAAATAAAATATGGATAATTTTGTAATTCATAGTAGTTGTAACTCATTTCAGTATAAATAGAGAAAAAGTCATCTGGTTTCTTTAAACGTTTACCAAACCCAACAGATCCTCCAATAATAGTCATTGTACTACGTTTTGGATTTATAATTTTATTTCCTTCTGAATCTTTTGTGTATTTTTTTTCTCCAGTTGAATTAAATAAAGAATAGAATGCTGAAATGCTTAATGAGTTAGGTTTTTTACCTCCTAACCAAGGCTCCGTAAAAGATAAATTATAAGACTGATAGTAAACACCATTCGTTTGAGCTCTAATACTAAACTTTTGTCCATCACCCGTTGGAAGCGGACTCCAAGCAGATGGTTTAAAAATATTTCTCATAGAAAAATTATTGAATGATAATCCTAAAGTTCCAACAACACGGCCGCCACCCCAGCCTCCAGATAACTCAACCTGATCTGATGGTTTCTCTTCCACTTTATATTCAATATCTACCGTTCCATCAGCTGGATTAGGAGTTGGAGTAACTCCTAATTTTTCAGGATCAAAGTAACCTAACTGACTTAACTCACGTTGAGTACGAATGATATCTGAACGACGGAATAATTGTCCTGGACGAGTTCTAATTTCTCTGTAAATTACATGATCATTAGTTTTAGTATTTCCCATAACAGTTACTTTATTGATAGTAGCTTGCTTACCCTCATACATGTGGATTTCTAAATCAATAGTATCATTATGAATATTAACTTCTTGAGGTTGAACATTAAAAAACAAATAACCATCATCCATGTATAACGACGAAATATCGTAACCATTTGGATTCATAAATAATTTTTGATCCAATAAAGATTGGTCAAAAACTTCACCTTTCTTAATGTTTAAAATAGTATCTAATTGACCGCTGCGATATTTAGCATTTCCAAACCACTTAATATCTCCAAAATAATATTTATGTCCTTCGTCAACGGTAATATCAATATTTACTCTATTCTTTTTTACAAAATAAACAGTGTCTTTACTAATTCTAGCATCTCTATAACCTTTACTATTATATTTTTCGATAACAGCGGGTAAATCTTTTTCTAAATTTTCTTCTAAATATTTTCCTGAATTCCAAAATGTATATAACCTAAATGGTTTACTATCTTTCATTTTGTTGCGTAACTTCCAATCTTTAATAACAGTGTTTCCTTCTATATTAAAGTTTTTGATGCGAACTTTTTTACCCTTTGTTACATTTATGTAAACTATCACATGAGGTGTTTTAGCTGTTTTATCAGCCTCAGTGGTGATATCTACTTTTGCATGATAAAATCCTTTATTTACATAAAAATCTCTAACCACATTTTTAATATATCCTAATGTGTAATCTGTTACAACCTTTTCTCTTACTAATCTAATTTTTCCTCTGATTTCGTCTGCATCATTTTTCTTTACTTTACCTCTGAACGAAAATTTTGACAAGCGTGGTTTCTCAACAACTGATATTTTTAAGAATGCATCGTTACCAATTGTTTTTACTAAATAAATTTTCACATCTTCAAATAAACTTTGTTTCCATAAATTTTTTAAAGCTTCCGAAATTTTATCTCCAGGTATTTGCACTTTATCTCCGTAGTTAATTCCAGACAATAAGCGGACAATATTTTTATCAGTAAATTCCGAACACTCCACCTCAATACCTGCAATGGTATATTCTTTAGGCTTTGACCAATCCAAAGGATCAGCTGAAATTGGTTCCATAGGAACCACTTGAGCAAAATTTAATTTGCAAAGTATTAAAAGGAAAAATAAAGTGGAATATTTAAAAAATGTCATTTATTTAGTTTGAGTTATTTGCTCACTTATTTTTCCGAAGCGGCGTTCGCGGTTTTGATAATTTAAAATAGCTTCATACAAATCGTCTTTACGAAAATCTGGCCACAACTTTTCTGTGAAATAAAATTCGGCATATGCCAATTGCCATAACAAAAAATTACTGATACGATGTTCGCCACTTGTACGTATCATTAATTCTGGATCAGGAATATTTTTGGTACACAAATATTGTTCAATATATTTTTCAGTTATATCTTCTGTGTTTAAATTTCCATTTTTAACATCTGCTGAAATATGCTTGATAGCATCTATTAACTCCCATTTAGAAGAATAACTTAACGCAAGCACTAATGTTAATCCTGTATTTTTAGAAGTTACTTCAATAGATTCGTTTAACTCTTGCAAACATGCAGGAGGCAAAGAATTTAAATTACCTATTGCTTGAAGACGTACATTTTTTTTGTTTAACTGAGGAGTTTCAGCACTAATAGTAGATACTAATAGTTCCATTAAAGCATCCACTTCTTCTTTCGGGCGGTTCCAGTTTTCTGTGCTAAATGCGTAAAGAGTAATGTATTTTACGCCTACCTCACCAGCTGCCTCTACTACTGATCTCACAGAGTTTACACCTTCATAATGACCATAGATTCGATTCTCACCTTGTTGCTTAGCCCAACGGCCATTTCCATCCATAATGATGGCAATGTGTTGTGGAACTTTTTGTTTATCTATTTGTTCTATTAGGCTCATTTATTTCAGAACCACGAATTTACACTTTTACCTGAAATAGCGCAAATATTAGATGGTTTTAGTCTTAAAAGGTGTTAAATGGAATAAACTCTCATTTAAACAAAAAACGCCAGATAATAATCTGGCGTTTTTTTTAATAAAATTGGTCTTATAGTTTCGCTTTAATCTCAACCATATCGTAACCTTCAATGATATCATCCACTTTAATATCATTAAATCCATCAATATTTAAACCACACTCGTAGTTAGCAGTCACTTCTTTCACATCGTCTTTGAATCGTTTTAATGAACCTAAAGAACCTGTATGAATTACAATACCATCACGAATCACGCGAACTTTAGTGTTACGCATTACTTTTCCGTCAAGTACATAAGCACCAGCAATGGTACCAACTTTAGTAATATTAAATACTTCACGAACAACGATGTTACATACGATTTTCTCTTCGAATTCAGGAGCTAACATTCCTTCCATCGCAGCTTTCACTTCGTTGATAGCATCGTAAATAATTGAATATAAACGGATGTCAATTTCTTCTGTTTCAGCTAATTTACGAGCAGTTACAGATGGTCGAACTTGGAAACCAACGATAATAGCATTTGATGCACTTGCTAACATAACGTCGGTTTCGCTAATAGCACCAACTGATTTATGAATGATATTTACCTGAATTTTCTCAGTAGATAATTTTAATAATGAATCAGATAAGGCCTCAATAGAACCATCCACATCACCTTTAACAATCACATTTAATTCCTTGAAATCACCAATCGCTAAACGACGACCAATCTCGTCCAATGTAATATGTTTTTGAGTACGAATACCTTGTTCACGCTGTAATTGTAAACGCTTATTAGCTAATTCACGTGCTTCACGCTCATCACTCATCACGTTAAATTTATCACCTGCTGTAGGTGCTCCATTTAAACCTAATAATTGAACTGGCATTGAAGGACCTGCTTCTTTTACATTTAATCCATGCTCATTAGTCATCGCTTTCACTCTACCGCTGTAACATCCTGCTACAACAATATCACCAACTTTCATTGTTCCTTTTTGAACAATAATATCTACAACGTGACCACGACCTTTATCTAATTTTGCTTCGATTACTGTACCTGATGCTTTAGTTTTAGGATTCGCTTTTAATTCTAAAATTTCAGCTTCTAATACAACTTTCTCTAATAATAGATCAATGTTTTTACCCATTTTAGCTGAAATCTCTTGACACTGAACTTTTCCACCCCACTCTTCCACCAAAATATTCATAGCAGCTAATGCTTCACGAATTTTATCTGGATTTGCGCCTGGCTTATCAATTTTATTAATTGCTATAATCATTGGTGAACCAGCTGCCTGAGCGTGATTAATTGCTTCTTTTGTTTGAGGCATTACACTATCATCAGCTGCAACCACAATAATAACAACATCGGTTACTTTAGCTCCACGAGCACGCATTGCCGTGAAGGCCTCGTGACCTGGAGTATCTAAGAACGTAATTGATTTACCACTTTCCATTTTTACGTTATAACTACCAATGTGCTGAGTGATTCCGCCAGCTTCACCAGCTATAACGTTAGATTTACGAATATAATCTAATAAAGATGTTTTACCGTGATCAACGTGACCCATAATGGTAACGATTGGTGGGCGCTCTACTAAATCTTCTGGATTTTCAGCTTCTTGTTCTTCAATTGCTTCTTGAACCTCAACACTTACAAACTCTGTTTTATAACCAAACTCTTCAGCTACAATAGCTAAAGTTTCAGCATCTAAACGTTGGTTAATCGACACGAATAAACCTAAGCTCATACATGTAGAGATAATTTGCGTTACTGACACATTCATCATTTGTGCTAATTGATTAGCAGAAACGAATTCCGTTACTTTTAACGTTTTCTTTTCTAAGTCTGATGCTTCTTGTTCATCAGCCATTTTTTCTCTCACATCATCACGCTTATCTCTACGGTATTTTGATGTTTTAGATTTAGAACCTTTGCTACTTAAACGAGCTAACGTTTCTTTAATTTGAGCTTGAATTTCAACATCCGTTAATGCAGGACGAGCTTCACGAGCAGCTGGTTTTTTTGCACGAGGATCACCATATTTTTCTTTGGCTCTGTCCTTAGCAATTTGAGCTTGCTCAGTACCAACTTTTTTAATTTCCTCTTGGCTCATGCCGCCCTTACGAATACGCTTACGCTTTTTCTTATCGGCCGCATTTCCAGCAGCTGTATTTGGCGCGCCACCTTTTTTAACTTCCTTAATTACAGGTAATTCAATTTTACCCATAATTTTTGGACCTTCTAATTTTTGATAAACCGTTTCATGAAAAACTTCTTTTTGCTCTTCAGCCTCAGGAACTACTTCCACTTGAGGAATTTCAGCAACAACAGGTTTTACTTCTTCGGCAACAACCTCATCTTCTTTTTTCTTCTTAGCCTTTGTAGCTTTAGTCGCTTTTTCCTCAGCAGCTTTTTCCTCTTCTTTTTCTTTTTTAGTCTTTTTGTCTGGTTTAGTTTTTTGATTTAATGAACTTAAATCTAACTTACCTAAAACTTTTGGACCAGAAATAACATTAGAGCCTTCTGTAGCTTCAACTGCAGGTGTTTCTGTAACCTTTTCTACTTTTACTGTAGCTTCTTGAGCAGCCTTTAATTTTGCTGCTGCTTCTTCTGCTTTTTTCTTTTCTTCGGCTGCTTTTGCTGCAGCAGCAGCTAATATTTCGCGTTCACGTTGTTCTTCCAATTCTTTAGCTTTGGCAGCTTTAGTATCTTCAACAACAATCGACTCGCGTTTTAATTTATTAAGATTTAAGCCAACGTGTTGAGCTTCTTCTTTAGCAGATTTATCCCCAGAAAATTCTTTTGATAACAAAGAATATTCTTCATCACCAATTTTAGCATTAGGGTTATTTTCTACTGGGCGACCTTTTGCAGCAAGAAATTCTGTAATCTTTCCTAGAGATAGATTAAATTCCTTTGCTACTTTACTTAATCGCATTGTTTTTGCGTCTGACATATTTATTTCCTCGTCTTTTATGTATCAAAATTTGCTTTTTTATTTTTTAAAAGAAAGCTAACTTTTAAACTTAACTATAAGTTAATGTAACTATTAATCTTCGAACTCAGATTGTAATACTTGCTTAACATCTTCGATTACATCTTCTGTTAATCCTGTTCTACGAACTAAATCTGCCACATCTAATTCTAATACAGACTTAGCTGTATCACAACCAATAGCTTGTAAAGCATTAATTACAGATTCTTCAATCTCATCAGAGAATTCAATTAAGTCAACATCTTCTACATCTGAAGTTGTATCTTCGTTATCACGGAATACATCAATTTCGTAACCTGTTAATTTACCAGCTAATTTAATATTAAAACCACCTTTACCAATTGCTAATGAAATTTGATCGGGTTTTAAGAAAACTTCAGCACGCTTAGTATCTTCATTTAATTTAACTGAAGTAACTTTTGCAGGGCTTAATGCTCTTTGAATTAATAATTGAGCGTTAGATGTGTAATTAATCACATCAATATTTTCATTTTTTAACTCACGAACAATGCCGTGAATACGAGACCCCTTCATACCAACACAAGCTCCAACTGGATCAATACGATCATCATAAGATTCAACAGCTACTTTAGCTCTCTCACCTGGTTCGCGAACAATTTTCTTAATCGTGATTAAACCATCAAATACCTCAGGAACTTCCATCTCAAATAAACGCTCTAAGAAAGTTGGTGCTGTACGAGACATGATAACTGAAGGTGTTCCATTTTTTAATTCTACTTTATACACAACCGCTTTTACTGAATCTCCTTTTTTAAAGAAATCAGAAGGAATTTGTTCTGTTTTAGGTAATAATAACTCATTCCCTTCATCATCCAATAACATAATTTCTTTTTTCCAAACTTGGTAAACCTCAGCGTTGATGATATCTCCAACACGCTCTTTGTATTTATTGTAAATACCAGTTTTTTCTAATTCGAGAATTTTTTGAACTAAGTTTTGACGTACTGATAATACATTACGACGACCAATCTCATCCAACTTTACTAATTCAGTTACCTCTTCTCCAATTTCAAAATCAGGCTCAATTTTATGAGCATCTGTTAAACTAATATGTTTGTTTGGATCATAATCAAAAGAATCCTCAGCAAACTCATCATCTACAATTGTTCTGTTTTTATAAATCTCGATATCTCCTTTATCAGGGTTTACGATAATATCGAAGTTTTTATCTGAACCATATTTTTTGATTAACATAGTACGAAATACATCTTCGATGATGCTCATTAACGTTGCGCGATCAATGTTTTTGTCTTCTTTAAATAACGAGAATGATTCAATTAAATTTACACTTTCCATTGTTTTGTTTTTTTAAAATGGTAATACTGATTTTGTTTCTTTTGTTTGATTATATGTTAATGTTATGTCTTCTACTACGGTATGATTTCCTTTTCCAACGGTTTTTTTCTCTCTTCTAGTTTCTTCAAGTACAAATTCATTTTCATTGGCACTTTTTAAAATTCCTTCGTGCTTAGCGCCCTCTTTTGTTACTACTTTTACTTTAGTTCCAATATATTTTTGATACTGTTGTAATACTTTAAACGATTCTGTTGCCCCTGGTGAAGAAACTTGTAATTCAAAATCTTCTTTTTCTCTATCTAAACTACCTTCTACAAATCTGCTTAACGCCACACAATCAGCAATTAAAATATGATTAGGAGCATCTATATAAATTTCAATAACACTTCCTTTTAATATCTTAACTTCCACCAAAAACTTATCAGTACCAGCAAAATGCTCGTTCACTAAATCTATTATTGTTTGTTTGTTTATCATAATTAAGTAAAATAAAAAAGGGACTTATCGGTCCCTCATCTTTTCTATCTTCTATTTTGCGGATACAAATGTAAGCATATCTTTCTTAAAAACCAAATAATATTAATACAACTAATTATGATTTTAGTCGTTAAATTAGACAAGCAGTCCCTGAACAGATACGTTTAACCGTTTTTTATTTCTTACCGTCCCACAATTAGAGATAAAGGACATAACATTAAGAATCATGAAAACAATAGAAAAAACAAACAGCTGCGGTACTTTACTTACAACTTTATCCCTTTTTGCCACTAACTTGGCCTTTTCGCAAGAAAAAAGCAAATTCCTAAACGAAAAACCCGAAGACTTAATTGTGAGTGGGTATATCATTGGCGGGGTTGCCATTTTTGGAGTTTTAATTTTCCTTATCTCTAAAATTGTAGCCAAATACACAAAAGAAGAGGACACAAACAGAAAAATTACTAGAACTTTTTCTCATCGCCATCATCACCATCATAATAAAGTAGTAAAAAAATCAGCTTAGTAAAACTGAGAAGAGGCTATTTTTGAGCTCAAATTGTGATATATTTTATTACAAAAAAGCCATTATTTGATTAAATGTTTGATAAACAGTTAATTACTTAACGGCTTTTTTTTTTGTTTTTTAATTCATACAACTATCTTTGTCCCGAATTTTAAAACTAAAACACAATGTCAGACATTTCATCAAAAGTAACATCTATCATCGTTGATAAATTAGGTGTAGAAGAAAAAGAAGTAACTCCAGCAGCAAGTTTCACTAACGACTTAGGAGCAGATTCTTTAGATACAGTTGAATTAATCATGGAATTTGAAAAAGAATTTAATATCGCTATTCCAGACGATCAAGCTGAAAAAATTGCTACTGTAGGAGATGCTATCTCTTATATCGAAGCAAACGCAAAAAACTAAGAACTCACTTTTAAAAATTATTCTTTATGCAATTTAAGCGCGTAGTAGTTACGGGACTTGGTGCTGTTACACCTTTGGGCAGTAATGTTAACGATTATTGGACAAATCTAATTAATGGCGTAAGCGGTGCCGGACCTATTACTCGTTTTGATGCATCTAAATTTAAAACCCGCTTTGCTTGCGAAGTGAAAGGTTTTAAAATAGAAGATTATTTTGACAGAAAAGAGGCTCAACGTTTAGATGCTTTCTCTCATTACGGTATTGCGGCTTCTGTGCAAGCAGTGGCAGATGCTGGATTAGATGCAGAAGGTATTGATAAAAACGAAATTGGTGTTATTTGGGGTTCTGGTATTGGTGGTTTAGATACTTTCCAAACTGAAACATTTAACTTTGCAAAAGGTGACGGAAATCCTCGTTTTAACCCTTTCTTTATTCCAAAAATGATTGCTGATATTTGTTCAGGACATATATCCATGCGTTTTGGATTTAGAGGTCCTAACTTCACAACAGTTTCTGCTTGCGCTTCATCAACATCCGCTTTAATTGACGCTTTTACTTATATTAAATTAGGTAAAGCTAATGCTATTGTGGCTGGTGGATCTGAAGCTGCTATTAACGAAAGTGGTATTGGTGGTTTTAACGCTTGCCAAGCTATGAGTACTAGAAACGAAAGCCCTGAAACTGCTTCTCGTCCTTATGATGTAGACCGTGATGGTTTTGTATTAGGCGAAGGTGGTGTTGCTTTAATTTTAGAAGATTTAGATCATGCCCTTGCAAGAGGTGCAAAAATTTATGCCGAAATTATTGGTGGTGGCATGAGTGCAGATGCACATCATATTACTGCTCCACATCCAGAAGGTTTAGGTGCAACTTTAGTAATGCAACGCGCTTTAAAAGATGCTGGAATTGGCCCTGAGGTTGTAGATTACATCAACACTCACGGAACAAGTACTCCATTAGGTGATTTAGCTGAATTAAAAGCAATTACTACAGTATTTGGTGAACAAGCATTTAAAATGAATATTAGCTCAACAAAATCAATGACTGGCCATTTATTAGGTGCAGCTGGTGCTATTGAAGCTATGGCTACTGTGTTAGCGGTTCAAAATGATATTGCCCCACCAACTATTAACAATACAAACCCAGATCCAGGTTTAGACCCACGTTTAAACTTAACGTTTAACAAAGCTCAAAAACGTACTATTAATTATGCAATTAGTAATACATTTGGTTTTGGTGGACATAATGCTGCGGTTGTTGTTAAAAAATACACCGCTTAATTTAATTTATTGCTTTGATAAAACTTTTATCAGCTTTAACACCACTCTCAAAACAAGATAAAGAGTTTAAACGTAAACTCAAAAACATTTTAGGATTTAGTCCTAACAATATTGCTTTGTATAAACAAGCGTTTAGACATAGCTCTTCCTCTAAAGAAATTACCGAACATTTGCAAAGTAATGAACGCCTTGAATTTTTAGGTGATGCCATACTTGGTGCTGTAGTTGCCGAATATTTATTTAAACTCTTCCCAAAAAAAGACGAAGGTTTTTTAACGCAAATGCGAAGCCGCATTGTGAACGGGCAAAATTTATTTATGCTCTCCAAAAAATTTGGCTTTGATGTATTGCTCAACTCACGCTTAACCAAAAAAGAAAAAGTAAGCTCTAGTGCTTACGGCGATGTATTTGAAGCCTTTATTGGCGCTGTATTTTTGGATAAAGGATTTGATGTGACCCGTAAATTTATTTTGAACCGCATTATCAAATCTCATTTAGACATCAATGAGCTATTGCAAAATGATACGGACTACAAATCGCAGTTTCAGATTTTGATGCAGCGACAAAAAAAGCAATTTGAATACAGCATTTTGAAAGAAGAACATAACGGTAAAGAAAAAACCTACACCATTCAATTATCGATAGATGGTGAAGAGCAAGGAGTGTTTGAACACAAATCGAAAAAGGTAGCCGAACAAAAAGTAGCACAATTGGTTTTGGAAAAATTAGCGAATGAGAATTAAGTTACTGCTTAATAACTTTCTAAAGAGATTAAGTAACTTTTTTTCAATGTCAAAAAAAGTCACCAAAAAAGACTAGTCAAAACGATAGCCCCGCTCTCTTTATATTTATAAGATTCGTTACCCAAAAACACTAAAGGTTTTTTGGACTCATCTAATAAAAATAAATTCACATCTCATCCCCGCCGCGTTTTGACATGTCTGCCCGCTTTACTCTCAGGTGTTTTTCGATTCATCTATATCTACATCAGAAAAATAAAGCTTCGTATGTAGGTTTGATTTTGTGCAGTCCCGCATACTTGCGGGACTGTATAATGAATGAAGCGAAAGCATGCGCAAGAGGGTTCATTTTATCAGCGATCGGCACGAATTGCCTATCACAAAATCAAAAGCTTTTTGTTACTTTTTGGCCCTGCCTGTCGGCAGACAAGGTGCAAAAAGTAAAAGACTGTTCTATTGTTTCACTACTTTCTTCGTTACACTCATCTCATTTGCATAAACAACTTTTAGAAAATAAATTCCCTCAGCCAAATTTTGTAACTGCAACTCATGTTTTTTTGAGTTAACTGTTTCTGATAATAAAACTTGCCCTGTAATACTTAACAATTCTATTTTTTCAAAATCATATTTACTTGTGATAGTTACTAAGCCATTTGCAGGATTTGGATGCAAACTGATCTGTAATTGTTTGTTTTCATACTCTCTTACTGCAGTTGGTGTAACCGTTACCACAATAGTATTAGTGTAAGTGTTACCGCAAAAATCCTCAACCGCCGTGTAAGTTGTAGTTACAGCTGGCTTAACATAAATACCCGGTGCGTTAGTTATTAAACTACTAGTAGCATCATACCAATTAATATTTAATCCTGTTATGGCTGGGCCTATTAATACGCTATCTCCAATAGCAACCGTTGTATCTCTATAACTCCAAAATGGCGTACAAATAGGCTCTACGCTCACGTCGTCGATCATGTAGTATGAAGCATATGCAAATCCTAATGTATTAAATGTATCCTTTTTTGTATTCAGATTATCCTTAAAGTTACCTATGGTAATATATTGCTCTGTACCATTGGCTTTGTATATACCCATAATTTCTGTCCAATTTAAGGTGTCTTTTATTATTGGGTTACCAAATTTATAAATATGCATAGGCAAATTTAAAGTGGTGTTTGGTACTAATGTATAATTTAAAGTACTTGAAAAATTTAATGCTAAATTATTACTAGCAAGTTTATACCCTTGCACATTTACTATATACATTTTAACAAG
Source organism: Bacteroidetes bacterium UBA5697 (assembly GCA_002420145.1). GTDB lineage: Bacteria > Bacteroidota > Bacteroidia > B-17B0 > Aurantibacillaceae > UBA4416. The sequence goes on from DIHL01000040.1 coordinate 21,170, forward strand.
ATAATATGAATTTACATTCAAAGCTGTACTTAATTGCGAACAAATATTACCCCGCAAATTGTCATTTGGCCTTAAAGTCTGAACACCAGCATATCCATTTCCTGACCTAGGTAGCTGATAATTTGTATCAAAAAAATTTTTTGGAACAGACACATTGGTACCTGTAGCACATGAATTATAATAATCTGCTGATTGTGCAGCGTGAATATAATCCCAGTCTATTGCATTTACAATTTGCCCAAAATTATTTGGGCATAAGGTATAAGTTTCAAAACTAGGATTAGGTACTAAGTTTTGACTAAACAACACTTTACTTACTAAGATTAATATGATTAAAAGAAATCTCATTACTATAAAGTTACAAAAAAAAGCCTTGCGTTAAGCAAGATTGTTATTGAGAGACATAATTGAGTACAGTAAATCTATTTCGTAATAGAATACACATAACCTTTATTGCGGTTATACTTTCCAAATATTTTTAGGAGGTATTCTATATCATCAGTTTGCATAAAATCAGGACATTTTTCAACGGCCGCATAATTTTCTTTATCGGTTGTTACTCCCCAAAGTGTTACTCGAGTGCTACTATCATGCGCCATTTTTATTTGCTCGGCTGTTACACTTTCATACTGCATGGATAAGCCAAAATAGCCATTTAATCGAGCTGTTTTTAAACTATAATCAAACTCGTTATTCAATAAAAATAATTTAATATCTGGGTTGATACTTTTGATATAGTTTAAAAAATTAACTTCTGGATGCTCAATAAAAATATTATGTATCAAAGTATATTTTTCAATGGCTCTCACCAATGTTCTGCCAAATAATTTGTAATACGCTTCTTTTCCCGCCTCATCTACATGCGATTTACAATCCAACGTAAACACATAATTATGCGGGTAAGCTATTTTATCCATAAACTCATCAAAGGAGAGAACTTCCAAATTATTAAACAGCGTAGAGTTCATTTTACAGTTACTTATATCCGGCCAATTTAAATCTCTGATATAACCGCTACAAGATGAAAGACTATTTAAGTTTTCATCATGATAAATAACTAACACACTATCCTTTGTCACTTGAACATCCATCTCGGTGCCATCTGCTCCTCTATCTAAACAGGATTGAAAACTTTCGAGTGTATTAACTGGATAAATAGATTGAGAGCCCATACCTGCATGACCAAAACAACCAATTTCGTTGTTGTTTAGGTTTTCTAAATTAAACGTAGCGGGGTCTTTAGTGCAGGACACTAATACAATGCTAGATAATATGAGAAGCAGTCGGAGCAATTTTTTTATTTAATTAAATAAAGATAAGGAATTTTTGAAACAACTTTAGTAGTAGATAAAAGTATATCAATTACAATAAATCCTCCCCCTGCCCCCTCCAGAGGGGGATACCTTAGCTCTCTTTTGATTTTTAAGATTCATAGTTAAACTAGAACAGAACTTAACTCTTTGTCTACCATACAAAGAAAGTATCAAAGAAAAATAACCGCTTCTTAAATTTATCAATATCTACAATAGAAAAACAAAGTCCGTATGTAAGTTTGATTTTGTGCAGCAATAGCTGTAAAATGAATGAAGCGTTGGCATATGCAAGTGGATTCATTTTAGCAGCGGTCGGCACGAATTGCCTATCACAAAATCAAAAGCTTTTGAATACTTTTGGCCCTGCCTGTCGGCAGACAAGGTGCAAAAGTATTTTAAAACTGTTCTAGTGATTTGATTATACAAAGGGTATAAATTTCTTTTTTCTTGATAAAAAAGAAACAATCACGCCTTGGCGTGACAAGGCTCTTTAAAATTTAGCTAAAATCTGCATAGCATCAAACTAATTCTTTGAAGCGCTTCGCGAACAGCCCAAAGAATCTTCGCACATTCTAACGCTTTTGATGCTATTTGATTTATACGCAAAATTTTAAAATGCCAAATAACAAATTCAACACTTTATTTTCCAATGCAGATGAATAAACTACACATAAAAAAGCCCCCGCCAGTTGGCGGGGGCTTTTAAATTAAACTACTAATTTTTTATAACGAGGACGTTTTGGTTCCACATTACCTAAACGTTTTTTGCGATTCTCTTCGTATTCGCTATATCCACCTTCAAACCAATACACCGAACTATCACCCTCAAAGGCTAGGATGTGTGTACACACACGGTCTAAGAACCATCTATCGTGACTAATAATTACAGCACAACCAGCAAAATTCTCTAAACCTTCTTCTAAGGCACGCAATGTATTTACATCTAAATCATTGGTAGGCTCATCTAATAACAACACGTTACCTTCATTTTTTAAAGCCATGGTCAAGTGTAAACGGTTACGTTCCCCACCTGATAATACAGATACTTTTTTTCCTTGATCGCTTCCACCAAAGTTGAAACGAGAAATATAAGCTCTTGCATTCATAGGTTTACCTCCTAAAGTAATGTTATCTAAACCACCACTTAATACATCATATACTGTTTTGTTTGGATCTAACTCTTTGTGATTTTGATCGACGTAAGAAATTTTTACAGTTGGTCCTACTTTAAATTCTCCTGAATTAGGTTTTTCTTCGCCCATAATCATACGGAACAAAGTTGTTTTACCAGCACCGTTTGGACCAATAATACCAACGATTCCTGCAGGTGGTAATTTAAAGTTTAATCCTTCATATAATAATCTATCTCCAAACCCTTTTGATACATCAATCGCTTCAATTACTTCGTTACCTAAACGTGGACCATTAGGAATGAAGATTTCTAATTTCTCTTCTTTATCCTTAATGTCTTCATTCATCATTTTATCGTAGTTATTTAAACGTGCTTTTTGTTTCACACCACGTCCTTTCACTCCCTGACGAACCCAATCTAACTCACGCGCTAATGTTTTTTGACGTTTAGATTCTGTTTTCTCTTCTTGTTTTAAACGATTTCCTTTTTGCTCTAACCAAGATGAGTAGTTTCCTTTCCAAGGAATACCTTCTCCACGGTCTAATTCTAAAATCCAACCAGCTACGTTATCTAAGAAATAACGATCATGGGTTACCGCAATAACAGTTCCTTTGTATTGTTGTAAATGTTGCTCTAACCAATCAACTGATTCAGCATCTAAGTGGTTGGTAGGCTCATCCAATAATAAAATATCTGGTTCTTGTAATAATAAACGACATAAAGCCACACGACGACGCTCACCACCTGATAAAATTTTAATTGGCGTGTTGCTTTCTGCGCAACGTAAAGCATCCATAGCGCGCTCTAAACGAGTGTCTAAGTTCCATAAATCATGCTGGTCGATTAACTCTTGTAATTGAGCCTGACGATTGATTAACTTATCCATTTTATCTGGATCGTTTAATATTTCTTCGTCCATGAATTTGTTATTTACTTCTTCAAACTCATTTAAAATATCCACATGTTTTTGAGCCCCTTCACGAACGACTTCAATAACGGTTTTGTTTTCATCTAAGTTTGGTTCTTGCTCTAGTAAACCAATGCTATATCCAGGTGATTGGTGAATTTCTCCTAAGTAATCTTTATCAATACCCGCCATGATGCGTAATAATGATGATTTACCTGAACCGTTTAAACCTAAAACACCAATTTTAGCTCCATAATAAAAGGAGATATAGATATCTTTTAATACTTGTTTTTGTGGTGGATGTATCTTAGATACATTTACCATACTGTAAATAATTTGTCTTCCTACTTCTGACATGATAAAAAATTTGAGGCTATAAAGTTAGTAGAAAAAGCCAATAAATAAAGGACATAAATGAAAAAAGGTGTAAAATATTACACCTTTTAAATTATTAAAAACACCATTGTATTACCTAACTTTTTAATTTCCAGATTTTATAGTAATCTGTTGTAATTTGCTTAAGAACGTGTTTTACAGCTCCAGCCCAGAAATTGCGTAAACCAATACCAACTGGTTTACCAACTATACGCTCCATAATTAAAACATTTTTAGTTTTGATATCAAAAATGGTAACATAAAATACAGCTTCATCTAATGACTTATTGAAACTTTCAACTATAAAAGTCACCCCAATACCTTCTGTTTTTTCTCCACCTTTTAGTTTTGCGATTATATCTTTCACTGTTTTTTGAGCATCATCAAACTTATATGAGTTAAACGTCATCAACTCTTCGGAATTGATATTAGCATTTAATTTTTCTGTAGCAGTTATATCATAAAACACATCATCTTTATGAAAAGCCTCCTTAATTTTAAAATTTTTAGGCTCGGTTAAAATAATTGAGTTCCAAGCAGGAATCCATTTATTTTTCAAATCGGCACCAGAAGCAGCTCCTGCGCCCATAGCTTGATCGAACTGTCCAATCATTTTAGCCTTTGAAAAGTTTAAACCATACCATACAATGGTATTAGACGTGAAAACTTCTTTAGCAGTGTTTTGAGAAAAAACACCAAAGGAAACTGCAAGTAATAAGCTTAAAATTATTTTTTTCATACTATTTTTATAATAAAATATTGATACACGAAATTAATGCTTGTTAGCAATAATTCAAGTGACATAAATCAGCCTTTTGGGAAATAAACAACATGTTTTTCGTTGTACATTCTGATATATTTTGTAGCAAATTCTTTTTTCTTTTTTTTATTCAGTGCGTTAAATTCTTTATAAATAGCTTCATCTCTTTTCAAGTACTCTTCTAGTTTTTCGATACTAAACTGAACAATTTCTCCACTGTAAAAATCAAATAAATACTGCCTAATTTCTCTTGTTTTTGCAGGAGTACTATTCATAGGCGCATTCATAAAAGGATCATAACCTGGGGAATACCCAACTACTTCAACTGTGCCAATAAAGTTGCTAATGGCTCCAAATACAGGAATTCTGAAAAAATTATTATCCTGATTGATATAGATGATATTGTTTTGACAATAACCCCATACTTTTTCTGTTTTTACTTTTGCCTCAGCACCGTCCCTTTCAATATAATCAATCATTTCTTGTTCTTCCAGTAACTTTGAATAGAAATCGAGTTGGTCTTTATTAATTTTAGTGTTAATTTTTTCTTTTGGAATGGGCCAATTATATCTAAAATCTTGGTAACTCAGATACAAGCCTTCGTATAAGCGAAAATCTTTGGCATAAGCGACAGAATCTTGAGCTCTTAGCTGGATTTGCAAAAAACAAAAAAAAGACAAAAACAATACGTATCGCATATTGTAAATATCTAAATAATTTGTAACTTAATGGTATAATTTTTCTGGAATGAAACTGTATTTTGCATTTTTTATGGTATTGTTTTTTTTTAAAACAAGCGCACAGTCTGTTTTTAATACTGATTTAATTAAAAAAATAGAATACGGTTTATCAACTGATAAAATTCAGGTTTTAATTCTAGTAAAGCCAAATACCGAAATAAATTATTCTCAATTTTCTGAAGTTAAATTAAATTATCAAGCAGGAAATATTCATTCAATCACAAGTAGTATTGAAACTATAAAAGAGATTTCGAAACTAAAAAACGTTTGCAGAATTGAATATACAGAACGTAAAATTCAGTTAATGGGAGATACTTGTGTTGTGAGAAATAGAATTAAGGATATCAAATTAGGAACTCCTCCTCTATCACAACCATATGATGGTGATGGAGTTATCATTGGGATTATTGATTCAGGAACTGATTTTAATCATCCTGATTTCAAAGATATCAATGGAAAATCGAGAATTAAGTATTTGTGGGATATGAATAAGCCAAATGCGGCAAACACTCCTACTCCTTTTGGTTATGGTCAAGAATGGACCAATACACAAATTGATTTAGGGCAATGCACGCACGACGATTTAGCACACTTCGGACATGGCACCAATAGTTCGGGAATAGCAGCTGGTAATGGATATTCAGTAAATAAATATGAAGGCATGGCTCCCAAGGCAGATATCATTGTAGTAGCTTTGGATTTCAATAGACCTGGATTTACTATTTCAGATGCCCTACAATATATTGTATTAAAAGCTCAATTATTAAATAAACCTTTAGTAGTTAATGCTAGTGTTGGCGATTATTATGGAAGCCACGATGGAACAGATCTAGAAACTCAAATCATTAATAACATGATTTCTAATGTTCCGGGAAGAGCTTTAGTAGCTGCTGCTGGAAATGCTGGTCCTATTAAATTTCATGTTGGTTATAATATCACAAGTACCGACACAAACTTTACATGGATTAAAAATAATGGTAATCGCATTTATGTTTCTGAGTTTGCTGATACCAATCAAATTAAAAGTGTAAAATACAGTGTAAGTGTCACTAATCAAGCATTTACAGACTTAGGAAATATTTCTTTTAAAAATTACAATTACGCTCTTAACACAATTAAAAGAGATACCATTTATTATAATTCAAACCGAATAGGAATTGTAGAAAGCGTAGCTGACATTAATACGTTTGGTGTTTATGAATTATCTCTAACCATAAAAGCTGACAGCATTGGCTATTTATGGGGCATTTCGCATACAGGACCAGGCAGAATAGATTCATGGAATTTTGATTATGTCACAACTTCACTTCCTACTGTAAGTCAATATCCAAAAATTTCTAAATATATAATAGCTGACACCCTACAAACTATTGTGAGTGGCTTTCAATGTAGTGATGAAGTTATAGCCGTTGGCAATTACGTCAACAGAAATCAATACATTGACGTGAATAATACCTTACAAACATTTCCAGAAACTCCAAAACAACTTCATAGCAGTAGTAGCTCAGGCCCCACAAGAGATAATAGAATAAAACCAGACATCACTGCTACTGGAGCCATTATACTTGCGAGTTCTCCCTTGGCTCATATTTTAAATTTAAAAGTAAATGCACCCTCGTATGTGGCACAAGGTGGATTTCATGTTGCTGCTGGAGGAACCTCTGCGGCAAGCCCAGTAGTTGCTGGTTTAGCCGCATTATATTTTCAAAAACATCCAACTGCTACGAACCAACAATTAAAAACAGCTATTACTAATTGTGCTTATCAAGATTTTTATACGGGCTCAACATTACCAAACAATAATTGGGGTTACGGTAAACTAGATGGATTTGCGACTATGACTTGCGGCGAAATTTTTCAAAACATAAAAACGTTACCAAATCAAAATGGCATACAGGTTTTTCCAAATCCACTATCAGATGATACACAGGTTTTGTTTCCAGATTCAAAATTCAAAAAAATCATATTATACAATTCTTCGGGGCAGATAGTTTTAGAAGATTTCTGTGAATCTGAAAGCTATCATTTGAAACGCAATAATTTAGCCGCTGGATTATATTTGTTAATTAGCGAAGATAAAAGCGTGACTTATAAAATTAAAATCATTATTTTGTAGTCTTTTAAATACTAATTTAAATTTATATACGTTATATAAAGCAGTAATGAGATTTTGCCTTTACATACTAGTCACTTTTTTGATAGCAACGTCGACGTTATTTTCTCAAACAAAAAAAAGAAATTTTCGTCAACATGAAGTCGGTATTTTTATTGGTGGCGCTTATTACATTGGAGATTTAAATCCAAGAAGACAATTTGCTTTAACGCAACCTGCTGCTGGCGCATTTTATAGATTTACCCCAAATTACCGTTACGCATTTAGAGGCGGTATTAACTGGGGAAATATTATGGGCGATGATTCTCAAAGTGATGATGCTGATCAATTACAACGTAATTTAAATTTCAAATCTCGTATTATTGAATTTAATGCCATCGCTGAATTTAACTTTCTAGAATATCGAATCAGTAATGATAAATACAAATTCACAAGCTATTTATTTTTAGGAATTGATGTGTTTACATTTAAACCAAGAGGTCAATTAGGAAATTCATGGATTGATTTACAACCCTTAAAAACAGAAGGACAATCGAAAGGATACAATTTAACTCAAGTTTCTATACCATTTGGAATTGGCGCTAAAATGAATGTATCTAAACAAGTAGGTATTGGATTAGAATGGGGGCCTAGAAAAACATTTACCGATTATTTAGATGATGTAAGTGGCACTTATCCTGACCCAAGCACAGCTCCACTCAACTCTGCTACTGCCATTAAAATGTCTGACAGATCAAAGAATGCAGGAAGTAATATAAATGAACAAAGAGGGAATCCTAGAACTAAAGATTGGTATTTCTTTTTTGGAATTACATTAAACATTAAGCTGAACATGAAAGCTCCACCATGTCATGCTTACGATCATTAAAATTATTTCTTCTTGTTTTTTTCTTTAGACTCATTCCAGGTTTTGTATTCGTTTTGTTGTTCTGGTCTAAAAGCTGGCATTCTTCTTAAAGGCTCACAAGGTTTTAAAGTTGCATAACAATCGGCAGGTAATTGTTGATACAACGCAGTTCCTTTTGTTTTCCAAGCAATCATATCATCACTTACATCTTTAACCACCTTGGCTGGATTTCCAACTACAACTTTTCTATCTTCAATAACAGTATCTGCAGGCACAAAGCATAATGCACCGATAATACAATTATCACCAATCACACAATTATCCATTACTACAGAATTCATTCCTACCAATACATTTTTGCCAATCGTTCCACCATGTATAATAGCACCATGACCAATATGAGCAGCTTCTTTTAATAAAACAGTTGTTCCTGGAAACATATGTATCGTGCAATTTTCTTGAACATTACAACCATCTTCAATGATAATTTGTCCCCAATCACCACGGATAGCCGCACCAGGTCCGATGTATACATTTTTTCCAATAATCACATTACCAGTTACGGTAGCGTTTGGATGAACAAAAGAACTTTTATCTATTACTGGTTTGTACCCATTGAATTCGAAAATATTTGCCATTGTATTTATTTTTTTATAGAACCTGTCTGCCGACAGGCAGGTGCTAAAGATTATATTATGTGATTACGAAATAATTATTTATTAATTAAAACTCACTCTTTAAATGAAACTTAATTTCTGGAAATTTTGTTTGTGCCATTTCTAATAACCAAGCAGACTCTGCTAAAAACACTAAACGATTTTCTTTATCGTAAGCAATATGATTTGCTTTATCTATTAAAAACTCATCTAGTTTTTTCTTATCAGAACATTCAATCCAAAGTGCTTTATATAAGTTAATAGAATCATATCCGCATGAGGCATTATACTCTGATTTTAAACGATGTTGAATCACTTCAAACTGTAAAGCTCCTACAGTTCCTACCACTTTTCTACCATCTGCTTTTTTAGTAAATAACTGTGCAACTCCTTCATCTGTTAATTGTTCTAAGCCTTTTTGTAGTTGCTTAGTTTTCATCGGGTCTAAATTAGTAACGTATTTAAATAATTCTGGAGAGAAACTAGGAATTCCTTTAAAATGAAACTTAGCCCCTTCAGTTAATGTATCTCCAATTTTAAAATTACCTGCATCATACAAACCAATCACATCACCAGGAAATGATTCATCAATCACAGATTTTTGTTGTGCCATAAATGCCGTTGGATTACTAAAGCGCATATCTTTTCCTTCGCGAACATTGTAGTAGTATTTATTACGTTCAAATTTACCTGATACAATTCGTAAAAACGCAATTCTATCTCTATGCTTAGGATCTAAGTTAGCATGAATTTTAAAAATAAATCCACTAAATTTTGGCGAATCTGGTTCGATATGTCCAGCTAAATCTGTATCTCTACCTTGAGGCGTTGGTGCAATCTCCACAAAACAATCTAATAATTCTTTAATACCAAAATTATTCACCGCACTTCCAAAAAACACAGGACTTACATTTGCTTTTAAATACTCTGTCTTATCAAAATCATCATACACGCCATCAATCAAGGTAATATCATCTCGTAATTGATTAGCAAAATCTTCGCTAATGTATTTTTCAATTTCACTATCATTTACATTATCCAAAACAACACTTTCTTCAACCGTTGTTTTACTATCCCCTTGAAAAAGAGATAATTTTTTCTCGTATAAATTATACACTCCTTTAAATGATTTGCCAATACCAATTGGCCATGTTAAAGGACGCACTCTGATTTTTAATTCCTTTTCTATTTCATCTAATAAATCAAAGGCATTTTGTCCTTCACGATCCATCTTGTTGACGAACACAATCACTGGTGTGTTTCGCATACGACACACTTCTAATAATTTTCGTGTTTGAGGCTCAACTCCTTTCACGCAATCAATCACCATAATTACGCTATCCACAGCAGATAAAGTACGATAAGTATCTTCAGCAAAGTCCTCGTGACCAGGAGTATCTAAAATATTAACTTTAAAATCACGGTAATCAAAAGCCATCACGGAAGTTGAAACCGAGATACCACGTTGCTTTTCAATTTCCATGAAATCGGAAGTGGTTGATTTTTTAATTTTATTAGATTTAACAGCACCTGCAGATTGAATGGCGCCACCAAATAATAATAACTTTTCAGTTAAAGTAGTTTTACCAGCATCGGGATGGGCAATAATGGCAAATGTTTTTCTTTTATGTAATTCTTCTATAAAACTCATTGATTTTGAAATAAGGGTATAAAGATAACCTTTTTTAAGAGATACAGAATGTTGGTTTTTAGAACGGATAACCGATACCAAAATTTAAAATAGCTGATTCACGAAGCGTTTGTTTACCAAACACCCAACGTTTTCCTTCGGCATATTGTGGATCATGAACTCTCATAGCAGCATCAAGTCTTAACACAAAGAAACTAAAGTCATAACGCAAACCAAAACCCGAACCAATGGCAATTTCTTTATAAAACTTATCCAATTTAAATTCTCCATTAGGTTTATTAGGGTCGTTATAGGACAACCAAATATTACCTGCATCGGCAAACCAAGCACCATAGAACGATTTAAATATATGGAAGCGATATTCAAGATTCGTTTCAATTTGAATATCTCCAATTTTATCGTACCTAGAAGTAACAGAATCAGGTTGAGAATAACTTCCAGGACCTAAAGTTCTTGCTCGCCAAGCACGATTACTATTGGGACCTCCACCAAAAAAACTTTGTTCATAGGGCAATGATGTTAAATTTTTAAGAGGCTTACCTACTCCTCCCGCCAAACGATACACTAATTTACCAAGTTTTCGGATTTGAAAATAAAATCGGTAATCAACATCTAATTTAACAAATTGAGAAAATGGAATATCTTGAATTAAGTAACGTCCTTGAGAATCTTGTGGCTGATCAGTTATTGAATAAAGTCCTCTTAAAATATTACCAGAAGAGCTAATACTCATTCTCAAATACATCAAATTTCTTTTTTTTGCTAAACCCTGATTATTAAAGGTTGCAGATATTTTTGATAATGTAGTAATGTGATCCTGAAAAGAATTTAAAAGATAAAAATCATTTAATTTTAATAAATCACTTTGAAAACTCCCAAATAATTTTGCTTTCACAATATAGGCTTCTAATGGAATAACATCATAAGAAAACAAGCCCTTGCTGTTTTTAAATTTAAAACCATAGGAGATATTAGAAATCGTTCTATTAAACTCAGGGCGAGATTGATAATTGACTGAAAGATTAACAATTGTTTTTGGTTGAACAAAATATCGTTTTTCATTTAAATTTCTTTTATAATAAAATAAGGTAAATGGAAATAATGGCCTTGGAAATGTGAAATTTAATTCTGGTCCAAATTGAATGGTATTGAATGTACTTTGAACATTATTAATACCTGTGCTTTCAGTGGTATTAAATTGTTTTTGAGCAGTCAGCGAACCTTTCAACTTTAATTCTACTAACTCTGCGCCTTTAAAGGCATTTTTATTTTGAAATACTAAACTACCAGCAATACCCAAGTTACCTGAGGTGTTTGTGCCTTCTGTTTCGATAGTTACTGCTTGTTTTACTACAGGTTGACAAACGATGTAACAATCTAATTTATCTGAGTAATAAGGATTTTTAATATACTGTATATAAACACTCTTAAATACTTTTAAATTACTTAAACCTTTGTATGTTTCTTCTGCTAAATTTTGTTGATACAACTGACTAGGCGAAATAGAAATGTCGCGCGTTAAATCTTTTTTATGAAAAAGTAACTTGTTATTATGTAAAATTTTGATTCCATTATACTCCAATGTATCTTTCATATACGCTTCATTGGCACGACCTTTAAAATCAACTATGTTTTCTGGGATTACATACACATTTTCTATGTAAAAACGAGGATGATTAATATAAACCAACGAATCATTAGTTTCGCTATATGATTTAGAAAACATTTTTACACCAATCGTTACATCTACTTTTTGCCCTACTAAATTTGTATCCACTAAATAATTTACATACTCGGGAGCAAAATAAAAGAAACCATTATTTAATTGGCTCTCTGTTATTCTCTCTCTTTCTTTTTGAAGAATATCTTCATCATAATAAGCATTATGTTTAATTAAAGAAGACACGCTATCATTTAAAATAAAATATTCAATTAATGGGTCTTCAATTTTATAAGTAATATTTTGAATGCTGTAACGTTTTGATTTACTAATAAAATAATAAGTTTTAGCTCGTTTATTTTTAACATCCAAAAATAAACTTTCTCTTACCTTAGAATCAAAATAGCCTTTAGAAAATATAAATTTTTGGAGTTGATTTTTTGTGATTTTAGTTAGAAATGTATCTAAAACAACAGGCGGTTCACCTGCCTCCATAATACTTTCTCTAAAGGTAGGTTTTTCCTTATTTTTAAGATTAGGGAGTTTTGTTGGTTTACCTTTAGCCGTTCTTTTATTATTTCTTTTCGAATTTTTTGCTAAACGCTTTGCATTAATCCTATCAAATCTGGCATCTCTTTTTTCTTTTTTATCAAGCATTTTTTGCTTGTCCACCTGATTGTATAACCATAAATTAAATCGAACGAGTTTCAAAACCTTTCTGTTCGGCTTTTGCCGAATAAAAGCTTCTATTTCATTTTCATCTATATCTGTTCCGTTTTCTTTTAATGAATTTTTAGTTAACAAAAATTCATTCTCTTTCAAATGTTTATTGATGTTACAGGAACTAACTGATACGATCAATATTAAAAAGAAAAACCTGCCCGTTTTAAACGAATGATTTAAAAAACTTTTTATATACTGCAGAAAGGTCAATTGGTTTACTTACATTTATAGCCTACTAATTTAAGTTTAAAAAATGATTAGTAAAAATCAGATAAAACATATTCAATCGCTTCACTCTAAAAAAAATAGAGAAGAGGAAGGCTTATTTATTATTGAAGGCATTAAATTGGTGACAGAATTCATCAATCACCAAAAATTTGTTATTAAAGAAGTATTTGCAACCTTTGATTTCATTGATAATCACAAGTCAGGCTTAATTAGTAATGCTATTTCGTTTACAGAAATCACTACAGAAGAACTAAAAAAAATAAGTCATTTAACAAGCCCAAATCAAGTACTAGCTGTTGTAAAATCTACCGAGCAAAAATTGGATATTACACTTTTAAACACTTCAAATAGCCTTTTTTTAGATGATATTAGAGATCCAGGCAATTTAGGGACTATTATTAGAATTGCTGATTGGTTTGGCATCAAACAAGTCATTTGTTCTCCAAATTCTACTGAATTATATAATCCAAAAACACTACAAGCAAGTATGGGCGCTGTATTGCGAGTAAATGTGATTACTATGAGTTTTGAAGAACTTCTTGCTAAAACTAAAAAACTGCCTATTTATGGGGCTGTGCTAGAAGGTGAGAATATTTACACCACTTCTTTAAAACATGGTTTATTGGTTATTGGCAACGAAGCTAATGGAATATCAAACGAAGTCTTAAAGCATATTTCGCACCGTATTACTATACCCGCTGCTAATAGCAACGGCAGTGAATCATTAAATGCAGCCAATGCATGCGCTATTATTTGCTCAGAATTCCACAGGCAATTAACTTATTAATCGCATTAAATATTATTTTTGTAATCGCATTAATAGTTTAGTTTTGTAATAAAATGTCTTTAGAAACCAATCATAATTCATTTGGTCAATTATCAGAATTAGCTGATGGTTTGACTATTGAATTATCTGATAACCAAATTAAATTTTGCGAATTTCAATTAAACGAGAACAATCCGCTATACATTTGCCACTATCCCATCGAAAATACCTTACAATATTCTTTAAGCGACCACTTAATTAATGCAGTAAAACATTTTCAATTCTCTAAAAAAACATACAAGCACGTTTATATTAATTATTACACTTCTCAATTTACTTTATGTCCTAGTGCATTTTATAAAATGGAGAATAACAGAGCTCTTTTAGAATTTAATTCTGGGGCAATTGGCAACAACTTAATTTTAACAGACGACATTAATACAGACATTAAATTAATTTATGCTATTGATGAACAACTGAAATCAACTCTTGACCAATTGTTTCCAAATCATTTATTAAAGCATACATTAACTGTATTATCTAAAATGATGTTATCTTCTGAAGAGCTGGTAAAAGATCATATTGTTTTATCTATTCATTCTAATTACATAGAAGTTGTTGTGAAACAAGAACAAAAATTATTATTAGTAAATCAATATTCCATTAAAACACAAGAAGATGTTTTGTATTATGTGTTATTTATTTTGGAACAATACCATTTAAATCCACTCACAACAAATATTAAAATTATTGGAAATATTGATAGTTCTTCCTCTTTAATCAATTCTCTAAAAAAATATATAAAAAATATTAATTTAGGAATGGGGCACAAAACCATCAATTGGTCAAATCTTAAAGGTATGCCTCAGCATTTTAATTACACATTATTAAATAGATTGTTTTGCGAATAATTGGAGGAACATATAAAGGCAAACAAATCATTGCCCCTAAAAATTTACCCGTTAGGCCCACCACCGATTTTGCAAAAGAAGGTTTATTTAATATTCTTAATCACAAGATAGATTTTGAAGATTTAACTGTACTTGATTTATTTTGCGGAACTGGTAATATCAGTCTTGAATTTGCTTCTCGTGGCGCTAAAAAAATATACTCTGTAGATAAACATACTCCTTGTCTTTACTTTTTGAAAGACACTGCAAAATCTTTAAAAATGAATACTATTTTTACTGATAGAGCCGATGTGTTTAAATACTTAGAAAAATCTACCACATCTTTTGATTTAATATTTGCAGACCCTCCATATGAATTAGAAAACATTGAAATGATTCATGAATTAGTGTTTAAAAATAATTTATTAAATCCTGATGGATTTTTAATTATTGAACACGGGCAAAAAACAGATTTAAGCTCAAAGAAAAACTATATGGAGACTCGCAAATACGGAAATGTTCATTTTAGTTTTTTTAATCAAACCCAAGATTAACATATCTTAATAATATACATCAAAAATTAATCTGTAACTAATTGTATATTTGGTATTATAAAAACGTATGCGATTTATCTTTTTTTTCATATTTACAGCCTTTATATCTCAGGCACAAAATATTACCATAAAAGGTAAAGCCCATTCATCTCATATAGGCAAAGAAGTAGTATTGAACGATTTTACTGACTATATCACTTACACCATAAATAAAGAAAGTGCTGACACGGTTGATAAAGATGGTTATTTTGAACTGAAACTACAATCAAAAAATACAAAACCAATTTTAATCAGCATTAATAATTTAGTTGGCAAAATATACGTTCAACCAAATTTTGTGTATGGAATTTACTTTCCTGCCGAAGATTCAACCGCTAATCATCAAGAAGGCACAGAAACAACGGTTGACATTAGTGTGTATGGAAAAGACAGTACAGAATTAAATGCCTTAATTATTGATTTCAATACTCAATACAACAATCTTTTTATAAACTCTACCGACAAATATTTATCTCCAGCTAAAATAAACAGCTTGTTAGACACATTCTTAATTTCATCTAAAAAAAGGTATGAGCATATTAAAAATCCTTATTTCAAAAATTATTTAGAATATTCGTTTGCTAACTTTTTCTCTAACACCTCTAGAAGTAAACTCTTTTTATATAAGCAGTTTATTGATAAAAAACCTATTCAATACAATAATTTTGAATACATGCAGTTTTTTAATGCTCATTTTAAAGGGTATTTGAAAGCTTATGCGTCGACTAAAAATGGTGGTAACATTTACAATAGCATTAACAGCTTTGCTGACTATAAAGATTTACAAACACAATTTAGAGGGGATAAAAGTATTACGAATGATACCTTGCGAGAGTTATTAATAATTAAAGGCTTAATTGATTTTTATTACAGTCCTGATTTTGACAAAAAACAAGTGCAGAGTGTGATTGAGCAATTATACCGGGAAACCAATGTTCAAGAACACAAAAAAATTGCTTTTCATATGTTGCAAACGATTAATCAATTGCAAGCAGGAGCACAGGCTCCTGATTTTATAGCAAATGATAAAAATGGAGCATCTATTAATTTATATAATTACAAAGGCAAACATATTTATTTAAATTTCTTTTCTACCGAAAGTGAGACCAGTGAAAAGGAAATGCAGAAAATTATTGATTTAAAAAAGAAGTTTAATGATAAAGTAACTTTTATAAGCGTGTGTTTAGATGATAGCGTCAAAACATACAAAGCATACTTAAAAGCTAACCCTAAACAAGATTGGATAATTTTACATCAAGCAAAAAATAGCACAGCAAAACAAGCTTATAACATCAAAACTTTATCGGGGTTTTTCTTCATTTCTCCGCAAATGCAACTAATTCAGTCTCCTGCATTAATGCCAAGCGAAGGCATTGAATATAAATTCAATGCCTTATTTAAACCAAGGAAGAAAAATACAATTATTGGAGTAAGATAATTAAAACAACTTATGTTTTCTAAATAGATATTTTTTTAAGAATTTCCGTTGTAGCAGTATCTGAAGAAATACCAAAGCCAGCTACTAAAATTCCTTTTAATCCTTTGTTAGATTTAATAGCATAAACCACAGCCTCGTCAGCTGGATCTGAATTTCCTTCGTAACGATATACATCAACTATTTCAAAACAATCACCATATTTTTGATAATAATGAACGAGACTATTTTCTTTTAAATTAAAATCAATTGTAAAACCTTGATTTTGCAATTGCACAATTGCTTCAGAAACTGTAGCATAATGATTTTCACGTTTCATTATACTTTATTAAATAGAATGAAATCGGTTTTTAAAATGATCTTTCACAAATGCTAATCGTTCATTATCCGACATCTTATCAGATTGTTGAATGACGATCTTAATTTTATCAAAGCGATGATTATCTTTTAAAAGATTATGTAATTCTGACTTTGCATCTGTTGGCCCAAAAAGAATGACTTCGTCATAATTTAAAACAACATCTCCTAATTTTTTATAATAACTCGACTGCATATGCTGTTCTTTATTATGCATCAAGTTTTCATTTTTACTTAAAGTGTGTTCTTTTTCTTGATGAGTAAATTTAGATTCAATTATGCTTACTTCAGAGGTATCATTTGAAAATTCAATAATATGTGCACTTGCATGATCCATCCAAATACCTACTTTTTTATGTGTTGTCATTTTTGATTATTTTATAATTAATAAATAGAAATTTTAAATAACTTAGTTCAAATATCTTCTTAAGGTCCATGCAATTGTCTCGTGCTCTTCCATCAAACCAGTTAAAAAATCTGCCGTTCCAGCGTCCTTGTAATTTTCAGAACAACAATCTACATCTTTACGAAGAGTTCTAATCACCAACTCATGATCTTCTAAAAGTTCCTTTATCATTTCTTTGGAAGAACCATACTTGCCAGGATGTTCTTTAATTGTACTCATTTTAGAAAATTCATTCATTGTACCGATAGTTTTACTACCTAATTTACTAATACGCTCAGCAACAAGGTCAATTGACTCTTCAATTGTTTTATATTGAGCTTCAAATAATTTATGTAGTTCCATAAAACTGTCTCCACAAACATTCCAATGGAATTTTCTGGTTTTTGTATATAATGCTACTTGATTTGATAATACCGCTGATAATAGCTCAGTAATGGCACTTAATTTTTTGTCGGAAATTCCTATGTTTGGTTTCATATGTTTATTTTATTGTTTTTTAGTTGTTTTAAATTTGAATAATGATGGAGTTGGAATCGTATCTCCCAATAAAAATCCCCATGGTTGTAATGATTGTATATGATCAAAAATTATTTTTAAAATAGCAATAATTGGAAGAGATATAAACATCCCTGATACTCCCCAAATAGCTCCTCCAACAATAACAGCAATAATAGCAATTAACGCGTTAATCTTAACTTTTGAGCCAACGAGCTTAGGCATAATCAAATTATTATCAATCAATTGAATAAAACTATAAAGCAATAACACATACAAAGCATAAGAATGTGATTCTTTGGTGACTATAGCAATCAACATGTATATTGCCATAGCAATAAGTCCACCTAAATAAGGTATAATATTTAGAAGAGCGCCTAATATTCCTAACACAATAGCGTATTCGATACCAAGAACAAATAAACCTATTGAATTTAAAACTGCAATAATTCCTGCCTCTATTAACAAAGCCACTAAATAATTTTGAATAATACTTTTAGAAGAAGTAAAAACTTCTCCAACTTCTTTGCGGTTATTTTCACCAAATAATTTGTAAATAAAATCAACTAAATGGGATTGGTAAAACAAAATCATAAAAACATAAACCGGAATTACTACCAGCATCACTAAAGCACTCCCTACCGAACTAACCGTTAATGCAATTGATGACCCACTGCTGCTTAATGCCTGTGCTTTAGAATCAGAAATATATTTATTAATTTTTCGAGTACTAATATTAAAATTATCAGAAACCCAATCAATAAAACCATTTAAAATCTCATAAAACTTATCTAATATAAAAGGTAAAGCATCTGTAAACTCGTTTAATTGAGTTGATAAAATAGCAAAACATCCGATAATGAGAAGAGAGATAGACGTTAAAACAATAGAGATAGCCAGAATTCGATTCATTTTTCTTTTGACAAAAAAACGAACTAAGGGATTCAACAAAATAGCTATAATGACTGAGTAAACAATTGGAACTAAAATAGATTGAGCAATGTATAAAATACTAAACAAAGTAAACAATCCTATAATAATTAAGACTGCTTTAGCGTAAAAGGGCATTTTGAATTCTGTATTCATGTTCTTAAGATGATTTTGAACCGGAATGAATTATTTTACTAATTCCAGAAATGATAGAAGACGCATTACCATTAATAAATGACGAAGATATTTTTTCAATTAAAATAGAACTTAAAAACCCTTTGATACTTCGACTTCTACCAACTACTTTATCTATCAAAAAATTTGCGCCTAAATTTAATCCAACTTTTGCCATGTCCATTCTCACTTCTTTGTCTTGAACAAGTGAGTGTAGAGAATCCTTCACAATAGAAAGAGGGCTAATAGAATATACAAACTCTTTTACAGAATGCTTGAGCTCAATTTCTTGACTTAATTTTTTTGACTTCAAATGCATAATATGTAATTGCAATTGAGCATGATTGGTTATTTTAATATTTTCCATAATTTCTATTTAAAGCGTACACTAATTTTCACTAAATATTTTGCGTATAATTTTATCACGTAATGGTTTTTCCACAAGGGTTCTTTTACCTATGATTAAAATCAGACCAATAAAAAGATAAAAACCAGCTACAATAACAAAACCGATTGAGCTATCATTCAAATAATCTGACAAATAAAAACTTGCGCCAAAACTTAAAAATAAAATAAACAAACAACTCACTACTAATAATATTAAACTAACAATTAGTTTAGATCCAACAACACAAACCCGTTCTGTTGCTTCTAATTTTATTAATTCAAAATTAGTTTTTACATACTTGTTTAAATTTTCTGTTAACTCTTCTAATTTATCTTGTTCAATCATTGGTAAAAATTTAGTAATTATTTAAAAAAAATGAGTCAATCAATATAAACGATTGATTGACTCATTTCATTAACTATGGTTTTTTAAAGATTCCACTCTTTGTTTCAAATCCTCAGAAGCCTCAGCAATTTTGCCTTCAGCCATGTTTTCTAATTCTTCTGCTCTATTACGAAAAGCAGTAGCCTCGTCCATCATTTTTTGTTTAATATCATCCGCTAAATCTTTAGCACCTCCCATTAATTTTTTACGGGTTACGCTTCCTTTATCTGGAGCAAATAACACGCCTAATGCCGCACCTACTAATGCGCCAATAACAAGTGCTCCTATTAATTTTCCAGTATCTTTTGAATTTTCCATTGTATTTATTTTTATAAATGATTAAATATGATTTACTCTTTAGAATCTTTTCCTCTTAAAATTCGCAACAAAAGTGCTATGACCGCTACAATAAGAAAAACATGAATTATATTACCTGCATTATAGATAAAAAAACCCGTTGCCCATATACCACCCATTAAAATGGCGATGAAATATAGCGTATTACTAGTTGTGTACATTTTTAGAATTTAAAAGATTGAATGTCAATTAAGACATTTGACGTTTTCCTTTTTCATACAAATCAACAGCTTCTTCTTTGATAGTTTCTAATTTATCAGAAGCATTATTTAATAATTTATCAAAGTTTTCTTTTAAATCATCGATTGTATCTGAACTCTTTTTAGAAATTTTTCTTCTTGTTTCTGAACCTTTATCTGGAGCAAATAAAATTCCTATTAATGCTCCAACGGCAACACCTGCCAATACTCCGATTACTACATTTCCTTTACTCATAATTTTAAATTTTAATTGATTAATGATTTATATTGATTTTTTAAATTGGTCTTTTACCTTGTATTACTCTTAATATAATAGCAATAATTGCTATCACAAGGAGGATATGAATGATTCCACCGGCATGATACCCTAAGAATCCTATTCCCCATAAAATAATTAATACAATTGCAATTGTGTATAGTATGTTTCCCATAATATTGATTTTAGATTTTTATTATTTTTCTTTTTTTGTTTTATCTGAATTCGTATCGATGCCAGTTCTATCAGGATTGACTTCTCTTTTAGGCTTATCAAATTTATCAGCCCCAACTTTTTGAGGAGTTTTGATAATTTCTGTTTTATCAGCATTTTTATCTGTTCCTGTTTTATCAGCGTCATTATCCAATCCTGTACAATCAGAGTCACTTTTAATTTCAGGATTTTTTTCTTTGTTTTTATTGTCTATATTTTGCATCATAATTCGTTTAAAAATGAATAGCTAAACCAAATGTTGATACTCCCGTTGATAAATCAAGAAACAATCCAGCCTTTTGATTTAAATGATATTCCGCTCCAATATGAGCGTCTAAATACAAAGGAGTAGCGCTTTTATAAACTTGTTTATCTCCATAATAATCATTATCCCATACTACACTTCTAAAAACAAATCCGGCAGAACCTGCTACATAAAAGTCCCATTTAGAATTTGCACGAAATAACTGATCAAAATAATAGGTTCCTTTTACGCCAACTGGAACAGCAATAACACGATATGAGTACCTACGATAAGAAGGGTCATCGTATGGTTTATTAGGATTTCCCCAATAGTAATAACGAGTATAAGAATAAACACCTATAAATGGAGCCAATGTGAAGTTTTTAGCGACATCAAATTCATAATTTAATGACCCTACAGGCAACATATTTCCTATGTGTCCGTAATATCCAACACCCACTCCTAGGTTTAATGTTTTTCCGTATTTTTCTGGAGAAGTTGTTTGCGGTGAGTTTGACTCCTGTGCGTTAACACTTTTCATATAAAAGGCTAACACAATAAGTATAATTATATATTTTTTCATAATATTTTTTATAGGTAAGATTATTTATAAAATTTATAACCAACTGTTCCTTGTAACCAAACATTTTTGTAGCGAGGAGTTGAAGATGTTCCATCTCCTGCATTTGTTTGAAGATCACAAGCTGCTCTTGCACCAAGTGTGATATGTCTTAAATTAATATCAAATCCTCCCACAACACCAAAAACATTTTTACGAATGTTATCCTGCTTAAATTCTTGCTCTTGTGCATAGCTATTTGATGAGCTAGTAAAAACATCACGTTGATTCATTAAGTAAGAAAATTGAGGGCCAACCAAAATTGTAAAAAATTCACTTGGCTTCAACATAAACTGCAATGGTACATCAATGTACGTTGTTGTTCTGTTAAAACTGTAAGGATTTCCTAATATCACTCCATGACCTCTGAAGCCTTTTTGAGATATTAAAATTTCTGGCTGAACTCCTAAGTATTTTCCAATAGGTATTGCCATAAATAAGCCGCCTACAAAACCAAATTTTGCATCTGCTTCAAATTCTTCTCCTTGTTCATCATATACATTAGAATAATTTAATCCAGCTTTTAAACCAAATTGAAATTTTTCACGATTATCTGTCTCATTAGAACTATCTTGAGCCACCGCTATTGTGGCAGTAAATGAGAATAAGCTAGCTATAATTAATATTTTTTTCATTTTATTATTTTTTAGAATATTATTTTGTATTATTTGTTGTTAAATCTTTTAATGATTTTCCTAATTCATCCATATCATGATTGAATTCACGCTTGAATGATTCCCATTTATCATTTCCTTCTTCTTTATATTCATTCATTTTAATTCTTAAAGCAGAATTTCTTTCTTCGATATCTTTAATTTTTTTGTCATAATCTGCTTTTGCCTCTTTTTTTAGTTGGGCTTTGTTTGCTTTTAACTCCGCAATTTGTCTATCGTTTTCAATCATTCTTTCCTCAGATTCTAATTGAAATTTAATATACTCTTCATTAAATTCTTTTTTAGCATCCGTTAAATCTGCTGAAGCCTCATCTACTTTAACTGCTGCTTCTTCAACTTTTTTAGTTGACGAATCGCAACTTGTGATACTTGTTCCTGCTACTAATGCTGTAATTGCTATTGCGAATATTGATTTTTTCATTTTTTAGTTTTTTTTATGATTAATTTATAATTTGATTTTTTATTCTATAATTCAGAAATAAGTTTTTGAACTTCTTCCTTTGTTTTACCTAACTTAATTTGAAGTCTGCCTAATAACTCATCTTGTTTACCTTCTACTAATAACACATCGCTATCAGTTAGTATGGCAAATTTTTGCTTCAATTTGCCTTTTGTTTCGTTCCAATTTCCTTTTAGTTGATCTATATTTGTCATGATTACTTTATTAACTGTGAATAAATTTCCACGTAACAAAGGTGAGCAACTCCTGGTCGAATTTGTTACACTACGGTAATGATATGTTACATCATTCACACTTTGTATTATACATAAAAACCCCTATCAAAACTATGATAGAGGCTTTTTACAATCAACAAACATTTTTTAATTTGATTTTTTCAGAACTATAAATTCTGTTCTTCTATTTTTTTGATGCTCTTCTTCTGAACAATCAGACACAACTTCTCCATCGCAAGAACATCCATTAAACAATTTGGTTTTTCCATATCCTCTACCGGTAATTCGATTTGGATTAGTAATACCTTTACGGATATAATCTACAGAAGCTTTTGCTCTTCTGTCTGATAATAATTGATTATATGCTTTTGTTTCTCTACAATCCGTATGCGCTCCTAATTCAACAGTCATTTTAGGATACTCATTCATCAACTTAATAATTTTTTTCAATTCAATTTCTGCATCTGGGCGAATTTTATGTTTATCTAAATCAAAATAAATAGCCTTAAATTCGATGATTTTACCCAAATCAGCGCCCTCTTTAATTTTATCAGCAATAGGTTCTTCTTTAGTTTTAGTTACAACGGGCTCTTCTTCTGTTTTAAGAAGAATAACATCCGATATAACAACTAATTCTTTGCCTAATGTATTAGCTTCACTTTCGCCATTTGAATAGCCTTGGTATTTACCAATTAATTTAAATTGTTTATTAGTAGGGACGATAAAAATATAAGCCGCATCATTTTTGGTAGTTAAAGTATCCATCATTTTACCTTTTTCATCTAATAATGTGATGAATGTGTTTGGAATTCTATTACCATTAACATCTTTTGCAATTCCTTTTAGTTTTTTTCCAGCTTCTATCCATTTTAAAAAGTCAACAGAATAAATATCATCGTCTCCACTGCCACCTACTCTATTAGATGAAAAATAACCTTTATTAGTTTTGCCATCTGCAATCACTGAAAAATCATCATATCTTGTATTTAAAGGCGCTCCTGCATTTTGAACATTATCAAAACTAGAACCACTCATTGTGGCAATAAAAATATCAGTACCACCTAAACCAAATCTACCATCTGATACAAAAAACAATCTTCCATTTACTTCTTCAAAAAACGGAAACGTTTCATCACCTTCTGTATTTAATTTATCACCTAAATTTTCTGGCTGGTTCCACTCTCCTTTTTCATTTTTCGTTGTTCTGTAAATATCTGCTCCACCAAAACCACCAGGCATATCACTTGTAAAATACATGGTATTACCATCTGCTGTTAAATGAGGGTGACCAACAGAATATTTTTCGTTGTTAAATAAAAACGGAATTGGCTTCGACCAATTACCATCTAAATAACTGCTAAAGTAAATCTGAAGTTCAACAACCTTATCTTTACTTTTATCATCATAATTATTTCTAGTAAATGCGATATAAGTACCTTCTTTATTAAAAGAAGCAGGACCATCATGTAGTTTACCATCTAAGCCTTTATCAAATATCTCAGGTTTTTTTAATTGATTATCTGCTACTTCTGAAACGTACATATTTAAATAGGGTTTACCATTCCAATTTGATGTTCGTTTAATCATTTTGGCTACTGCTCTGGTTGAAGCAAATACGACACTTGTTTTGTAATAACACGTTCCAAAATCTTGCGCATCAGTATTTACATTCATATTCACAAGTTTATATTTGCCATCGTCTTTTAGCATATCTTGAAAATCAGCTTTATGGGCTTTATAATCTTTGACGCGTAAATCGTTTGGCTTTAATTCCGAAAACTTGTCCATACTAACAAAAGCTTCCTCGTATTTACCATTTGCCTTCAAGATTTTTGAATAATTAAAATAATCTTCAGGCAAGACACCTTCTTTTAAACTTACTAATTTAGCGTAGGCTATTTCAGAATCAATATCTTGATCTAATTGATGATAAGCATCGGCTAAATTTCTTTGTCCTCCAATTGTTAAGTTATCAGCCTGTTTATATGCATCTATAGCTTTATCAAAGGAATATTTGAATGCATACTTATCGCCTTTTATTTCTTGTCTTGATTTTTCCTGAGCTAAAGAATTTAAACTAAAGCCTATATATAATATAATGGGTATAATTATTTTTTTCATTTTGTTTTAATATAATTTTGATTAAAAGAATCTTGGGGTACGTATTTGTTTCTTACTTGAAAATATAAAATCATATCTCAACATAATTTCATGACTTCCTTGATGATACTTAAATGTTTGTAGACCATAAGAATAATCATAAGAATAACCTATATGAAATTGCTCTGTTAAATCTAATCCAATTAAAGCGCCAACAGCGTCTCCTGTTCTATACATCACACCTAACAACACTTTCTTCTTAATAACAAAAGCTGCTGTTACATCTGCTTGAATTGGAGCAGCAGGAGTTACCTTAACAAAAGTGGTTGGTTTAAAATCTAAATTATCAGAGATTTTTATCATGGAACCAGCTATAAAATAATAGTGTCGTTGTTCCATACCTGCTGGATTATTACCAGCGTTTAGATTTAAATCAGAATATTTATTTTCTAGAATTTTAGGAACTGATACGCCTGCATAAAAACGTTCTCTTGAGTAATAAGCTCCAAAACCAAAATTAGGTGTGAAACGGTTATTTACATCATTTTGAAACGAAGGATCTGCTTGTTGGTCTAGTTGTACAGAACTTAAATTTGCTTGAAACATATTTGCGCCTGCACTTAACCCTAATGCTAATTTCGATTTTTTATTAAGCTTCATGATATAAGCAAAATCAAGAACTGCTGAAGTATTATTAGTAGGGCCTATTTTATCGTTAGAAACAGATAAGCCAATACCTATATGTTCATTTCTAAGTGGTGAATGTAAACTTAAAGTTTGCACCATAGGAGCCCCTTTGAAATTTACCCATTGAGAACGGTGTAAGGCTGTTACTGTTAAAGCATCTCGGCTACCAGCATAAGCAGGATTGATAACTAAAGTGTTATACATGTAATGCGTATACATGGGATCTTGTTGTGCTTGGATAAAACCAAAGTTTAAAATTAAAATCAGAGGAATTATTATTTTTTTATATGTTTTCATTATTTTTTTATTTGAATGTTAATTTGTTTTATAAAGAATCTATCTGTTTAAATAAATAGTTCCTTTGATTGCTTTTGAACCATCTCCTAAATCAATTACGTAGAAGTAAGTTCCAGTTGGTAAAGCATCACCTCCTATTGTCATACCTTTTGAATTTGATCCATCCCATGTGTTTTTATAAGGACTTGCCTCAAAAACTTTATCACCCCAACGATTAAAAATTGTGAAATTATTGCTTGGGAAGTTTTGTATTCCTCTAATCACAAATAAATCATTAATACCATCTCCATTTGGAGAAAAACCTTCTGGTATATTAAAATCTGATGGAAACGTTTCAACACTAGAACTATTATTAGCCATATTCACTTCTGCATCGTTACCTGAAATAATTGCGGTATTCACATAATTTCCAGAGGATAAAACAGTCGCTGTAATAGTTAATACTTCTGTTACACCACTATTTAAATTCCCAATTGTCCAAACACCCGTTAAAGCATCATAAGATCCAACTGTTGTTGTTGAAGACACATAACTATAACCACTCTCTAATAAATCAATAACAATTACTCCAGTAGCATTTAAAGAACCGTTATTAGTCGCTGCAATTGTAAAAACAACTGTATTACCTACAACAGGATTAACTACATTAACTGTTTTAACAACACTTAAATCAAAATCACAATCATTCACTACTACTAAAACAGAAGATACAGAAGATGTACAAGTGCCATCTGAAACAGTTAAAGAATATGTTCCTGCATCTAAAGTTGAAGAAGAAACAATAACTGGATTTTGTAAAGATGATGTAAATCCAGTAGAACTTGTCCAAGAATAAGTTCCGCCTGTAACTAAAGCTGAAGATAAATTAATAGAACTACCTGAACATACGGGAGAGTTACTGCTAGCATTTGCTACTGGTGATGTATTAAAATCAAGTGAAGCATTGTTAGAAATATCATTTGGCAAACATGCGCCTGATACAACTACATTATAATCTAAAGCGGCGTCAGATAATGAAGTAGGATTGATTGTTAAAGAAGCAGTGGTTACACCTGAAATACTTCCGCCATTAATTAAATTAACTAAACCTTTTCTCCATTGATATGATAAATTTCCACCGATAGCAGCAACTGTGAATGTTACTGAGTTTCCTAAACAAACTGTTTGATTAGAAGGTTCTGATGTAATAGTAGGTGATGTACTAATTGATAAAGCGGCGTCAATTGACGTAGCATTTGGCAAACAAGCACCACTAATCACTACATTATAATTTAAAGCGGCATCAGTTATACTCACAGGATTAATAGTTAATGAAGCGGTTGTTGCTCCAGAAATATTTCCACCATTCAATAAGTTAACCAAACCTTTTCTCCATTGATATGTTAAAGCGGTTCCTGTTGCAGAAACAGTAAATGTGACTACATTTCCTAAACAAGTAATTTGATCTGAAGGCTCAGAAACAATTAATGGAGGCGTATTAACAACTAATGAAGCATTAACCGATGAAACAGTTGGAGTAGCAGATCCACTCACTACAACATTGTAATTAGCTGCTGCATCTGCACTACTTGCTGGATTAATAGTTAAAGTAGCAGTTGTTGCTCCAGAAATATTTCCACCATTCACTAAATTAACTAAACCTTTTCTCCATTGAAAAGTTAAAGCAGTACCACTTGCTGATACAGAAAAGATTGCAGAATTACCTTCACACACAACTTGGTTAGCTGGTTGTGACGTTATTGATGGCGGAACTGACGTGCCACAACTTCCTAATGGAAATATAACAGTTACAGCGGCCGTATTTAATGCTCCTGTTGTTGTTAATACTCTACCATCTAACATCACTCCTGTATTTAAACTAACAGCGCCATTATTACAAATAATAGTTCCTCTAAAAATAGAATTATCATTAATAGTTACAGCGCCGTTTACAAGCCAGTACACATTTTTAGATTGAGCTCCGTTTAACAAAATTACTCTTGAGTTGACACTTGTAGAAAGTGCTCCATTTATACTAATCACAAAAACTGCATTAGCATTACCTTCAGCATTTAAGTACAATGAATCAGTAAATGATGCTGCACTATTCATAAGGTATGTGTGTGGAGTTAAAACTAAATTATTACCAAACTGTGCTGGATAAAGTAATTCTATATCAAAAGGCAATGTATTTAAATAAAGAAATACATTATTTAAATCTGTTGCACAGGCAGCTGTTGAACCATCCGGAACACCATGTATGATACCAACAACATTTAATGGATTATAACCTGTTACCGAACCATTATTAGTTCCAATATCTCCTGTAACATTTGTTACCCCAACATTAGTAACTGGACCGTTTGAAGAAAATAAAGCATAACAATCTACTGAAGCCAAAACAGGTGCTGTGGGTCCAGTTAATACAAGACTTCCACAACCATTTGGTTTATATCCTAATATACCCGAAACAGTAATTGCTCCAGTAGTTGATAAAGCTCTTCCTTCCAATGTATCACCAGCCGTCATATTAATGGCTGCATTATTAGCAATGATAGTTCCACGCATGGTGGTTCCAACTGCCATATCAACAAGTCCTTCTACTTTCCAAAACACGTTACATGCCTGAGCACCATTAATTAATTTAACTTTAGCTGAAGCATTGGTTGAAAAAGAACCCTGTATTTGAAAGATAAATACAGCATTAGGATCTCCTAAGCCATCCAACGTAAGATCTAAATTTAATGTTGCTGGTGTAGCAATTGAATAAACACCTGCAACCAACGTTTGTCCATTTCCTAATAAAGGAGCAGGGAAAAAAGTTGGAATTGTTGCATTTAATTGATTGTATGCAATTAATAAATCGGCAGCACACTGAGCACTTACACCATCATTATCATGCATTTGTCCATCTACGTTTCCAAAACCAGTACTTAAACCGCTATTTGTTCCTACATTTCCTGTAAGATGTGTAATACCAACATTACTAACTCCACCAACTGTTGTAAAAAGCACAAAGTTTGCAGCAGTTCCTAAATTGGGCGCTTGTCCAAAATATACTTTTGGAAAAGATAAAATAACAATTGTTATTATGAGTAAAAATTTGCTTTTCATATTCTATTATATTTAACTGGTGAATTAATTTTCACGATACAAAGAAGGTTATATTTAGCTCCTTGTGTGTTACACTACTAATGTGATTAGTTACATCATTCACACTTTGAGGTTAAACAAAAAAAGTCCCCTATCTGATATAACAGATAGAGGACTTAGTATAAAGATTAATATATTATTGTTGTGATATCAACTTACCTGATTGAACAACATTGTTTTTAGTGATTACCTTGTAAAAATAAATTCCGCTAGGAAAATTAGTTTCTATAATGGTTGATTGTTCTGTAATTGTTTTAGTTAAAACTAAAGTACCTAAAGTATTATAAAAACGTAATTCGCTACTGTTTGATTCTGATGCATTCTCAATTAAAACAGATAAAGAAGAACTCATTGGATTAGGATAAAAAGTAGCAACTTCATTTACATTTTTATTATCTAAATCATTAATCCCAACCGAACCACAAGTTGTTGGAGGAATAGTAACACGAATAGAATCTGTTGTCAAATTACCATCTGTTGTTAAAACTCTTCCACTAAGTTTAACTCCTTTATTTAAACTTACGGCACCATTATTACAAATAATTGTTCCTTTAAAATCAGCGAATTTATTAATACTTGCCGCTCCATCAATATTCCAAAACACATTTTTAGCTTGTGCTCCATTGATTAAAGCAACTTTAGCATACGTACTTGTAGAAAGTGCTCCATTAATATTAATAACAAATACACCATTAGCATTACCCATAGCATTTAAATAAACTGTATCGTTTAAAAAAGTAGCAGCATTCATGATATAAGCATGCGGAGTTAACACTAAACCATTACCAAATTGCGCTGGATATAATAATTCAATATCATAAGGTAAAGTATTTAAATACGTGTAAGCATTTAACAAATCAGCTGCACAAGCAGCAGTTGAACCATCCGGAATAGGATGTATAGCTCCTGTAACGTTTAATGCATTAAAGCCTGTAGTTAAACCCACATTGGTTCCAACATCACCGCCTGTTACATATGTATTACCAGTATTAGTTACTGCACCATTACCTGAAAAAACTCCATAACAAGCCGCAGAACCTAAATTAGGATAAGAGGGTCCATTAAGTATTGGGCTGTTACAACCAACTGGTGTATATGCTAATACTCCATTAATAGTAATAGCTCCTGCTGTAGAAAGAGCTCTTCCTTCCAGCGTATCACCAGTATTCATATTAATAGCTGAATTATTAGCGATGATAGTGCCTTTCATAGAAGTTCCAGCAGCCATATCTACTAAGCCTTCAACTTTCCAAAACACATTACATGCCTTAGCACCATTTAACAATTTTACTTTTGAATTAGTGTTGGTAGAAAGAGGGCCTTGAATTTGAAAAATAAAAACTGAATTAGAATTTCCTAAACCATCTAAAATAAGATCCAAATTTAAAGTTGCTGCGCCAGAAATAGAATATACACCAGCTGTTAATGTTTGACCGTTACCTAAAGCAGGTGCAGGAAAAGCAGATGGTGTTGTAGCATTTAATTGATTATAAGCCGTTAATAAATCTGAAGCACAAAGTGCGCTTGCTCCATTATTATCATTCATTACACCATTTACATTTCCAAATGCAGTACTTGAACCATTGTTAGTTCCTACATTTCCTGTTAGTTGAGAAATGCCTGAGTTTGTTAATGAACCATTAGTTGAAAATAAAACAAAATCAGCTGCGGTACCTAAATTAGGTGCTTGAGCAGAAATTGCATTTGGAAAAGATAATAAAGTAACGGCTGTTACGATATGTAGTAATTGTTTTTTCATTGTAATATATTTAATTCGTGAATAAATTTTCACTTAACAAAAATGCGACTCAAAAAAAGAAATAGCATTACACAACTATTTCAAATAGTTACATAATTCACACTAACTAAAAAATAAATATCACAAAAAAAGAGTGTTACTATTAAGCAACACTCTTTTTATAAATTTATAAACTATTTAATATTTAACTATTGTATTTCCTGCCATAGTAACAGCGCCTGTTCTTGTTAAGGCTCTACCATCAAGTGTTGCCCCAGTGTTAAATGAAATAGACTGCATTACCAAAAATGTTCCTTTCATTACAGAAGTTGTTCCAAAGGTTGCAGAACTACCAACTTGCCAAAAAATATTAGAAGCTTGTGCTCCTCCTGTTAAAAATACTTTACGACCTGATGTTGTTGTAAATGCAGATGCTATTTGAATAATAAAAACAGCGTTTGCATTTCCTTTTGCATCAAATGTCAAATCACCTGAAGATATTGCTAAAGAAGAAGTAGATTTATAAAGTCCTGGGGTTAATGTCAATCCTCCGATATTTCCAGATAAAGTAACAATATCTGTAGCAGTTCTTCCAGCTGCATCATTATAAGCTGCTGTTAAATCCAATTTTGCTTGATTTGCAATAGTATTATTAACATGAAGTGTTCCAATTAAAATGCCAGGAGGAAAACCACCTACAGATGTTCCAGGACTTAATCCCATATCACCTGTTATATTAGTTGCGCCAGTGTTACTAATAGAAGAACCCGCTAAAACAGCAAGATTAGCTGCACCAGCCATGGCTACTGAAGATTGAGTTGTTGTTTGAGTTGGAATTACAACAAGAGGTGACGTTGATCCTGATGAAGGGTTTGTTGTTGTTTTCTTTTTACAGCTAGTAACTAATACAACTGATATAAATGTGAATGTTTTTAAAATATTTAATATTTTCATAATTTGATTTTGAGTTTTCGCTACTGGCGAACAGATGTGAATGTTTTCCACAAAACAAAGGTGATGAATTCGCTACAAAGTGTATTACAGAAAAATTAATATAAGTTACACAATTCACATATTAG
>DIHL01000051.1 GCA_002420145.1 Bacteroidetes bacterium UBA5697
ACGTTAAAAATGAAATAATAGATAGTGAAAAAAGTATTAAATGTTTCATAAATAATAAATTAAACCAATTGTTGATTTATTATTTCACATTCAAATAATGCACTGAAATGTTTTTTTAGTTTTTCTTTTATATCATCCATATCAACATCATGACCTAATTCTTTATTTAAGCTAGTAACCGCCTTGTCTTGTATGCCACAAGGAACAATATTTGAAAAATAATCTAAATTTGAATTCACATTAAATCCCCAACCGTGCATAGTTACCCAACGGCTGCATCTAACTCCCATGGCACAAATTTTACGAGCTTTAAAAATATTATCTTCATCTAACCAAACTCCTGTTTCTCCTTTACTTCTTCCTGCTT
Organism: Bacteroidetes bacterium UBA5697; assembly: GCA_002420145.1. Lineage (GTDB taxonomy): Bacteria > Bacteroidota > Bacteroidia > B-17B0 > Aurantibacillaceae > UBA4416. Next base: position 368 of record DIHL01000051.1, read on the forward strand.
TGATGCCGTATTCGTCAAGTGTTAAGATGATAGTTTCTTCTAATAAACGAAGGTATTTGTGGATGTCAGTAAAAAAATGATCTAAATCTAAAATAGGATATCCTACTAGTTGCCCTGGACCATGATACGTAATGTCACCACCTCTATTGATTTTGTAGTAGGTAGCTTGTTTTTCTAAAAGTTGGTTATCGTTAATTAATAGATGCGATGCATCTCCACTTTTTCCTAAGGTATATACATGAGGATGTTCTACAAACAATAAATGATTTTTGGTTTCTATTTGTTGCTCTGGCGCTAAATTTCTATTAGCTATTTTTTGAGCAATGGTTTCATTAAATAAGCTTTCTTGGTAATCCCAACAGACTTTATAGTCCATAAGTCCAAGATCTTGAAAGAATACTTGCTTATTCAAAGTGAAGAAAATTAAGGATTAATTTAGCTTTGCTAATTCGTTTTTTAAATGAGTAATCACATTTACTTCAACGGCATCAATATTTTTTAAATCTGCAATGTAACATGAAATCCAATCGCCGATATTAATTAAATATAACGCTTGTTCGACTTTAGAAATACCTTTTGCGGTGATGTCAGTAACAGAATGGCTGTATTTTGTAAAAATTTCTTTGCAAAGTTCGTAACGTTTGATTGTTCTCTCGTAATCAAAAGATGTTCTAAAAGTTACAACAACTAATGAATCATTTTTCTCTGTCCAGCCAACCAATTCGTTATGATTCATTTCAGGTAAGGTATGATGCCAGCATAACATTTTACTGTTTTCGTTAATTTGTTGTCTGAAACGAACAGCCGCACCTTCGCAAGAACCCAATGAGTAAATCACAGGAATTTTATTTACTAATTTTTTGGCAATAATTGAGGCTTCAACTTTGATAGCTTCTTTTTCTTTATCTAATAAAGCAATGGTAGCTTTAACTTGGTTCAATAAATCTGTTTTTACAAATCCATTAAATTGAATGATTTTTAATAATTGAACTAAAGAATAGCCAATGCATGAACGCGGAGGATTACCACCTGGAATAATAATTGTATCGTAGTTATATTTTTCAGCAATGATTTTAACTTCTCCGCCGCTTGTAATGCAAACTATTTGAGCATTTTTATCAATAGCTTGCTTCATGGCAGAAAGAGTTTCTTCTGTATTTCCACTATATGAAGAAATAATGACTAATGAGTTTGAATTTACAAAATCAGGTAAAAAATAGTCTTTATTCACAATAATAGGAACAGGACATTCTGATTGCACTAATTCCGACAAAATAGTGCCTCCAATTCCAGAACCACCTAATCCTGTAACTACAATATTTTGAACGTTATGTTTTTGAGTTAGAACTGCCGAGTTTGCAATATCTAATGCTTCTTGTAATTGTTTGGTAAAACCTTCTACTAAATTCTTCATAAAAATATCAATAGAGTAAAAGTAAGGAAAAAAATACAAATTTTAAGCTTTAGCGAGGAATTAAACTAAACTTAATCTACAGTGATTTTTCGAATGATTTAACAGAATCTACCCACTTTTGAGGCACATCAATGGTCTCTTTAGTATCGTAGTTTATGCACACTAAAGTGCTTTTCCCAAAGGCACAAAGGTATTTATTGTGCTCGTCTTCAATAGTTAACACATTTTCTATTTCGAAACTTTTAGTGCCAAAGCGAGTTATTTTTGTATAACAATAAACTTCGTCTTCTAATAAAATAGGTCGCTTGTAGGTAATTTCTGTATTGGCTAAAATCATCCCTGTTTTTATCCAATCAATGCTGTTTCTAAAAACATCCTTAAAATACTCTACTCGTGCTGTTTCAAAATAAGTGACATGATTGGCATTATTTACATGACCCTGTTTGTCAATATCCTTAAATCGAACTTGTATTTTGATTTTATGTACGTATGATGAAAGTAATTCGTGTAGTTCCATAGTATTTATACTTCTCTATTTAATAAATGAAGTGCAAACTCTTTTAAATCTTTTTTCTTAGATGGATTAGCCTCTAATTCTTCTAAATGTTTTAAGGCTATATCTGTGTGTTTATTTGCTTCCTTAATCGCTAATTCTCTCACGCCTAAAGTATTGTAAAGGGCAGTTACTTGTTTTACTTTATCATTACTTGAAATTTCTTTAGAGTACAATAAATGATTTAATTCTTTAGTTTGCTCTTCATTAGCCAATTCAAAAGCATCTAATAACATAAATGTTTTTTTGTTGGAGATAATATCGCCTCCCACTTGTTTGCCAAATTTCTCATCATCGGCATACACATCTAATACATCATCTAAAATTTGAAAGGCAATACCAACATGTTCTCCAAATTCATATAAATGTTTTTGATTTTCTTCTGATG
>DIHL01000017.1 GCA_002420145.1 Bacteroidetes bacterium UBA5697
TGTTTTATCTTAGTTTGTTAAACCTTTGAAATCAGCGTTTTCACGTAATTTAATGAACTCTGCATCATCTTTAGCTGCTGCTTTTAAAGAACCATCTTTTTCGATAGCTGCTTTTAAGTTATTAATTACTTCAGCTGCGTTATTATTACGAGCTGCAGCAACTGCTTTTAAGTATGAAGACATTGCCATATCTTTTTCGTTACTAGCATCAATTGTAGAAACAACTGCACCTGCATTACCGTTTAATAACTCAGCTAAAGCTTTGTTAAATCCTTTGTAATCACCAAAGTTACCAACTGCATCAGCATATTTACCATCACGAACATTCATGATACCTTTGTTGTAGTTAACTTCGTTACCTGCACCGTTAGCTTTGTCATAATATTCCATTGCTTTTTTGCGGTCACCAGCTTTAGCAGCAATAATACCTAAGTGGTTCATTACAATTGGGTTTCCAGCTGCGTTAGCTTCTGCACGTTTAAATGCTTCACCAGCTTCAGAAACTTTGTTAGTCATTAATAATGCTACACCTAAGTTGTTAGATGTTCTCCAGTCTGTAGGATATTTTTTCTCAGCAGCTGTGTAAATTGCTACTTTAGTATTTACATCGTTAGTTAAGTTAGCACCGTATAACATCTCTTCAACTGATAATGAATCAGGGTAAGTAGTTGTTAATTTAGTGATTTGCTCATCAGTACGAGATTTTTTGTTTACGTTGATAGTTAAAACTGAACGACGTAATTTTGGTAAAATTTTCTCAGAAACTTCAGTGTAAGTTTTAGATAAATTTTTGATTTCTTTCTCACGTTGATCTAAATCAGTGTACATAGTTAATACACGTAAGATTAATTCTTTATCCGCAATTGCAGAACCTTCCATTAAAGTTTTGAAACCATCCCAATCTTCAGCAGTTGTTTTAGTTACATAGTTAGACTCTTCTTTACCAAATTTTTGGTCTTTGTTTTTGTCTTTCTTAAACTCATTCATCATCGCTTTTGAACCAGATTTAGCACGGTCTTCAGCTAAATTAGCGTTTAATGATTGCTCACCATCTGGAGATGCATAAGCAGATACGCTAATATCTTTAAATTCATACCAAGGATTATTTAAGTTAGTCTTAATAAATTCTTGTACGTTTTTAACTTCATCAGATTTTAATTCGCTAGAACGAACATCAGATTTATTAACTACATAATAAATATTTGCTGTTTGGTTAGCTGGAGTAGATTTTACAAAAGCATCTTTTGCATAAATACCTTTCTCATCATTTCTAACTAATAAAGGAGTAATAATTGTTCCGTCTCCTAATTTTACTGGTGTAAAATCTTTAGTTTTAGATTTCACAGCTCCTTGAGCACGTAACTCAACAGTAGCAACTTTCATTGCTGGATCGTATGCGAATTTCTCAGATGTGTAGTTAAAAGTACCACCTTTTTCGTAACTAATTTTTTGACCAGAACCTGTTGCTTTTTCGCCTACTAAAACTACTGGCTTTAATGCTTTCTCTCCACCAGCATATTTTACAACTGGAGTTAAAGTAACGGTTGCTTTTTTAGCAAAAACTTTAGCAGGATATTTTCCTGTTACGCTGAAGCCTACGCTATCTCCATGCATTTCTAATGGATTTGGTTTAACATCGTAAGAAAAAGTGGATTGTTTTTTAACCATCTTTCCTAAACCATTGCAACCAACTAATAAAGCAGTTGTGCCAACAGCAAGACTTAAGTTTCGTAAAGTTTTAGTATTCATCATTTATAAGGGTTTGTGATTTTATATTTTCCGACAAAATTATAAAATAATTACTAAAAGCCTAATTATTTTAGTAATAAATTAAAAAAAAATCCCGCATTTAGCGGGATTCTGAATTATTTCTGTAATTGCAATTATTTTGCAATTGCGTTTACTCTCTTAGTTAACTTAGATTTTAAGTTAGATGCTTTATTTTTGTGAATAACACTTTTCTTAGCTAATTTATCTAACATAGCAACTACTTTAGGTAATAACGCTGATGCTTCTTTTTTAGAACCAGTTTCACGTAATTTTTTTACCGCGTTACGAGTTGTTTTTGCATAATAACGATTTGATAAACGCTTTGCGTCATTTGATCTAATTCTTTTTATTGCCGACTTATGATTTGCCATTCTATTAAGGTATTAATCTGTTTTTTTAAATTGGATTGCAAATATACGCTTTTTTTTATAATTACAAATGTTAATAACAAATATTTATCGAATATAGTCTAAAACTTACATTTGTGACTATATATGAATGTAAAAAACACATATTTACTCCTTGTATTTATGATTTCCATCGTTGTTTTTGGTCAAACAGACGTTGAAATCGTTAAAAATATCGTTCCAAACGGAAGTTTTGAGAATTTTCGAAAAAAATCAGGCAATATTAAAAATGCCATTCCTTGGCAGCAAATTGCCAGCGTTGATTATTACCAAGAACCCATTAGTAATGATACCGCTAAACAACGAGGTGCCCGAACAGGGACTTGCTACGCTGGTTTGCGCTTTCAAAAAAAATATAAGGAGTTTTTACAAGTAAAATTAGCCGAACCTTTGCACAGAGGAACGGTTTACGAATACGAAATGTATGTGCGATTTGCATTTTGGAGTAATGCCTCTTTAAAATCTTTAGGTGCTTTATTCACCAAAATGGGTTATAAAAGCCAAGGGGATGTTGTAAGATCTGCGTTAATTGATACGGTGAGTAAAAAATCTAGTTTTGTTAATGGCTACCAATGGTTTAAAGTTTCTGGTAAATACCAAGCCGATGGAGGCGAAAAATATTTAACTATTGGAAATTTCTCTCCAAATGTTAAAAAGGACATGGTTCGAATGAATGTGTTTAAGCTTGGATTTAAAGAAGCTTACTATTTTATAGATGATGTTAAATTAGTGAAAGCGAAAGAAGTGGTTGAAAAAGTAAAAGTGGAAATTGTGGGTTCTTTTAACTTAGAACAAGATTCTGTTTTAGAAGTTAAAAAAGATGTGAAGGTGGGAGAGAAAATTGCTCTCAAAAATATCTTCTTCGAGAACGGACGTTACTATTTATTACCTGAGTCCTATTCAGAGTTAAATAAACTAGCTCAATATTTATTGCGCAATCCTCACATGGAAGTACAAATTAACGGACATTCAGATAATGTAGGTTCTAAAAGTAAAAACCAAAAAATATCAGAGCAACGTGCACGCGAAGTGTTTGAATACTTAATTAAAAAAGGTGTTCAAAATAAAATGTACTTTAAGGGCTACGGAAGTAGTATGCCTATTGCAAGTAACGATAATGATATCGACAGGGCAAAGAATAGGCGAGTGGAGTTTGAGATCGTAAAAACAAATTAAAGTATTAAAACTGTTCTTGATTTTTAACTTTACTATTGATATATGAATTTAATACAAAAAGATAATCCAAAAATAATTAGAGCGTGGTCGTTTTACGATTGGGCAAACTCAGTGTTTCCCCTAGTTATTACTTCTGCCATCTTTCCAAATTTTTACGATTATGTGACAACGCATGATGCCGATAAAAATTTTTTAGGACACACCGTTACATTTTTTGGCTTCGAATTCGAAAATCAAAACATCTATTCATTTGTTTATGCTTTTGCACTATCCATTGTTGTTTTAATAACACCCATATTAAGTGGAGTAGCCGATTATTTAGGAAACAAGAAACGTTTCTTGCAATTTTTTTGTTATTTAGGATCTATTTCTTGTATGTGCTTATTCTTTTTTGATAGAGAACATTTAGAATTAAGTTTCTTGCCATTTATTACAGCTACTGTTGGTTTTTGGGGTAGTTTGGTGTATTACAATTCGTATTTACCTGAGATAGCTTCCGAACAAAATCAAGATAAAGTAAGTGCTAGAGGTTTTGCTTTAGGGTATTTTGGTAGTTCGTTGTTATTAATACTTTGTTTAGTAGGAATCATCGTTTTTAAATACGAAGAGACAGTTGTAAATGGAATAGTGGTAAGCACCAAAGGATTTTTTAAAGTAAAATATGCGTTTTTGTTAACAGGACTTTGGTGGATGGGCTTTGCTCAATACACTTTTGCGAATTTACCAAACAAAAATCATCAACCGCACGGAACGGATAGAAATGGTTTATTGTCAAAAGGATTTACGGAGTTACGTAATGTGTGGGCGCAAATAAAATTAATGCCACAAATGAAACGTTTTTTAACGGGCTACTTTTTTTATAACATGGGTGTGCAAACTATTATGGTAGTGGCAGTTTTATTTGCACGTAACGAAATTGAATGGGGTGAAGGAGAAGCAGCAGAGAAAGCAAAAACCAATGCTTTAATCGTTAGTATTTTAATTATTCAGTTTGTAGGAATAGCAGGATCATTTTTATTTTCATGGTTGTCTCGCCAAATTGGAAACATTAAATCTTTAATGATATCAGTATCGGTATGGATTTTTATTTGCGTGTTTACATTTGCGGTGGTGCATACACCAGTTGAATTTTACATGGTAGCCTTTTTAGTTGGTTTAATGATGGGTGGCGTGCAAGCCTTATCCCGAAGTACCTATAGTAAATACATTCCAGCAACCGATGATCACACTAGTTTTTTTAGTTTTTATGACGTGATAGAAAAACTGGGAATGATTTTAGGAACTGTTTCGTTTGGTGTGATTAGCCAAGTAACAGGTGGTATGCGAAATTCTATTTTATCGCTGATTGTATTTTTCATTATGGGAATCATTACTTTGTATCCCTTAAG
>DIHL01000084.1 GCA_002420145.1 Bacteroidetes bacterium UBA5697
ATACTAATATGTATAAAAAGAATTTTGATTATGAATATTAAAACAACCTAAAACACTATGAAATATCAAAAAGATTTTATGGAAACAAAAACAGATTTAAAACAAAACGATATTGTTTGGTCAGAATCAGACAATTACAATGCAACAAAGACAGTTTATCATGGCTATTATGCAAGAATGAGAACTACTGCGATTGGTAAATGGACAAACGAAAAAGCTATGGGTAATTCAGCTTTATGTAATAAAAATTGGGGAATAGGAGATGAAAATGAAAACTATTTACCGATTGAAGAAATTGAAGATAGCGGACTTAATAGAGAGAAAGTTTGCAAAAGTTGTTTGAAAATTTACGACAAACTAAGCGTGTAGGCTTTTAAAAATTAATAAAATAAAATTGAACATAACGTTTTGCAGCTAATAAATCGGCTTGCTGTTTATTAGGTGCTGTTAGTACCAGTAGCTAAATTAAAACTTAAAAACAAATACATATAATGGAAAAAATAACATCAAAACAATATGCTGCTAAAATAGTGGAGGTTGCATACCACGAGGTATTACCAAATAAAGAAGTGGTTTGTAATATTATAAACGCTTTAATACAAGATGATACTGATATTTTAGGATTTAATCATATTGCTAATAGATTAGTATATCAATTCACTAAATCAGAAGACTAACCATGCAAACAAAACTAACCATTAAAACAATCCTACCATACATAATAATAGGAGTGCTAATAGTAATAGCTTCATTCTTTATGAAAGGATGCCATGATAAGCCTTATGTTAATGTTAAGTCAGATAATACGATTCTAAACGATTTACTTAACCGTAAAGGAATCGAATTTAAAAATCTAATAGCTGATAACAAAAGATTAAACGATAGCCTAAAAACAGCTCAAAAGACTAAAATTAAGACAGTTTACAGAACTAAGACTGTTTACGATAGTTTGCTAGTAACCGATACTTCATGCGTTAAATCTTTAGTTACTTTATACAACGAGTGTCAAAACAACGATAGTATAAACAACGTTATAATTGACAATCTTACAACTCAAAATGCTAATTTAGTTAGTGCTACTAATAACCAACAAGACGTTATTGATATGCAAAAGTATAAGATAGCGAGTGATAGTACATTTATTAAAGATGAGTTTCCTAAAGAGTACAAACGAGGATTAAAGAAAGGACGTAAACAAGGTATAATAATAGGCACAGTTATAGAAACGGCTGTTATTGTTGGTGGGTTGTTGTTGGTGAAGTAATGACGGGGCTAAACGGTCGTTTTAATGCCGTTTTAGCCTGTGTTATAGGTAGGTTGTAACGAATGTTTAATTGAAACTTTAAAGAAAAAACACAATGAAAGAAAATGAATTAAGGATAGGAAATTTAGTAAAATCAAATAATATACTTTATAGAAAAGATGAGTTTGGTAAATTAATGAGCGTATTAGGAATAAACGATGAATCCGCAACTGTAACTGTTATTGAAGATTGTAATCCAATAGGATACACATTTGGACAATTTTTTAAATACTTAGAACCAATTGAATTAACAGAAGATATACTGTTGAAGTGTGGTTTTACAGAAAATGAAAATGGAGAGCCTCAAATAGATACATTTGAAGGAATGGCTTTAAGTATTTCGATTAAAGAAACACCGTATAAATATACTGTATGGCATGTTAATACAACCGAGTGTAAGTATTATATGTTTGCTGAATGCAAGTATTTGCATCAAGTTCAAAACTTATATTTTGCAATAACTGGTAATGAGTTAAGTGTAAAAAAATTATAAATAACAATGCACCAACTTACCTATAACGTATCGGGGCTTTGCGTAGTAGCCCTTAGTATAAACTTAAAATTAACCACGACACTTGATAGGGCTATTACGCAAAACCCTTGTTATGTGCCGTTAAATTTAGAACAATGATTGACTTCACAAAAAAATTAGACCGCTTTTCAAATAAAAGTATTTCGTTTGAGATAAACGAAAAAACAAATGAACTTGAAATTGATAGCGAAGAATATACAACAAATGGACTAAGTGTAGATAGACATACTTTTAATTTGTCAAAAGACGAAGCTAAAATGATAGTCGAATACTTGTCGGCTTGGGTGTCTGCTTAATGGCACATAACGTATGGTGCTATGAGAAGTAGCGGATTAATAAAAACTAAACTTTAAATTTATGACTGATTTTAAAAATACACCCGAACTTTCAGAAAGCACAGAACCCGCTATTTCTTATAGCACGTGTTATGCCTCGTTTTTGTACGTTGTTTTGTTTTCTGGTGGTCGTACTTCTGCATTTTTAGCAAAGTATATGAAAGAACATCCACATTATAAAAACTGCATTTTTGTTTTTATGAATACAGGAAAAGAACGTGAAGAAACTTTGCAATTTGCCGATAAATGCGATAAAAAATTTGGATTGAATTTGGTTTATCTTGAAGCATTAGTAAATAATGAAAAAGGCAAAGGAACAACTTATACAATAGTTGATTATAAAACTGCTTCAAGAAATGGAGAACCATTTGAAGCGATGTTAAAAAAATATCCTTTACCTAATAATATGGCTTCAAATTGCACAAGAGAATTAAAACAAAGACCTATTGATGCTTATTTACGTGATAATTATAAAGACTTTGATATTATTAAAGTAGTAGGAATTAGAGCCGATGAAGCACACCGTAAAAGCGTTAATGCTGAAATTGAAAAAGTGATTTATCCTTTATGTGATGAAGTGAAAATTGATAGTAGATTTATTCGTAATTGGTGGGAAAAGCAAAGTTTTGATTTAGGATTAAAAGACTATCAAGGCAATTGCGATTTATGTTTTAAGAAGTCATTAAAAAAGCGATTGACAATTATAAAAGAAAATCCCGAAAGTGCGAAATGGTGGCTTGAAATGGAACAGAAATATAGTTCCGAAGAAATACCAAGATTTGATTTAAGGACAAATAAAAGCATCGAAGAATTAGTTGAAATGGCACAAAGACCATTTACTAAAGCACAAGACTTGCACGAACTTTCACAACAACAATGTGATTTATTTGAATTTGAAACGGATTGTTTCTGCAAGGCTTCTTAAAATGAGGCATAACGTTTTGCGTATATGAGAAGTGGCACTTGTAGAATGTTGAAATTTAGCACAAATATTTGTGTGCCATTTCTTATATACGCTGTTATGCTCTCGTTGCGGTTTATTGACGAGGAACTTAAATCGAAGCACAGAAGTAGTATTTATTTTTTTGTGCGTTGGCAAAAATTAATTTGAAAAATTAAAAGAATTATGAGTAAGAACATTGAATTGGATAAATTTTACACACCAAAAGAAACGGCTAAAAAGTGTATTGATTTGTTTTGGAATACTTTTTTTGAAGTTTCTGAAATAATAGAACCAAGTGCAGGAAATGGTAATTTTAGTTTACAAATACCAAACTGCATTGCGTATGATTTAGAACCTGAACACGAAAGTATAATTAAACAAGACTTTCTGAAACTTGATTTGCCATATAAAAAAGGTAGAGCATTTATCGGTAATCCTCCTTTTGGTGACAGAAATAACCTTGCAAGAAGTTTCTATAAACACGCTTGTAAGATGGGTGATATGGTTGCTTTCATTTTACCAATAAGTCAATTAGATAATTCTGATAGTTTATACCATTTTGACATTATTAGAAGCGTTGATTTAGGTGTATTAGAATATAGCGGAATGAAAGTACATTGCTGTTTTAACTTATACCACAGACCTAAAATTGGGAAACTAAATAGTAAACCAAAACTGCAAAGTGATTTATTTATTTTACTAAGAACAGGGGATTTAGAATTTGAAAATACAAAACCTGATTTTATGTTTTGTAAACGGGGGAGTGTAGGTAAAGAGATATTTGAAAATGGCAAAAGGTATGGAGATGAGTATAAAGTAGTAGTAACCAATAAAAACGATATAGATTTTGTAAAAAATAAAATTCTAAATTTCGATTGGCAAGGATATAAAAAACATCAAAGTTCTCCAAATATCAGTAAAAATGATATTTATCGTCTTTTTAAAAGTGAGGGAAGAAAAAAATAAATACGGTATGTTAGCACAAAACTTCAATCGAAGCACGAATGTAGCAATGGAGCATAAC
>DIHL01000088.1 GCA_002420145.1 Bacteroidetes bacterium UBA5697
GAAACAAGTTCAGAATGACTAAATCAACATGATCAGTGTCACATTCCAACTGTTTATAAATCCCTTTTGAATAACTCGTATTTTTTTGCTTTATTTGTTCAACTGATTTAAATTTTAGAAGCATATGAAAGTTGGAATTCCATTGGAAATATCCCAAAATGAGTTAAGAGTTGCAGCAACTCCAAAAACTGTCAAACGCTTGCAAAAGCAAGGTTTTGATGTTTATATTCAACACAATGCAGGTGTAAAAGCTAATTTCTCTGATAAAGAGTTTGAAGAAGCGGGTGCCAAAATAGTGGCTACAGCTGCTGATATATATGGCAACTCTGATATCGTATTAAAGGTAAAAGAGCCTTCGATGGAAGAAGTGGATATGATGCGCGAAGGCTTGGTGATGTTGAGCTATTTATGGCCAGCACAAAACCAACCACTTTTACAAAAATTGGCAGATAAAAAAGTAAATGCAGTGGCAATGGATGCCATTCCTCGTATTTCGAGAGCACAAAAAATGGATGTCTTGTCTTCAATGGCAAACATTGCAGGATATAGAGCGGTTATTGAAGGTTCATTTCATTTCGGACGTTTTTTAAACGGACAAATTACAGCGGCTGGTAAAGTAGAACCTGCAAAAGTATTAGTGATTGGTGCTGGTGTAGCTGGTTTAGCTTCTATTGGCGCAGCCAATTCATTAGGCGCTATTGTAAGAGCATTTGATACTCGTAAAGAAGTAGCTGAGCAAATCGAATCGATGGGCGCTACTTTTTTAACAGTGGAGATTGAAGAGGATGGAGCAACATCTTCTGGTTACTCAAAAGAAATGAGTAAGGAGTTTATTGAGGCTGAAATGAAATTGTTTTTAGAACAAGCCAAAGAAGTTGATATCGTTATTACTACGGCGCAAATTCCTGGTCGCCCAGCTCCTAAATTATGGATGGATTATCACGTGGCGGCTATGAAACCAGGCTCGGTGATTGTGGATTTAGCTGCTTCAACAGGCGGTAACTGTGCTCTTACAAGAAACGGAGAAGTTTATACGACTGATAATGGAGTAACGATGGTTGGTAAATTAAGTCAATTACCAAGTCAAGCGTCTCAATTATACGGAAACAACTTATGTCATTTATTAGATGATATGGGTAAAGCCGAAAAATGGAAAATTGACATGGAAGATGCTGTTGTTTCAAGAGCAATGGTAACTCATGACGGAAAAATAAACTGGCCACCAGCGCCATTACCAGTAAGTCCTACAGCTGGAGGCGGTGCTAAAAAAGTAGCCGCTCCAACAGCCGAAGAAGTGAAAATTTCTGATGCCGAAAAATCTAAAAAAGCAGCTACTACAACAGTTATTAGTTTAGCTGTAGTTGGAGGTTTATTGTTGTTAGTTGGGGCATTTGCACCACCTGAATTTATTCAGCACTTTACCGTATTTGTTTTAGCGGTGTTTGTGGGTTGGCAATTAATTACAAACGTAGCGCATTCGTTGCACACACCTTTAATGGCTGTTACTAATGCTATTAGTGGAATTATTGTGGTTGGAGGCTTATTGCAAACCAAAAATGAATTATCAAATCCAATGACCATTTTAGCAGTTATTGCCATTTTGGTTGCCAGCATTAATATTGTTGGAGGGTTTGTAGTAACTCACCGTATGTTGAAAATGTTTAAAAAATAATCCACCTTCATATAAATTTTGGAGAATAAAAAATAAAAAAAAAATTATGTTTATCGCAAAAGAAATACAAATGGCAGCATACTTATTTGCAAGTATCCTGTTTATTTTAAGTTTAGGAGGATTATCCTCACAAGAATCAGCAAAACGAGGCGTATTGTTTGGTATCGTAGGTATGATTGTAGCCATTATTGCTACCGTTTTAGGAGAAGGTGTTGCTGGACAGGTTTATATTATTGTGGCCATTGCTATTGCTTCGGTAATTGGTTTAATGTTAGCACGTAAAGTAGAAATGACGGCGATGCCTCAATTAGTAGCAATCTTACATAGTTTTGTTGGTTTAGCAGCGGTGTTGGTTGGTTTTGGTTCATATTTAGATCCTCACACTCATTCGTTAACAGGTGCAGCACACACTATTCATTTAGTGGAAGTGTTCGTGGGAATTTTTATTGGTGCTATTACATTCACGGGTTCTATTATTGCTTGGGGAAAATTAGATGGAAAAGTTCCTTCTAAACCTTGGAGTTTTAAAGGGCTACAAACCATGAATTTAGTATTGCTAATTATCTGTACTATACTAGGTGTTTTATACAGTAAAGCAGAAGGAACAAGCGGTATGTTATACCTAGGCATTATGACTGCTATTGCTTCGTTTATTGGGGTTGTATTGGTAATGGCCATTGGTGGTGGAGATATGCCAGTGGTAGTATCAATGTTAAACTCTTATTCGGGTTGGGCAGCAGCGGCAGCAGGCTTTATGTTAGGTAACGATTTATTAATTGTAACCGGAGCATTAGTTGGTAGTTCAGGTGCTATTCTTTCGATGCATATGTGTCATGCGATGAATCGTTCATTCTTTTCAGTAATATTTGCAAGCGGTTCAGGTAATGGTTCAGGTGGCGAGAAAAAAGCCATTGAAGGAGAGGTAACATCTTTAAATCATGAAGAAGTTGCAACGTTATTAAAAGAAGCAAAATCAGTTGTTATTGTTCCTGGTTATGGTATGGCAGTTGCTAAAGCTCAATATCCAATTTATGACATGGTGCAAACTTTACGTAAGGCTGGAAAAAATGTTCGTTTTGCGATTCATCCAGTAGCTGGTCGTTTGCCTGGTCATATGAATGTATTACTAGCAGAAGCTAACGTACCTTATGATATTGTATTGGAAATGGATGAGATTAATGATGATATGCCAGATACTGATGTAGTGATGGTAATTGGAGCTAATGATGTTGTAAATCCAAGTGCACAAGATGATCCAGCAAGTTCTATTTATGGAATGCCAGTTATTGAAGCATGGAAAGCAGAAAAAGTAATTATTATGAAACGTTCGATGAGTGCTGGTTACTCTGGAGAAGACAATCCTTTATTTTATAAACCAAACTCAGAAATGTTGTATGGTGACGCCAAAGACAGCGTAGAAAAAATCATGGGATTTTTAAAAGCCTAATTTTTAATTGATATTTAAAAGAAAAGCGAACTCAAGAGGGTTCGCTTTTTTTGTTTCAATTTATTTAAGGTTTAGTGAACTTAATAGCGTAAACTTAAGGGAATAACTAAAGTAGTAGTTTAATTTAATAAATCTATTAATAGTTTTCCTAAAACAATACCAGCATCTTTGAATGCATCGGCTCCTCCTCCAATTTGACTCCCTTCTGCATTTCCAACTATTCGAAACTCAGCAACTTGTTTGTTAGTTTCTGTCTCAACTACAAATATTTGAAGTCTAACAACAGCACCTACACCTTCGCCCAAAAATTCTTCACCTTCTTCTACAAAAAATGGTTTGACTAAAAATTTGTATTTTGAAATGCTTTCTAATGAAATTTGATAGCCAAGTTTTCCTAATTTTTTATTAAGTCCTTTTGTAAAATAAGGTTCCCATAAGGCCTTTTTTTTAATTGACCATTTTTCATAAAAGCCTTCGCCTTTTTTACTCACTTTATATTCTAAATATTCAGCTTCAGTTTTATAGTTTCCAACTGCCATTTCTTCATATGAAAACTCAACTTTAAATAACTTCTCTTGTCTAAGAAAATCGATATTTCCAGAAATCATCGCGCTTTTTTGCCCATAAATTGCAGTTAAAAATGAACATAAGAACAAGGCTGTTATATAAATATTTTTAGTTTTCATTTTAGGATATAATTTATTTCAATCTTTTTTTAAGAATATATGAATTTCAATGACAATTATAAGGGGATATGATAGCACAGAAGATGATAAAAATCAATTTTAAGTATGATTTTTCGGAGCTTTGTCGTTTGAGATTTTGGAGATTTTTTGTAGAATAGTAATT
>DIHL01000061.1 GCA_002420145.1 Bacteroidetes bacterium UBA5697
TAATAAAGATTTAAGGAATAATTTAGTTAAATTAGGAAGAGAGAACGTAAAGAAATTTACTTGGCGTAATACTGCGTTAAATACATTGAATGTTTATCAAAAAGTTATAGACGAAAAAAATAATTAGTACAATTAAAAATTATTACAAATGTTAAAGTTATCGATTATAACAATAAATTTTAATGATGCTTCAGGTCTCCAAAAGACAATTGAAAGTGTTGTTAATCAGGATTTCGATAATTTCGAATATATTGTAATAGATGGAGGATCTTCTGATAACAGCAAATCAATTATAGAAAAATATCAATCTAAAATAGCTTACTGGGTTTCTGAAAAAGATAATGGAATCTATAATGCTCAAAATAAAGGAATTTTAAAATCAAAAGGCGAGTATTGTTTGTTTTTAAATAGTGGAGATTATTTATGTAATTCTGATGTTTTAAAAAAAGTATTTAATAAAGAATCTATTGCAGATATTATCTATGGCAACATGCAAATAGATTATGGTAATGGTAAAATAGAATTTGGTAAAATGCCTTCTAAATTAACATTTAAGCAAATGTATTTAGATACATTATGGCATCCTGTTTCTTTTATAAAAAGGAGTTTGTTTCAAACGTATGGTTTGTATAATGAAAAATACAAAATGGTTGCTGATTATGATTTCTTTTTTAATGTTATTGTTATGAAATCTGTTTCTACACAATATGTTGATATGGATATTTCTGTATTTAATATGGAGGGAGTTAGTTCTCTGGCAACCAATAAAGAAAATGAACAACTAGAACGAAAAATGGTTATGCAAAGTTATTTACCTCCTTTAGTTATTGAATATGCGGAAGAGTTAAAGCTAATTGTACCACCAAAAAAAACAGTTTTACAACGTTTAATCAATAAATTAAAAGGATGATTAATCGAATAGAACCATTAGTATCCATCATTATACCTTGTTATAATTATGCTCATTTCTTGTCGGAGTGTTTCGAAAATCTTAAAAATCAATCGTATACTAATTGGGAATGTTTAATAGTAGATAATAACTCTACCGATAATTCAAAAGACGTTATTCATTCATTTGCAGCATTAGACAATAGAATAAAATATTTATATCAGCCAATCAAGGGACCTTCTGCTGCCAGAAACATTGGAATTAAAGAGGCAAAAGGTGAGTATATTCAGTTTTTAGATGCTGATGATTTATTGCAAGTGAATAAATTAAAGAATGGTATTTCTATTTTTAATAATAAACCTGATGCCGATATAGTTTATTCAGATATGAGGTATTTTGCTCATGGCAATAAAAATGAGTTGTTTTATGCCATGCAGCTAAATAAAATTCATGATAAACCATGGATGTGTTATGCACAAGGTCAAAAAAAGGAGATGTTGCCAGATTTATTAAAAGCTAATATTATGGTAATTAGTTCTCCTCTCATCAAAAAAAGCTCTTTGGATGAGATAGGTTATTTTGATGAGACTTTAGCTTATAATGAAGATTGGGAGCTTTGGTTAAGATTTGCTTTCGCGGATAAAAAATTCATATTGGATAAAGAAAAAGACAGTATGACATTAATCCGAGTTCATAAAACAAGTCATAGCAGTAATAATGCTTTTAAAATGTTTTTGGCAGGATTAAGAATAGGATACAGATATGAGAATTTAATAGATGATTCTTCTTTAAAAAATAAGTTTAAGAAAAAAACAGCCTATGCTATATACTCCTTAGATAAAATTATTTTTGAAAAGCGAGAAGATATAGATTTTTTGAAAGAGTCTTTAGAGTTATTAGTTAAGGTTTTACCTGATAAAAAATATTTATCTTGGTTAAATATTATAGAGCAAGGCAATACATCAGCATTAATCAATTCTATTAGATATAATTATTTGATTAGCTATTTGAAATTTACTATTAAAAATGTCTAAGGTTACAGTATCGATATGCATACCGACTTATAATCAGGTTGAATACTTAAAAAAATGTATTCAATCCATTCTTGTTCAAGAGTATTTAGAGTATGAGATTTTGATATCAGACGATTCTACAAATGACCTTGTTAAATCTTATATAGACTCACTTGGCTTAAATGAAAAGATAAGATACTATAGAAATTCTCCTTCGCTAGGAACTCCCGAAAACTGGAATCATTCTATTTCTAAGGCTCAAGGTAAATATATTAAAGTCCTTCATCACGATGATTTTTTTACTGAAACCAATAGTTTAGCTCAGTTTGTTTCCTTATTAGAGAATAATCCAAACGCAGACTTTGGATTTTCGGCTACCTTAGTTTGTAATATAAAGACCAATAAAAACTCAATACACACTTGTTCTCCAAATCAATTAGCTAAACTTAAAAACGAATATCATTATTTGTTTTTTAAAAATTTAATTGGAGCTCCAAGTGCCACCATTTATAGAAAAGAAATGGCAGTGAAGTTTGATAATAGATTTAAATGGTTAGTTGATATTGATTTTTATATATCGGCTTTAACAAAGAACAATAGTGTTCAATATATTGATAAGCCTCTTATTTGTACCATTCACGGAATGGAAACTCAAGTGACACAGCAAATAGAGTACGATAGGCAAATACAAATTAAAGAACATGTATTGTTGTTTTCTAAAATTGTTAATCAAATTAAATATCAGAAGAATTATTTTGCTTTTTTTGATGAATTATTTTTGAGATATGATGTGAATTCTATGGAGGATTTAAAACAAATTTGTGAAGTGCCGGATAATTTAAAAGACTTTTTGAACCAAGTGTTTCAGAATTTACATAAATTTAAAACATTGAAACGTATTAAATACAGGTTGCTTAATAGTAAGTATAATAGACGTTATTTTAAAATAGAAAAATACTAATTGTGATAGTTGTTAAATTAATGGGTGGTTTGGGTAACCAATTGTTTCAGTATGCAACTGGAAGGGCCTTGGCATTGAAACATAATACCGAACTAAAATTAGATTTAAGTCTTTTAAATGCAGATCCAAAAAATGTTTATACAAAAAGAGAATTAGAATTACATGTATTTAATATAAAATCTGCAATTGCATCTGATAATGAATTAGAAGTGTTTTATAAACGAAGCTTTTTTCAAAAGGCCGTAACTAAGTTGTTCCCATCTTTTCCTTCAAAGTATTTTATTGGAAATCAAAAAGGCTTTGAATATGATGAAGCTTTTGAGTCATATCCCAATAACTCATACCTAAATGGCTATTGGCAATCCGAAAAATATTTTAATTCTATTCGTGAGATTTTATTGAAGGAGTTAGTGATTAAAAAAGATATGTCTGAACAATGTAAATTAACAAAGGAATTAATATTAAATTCTAATTCAGTTAGTTTGCATATAAGAAGAGGCGATTATGTGTCTAATAAAAATGCTACTGTGTCTCATGGAATCTTAAATTTAGAGTATTATGATAAAGCAATGGCTCATCTTAATGGATTATATAAAGGTTTAAAAGTTTTTATTTTTTCGGATGATATGGATTGGGTGAAAGCTAATTTAAAGTTGACCAATGAATGTGTTTATGTTGATTTTAATACGGGAGAGAATAGCGTGTTTGATATATATTTGATGAGTCAATGCAAACACAATATCATTGCTAATAGTAGTTTTAGTTGGTGGGGAGCTTGGTTAAATCAAAATCCACAGAAAGCTGTCATTGCACCCGAAAAATGGTTCGCCGATAAAAATTTAAATACAAAAGATTTAATACCGAATTCATGGCTAAAGATGTAAATCCTTTGATATCGGTTTTAATGCCAGTATATAATGGTCAGCAATATCTTGCGGAGGCTATTGAAAGTATTTTAAATCAAACCTATAAGCATTTTGAGTTATTATTGTTAGATGATGGTTCTTCAGATAACAGTGCTCAAATTATTAAAGAATTTAAGGATTCACGAATTGTTTATGTGAAAAATGAGACCAATAAAGGATTAATTTTTACTTTAAATCGAGGAATAGGCTTAGCAAAAGGAACATATATTGCCCGAATGGATGCAGACGATGTTTCGGTAGCTAACAGATTTGAAAAACAAATTTCGGAATTTGAAAAAGATGAAAAGTTAGTTGTTTGTGGTTCTTTTATTAAAACATTTGGCAATGGTTCGGAGGAGTATATTAGTCATATTCCAGTGACTAATGCTCAAATTTTATCATCTATATTTTTTGCCTGTCCTTTTGCGCATCCAAGTGTAATGATAAAGAAAGACTCTTTGCTTCAGTTAAATGAGTTTTATAGAGAAGATTATAAACATTCAGAAGATTATGATTTATGGAGTAGATTAGTGTTTATAGGAAATAGTAAAAATATCCCTGAGTTTTTATTGAATTATAGAATTCATGATAAGCAAGTATCAACCGTATTTGAAGATCATAAATATCAAAGCGTTTCAAAAATTCAAATCAATTTGTTATCTCAATTCAATATTATACCTACAGCCTCTGAGTCTAAATTTTTATTGAATTTGTTTAAGGGTATAAGTAAACAAGATGAAAATTATTTAAATTCAGGAGTAACATTTTTAGATAAATTACACCATCAATTTGCTATTAAATATCCCAAATATATAGAAGAACATTCTAAGGTATTAGTGTCTAGATGGGTAAAAATATGTGGTAATTCAGGTATGGGCTTATTGAATATAAAATTAGCCTTCAAATTGCCATTTTTTAAAGTAAAATATCTTAAATTTAAGGACTTTATAAAGCTTTTGTATAAAACCTTAACAAAGTACAGTCAACTAGATAAAAATTAAACTAAATGGGTAAGAAATTATTGTTAATAGGAAATCACTCTATCCACGTCAATAATTATTATCATTTGGTAAAGCCTTATTTTGACGAAGTATTATTAATTACCAATAAATCCAATGAGAAATCTCCTATAGAGCCAGTTGAGTTTGTTGATTTTTCTTATAAAAAACTAGGTAATTTTTATCAAACGATAAAAAAAATACGATCTGTGTTTCATGAGTTTAAGCCAGATGTCGTTCATGTGCATCAAGTTAATTCGGTCGCCTTATTTTCAATACTAGCCTTAAAATCATTTAAAGTTCCAATTGTTTTAACAGCTTGGGGCAGTGATATTTTACTATGTCCTAAAAAGAGTTTCATCCTAAGACAAATTGTAAAATATTGTTTAAAAAATGCAGATGTTGTTACAGCAGATGCGGAGTATTTAGGACAGGAAGTTTTGAAGTATATGCCAAGTAAAAAAAGCAAAGTGGTGATTGCTAACTTTGGAATGGAACTGCATGATGAATTATTTGTAGAAAAGGAAAACATTATATATAGTAATAGATTGCACAAGCCATTATATAATATTGATGAAATAATACGTGCATTTAAAAAATTAGAAGATACTGGTAGAAATACCTATCGATTGGTAATTGCAGCTACCGGTGAGGAAACAGAAAATTTAAAAAAACTAGTTACTGATTTAAAATTAGATGATAAGGTAACATTTGTTGGCTGGCTATCTCTTGCCGAAAATTTAAAATGGTATGCCAAATCAAAATTTTATGTTTCAATTCCTGATAGTGATGCAACTTCAATAAGTTTGTTAGAGGCAATGTACTATGGTTGTTATCCTATTGTTTCTTCATTACCAGCAAAAAGAGAGTGGATTAGTGATAGAGTCAATGGTGCTTATTATAAATCAGATTTTAATTTTATTTTGGATAAAGACCAAAAGGTTTTAGATCGAGTGGCAGAGATTAATAAAAGTGTTATTCTAAAAAAAGGAACTGTAGAAGTTGCTTATAATAAGTTTACTAATATTTATAAGGAACTTGGTGTTTAATGATTAAGGTTTGTCACATATCTACTGTTCATCCTGATAATGATGATAGAATATTTTATAAAGAATGTGTTTCTTTATCAGAGGCAGGTTATGAAGTCTATTATTTAGTTCCTTCAGATAATGAACGTGT
Source organism: Bacteroidetes bacterium UBA5697 (assembly GCA_002420145.1). Lineage (GTDB taxonomy): Bacteria > Bacteroidota > Bacteroidia > B-17B0 > Aurantibacillaceae > UBA4416. Next base: position 5,946 of record DIHL01000061.1, read on the forward strand.
TGAGAATGGAGTTAAAATTGTTCCTTTAAAAAAGGCCAGTTCTCGATTAACTCGTGTGTTTGTTCTTTCGTGGATTGCATTTTTTAAAGCTTTAAAAATTAATGCAAAGGTTTATCACTTTCATGATCCCGAATTAATGTTTATTGGTGTTTGGTTGAAGTTGTTTGGTAAGAAAGTAATTTATGATGTTCATGAAGATTTACCTAAGCAAGTACTTTATAAACCTTGGATAAAATTTCAGGTAGTACGAAAAATATTTTCAGTAATAATTTTTTTATGTGAAAAATTTTGTTGTTTGTTTTTTGACGCCATTGTTCCTGCGACCCCAGATATAGCTTCTAAATTTAATCCTAAAAAAACAATTGTTATCCGCAATTTAGCTATCATTAAATTAATTGATAGTATGCCTGTTTATAAAAATGATTCTGATACTTTTAAATTAGTATACGTTGGAGGTTTATCTGAAATTAGAGGTATTAAGGAAGTGATTAATGCTCTGGAGATTATTAACGATTCTAGTATTGAGTTTTGGTTATTAGGTGATTGGTCTAGTGAAACATATAAAGCTGAATGTGAATCTTTAAAAGGGTACAAGTATGTTACATACTTTGGACAATTTAAATTAGAAGATGTTTATCCATATATAAAGCGAGCAGATGTTGGTATCGCATTATTATATCCTACTAAAAATCATGTGACTAGTTTGCCAGTAAAAGCTTTTGAATACATGGCATGTCGTAAAGCTATGATTATGTCAGATTTTGAATATTGGAAGAAGATATTTAATCATGCGGCCATTTTTGCTAACCCTATGAATGCAGAGGAAATTGCTAATAGCATTAAAAAACTTAAATTAGATAGTGGTTTAAGAGATAGTATGGGAATAACAGGAAAGCAATTAATAGATCAAGAGTTTTCTTGGGAAGCAGAAAGTAAGTTGTTAGTTAAACACTATCAGAAATTAGTGTAAGAAATTTAAATAAATTAAAGTGATTTTAAAACCTATAAATAATCTTGACTTGTTTTTTGAAAAAGCAGAATCGCATATTGGTGTTTTTGCAAGTAAAAAATGGTTGAGTATTTATGGAGATTCTCTAAATATTATTGGAATATATAAAGACGAGCATCAATTAATTGGAGGCTTTTATTTTTTAGATACAAAAAAGTATGGCTTTAAGTTTATTAAACTTCCTCCATACACACCTAATTGTGGCTTGTTTTATGTTTCTGACAGTAAGAATACTTCTTCCATTAATAATTTCTCTAAAGAGGTGATGAGTGAGATTTGTACTTTTTTCACTAATCAAAAAAGTGCTTTAACGATTATTGCTTTTCCGTCACAAATTATCGATTTACAATCTTTTATCTGGAGTGGCTACAAGGTTATTCCAAATTATACGTATCGTATCAATCTTCAACAATCCATAGAGACTATTAAATCTAATTTTGATTCAAAAAACAGAAATGCGATTAATAAAGCTATTAAAGAAGGTGTTATTGTTGAAGATAGTACAATTTCTAAAAAAGAAGAGTTTGATTATTTTAAAACCACATTAAGCGCAACCGGTGCTAATATTTACGAGCCGATTCTAGAAAATATATTTTTGAAATTTTCAGATTCATCTAATTCTTTTTGTTTGACCGCTAAAAAAGACAATGTTTTATTAGGGATGGTTTTTTGTGTTTTCGATCAACATAACTGTTACTATATGTTAGGTGGCGTTGATAAAAAATCAGGTATACAAGGAGTTAATAATTTATTAGTTCAAAAATGTATCGAAAAATCTAAAGATTTAGGCTGTACTACTTTTGATTTTGAAGGCTCTATGTTAAAGGGCGTTGAGAAATTCTTTAGAAGTTTTGGACCAGAATTATTTCCTTATTTTACTGTAAATAAAGCAATTTTACCTTTAGAGATGTTATTGAAATTTAAAAAAAGAGAGCTTTTTTAAATGACTATTACTCGCATTAACCATCAGGATATTGATTTTAAAGAGTGGGATCAAACGATTCTGTCTTCAGCTACTCCTTTAGTTTTTGCTCAATCCTTTTATTTAAATGCAACATGTCCTCAATGGGATGCTTTAATTATTGGAGACTATGAAAGTGTATTGCCATTAACTCATAAAACTAAATTTGGGTTTACTTATTTGCCCCAACCACCTTTTACATCGCAGTTAGGCGTGTTTGGAAAAGTGAATTTAGAAATTGAGCAGTTGTTTTTTAAGTATATAACTCAACATTATAAGCTAATTGATATAGAATTAAATATATCGAATAAGATATCTTCTGAATTCATTACTCCCAAAAACACTTATATTTTAAATTATCAAACCGAATATAAGTTTAATCAAAACACGAAACGAAACATTAATAAGGCGATTGATAATGGTTTTGTTGTTGAACGAGTAGAAGATAAGGATGTTCTAGCATTATCTCAAAAATATCTTAACCCCTTTCTCGAAAGAGAAGTCAATCTAACTAAGGCGACAGTTGCTTTATTAGATGATTTATTAAAAAATAGTATAGAAAGTAAAACACTCTATACATTTAAAGTGCTTGATAAAGATCAAACCATTAAAGCCTTAGGTCATTTTATTTGTAATGGCAAACATGCTTTGTATTTAAAAGGAACTAATTTCGACAAGGCTGATAATTCAGGCAGTATGCATTTACTAATGCAATACGCTATTGAATTTTTCGCTAATAAATGCACATTTTTTGATTTTGGAGGCGGCTCTAAACAAGGTTTGGCCAACTTTTATATGGGATTTGGCGGTCAAGTATCCACTTATAGCTTTTTGCAAGTTAATAGACTCCCGCAGTTAATTAAATTTATTAAAAACAAAAAATAAACACCCTCTTTTTGTTATTTTAGTCTTCTGTATGAAGGCTATTGTTTCTCACGATATAGATCACTTAACACTCTCTGAGCATTATTTTCAGGATTTAATAGTTCCTAAGTTTTTTGTGCGAAGTAAAATAGAGTTACTGACAGGTAAAATTTCTCTTGCTGAGTTTTTTTACAGAATAGGGGATGTTTTTAAAAATCAATGGCAACATATTGAAGAATTACATGTTTTTAATCAAAAACATGATGTGCCAACCACCTATTTTATTGGAGTGAATAAAGGAGTAGGCTTGTCATATAGCACCGCTCAATCTGCTTTTTGGATAAAAAAAATGATAGAAATGGGCTGTGATGTTGGAGCACACGGCATTGAATTTGAAACTTTTGAAAAAATAAATAAAGAATATTCTTTGTTCAAGGACTTGTCTCAACAAAACACATTTGGTACTCGTATGCATTATATACGAACTAATGACCATACGTTTACTAATATGGCAAAGGCAGGTTATTTGTTTGATAGTAGCGAAATGGCTTTTAAAGCACCATTTAAAATTGATACTATGTGGGAATTCCCATTTCAAATAATGGATAGTTACATTATTGAAAAACCAAAGCAATGGCAGAGTAAAAACTTCTTTCAAAGTTGTGAGGAAACCAAAAAAATAATTGACAAAGCAGTTGATTTAAATTTACCTTATTTAGGAATTGATTTTCATGACCGCTATTTTTCTCATTCTCATAAAACCTGGAAAGATTGGTATATGTGGCTGATAGAGTATCTTGCGGAAAATAAAGTTGAGTTTGTGAATTTTAAAATGGCAGTTAAAGCATTAGAATCGAAGTAAATTGAAAACAGTTGCTATAGTTATCCCTTGTTTAAATGAAAAAGACTACATTTTACGTTGTCTTCAATCTATTGCACAGCAAAGCTATAACAAGGATTTAATTACAACTTATGTATGTGACGGAGGTAGTAATGATGGAACGATTGAAATAATTAAGGATTTCGTTAAAAGCAGTAATCGTTTTTTGATATTAAATAACAGTAAAAAAACAACCCCATATGCTTTAAATTTAGGAATTACTGAATCTACAGCAGATGTTGTTATTATTCTGGGCGCACATTCGGAAGTAGATAACCATTTTGTAGCTAAAAATATAGAGACTTTTTCTGAAAACGAATCTATTATGTGTGTGGGAGGCGTTTTAGAAAATGTTTACGAAAACGAAACCTCTAAAATTATTGGTAGTGCTATGTCTTCATCATTTGGTGTGGGCAATGCTCATTTTAGAACGGGGAATAAAAAAGGATACGTTGATACGGTAGCTTTTGGAGCCTACAAAAGAGAGATTTTTGATAAGGTGGGATTGTTTAATGAGGAATTAATTAGAAATCAGGATGATGAATTTAATTACCGAATTACTTCGGCTGGTTACAAGATTTTTTTGAATCCTGAAATTAAATGCAAGTATTTTGTTAGAGCCTCATTTAAAAAATTATACAAGCAGTATTATCAATATGGCTATTGGAAAGTGTATGTCAATTTGTTGCATAAAACAGTTACAACAACCAGGCAGCTTGTTCCAGCAGCTTTTGTGAGCTATTTATTTATTCTACTGTTGTCATTATTAATTGGAATAAAAGTGTTTTGTTTCCTTAGTTTGTTTTTAGTTTTATATGTTTTGATGGCAGGTTTCATGGCTTTCCGACAAAATGTTCAGCCAATAACAGCTATTAAAATTGCCTATACTTTTTTTATCCTTCATTTCAGTTATGGTATTGGTTATTTAAAAGGAATTTCCGACTTTATTTTGCTTAAAAAATCCATCAAAAAACACGAAAGTTTATCTCGTTAAGTGCTTGTAATTTAAGTCTTTTCAGTACATTTGTGGGTATATTTTAATATTTATGACTACTACTCAACAAGTTATTGCCGATAAGATCCAGGAAGTGGCATTTACAAAGGTTGGTTTAAATGATGAGTTGTTTAAATCGGGCATTTTATCATCAATTATTGTGATTGATTTAGCAACTTCTTTAGAAGAAGAATTTAATATCCAAATTCCTTTTAACGAAATCTCTATCGAAAATTTCTCTACAATTGAATTAATTGATAATTTTATTAAAACTAAACAGTAATTGAAGTTCCTTTTACTTCATATTATTTCATTGCTAATTGCGTGTTTATTTTTCTTTTATTCAAAAGACAAAATAAATAACTACTATCAAGAAAAATATAAGTCAGATTTTGGGTTCATTACCGAAAATTATATTCCTACGTTTAATCAAAACCGTCTTTCAGAAAATATAACCTTATCTAATGCTTTAGATAAAAGTATCCCAGTGGTGTTTGGTTCGTCAGAATTAACATCACATCATTTAAATGCCTTATGCTATAATTTTTTTAAAGAACATAACCTAAGTCTTCAAGCTTTTGGTCACGCGGGCTTTCAATGTTTTGCTATTTCTTCTGTATTAGCAGCTAATAGACTAGTTCTTAAGAACTCTAAAATTGCTATTATTTTATCTCCAGGTTGGTTTGAGGGTTCAGATTCTAAAGGAACAGATTTACAATGCTTTTTTGACTATAATAATGATGTTGTGATGAATCAAATTTATTGGGACAATCAATTGTCAGATTCATATAAGGCATATTATGCAGATTATATTAAAAGAAAATATGGGCAGATAAATTCTCCTAGTAATACCATTAATCAATTTTATACTTATAACGACAAGCTGTATGCGCCTTTTAATTTTATGTATGAAAAAGTTAGTCACAGTTCATACGATTCTGATGTTTACAATAAACTATTGTTGAATCTATCTAAAGATACTGTTCAATATCGTTTTCAAAATTTTAAACCCAATTGGGACTCCTTATATCAATCATCTATTGAAGAGTTTAAGAAAACTTCTTCTAATAATGATTTAGGGGTTGAAAATGAGTATTATACAAATCGCTTAAAAGGTAAGTCTGAAAAGAAATTTAAAATAACAGAAAATTCTCAAGAGTATCAGGATTTTAAAATGCTTTTACGTCTTTGTAAAGAGTTAAACTGTAAACCTATTTTCATCATGATGCCACTGAATACCTTGGCTTACAAAAATGCAAAGGAGTTTGTTCCAACTATCAAAAATATAGAGAGTGAGTTAAAACAGTATAATTTTAAATATTTAGATATGTTTACACCTGCTTTAAATCAATATCAAGTTGGAACAACGGAGGATGTGATGCATCCAGGTAATTACGGATGGTATCAAATGGATAAATTTATCATAGAGGAATTTTCTTCAAAATAATTATAATGAAAAAAGAAAACTACTATAATTTCCTTAAAAAAATGTTGCTTTATGTCAGCATCGTTTTAGGCTTATATGTTTTATATAATCCGCATAATAAATCAAAATACAATATTCCTCATTCAGCAACTTCTTTTATTTACGCTCAGTTTTAATGACTCCATTTTCTAATATAAACTTCTATGTATTTGCATTCATTTATTTTGCAATCATTTTACTATGTAAGTTTATATTCAAAAACAAGCATTATTCTATAATAACATTCTCTTTAACCTTTTTATATTTATTGTTATATATCAAATTGGGTATTTCTGCTATTGTCTTTTCAGTGGTATCTTATTTGTTTATTAAGTATGTTAGTCCCAAGATTAATCACCGTTTAATAAGTTCATTGATATTATTGCTACCAATGATTTTGTTTAAAATCAAAGTAGATTTAAGTATATTATATTTCATTGGTCTGTCATTTGTGACTTTTAGAGCAATACAAACCAATATTGATTATAATTCAAAAAACGAATTTAAGTTTATTGATTATTTTAATTTTCTATTTTTCATTCCAGCTTTATTAATCGGTCCATTAGATAGATTTAATTCATTTACACAAAAAAGTAATAAAGCTTTTGATAACATTAATATTGAAAATGTAGAATCTGGTTTTACTGAGTTTTTAAAAGGTGTTTTATATAAGTATGCCATAGCAGAATTTATTTATCGGTATTGGTTAAATGATTTTGTGTTTGTAGACAAAACATTCATGTATTATCTAAATGATATGTACGCTTACATGTTTTATTTGTTTTTTGATTTTGCTGGTTATTCTGCCCTAGCATGTGGATTTAGTAAAATGATTGGGGTTGAATTACCTTTTAATTTTAATAAACCATTCTTAGCACTTAATCCCCCTGATTTTTGGCAACGTTGGCATGCTTCTTTAACAAATTGGTTAACAGATTATGTATTTAAGCCGGCTTATAAATGGCTAAATGGATTCCAGAAATTAAAGACTTATCCTATCACTAAACAAAACATTGCCATTTTTATGACTTTGTTTATTATGGGGTGTTGGAATGGTTTTGAAGCACAGTTTATTTATAGTGGCTTTATTTATGCCGTGTATAGTATGGTACATAATACATATGTTATAAATTGCAGAAAACAACAAAAAGATATATTATTTGGTAATTTAAGTCCAAAAGTAGTTAAGTACTTAAGTATGTTTTTATTAATTAATTTTACAGTTGTGGCGTTATATGTGTTTAGCGGACGCTGGTTATAATATTTGAAAGATGCAGTACGATTTTTTTAATAATGATTTTGTAAATGTTAGCTCCAATAACACCAAACCATTTGTTGTTGGAACAGATATTACCTTATCCTTTTCAGAAGTTTATCAAAGATTTAATGATTTAAAAAAATGCTTTAATGAATTAGCTTATGATAAAAATTCGCCAGTTATTATTTATGGCGAAAAACAAGCAAACTATGCAGTTTGCATTATCACTTTTTTGCATTTAAATATTCCTTATGTGGCGGTAGATAGTATCATGCCTGAACATAGAGTAAAAGTAATTCAAGAAACAACTCAATCAAAGGTTTTAATTAATCTGTCTGATATTTCTTTAGATTCAGTAACTGCATCTATTGTTTTTGATAAAGAGCTACGATTAACAAAAAATATTGAAGCCGTAAATAATATAGAGGTTGATTTAAGTAAAGAAAATCTGGCTTATATTTTATTTACATCAGGTAGCACAGGAGTTCCAAAAGGTGTTCAAATTACTCGTAAAGCCTTAAATAATTTCATCAAATGGTTTGTTAATTGGCCAATTCAAAGTAAAGATTTAGTTTACATGAATCAGGCTACTTTTAGTTTTGATGTGTATTTGTGTGATTTAGTGAGTGCGTTTCATTACGGTTCATTATTGGTATTAAATGATTTACAAACTTTAAAAACACCAGAGTTATTTTTACAGCGTTTCAAAACATATCAGGCAACTACTTTGTTTTGTACACCTTCGTTTATATCTATGTATTTAACGTTGCCAGAGTTTAATCAAGCTAATTATCCACATTTTAAACATATTACTTTACTAGGAGAAGATTTACCTGCTGCCTTAGTAAGAAAAATCCGTAAAGCATTCCCTGATTTAAAAATTATTAATTCATACGGACCTACAGAAGCAACAGTAGTTGTTACTTATGTAGAAGTAACTGAAGAGATTTTGAGTTTAGATAAGGCTGTGCCAATTGGTTACGTGAAACCTGATACCGAAATTTTAATTGATAACGAAAGTAAAAATTCTTCAGAAGAAGGAGAATTGATAATAGTAGGGGATAACGTTTCAATTGGTTATAGTAACCGTCCTGATTTAAATTCAGAGAAGTATTTTATTCATAATGGAAAAAGAGCGTATCGCACAGGTGATTTAGCTTACTATAAAGGTGATTTGGTTTATTTTAATGGACGAATGGATAGCCAGGTGAAATTAAACGGCTATCGTATTGAGTTAGATGAAATTTCTAATCTTTTGTTAAAGCATTCTAATGTATCAAATGCAGCGACTATTCCATTGAAGGTTGGTAATACCGTTAAGAAAATTGTGACTTATATTTCTGTAAAAGATTCAGTAGATTTTGATGCGAATGATGTCTTAAAAAATTACTTAAAAGAGCTTGTCCCTGTTTATATGATTCCTTCAGAAATTATTGTATTACCAGAACTTCCGACTAACAGCAATTATAAAACAGATAAAAAAGCTTTATTAGATTTATATATAAATAGATAACCTTGTCGAAACTTAAAAACACATATCTGCAGTTTGGTTATAATATACCATTGCTAATTGCATTTTTTTTGCCATTTGGTATTAATCATGCGATTTTGATTTTGATTTGGGCTCTTTCATTTTTTGCTTTTGATAATGTAAAACAAGGATTTAGAAATGTATTTATTAATAAATGGTCTTATGTGTTATTGGCATTCTTTTTAATACACGCATTGGGCTATTTCTTTTCTGAAGATAAGTCAGACGCTTTAAATGCCATTGAAATAAAGCTTGGTTTTTTAGCTTTCCCAATTTTAGTTTTTGCTTCTCAATTCAATGAAGTTCAAATAAAAAAAATAATGATTTCCTTTGTCTCTGGCTGCATTTTAGCTACTGTGATATGTTTGTTTAGAGCATTTTATTTATACTTTTTTGAAGACGTTAATGCTTTTTTTTATTCTGATTTCAATTTCTTTTTGCATCCTAGTTATTTTGCTATGTATTTAGTGTTTGCGCAATTGATAGTAATGCTTTTTTATCCAACATGGTTATCTCATTTATCCTATTTGAATATTAAAATAGGATTTATCTCCTTTTTATTATTGTTTGCTACATTTTTATGTTCATCAAAAATGGGATTAATTACAGCTTTTATTTTAATCCCTACAGCATTGTTTGTGATTTTATATAAAAACGGTTATAAGAAGTTGATAGTAGGTTCTTTAATCCTATTTGTTTTAGGATTAGTTCTCTCGTATAAATTTTTACCACAACCTTTTGAGCGAATTAAAGTAGCGTTTAAAGTAACTGCTTCTGCCGAAAAAATTGATAAAACAGATGCAGAAAGTACAGCTGTTAGAATCTTAATTTGGAAAGAATCTGTGAAATTAATTAAATCTAATTTTTGGTTTGGAACCACCGCTGGCGATGCCAACGATAAGTTAATAGAGGCTTATGAAAAGGAAGGATTAACGGGAGCTTTGATCAAAAAATTAAATGCACATAACCAATTTTTGCAAACCTTTATTGGTACTGGTATTATTGGATTTATCCTTTTACTTTTAATGACTTTAGGAGCTTTGATTTATGGTTTTGTTAAAAGAAATTATGTATTAGTATTATTTAGTGTATTGATGATTTTTAATTTTTTAGTAGAATCAATGCTTCAGGCTCAAGCTGGATTTATTTTCTTTGTCTTTTTCTTTTGTATTTTAACACACTATAATTTTCATAAACTAAATAAAACATCATGATACCATTTTCGCCACCACGTATAGATGATAAAATTATAAATGAAGTAACAGCAGCCTTAAAATCTGGATGGATTACAACTGGTCCACGTACCAAAGATTTTGAGAAAAAAATCACCACTTATTGTGGTAATCAATCAACTTTATGTTTAAACTCCGCAACAGCTGGTTTAGAAATCATGTTACGTTGGTTTGGAGTAGGAGAGGGCGATGAAGTTATTTTGCCTGCTTATACTTATTCTGCAACAGCAAACGTGGTAATCCATTGTGGAGCTAAACCAGTTTTTGTGGATGTGAACGCTGATGATTTTAATATCAATGTGGCTAATATCGAAAAAGCCATCAATGAAAAAACAAAAGTGGTGATGCCGGTTGATTTTGCTGGTTTTCCATGTGATTATGATGAGATAAATGCCTTAGTGATTAAACATAAAAATGAATTTAAGCCTAAGTCTAAGAATCAAGAATTACTTGGTAGAATTATGGTTTTATCAGATTCTGCTCATTCTTTTGGGGCTAATTATAAAGGCAAAAAATGTGGTGCTTTAGCGGATGTTTCAGTATTCTCGTTTCATGCGGTAAAAAATTTAACGACTGCTGAAGGTGGAGCAGTGGCTTTAAATTTTCCTGAACCTTTTGATAATACAGAGTTGTATAATTATCTGTGCATGTATACGTTACATGGACAAAATAAAGACGCTTTAGCCAAAACACAAAAAGGTAATTGGAAATACGATATTGTGGAAGCTGGTTACAAATGTAATATGACAGATATGTCGGCAGCTATTGGTTTAGTGGAATTAGAACGTTATGATAATGATACTCAAATAAAACGTAAACAGATTTTTGATACCTATCAAGCGGCTTTTTCAAAAGATAATCGTTTCCAAGTTCCTGTTTATCATACCGATTCTAAAGTAGGCTGTTATCATTTGTATCCTCTACGAATAAAAGGGATAACAGAACAGCAACGCGATGCGATTATGAAAGAAATTTTTGATTGTGATGTGTCAGTTAATGTACATTTTATACCAGTTCCTGCTATGACATTTTATAAGAATCTTGGATATGATTTAAAGAATTATCCGGTGACTTATGATAATTTTAGCAGAGAAATTTCATTACCTGTGTTTTATAATTTAACCGAAGAGCAAACTCAAACTGTAATTAATGCAGTAATAAGTTCGGTAAACAAAGTGCTTGGCTAGTATAGCTTTATTGGTTTAGGTAAATGAAAAAAGCATCTTTTATATTAATTATTTGAGATGTATTACTTGATATATGAGGTTAATTTTATGTAAAGCTTAGTTGCAATTTGTATATTTGCCTAATATTTACAGCCCTTGTTTAAACGTTTATTCGACATATCAGCTTCATTTTTTGGAATTTTAATTTTGCTTCCGTTTTTTATCATTATTATTTTATTAATGATTGTAACATCTGGATTCCCAATCTTTTATTTGCAAACTAGAGTTGGAAGAAACGGCCAAGATTTTAAGCTTTTTAAATTCAGAACCATGCATACAAATGCTGATCAAAAAGGCCTATTAACTGTTGGTGGTCACGATCCTAGAGTTACCAAGATTGGTTATTATTTGCGTAAATATAAATTAGACGAGTTACCACAACTATTTAATGTTCTTTTTGGTACCATGAGTTTAGTTGGTCCTAGACCAGAAGTAAGAAAATACGTTGATTTATATACCGATGAACAAAGACATGTATTGTCAGTAAGACCTGGTATTACAGATTTCGCCTCTCTAGAATTTATTAACGAAAATGATTTATTGGCTAAGTCTGTTAATCCAGAGCAAACTTATATCAACGAGATTATGCCTGCTAAATTAGCTTTAAACGCCAGATATATTGAACAACAAGGCGTTTTGACGGATTTTAAGATTATCTTTAATACAATTCTTAAAATCGTTAAGTAGTTTCTTTAATAATTTTTAATATTCTTGTTGCCTTTTATCAGTATTCTTCAGGCTTAATTATTTATATTTACCTATTAAATCTTAACAAAACATGAAAAATCTTTCTTTAATTATTAATGGTGTTCTAGCAATTGCTGTTGCTATATTATTTTATCAAGTTCACTCTTTAAAAAATAGCGGAGTTTCAGCAGACAACTCTTCTTCAGAAGTAGCTGTAAAGCCAACAATAGTAACAAGTGCTACAAATTTAGCAGATGCTAAAATTGCGTATGTAAATACAGATAGTATTAATGAGCATTATCAATATATTGCAGATTTCACAAAAGTTATTCGTAGTAAAAAAGCAACTTTAGAAGGGCAATTGCAAAGTATGACTGTGAAATTTCAGCAAGAATATGAAGCGTTTCAACAGTCAGCACAAGCTGGAGTTGCTCCTCAGTCAGAATTACAAAAGCAACAAGCTAGCTTAGAAAGACAGCAGCAAGAATTAGCAAATAAAGAATTGCAATTACAAAACTTAGGAGTTGAGTTAGAAGAAAAAAACATGGAATTAAATAAAAGTGTGAAAGATTATTTAGTAAAAATAAATAATGGAAGATTTGATTACATCCTTTCTTATTCAGATTTAATGCCTACTATTTTATTAACTAATCCTAAATTAGACATTACAACTGAAGTTTTAAATGGTATTAACGAAGAATATAAAAATTCTAAAAAGAAAAAATAATCATGGAAGATAGAAAAGTGTTATTAAGCAAAATCATGCATGTGCATCATTTTCATGAAACATTTCAAATTGGAAATGCAGATGCTCCTACTTTAATTGATGAGCGTGATTATACATTGCGTTATAATTTAATTAAAGAAGAAAATGAAGAGTATTTAGATGCTTGTAAAAATGGTGATATAGTTGAGATTGCGGATGCTTTAGGCGACCAATTATATATTTTATTTGGTACGATTTTAAAACATGGCTTGCAACATAAAATCGAAGAAGTATTTGACGAAATTCAACGCAGTAATATGAGTAAGTTGGACGAACAAGGTCAGCCTATTTTTAGAGAAGATGGTAAAATTTTGAAAAGCAATTTGTATTTCCGTCCTAATATCAAAGATATTTTAGAGAAGTAGGATTTTAATTTTAAATTGAAAGAGTGTAAATCACTCCTTCTAAATACCTCTTATTTTTCTTTGTATAAAATACCTCAAAGCCGTTTTTATCAAAAACGGCTTTATATTTTGGGTTTAAATAAATACAGTAAATATTTCGTGGATTTAGTTTTACGCTTTCTTTAATATTATTAATGACTTTCTGCATAATCTCTTCTCCAAAGGGATTGAAAAAGTAAAATACACAAGCATTGTTTGGGATTTTAAATTTAGTAGCATCTTCAAATAGAAAATCGATACTACTTTCAGGATTCTTTTTCTTGTAAATAGCCTTGTTTTCATTAGCATCTTCAATTAATTCTTTGGCAATATCAACTCCAATCAAATGGGTAAAACCACATTGTTCGGCTACAAATAAAGCTCTGCCTTTTCCGCAGCCGTAATCTATTAATGGAAAGCTCTTAGTTTCTAAGGGTAATTCATTAAAAATTGAAAAAAGTATAAAGTAACTAGCTCCTTGATAATGATGGTTTTGGGTAGTATTTTCTCCAGCAAGGGTTAATTTGTCAAGGTTTACAATACTGTGAGTGTTTATTCCTAACAACTTTTCATATTTCCCCTCATAGCTTAATAACCTAAAAGTATTTATAAAACCTCTGTAATAAAGCGACCTGAAAAAGTAATAGATGTATTGAAAAACCTTCATGGCTCAAATGTAATATCTTGTCTAATAACTATTGATAGTTTTAATAAAAAAAATTACCTTCATAGCAATATTCGTACTTATGCAAATTGACTTAGAAGCAGAAAAAAAAGAGATATTAAATCGCTACAAAAATTTAATAAAAGCCTGTAAACGCCGTCTCGAAAAAGGGGATAAGGAAATTATACGTAAAGCTTTTGAGGTTTCGGTAGAAGCTCATAAAGAAATGCGTCGTAAATCAGGCGAACCATATATTTATCATCCTATTGCGGTTGCGCAAATTTGTGCTGAAGAAATTGGACTAGGTACTACCGCTATTGTTTGTGCTTTATTGCATGATACAGTAGAAGATACCGACATGACTTTGGACGACATCAAAGGGATGTTTGGAGAGAAGGTTGCTCAAATCATTGATGGTTTAACTAAAATTTCTGGTGTATTTGATCATACATCATCTATTCAGGCAGAGAACTTTAGAAAGATGTTATTAACGCTTTCTGAAGATGTGCGAGTGATTTTAATAAAACTAGCAGATAGATTACATAACATGCGTACGCTTGATCACATGAAGCGTGACAAGCAGATGAAAATTGCAGGAGAAACCTTGTATTTGTACGCTCCTTTAGCTCATCGTTTAGGTTTAAATGCTATTAAATCAGAATTAGAAGACTTAGGTTTAAAGTACACGAATGAAGATTGGTATAAGGATATCGTTCAAAAATTAGAAGAAACAGAACCAGCTCGTAAAAAGTATATTAAAAATTTCATTGATCCATTAAATGATATTTTAAAGGAGCAAGGTTTTAAATTTAAAATATTCGGTCGTCCTAAATCTATCTATTCAATTTATCATAAGATTAAAAACAAAGGTGTTCCATTTGAAGAAATCTATGATTTGTTTGCCATTCGTATTGTAATAGATACCGAAATGGATAAAGAAAAGGCAGATTGCTGGAAAATTTATTCTATCATCACTGATTTTTATCATCCAAATCCAGATAGGTTAAGAGATTGGATTTCTACTCCAAAATCTAATGGTTACGAGAGTTTGCATACTACTGTGATGGGACCAGAAGGTAAATGGGTAGAAGTACAAATTCGTACAGTGAGAATGGATGAATTAGCAGAGATGGGTTATGCGGCGCATTGGAAATATAAAGATGCCGCTGCTGAGAAAGAAAGTAATTTAGAGAACTGGTTACGTCGTATTCGTGAAATGCTGGATAATCCTGATCCAAATGCTTTAGAGTTTATTGACGATTTTAAATTAAACTTGTTTGCGGATGAAATTTTTGTGTTTACTCCAAAAGGAGAAATGAAAAATTTACCAAGTACAGCAACGGCTTTAGATTTTGCCTTTGAGATTCATACCAAGGTAGGGGAGCAATGTATTGGTGCCAAGGTTAATCATAAATTAGTTCCTTTAAGTTATCGATTAAAGAGTGGCGATCAGGTTGAAATATTAACCTCTAACAAGCAGTTTCCTAAAGAAGACTGGATTACTTATGTTGTTACAGCGCGTGCTAAATCAAAAATTAAGAGCGCTTTAAAAGAAAACAGACGTAAGGTTGCTGAAGGCGGTAAAGAAATTTTAGAAAAGAAATTTTATAAGTGTAAATTGGATTACACGATTCAAAATGTAAATGAGTTTGTAGCCTTTTTAAAATTACCATCTTCTAGTGAGTTATTTTACAGAACCGCTTTAGGTAATGTAGATATCAAAGAAATTAAAGAATTTGTTGATTTTAAATTACATCCTGAAAAATATAAGCCTAAGAAAAAAGAAAATAAAATAGAAGAACTGGTTACTAGTGTGAGAGGTGGGACTTCTGAGATGCTTGTAATTGGTGATGATATGCAAAAGCTGGATTATGGCTTGTCGTCTTGTTGCAGTCCTATTCCTGGAGATGATGTGTTTGGATTTGTAACGGTAAACGAAGGTATTAAGATACATCGTGTCAATTGTCCTAATGCGGTGAAGTTGCTATCTAATTATGCCTACCGCGTGGTAAAAGCTAAATGGAATAATGATCATTTAATTTCTTTCTTAGCAGGAATTAAAATTAAAGGAACTGATGAGTTAGGATTAGTAAATAATGTTACTAAAGTTATTTCAAGTCAATTAAATATTAATATGCGTTCTATTAGTTTTGATACAGAAGATGGTATCTTTGATGGAACAATTATGGTATATGTGCATGATGCCAAACATTTAAGTCATTTAATTGATAATTTGATGAAAGTAAAGGGTGTAACGAGTGTAACGAGAACAGATAATAACTAATGGGAGAGAAAATGACACAAGAAACTAAGGAAGCGGTTGAGAAAATTTTAACCGATTACTTGGAAAAAAATAAGCATCGTAAAACATCGGAGCGTTTTGCTATTTTAAATGAAATTTATTCGCATGAAGGGCACTTTGATATTGAGGGCTTGTATGTGATGATGAAAAATAAAAAGTACCGTGTGAGTAGAGCAACACTTTATAACAACATTGAATTATTGTTAGAGGCAGGGTTGGTAACAAAACATCAGTTTGGTAAAAACCTAGCTCAGTTCGAAAAAGCTTATAAATTTAAACAGCACGATCATTTAATTTGTAGCGATTGCGAAAAGGTATTTGAGTTTTGTGACCCACGTATTATGCAAATTCAAAAAATGGCAGAGGATATGTTGAATTTTGATGTGTTTCATCATTCTTTGAATTTCTTTGCTAAATGCCGTGGATTAAAAGAAAACGGAGTTTGTGAGCATAAGAAAAACTCTGTAAGTAAATAAAGCCTTGTCAGTTCGAGTAGAAAATTCCGTCTCTTTGAATTTTCGTATCGAGAACCATTTTTAAAAGCTTCTCGATACGATTTTTTTCAGGAGGCAGGCAAAAAATCACTCGAAGTGACAAATGATACAATTTTTTATTAAATTTAAATTATTATTAACGATTGTCGAAATTCATATGGTTCTAGATTATAAAATAACAGAGGAAAATAACATACAGGTTTTGGTGTTAAGTGGAGAGTTGATTGATAAAAATCAAGCCAACGATCTTGTTAAACATATTGATGAATTATTAGTAGAAGGAAAAAATAAATTAATCATTGATTTATCTGACTTAAAATATATGAACAGCAGTGGATTAAATGTATTAATCCAATTACTTACTAAAACTCGTACTAATGGTGGAGAAAGCGTTATTTTTAACGTCAATAAAAAAGTAAATGATTTATTAGTGATTACTAAATTAAATACCCTATTTAAAGTAGCCGATAATAAAGAAGCTGCTATTAAATTATTGGCTTAATAAATTTCGTATAGGAATTTAAACCCCTCTGTTAGAAATAGCAGGGGGATTTTTATTTTAAAGACATACGATGAACTTATTAATTAAAAAGAGTTGGGCGTTTCTGCAAAAAGTGGTCGGTCCGCCTGCTGGCGGATGAGGGATGTTACTCCTTAACAACCTTCTTCGTTATTAAGGTTTTATTTCCTTGCAGTATAGAAACAAAATAAATTCCTGTTTCGAGTTGTGAAATATTTATGCTTTGAGGCAAACTTCCTCCCCCTGCCCCCTCCAGAGGGGGATATGTATAAACTGATTTCCCTAACACATCAGTGATTTTTATTACCGTTACATCGTGCCGATAGTTATCAGGATTAAGTTCAATATTTATAATGCCATCTGTTGGATTTGGAAATACACTCACCCCTCCGGCTTCGACAAGCTCAGCCTCCGCTATACCCGTTGGATAGCCACAATTAAAAGCTCCCTCACAAAAGGTGCTATCAGTTTTTAGCAACCAAATATCTTGTGTGCCTGTGCCGCCATTAGCATATATGGGGCTTATAAAACCTGAAAACACATAACCCTTATCGGGTGCTTGTACTAAATCTCTAAAATAATTTTGGCTGTAAGGCTGTACCGCATACTCACGGCTAAATAAACTATCACCGTTTTGATTAAACACATATACTAAACCATTTACTGAATTATTTACTGAATAATAAATTTGACCAGCCGCTACCAAATTGCCTTCCTGATTTTGGATTAAGGAATAGGCTTCGGCTCTATCAGCCATGGGACCATATGTTTTATCAAAAATAATATTACCCGCTGCATCTAATTTTATTAACTCGTAACGACTTATTGTTGAACCAAATCCTTTACCTGCAATAGCTACTATATCTCCATTACTTAGTTCAACCATACCTGTGGCAGCTAAACCATAATTACTAGGAAAATATTTTTCCCAAATAATTGCGCCATTGGTATCTGCCTTTAAAACAAATGCGCCATTTGTGGCTTGATTATTATGTAAGCGCCTATTGCCAGAAATTAATAGTTTGCCATCACTGCTTGTTTTTATACACCAAGCCGTTTCATCATAATTTGGTAAACCTATTTTCTTTTTCCAGATTTCGCTACCTGAGGTATCTGTTTTTATGAGTAGTATATCTGAATTTTTATATAAACTATCAACCCATCCTGTCATATAAATGTACTTGTCAGAATCTTTAACAATACCATTAAGTTGGTTTGTCCTATTTACAAACCCGAATTCATGGTACTCCAAACTATCTAAATTCTCATTTAATTTCCACGCAAAAACTAGACTTGTGTCTGGCTTATAAAAGTTAGTTCCTCCTATTGTAAAATAGCTACTTGAGTTAATGATGCATTTATTAATATTGGGTACAATTAAATTTGAACCCCAATTATAAGTTCTATTTTTAATCCTTGTTCCAGTATAGTTTACTATTCCTAAATTCAAGGAATAAAAACTAAAATTATTTGCAGCACAACCATATATTAAGTAGTTGCCATTAAACAGGTTAATTCCAGTTGAAATATCACCATTATTAAAATTATCATATCTATTATTAAAATATACCTGCGCTATGCTTAGTTTTAAAATTAAGCATAGCAATACCAGATATATATATTTTAAAAACATTATTTAATAATTACCAGTTTGTTTTGATGGATTTTATCTCCTGTTACAGCCTTATAAAAATAAATACCACTACTAAATATAGTTAAAGATATTGATTTTGGCAACTTATTTTCCTGTACATTAAACTCAGTCATTAAACGTCCATTGACATCATAAATGCTTATCAAACAACTTTCATTTTCTTTTATTCCATTAATCACAAAATTCACATCTGTATTTGCAGGATTTGGGAATGCTAAAACCTGTAATTCTTTTTCAATAGCTTGAGGTTTTTCTTCTTCCACAAATCGTTGATTTTGAGGTTTTGTATGATCAATATACACTTGCTCTTTATAGCCTTTACCAAATAAAGCACGGTTTAATACATTGGCATTGACCGATTTGCCCAATGGCCATTTATTAAGCAAAGGATTTATTTTGGATGAAATAGCAGTATTGGTTTGATAAGCTTGCGCCATATTACCTTGTTGTTTTAAAGTTAAAAGGGCCTCTAAATAATCGCAAGTTTCAGCGCTTTCTCCTGCCTGGCGCATCATGGCTATTTGCGCTTGTGCCTGCCCAAATTTACCTTGCTCCATTAAAGCACTGATGAATAAATTACGTGATTGAGGACTAATCGTAAAATCTAACTTCGTATATAAAGTATCATACACTGCGGTGTTGGTGCTATCATTTAACACATCGTTAATGATATCGTTATATAATAATACACGAGCTGTGGTATAGTATTTAATCTCATTTTGCAAATAGGTGCGATGACTCATGCCTGTTTGTGCTGTTAAAATTTGATTTTTGGTAACATTTGTTATTGTTAATTGATTAAAGGCTGCTAACACTGTTGAGCTTAAGGGGCTATTGGCAACTAAAACATCTTTAAGTGTAGCATCGCTATAACTTGGTGTATGGTTTATAAAAGCCATTAATAAATTATCGCTTAAATAAGGGCCTACCTGTATTAAGTTTTGTTTTACCGTACTTTCATTGGTGTTATTGGTCATATCCACATACAACTGATGCGCATCGGCATCGAGCAACAATTGTTGTTTGGCTGTAATTAAATTGCTCATGTTTTGCAAGTCTTGACTAGCATTACTTTGAGCCAAACGCAAATGCCCACCCGTTGGTGCTGCACAGACAATACCAGTCACATTACATAAATTAACAAAATAATCAGTAGTGTTATAGCATCCTGATTGTGGTAACTCTACATTTGGAGTTGTTCTAGTATTATAAGTTACCTGATTCAATACATTGCCATTACTATTCAAATCTTTGGCGCTGCTGCAAGTATGACTAAATTCGTTACCCGGTAAATCAGTAACATTTTGAGAACATAAACCCTGTTGCTGAGCAATAGAGCCTTGCATTTGCAAACCCATTACATTTACATCGGCAGCATTAATGGTGGCTGTTGTAAATTTATTACATTTTAGTTGTAGGTCGTAGTTTTCTTCTTGTGCCTGTATGCCATAAGCCACATTGCTAAAGGTGTTTTGCTTAAGCATATTGGCATTAACACCGGTGTTGCTCACAATAATACCATAATCAGTGTCAGTAGCGTTATTGGTATTATCATTAAAAGTGTTTTCTTTTACATTATAGGCATCACACACATCCAAATATAAACCATAAGGATAATTATAAACCATGCCCGTACCAGCACCACTTGATTCAAGATAACCATCACCAATATTAATTAAGTTTCTAAAAACTGAACTTTGCGTGGTACCACGCAAAATAATACCACGATGGTTATTTGTAAATTTAGATACATTGATGTTTGCAATAGCCGTAGCAACACTAGCCCCCGCATCTACCCCATAATATAAATTCTCAAAAAGATTTGGTACACCATAAGAATTACAATCTGTTCTACCAAATAGTAGACAAGGAGTGGTGGTTGTAAACGTAGCATCCCAAGTAACAATACCATTACCTCGTTTTGAAGTAGTATAAGAAGCAGGGGTATTATTTTTAAAAGTATTAGATGTTAAACCAATACCTCTAGTTCCCCACATGGTAAGATGAGCTTCTGGTATAAAGTTAGGAATGGCAGTAGTTGCATCTGTTAGAAACTGGGTAGTAGTAAAAAACGACTTATCATTTACAATTTGATTGAGAGCATTTTTGTTAGTGTAAGGAATAAATTTGGCGCCTTCACGACAATTTATAAATTTAGCATTCGTGCATTGCACAATACCTCCACCCATTTTTGCCCAATCAATGCTCCAGCCATCTCCATTAATTGTAGCATAACTTTTAATACCAGCTTCTGCATTTTTTACTGTAGCGCTGTTTGTCATCACGCACCATCCATGATAAGGATAAAAACTACCCGATAAAATTTGTTTTTGATTTTGGTCGCCTTGCAACTCAATACCTTTCCATAAATAGCCATCACATTCGGATGCGGCTGTTAACGTAGCGTTATCAACAACCAATTTAGCTCCTGCTTCCACATACAAACGGCTATTTGGTCCAAACTTTACAGTTGTGTTTTGAATGGTTAATATAGCTCCAGCTTTAACTGTGACAGATGTGTTTGGGAAATTTT
Organism: Bacteroidetes bacterium UBA5697; assembly: GCA_002420145.1. GTDB lineage: Bacteria > Bacteroidota > Bacteroidia > B-17B0 > Aurantibacillaceae > UBA4416. Next base: position 27,369 of record DIHL01000061.1, read on the forward strand.
GAGGAGTGGTCCAAGTAGTATTGGTAGTTATACTGGTTGTTGGTACTGTTTGAAAAGGTAAATCAACCTCAAACGCACCACGACCATAGGTTGTAACTATTAATTTATTTTTACAAGGGTTGTACTTTACAGCAAATGTTTGAACAGAAGGACTTTCACCATATCTGCACCAATGCCCTGCCATTGTATTATCAGTATAATAAACTCCATCTAAGGTTGCAGCAAACACAATTTCTAATGAACCTTCGATAGCTAACACGTCAAAAACTGGAATGTTATCAAATGTATTAAATATATCAGCATTTGCCCAATTAACACCTCCATCTGTAGATTTCCATATTTTAAAATCTGGATTCAAGCCACTTGAACTAACCCATACTTTATTTCCATCATCAGGTTTACAAGTAATACCAGAAAGTATAGGGAAATCCGAAGCAGATATAGCATTTGCAGCTTTTGCATCACGGTATAATGCATTAGTTATATTATATGCCGCCGATGGCGTAAATTCATTACCGGTATTATTATGACCATAACCATTAGTAGATTTTAAAATAATAGAAGGGGTTGTGTAATCTGGTGTTAAATCGCATGCACTTGGGTTAGATACATTAGGATTATAAAAGTGATTTAGCCTTTTTGTAATCGCATAAACATTTAAAGGTTGTCCAACAATATATTTTTGATGAGTTGTTTTAAAAGCTTCATTTTGACAAATACCATTAAAAGTTTGTCCACTATAATTAAATGTAAAAGAAAAACCATTTAAATTCCCACCAATACCTGCCCAAGAACCTGAAGAATATTTCATCATCTGATAATGACCAATAAGTACCTTTTCTCCAGGAAATTGAGGATCTTCAAAATAATCTGTTCCATTACCTGCAGTAATTATTGACGTAAGAGGGGCACTACCATTTGTATAATTAAAATAATAATACTCTGTATTATAACTTGGCCTTACAATAGCATCAGTTGCATTTTTATTAAGAATAGTAGCAACATATCCATCACCTCCTGATACAGTATTAGTTTTCCATACATTATTTGCTAATGGCCCTCCAGTGTATTGTATACCGTTATCTTGTAATGCCGCTAATCTATATTCTCTATCCAGCTCTGAATCATCAAATTGCCAAAGTAATTGAGCTTGTATGCCCTTATTTTTATATGTAAATATCGTTAAGTTATGTGTAGTTTGAACTTGAGCAACCGAAATACCACCATCATTACACATCCATAATTTTGTTGGGGTACTTGGATGTATATATAAGCCCTGTATATCAGCATGATGATTTCCAGAATATGTTTCTCTGAAGATGCCATTTAAACTAGAACCAAAGTGAGTACTTCCAAAGTAATAAGAATTAGCTATAGGACTTACTAAAAATGGTATTTTATCTTTATGTAAACCACCTGCAAACGATGAGGCGGAATTATATAAAACATTTTGCCATTGAGTTGTCAATATATTTGGTAAGGCTAAATTATGTATTGCAACTTCATAAAAATATGGTGAAGCATATGGATTGGTAGTTGGATGATATGCAGGATTACGCTCACGAATATAAATTAATGCATACACTACATTATTTGCATGAAATGGAGAGTTTACAATATTGATTTGAACAATTTTTTTTGTGGTAGAGCCTTGATAATTTCCGTTACTTAAGTTCAGATTTTTTGAAGTTCCAGTTGTCAATGTCCATGGATTTGGACTGGTTGAAAAAGGGTTTGCGCAATAATAAATATTTATTCCACTAATAAACCACTCAGGACTAGTTCCATTATATGCAAAAGTTAGTCCTTGTAGTTGTGTATCAGTGAACGTAAAACTCAAATCTTTAGTCCAAGAAATAGAACTTAGAGCAGTTGCAGCATTTTTGCATATATATACTCCATCTGTGGATGTAAAAATCAAATTATTATTATTTGTTGGATCCATTTTTAAATTGTAAATCGATCCGCCAAAATCAATTAGATTGGAGCTAATTCCAGTGTTTATTTTCATCCAAGTATTACCTCCATCATCAGTACCATATATTCCAGAGGTAAAAAGCGGAAAATCTCTTTGATTAGTTAAATAACTACCTACATCAAAACCACCATTTGGAGTCCCAGTTGTAACATACATTCTTTCAGGATTAGAAGGATCAATCACTAAATTACCAATACTTGAAAATGGTATATCTCGATCAGTGTTTAATCTTGCCCAATTTTCACCATCATCTGTGGTTTTCCAAATACCTCCAAAACCACTTAAAGCAAAAATTATTTTATTATTTACACCATCATAATTTGGATGAAAGGTTAATCTATGAATCAAACCAGCACCAGCCAAATTACTTGAGTTATTTACTTCCATCGTAGGTCCAATTTCTTTCCATGTAGGCACAAAGTCATTGCTGCAATTTGAATTTTGACTGCGATGGTTAAGTAAATTGGTGCCAAAATTTTTAAAATTTTGCGCAGCAGTGCTAAAACTGCCTTGGGCATTAATTTGCCCATCCCATCTTTTAAAGATTCTTCTAACTTTTGCTTTTGGTCCATCTTCTGTGCTATCATTTGGGTATAAAGAATCAACCGAATGGGCAATTGAATAAAATCCTTGGGCTGTTATTTGCAAACTGCAAATAACGAATAACACTAATAAACACGTTTTTTTCATGGTTTTTTGTTTAAGTTGTAAGTGTAGTGATTTAATTGATTTGTTATTTTAAAAAATTATTAAGTGTATGTGATTTTTTTATATGTGTAATGCATTATCTGATAAATGCTTTTCAATTTGCTAAATTATGTTTTAATACTTTAAATTATATATCTCCTATTACTAAATTAATAATATGAAAACAGTGTTGTAATCTACATGTATGATTTTGCAATGTCAATACGTATAAATACCTGTTTTTTATCTAAGTAGTAGTACTTAGTTTTACTTGAATGTAAAACAACTCAATTTTACTTTAATTAACTTATTACTAAACACTTAATGAAACTATAAGTAAGTAGTACTACTTAGTTTTTGCGTAAATTTTACTTAAAAAGTGGCTATTTTAAATTGAAAAATGGTTATCGTAAAACGTCACCTTTTATAAATTAATTTAGCAAAGTGAATCTAAAGTTCTATCAAGCAAATTGTTCTACTATCATTTTATACTCATTTTCTTTGGAGCATACATCTTTTTATGTTGAGTAGTTTTGCTCCTTAATATAGCGGTACTATTTCGTAACTGATAAGTACTATTTTGTTTTGAAGCAATAAGTATAAATTGTTTTTTATTATTCTATTTTCATTTAAACTTAAGCTTAGATAGGTTTTGCTTACTCAATATTGATTCTTGCTTAAGCGGAGAGACGGTTTGCTTAAGCATGGATGAGTTTTGCTTAAGCTATATTGATGGAGCAATAAGCAGCAAGCAATTTTGCTTACTCTATTTTTAGTTTTGCTTAAGCGGAGTGACGTTTTGCTTAAGCTATATTGATGGAGCAGTAAGCATTAGTCATTTTTGCTTAACCATGTATGAGTTTTACTTAAGCATTTTTGATGGAGCATTAAGCAGCAAGCAATTTTGCTTAAGCATGAGTGAGTTTTGCTTAAGCAATTTTGGTGGAGCAGCAAGCATCAGCCATTTTTGCTTACTCAATTTTTAGCCGTGCTTAAGCTATGGTATGTTTTTATGAAGCATCAAAACAAATAACTAAAGCAATCATAACTTATATGTCCATCTTCATGGTCATAGCTTAAGCAACATTAACATGTACTTAAGCAGTAATTATTTTATCATAAGCCAACCTTTTGTTTGTTAAATCATAATTAGTTTTTACTTATTCAATAAAAAAACGGATGCCAATTATAAAATAAAAACGACCAGTTATTTTAAGGTTACAACCACTTGCAAAACAAAGCGCGTTTTTACATTTTTTAAGACGCTGTTAAAATAGTTTTTGGCACAAGGCTTGAAATGCTTAGGGCAAGGAGGAAGAAAAAGACCACCCCGTCAGCAAGGACTGACACCCCTCCATAAACGGAGGGGAATAAAAAAAAGAAAGGAGAAAAAATGAATCCACCTAAGCATAAAGAAAAATCTTGCAGAGAGTAGAAGTTCGAAATTGTGCAAGCGGGTTTTAAAACAAAAACGATTCACGAAAGAAAAATGTTTTTGAAAAAATAAAAATAAAAACCATTTGTCTTTATAAAACCTAATATCTATTAGGAAAGGCAAATACAAAAAACAAATAATAATTATGTCTTTAAATATAAGTTACATTCCTTCGTCTGATAGTGACAGGAGTGTATGGTTGAATAACTTTTCAACCAAAATTAATACCTATGCTACTTTAGTTGGCATAACAGCTGCCGAGGTAACGGCTATACAAAAAGATACCGCTATGTATGTTTACATCATTAATATGTTGGAAGCTTACAAACAAACGGTAAATAACATTACCTCCTACAAAAATCTATTAAAACGTGCCGTAGGGCAACAACACTTAGGGGCTATCCCAAGTCCTCCAATCTTAGGTACAGCACCTGCAACAGTTTCCGAAGGTGTGTTTGATAGAATTAGTAAATTGGTAAAACGCATCAAAGCAAGCACTAATTATACCGAGGCTATGGGTAACGACTTAGGTATCATTGCTCCAACTCAAACTATCGATATTGCTACTATGCAACCCGATTTAAGAGTGAGCTTGGATGCCGACAGGCCACACATTAAATGTAGTAAAGGTTATGCGGATGCAATTGACCTTTATGTAGACAGGAAAGATGCTTTAGGCTTTGTGTTAATAGGACGCTTACTTAAACTTGATTACATTGATGTAGTGAGTTTACCTGCAAACACTGTTCTTGCCGAATGGGATTACAAAGCTCGTTATGTGATTGGCAACGACCCAGTTGGTTTAATGAGTTCAGTGGTAAGTGTGGTAGTTAAGAAGTCGTAGTCTATCGTTATCGCGAGGTACGAAGCGATCTTATATTCCGTATCTCTTCACATGAGATTGCTTCACCTCTTAGTGTCGGTTGGCAATGACGAACAAAAAAATCCCTCTGTTAGAAATAGCAGGGGGATTTTTTATGCAAATGTGATATGTTGGCAAGCTTTATAAACCATTTGAAACACATCTTCAAAGCCTTGTTCTCCTCCAAAGTAGGGGTCTGGTACTTCTAAATCTTGATTGGGGTGGGAGGCATTTAATAATAAATCAACTTTAGTTTTGTGCTCTTTAGTAGTTGCTAAAGCTAATACATTTGCCAAATTACTTTTATCCATCACGAAAATTTTATCAAACTTATCAAAGTCGGATGTTTTAAACTGACGGGCTCTTAATGGTTTTAAGTCTACATTATGATTAGCCGCATTAGCAATCGTTCGTTTATCTGGAGCCTCATCAATATGATAATCAGATGTGCCAGCAGAATCTACTCGCATATTAATATTATTTTCTTTAATGAGTTTAAGCATGATGCCTTCTGCCAAAGGCGAACGACAGATGTTACCTAAACACACCATTAAAACTTTTTGCATATTTTTTTGTATTTAAAAATTATTTTACCACATAGAAAGATAGGATATACAGAATGTATTAACCTTTAGTAATAGCGAGTTTACATAGTATTGAAGCGACGCTTCGATATGTGTAACTATCTTATTATAATTTAATATTTTCCTATGAACCTATGTGGTTAAAAATTACTTTTCTTCTACTGGAACAAAATTACTTTGCTCAGCATAAAAAGCAGTTTTAGTTAACACATTAATAATATTCTCTTTTGATAAAGAGCCTGCTTCAGTGGTATATTTTAAAAATACAGAATCATCCATAATGGCATAAGCAACACCACTTAAGCCATAATTTTTTTGTAATAAGTGTAACATAAAAGCTTCTTTGTTTTCATCAGGCATTCCGCATAAAGGAGCAACTACTTGAAATAAAAAATTCTTTTCTTGTTCCCAAACATCTACCATGATATCAAACTTTCCTTTTTTTAAATTCCATTGTCCTGGTTGATCACCATGTGTTTCATCAGGATTTAATCCTAATTCCGTGATAGCTTCATCTACTAACTTGTAATAATTTTGTAACATGTGTTATTTTGCTAATGCGTTTAATTTTTCTGTAAAGAATACAGATTTTTGATTGGTATAAAACTTATTTTTAAACTGACCAACCCATTGAATTCCTTTAATGGCATTGGTTAAAAACACTTCATCTCCATTAGTTAATGTGTGAACGGTTAGTGTTTGCTCGAAAGTTAATATTTTGTTTTGTGCAGCAATATCCAATATTTGTTTTCTCATCACTCCATCAACGCATCCATCAGAAATAGGTGAAGTATAAAGAGTGCCATTTTTAACCACAAAAATATTTGCACTTATGGATTCAATAATATTTCCATTATCATTTACTAATAAGCAATCATCTAATTTCAGGGATGTTTTGGTAATGCCAGCCATAACATATAATAAAGCACTACCAGTTTTTAAATTAGAAATTTTATTGATTTGTTTTTTAATTTCGGCATATACGTCTACCCATAATCCTTTTTGATTTAATTGATAGCCTGTGGTTTCTAAAGCTTCCGTTTCAATTAAAAATGAAATATCATTTGTATCAGGCGTATAAAAACCACCTTCATTTCTAAAAACAGTTAGTCTGATGCGAGCATCTTGTTTAATGTTATTTTGTTCAAGCAAATGAAGAATTAAGGACTCAATGTTGCCCGTTGTAAATTCCGCAGGTACATTCATTCTCAGCGTGGTCATGCTTAACTTAATACGCTTTACATGATCTGCTAAAAACATGATTTTTCCATTTGTATAACGAATACTTTCAAACAAAGAATCGCCATAACGAAACGCTCTATTAGAAAAACTAATAGCAGGTTCGTACAAGCTAATGAGGTGTCCGTTGTATATGCAATATGAGTCTAGCATCTAGCCTTAAAAGTAAATAAATAAGGCCTTAAAGGTGCTCAGTGTTGAAAATTGTTGAAAAGAAAAAAAGAGCTATTATTAAGGTTTTCTTGCCATTTTCAATAAACTCTCTACCCAGGATTTAGGAGAAATGGTTTTTGATAGTTTATTGGAATAATCACTCATTGCTACTAAATCAGATTCTTCAGTAGTGATTATATTTTTTAATGCTTGTTTAATGTCATTAACGTTTTTTGATTTAAAGGTAAAACCATTTTTACCTTCATGTAAAAATTGTTCTTTTGCTCCAACTTGATTGCTTAATAATAAAGGGAAACCAGACGCAGCAAATTCATGAACTACAACACCCCAAGGCTCAAAACGGCTAGGTAATATAAAAACGCCAGTTTGAGCGGTGTAGTTCGCTAAATCCTTTGGTTGAACAAAGCCAAAGTGTTTTATTTTTGGATGATTAATTGGTTCTATGTCACCAACACCTAAACACCATAATTCCCATTCGTTAGATTGTTCGGTTTGAAGCTCAATAAAAGCTTGCCAAAGCTCTTTAATACCTTTAAATTCATAATAACGACCAACATACAAAAAACGTTTAGGGAAATGGTTTTGCTTTTGTGCTTTTTGAGACTGGTAAACAGATTCAAAATAGTCTAAGTCACAACTATAAAAACCTGTTTCAATGTTGTTTTCCTTAAAACCTAAGTTTAACACGTATTGTTTTTGTATTTGACCTGGAACCCAAGCATGAGAAAAAATATTTAATAATGTAAATCGACTGATAATCATCGCGAGCCTTTGCTTAAAGTCTCCTCGCCAATGTGTATCACAAGTCATTATAGTTGGTGTTTTCTTAAAGTATGTCTTTGATATCTTTAGATAATCTTTATCAATCCATCCGCTACAAACAATTATATCAGGATTAATTGATTTTACCAATTGGCTGAGTTGTTCTAGATCGTAATCTGTTTTTGAGTAAAGCTTAATTTTTTCGTTTACATGAAATTGAAAGGGAGCTTCTTTATTTACTGGCCAGCGAACAATATGTACTTCGCCATGTTTAGTAAGTTCATTACAACAAGCAATAACATATTCTGCAATTTCAGTATATAAGAAAAGGAAAGTCATTTGTTTGACTAATGTACTAAATAAAAAAATCCATCAACCAAAAGGAAGATGGATTTTTAATATTTAATTCAAAAAATTAAGCTTTTTTAGAGTAACGAGTTTTGAATTTATCGATACGACCTGCAGTATCCACTAATACTTGTTTACCAGTATAGAATGGGTGAGAAGTCATTGAAATATCTAATTTTACTAAAGGGTACTCATTTCCATCTTCGTGAACGATAGTATCTTTAGTATCTGCACAAGATTTAGTTAAAAAAGTGTAACCATTAGACATGTCTTTAAACACAACTAATCTATAATTTTCTGGGTGAATTTCTGCTTTCATGTTATATTCTAATTATTTATTTCAAAAAATTTGGAACGCAAAGATAGTAATTTTCTTGAAACTACAAGTAATTTTATCAAAAATATAATATAATTTCTTCTTTATCGTTATTAAAAGTATAAATTTGCTTTATGATACGGTTTTTGTCTTTTTTAGTTGTAACTGTTTGTTTTTCAGTTAGTTTTATGTCTTGTAAAAAAGATAAACTGCTAACCGACCCATCTGCTACTGTTGCATTTTCTCAGGATTCTATTTTATTTGATACCGTTTTCACAACAATAGGGTCGGCCACCCGAAATATTAGAGTTATTAATAACAATAGTCAAAAAATTAATATTTCATCCATTCGCTTAGAACAAGGAGCGTCTTCTAGCTTCTTTATGAATGTGGATGGTGTCCCAGGAAAAGAAGTAACAGATGTAGAAATTTTAGCACATGACAGTATTTATATTTTTGTTCAGGTTTTTGTAGATGCAACAAGCCCTTTAAGTCCTTTTATTATTCAAGATAGAATTTTGTTTGATTTAAATGGAAATCAACAGAGTGTTAAGTTGGAGGCATGGGGACAAAATGCTCATTATCATTTCCCTGATAGAGCTATACAATACAAAAATGGGTACTTACCTTATTCAACTCTTTCTAACGATACAACTTCGGGTATTACTCTCACTTGGGGAGGAGGATCAGGTGCGTCTGATAACAAACCACATGTCATTTATGGTTGGTTAGTTGTCGATTCGCATCAGAAATTAGTGATTAATCCTGGAGTAAAGGTGTATTTTCATCAAAATGCAGGATTATGGGTTTATAAAAATGGCACCTTGCAAGTTAATGGAACATTAGGGAATGAAGTTGTTTTTCAGGGAGATAGAAGAGAAGCGGAATATTCAGATATGCCAGGCCAGTGGGATAGAATTTGGATAAATGAAGGGCATACCGATAATTATATTAATTATGCTATTATTAAAAATAGTTTCATTGGAGTTCAAGCAAGTATATTATCAGATGCTAGTCAACCAAGAAAATTAAAACTAACGAATACGATTATAAAAAACTGTTCAAAATGGGGTTTATATACTCAGTATTTTGATGTTTGGGCTGCTAATAATGTGATTGTAAATTGTAAAGAATATTGTGCAGCCATGAGTTTGGGAGGGAATTATACGTTTTTACATAATACCTTTGCTAATTATTATTCACAAGATGGAGGAAGAGGCGGGCAACCTTGTGTGCACATTGATAATTATGATGGAACAGTTATTTGGCCAATCGATAGTATGTATTTTGCAAACTGTATTATTGAAGGAAGCCAAGGCAATGAATTTGAGCAGGATATAAAATTTTATAATGCGGCTCAAAAATGTAAAATTAGTAATTGCTTGATTCGTAATTCAACTATTACAAATACATTGATTACAACATCTGTAAATATTTATAATGGCAATCCTGCATTTAATGATCCTGCTACTTATAATTTTGGAATTAAACCAGCATCTGCTGCTAAAGGTATTGGAGATGGAAGTATAATTACTACTTATCCATCTTTAACTCAAGATATAAAAGGTAATTTCAGGACTCTACCTTTAGATGCAGGAGCTTATAATAATCAGTAATTATACTTTAAGGATAAATATTAAAACATCGTCTGTTTGCTCGTAAATTCCTTTCCAACTATTATAATTGTCTTCAACTACTTGTTTGAGTTCTTTTGGAGATTTACTGTGATGTTGAGTAAGTAGATTTCTGAAGGCTTTAGATGTAAATTTTTTTTCTTTTTCGCCGCCAAATTGGTCTGCATATCCATCAGTTGATAAAACAATAGTGTCACCTTTTTGGAGTTGAATTTTATGCAAATCGTATTCTTGAATTAATGGAACTTGACCACCAACTGACATCTTGGTGGCTTTATATTCTTTTAATTCACCATTTGAATGAATAATATATAGAGGACGATTAGCACCAGCATATAATAGTTCATTGGATTGATAATTAATAGTACAAAAAGCAATGTCCATTCCATCATTAGTTAATGAGGCACTATCTTGTCGAAGAGTCAATTTTACTAAACGATTTAATTCAGTTAACACTTCGTTTGGAGAGTAAATTTTCTTGACATTAAAAATTTCGTTTAACAACATGCTTCCAATCATACTGGTAATTGCTCCCGGAACACCATGACCTGTGCAATCTCCAACAGCAAATAACGAAAAACTTTGCCCCGCACATTCTGGCCCATCACTAAAATTCTCCACTGGAGAATTTGTTGACGTGATAGCCTCAGCCCAGTAAAAGTCGCCACTAACAACATCTTTTGGTTTAAAAAATAAATCATAATCTTTAAAAAATGTATCTAGCTCTTCTTTTTTTGGAATACTTGCGGTTTGGATACGTAATGCGTAATTGATACTGTCGCTAATCTCATGATTTTTTTCTTCTACTAATTTTTTCTGGCGTTCAATTTCTAGTTTTTGTTTATGTAAAATAGTATTTGCTTTTTGTTTAGCTCTATAGTTTTTAATGGTAATGACAAGCATTAAGCTGATGACGGCTAAGCCAATAAGTAATAGGTTTCGTTGTTTGCGTTCTTGTTCTAGTTCAGCTTTACTGATAAGTTCTTTTGCTCTGTTTTCGGCTTCAATTTTCTTTTGTGTTTGCTCGAACTCATAATTTAATTTTAGCTCTGTTTGTTTTTTTGCTTCATTAACATTAAAAGAAGAATCGCTCCAAGCTTTGTATAAGGTGTAAGATTGCAGGGCTTCATGATATTTTTTTTGACGTACGTAAACATCTGACATACGTTTATAGTATTGCATAATTGTTTCTCGAAAAACTTTTTTCGTAATATATTTTAAGCCTATATTAAAATAGTGGATTGATTCATCTAGTTTATTCTGCTTTTCAGCTAACATGCCCATTGATGAGAAAAGTGTATTTAAACGAACAGAGTCTTTAAAATTTATAGCTAATTCAATCGCTTTTAAATAATTTTTTTCAGCATTCACAAAATCATTTTCCTCATAACTAAAGCCACCAATATTGGCATAATCCATAATTAAGCCTTCTTGATCATTTCTTTTTTCATGGATTTTTAAGGTTGCCATTAAGTACTTTTTAGCACTATCAATTTGTCGTTCTCTGTGAAATAATTTGCCCAATTTATAGTAGCAAATCGCTTTATCATTTTCGTCTTTATCTGTTTCGTTAATTATTAATGCTTTCCTGTAACATTCAAAAGCTTTTTTATTATCCTTCGTTCTTTCGTATATTGAACCTAAATTGATGTTAATAGTGAACCTAGATCTAGAGTCGTTAATGTCTTCCGAAATTTTGATCGCCTCTAATAAATATTTTAAGGCGTTAGTTATATCTTCAGTTTTTTTACAATTAATACCTAAATGTAAATAAGCCGAAAGGATTTCTTTTTTATCCTTTATAGTTGAACTTATTTTTAGTGCTTTTTGATAATACTTGTCTGCCTTATCAGATTGGTTTAATTGTTCATAGATTGTTCCATAAACATTATAAGCATTGGCAACATCGCTCAGATTGTTGTATTTTTTTGCAATATCATAGGCTTTGTTGGCCAATATCAAGGCCGAATCTAAATTTTTCTTTTTTCGAAATAACTGAGCTTTATAAGCTAGACCTTTGTATGAAAATTCATCATTGCCTTTGTGTGAAGCAATAGAAATGGATTGATTATTAAATAATACAGCAGAATCTATATTGATGTCCAGATAGGCTTTTGTTAATGCATTTAAAACATTAATTTTCTGGGTATCTGCCAGAGCAGTCTTTAATTTAAGAAACAATTCCTTCGTGTTTTGCTTTTGACAAAACCCACTTATGCTTATGAGAATAAATAATATAACTATTCTCATTATGACAAGACTAAAAAATTGATTTTAAAAGACATACGCTAATTATCTAAAAATAGCAATTAACTTAAATTTAAGCAAATAAAATTACATTCTCTCAGGAACATCAATGCCTAAGCACAACATGCCGTTTTTAATAATGTTAGCAGTCGTATCAATTAACTTAATTCTAAATTCTTTAATGGTGTTGTTTTCTTCTTTTAAAACGGGGCACTCATTATAGAATTGATTAAATAATTTAGTTAACTCATAAATATAATTGGCTACAACTGCTGGATTATAAGTATTTGCCGACTCGGTTAAAATAATGGGGAATTCGTATTGTAACTTAATTAATTCTTTTTCTTTTTCATGAAGAGTAATTGCTTCAGAAATAGAAATTGTTTGAGTATTTCCTTCAAATTTTCTTAAAATAGATTTAATACGAGCATGTGTATATTGGATAAAAGGACCAGTATGTCCATTAAAATCAATACTTTCCTTAGGATCAAACAACATTTTCTTTTTAGGGTCTACTTTTAAAATAAAATATTTTAAAGCACCCATCCCAATCGTTTGATATAATTTTTCTAGTTCCTCTTGAGTAAAACCTTCTACTTTACCTAATTCTTCGGTAGTTTCTTTAGCAGTAGCAACCATGCCATCCATTAAATCATCAGCATCTACTACTGTTCCTTCACGGCTTTTCATTTTACCTTCAGGTAATTCTACCATTCCATAACTTAAATGATAACATTCTTTAGCCCAATCGTAACCTAGTTTTTCAAGGATTTTAAATAATACTTTAAAGTGGTAATCTTGCTCATTACCAACGGTGTAAATCATTTGGCTAATCGCAGGAAACTCTTTAAAACGCTCAATAGCAGTGCCCATATCTTGTGTGATATAAACCGAAGTGCCATCGCTACGCAGTACTATTTTTTCATCTAATTTATCTTCTGTTAAATCAATAGCAATACTTCCGTTTTCTTTTTTGTAGAAAACACCTTTTGCTAATCCTTCTTGTACAACTTCTTTTCCTAATAAATAGGTGTTGCTTTCATAATACATTTTATCAAAATCAACACCTAGTTTTTTGTAAGAAATAGCAAAACCATCATACACCCAACTATTCATCATCTTCCATAATTCAATAGTTTCTTTGTCGCTAGCCTCCCATTTTAAAAGCATTTCCTGAGTTTGCAACATAATAGGGGCCTGCTTTTCAGCCTCTTCTTTGGTTGCGCCTCCATCTATTAATGTTTGTATTTCTTTTTTGTAAGCCTTATCAAAAATCACATAATATTTACCAACTAAGTGGTCACCTTTCATTCCACTTGATTGAGGAGTTTCACCATTTCCAAAGAGTTTCCAGGCAATCATACTTTTACAAATATGAATTCCACGGTCGTTTACTAAGTTTACTTTAATCACATCATGACCTTGAGTTTTCATAATGGTAGCAACTGAGTAACCTAATAAATTATTACGTACATGCCCTAGGTGCAAAGGTTTATTGGTATTAGGAGAAGAATACTCCAACATAATTTGTTTGCCGCTACTGTTGGTCGGTTTAATTCCGTGATTATCAGTTGTTGTAATAGTTTTAAATTCATTAACCCAAAAATCATTTGATAAAGAGAAGTTTAAAAAACCTTTAACGACGTTAAATTTTGTGATAGAAGGGTTAGCTTTTATTAATTGTTCACCAATTAATTCGCCTGTTTTTTCGGGACTTGCTTTAGCAGCTTTAATATATGGAAAAGTAACTAATGTGTAGTCGCCTTCAAATTCTTTTTTTGTTTTTTGAAGAATAATATCGTTAGGATTGGTTGTTAAACCAAACAATTCGTTAACGATAGGAGATATACTCGAAGATAAAAAATGTTCAATATTCATAATGGCGCAAAAGTACATAAATTTTGTGGTATGATTTAACTATTTGGAAACTGAATATTTATGGTAATTTTAGTATATTCGCTATGGATTTTTAGACGTTTTTATGAGAAAAATTTTAGTAACCGGAGGTGCCGGAAATGTTGGAGGAGCTTTAGTAGAAAAATTAGTTCAGGATAAAACAAATTTTGTGGTAGTAGTAGATGATTTGTCTACTGGTTTTTTATCAAAATTACCATCATCAGAACACGAAAACTGGAAATTTATAAAAGCGGATGTGAATGATTATCGTGAAATTTCAGCTATTATGTTAGCTTATAATTTTCATTATGTGTATCATTTTGCTGCTGTAGTAGGGGTTTTAAGAACTCAAGAAAATCCAGTAAAAGTATTGAATGATATTTCTGGTATTAAACATATTTTAAATTTATCAAAAAACTCATCTGTTAAACACGTGTTCTTCTCTTCATCTTCTGAGGTTTATGGAGAGCCTGTTGAATTGCCTCAACACGAACATCGCACGCCATTAAATTCACGCGTGCCTTATGCGGTTGTGAAAAATGTAGGAGAGAGTTTCTTAAAAAGCTACCAACAAGAATTTGGCTTACCGTATACTATTTTCCGCTTTTTTAATACCTACGGGCCAAATCAAAGTACTGATTTTGTAGTATCTCGTTTTTTAGCATTGGCTCTCAAGGGAGAAGATATTACTATTTACGGAGATGGTTCTCAAACACGTACGTTTACATATATCGATGATAATATTGATACGATTGTAACGATCATGAATAAAAAGTTATTGGAAAATGATGTGATCAATATTGGTAGTGATAAATTAATGACAGTATTAGATTTAGCTAAATTGGTTATTAAACTCACTAATAGTAAATCACAAATAGTGCATTTGCCACCTTTAAAAGAAGGAGATATGACGCGTCGTCAGCCTGATAATACAAAGATGAAAGAGATATTAGGAAGAGATTTAATTTCGGTAGAGGATGGTATTAAACGCATGATGACAAGTCAAAAATACTTACAATCTATTGGATTATAAGCTATGTGTGGTATTACAGGAATTGTTAGTCATGATGTAAATAATTCAAACCATCTTTCTGCTATAAAAAAAATGAACGATGCCATTGCGCATCGAGGTCCAAATTCTGAGGGGATTTGGAACGATGAGCGTTGTTTTTTAGGACACCGTCGTTTATCTATTATTGATTTATCTGAAGCTGGTAATCAACCATTCTTTTCGCAAGATAAGAGATATGTGATGGTATATAATGGAGAATTATATAACTATAAAGAACTAAAATTAGAGCTTCAACGAGCAGAACATGGTTCGAAAAACTTACCCTATATTTTTAGAACAAGCACAGATACCGAAGTTATTTTAGCGGCTTATTTACGTTGGGGTATTGATTGTGTAAAGCGTTTTAATGGCATGTTTGCCTTTGCTATTTGGGATACAGTTGAACAAAAATTAGTCATTGCTCGCGATAGAATGGGAGTGAAGCCATTATACTATCAGTTTAAAAATAACATCTTATTATTTGCTTCCGAAATAAGAGCATTAATACACTCAGGATTAATTGATAAAAAAATTAATTTAAAATCAGTAGCCGAATATATTCAATACACTACCGTTCATGCACCAAATACCATCATGCAAGATGTGTTTATGTTAATGCCAGGACATATTTTAGAATTGCAACAAGGGAATTTGAAAATACAGCAGTATTGGAACATTAATGATTTTACAAAAACGAAAGGAGATTTATCCTACAAAGAAACTTGTACGAAAGTAAATGAATTATTAACGGCATCAGTTGAAAGAAGATTAGTGGCAGATGTTCCTTTTGGGGCTTTTTTATCTGGAGGTATTGATAGTAGCGCTATTGTTGGTTTAATGAGTAAAGTATCTTCAGAAAAAGTGCAAACCTTTAACGTGAGTTTTGATGAAGGTGAATTTTCGGAGGCTAAATACGCGAAACAAATTGCTGAAAAATTCAATACCGAACATCATGAAATAAAATTAACACCCAACGATTTCTTAAAACAATTACCCGAAGCTTTAGCGGCCATCGATCATCCAAGTGGTGACGGATCAAATAGTTATATTGTATCTAAAGCTACTAAAAATGCAGGTATCACCATGGCTTTATCTGGTTTAGGTGGAGATGAATTATTTGCAGGCTATGATATTTTTAAACGTTATTACGAATTAGAACATAAAGGTTGGTTAAATATTATTCCTGCCAAAGGATTAGCAGGTAAATTATTAGCGTCAAAAAAGAAATCAGTACAGGGCGATAAAACAGCTGAGATATTAAATTTAGATACCATTAATGGATTTAATGCCTATCCTATCAATCGAAAGTTGTTTAATCAAAAAGATTACAATGCTTTATTAAAAGAGCATTATAACGCCGATAACTTTATTAAAAACGTTATCAAAAAAAGCGAGACAGATAAAAAGCACGTATTAAGTCGCGTGTCTTTATTTGAAATTCAAACTTACATGCAAAATGTATTATTGCGCGATGCTGATCAAATGAGCATGGCTGTTGCTTTAGAAGTTCGTGTTCCTTTTTTAGATTATAAATTAGTAGAGTTTGCTTTAAGTGTAAAAGACGAATACAAATATCCTCATACTCAAAAGAAATTGTTAGTAGATTCTTTAGGTGATTTATTGCCAGATAATATAGTGAATCGACCTAAAATGGGATTTACGTTGCCTTGGAAAGATTGGTTGAAAAACGATTTAAAAGATTTTTGTGAAGAGAATATCGTGCAGTTTTCAAAACGATCCTTTGTAAACCGAGAAGCTGTTTTATTAATTTGGAATCGTTTTTTAAGTAATGATCCAAAAATTACTTGGAGTAGAGTATGGCATTTAATTATTTTAAATCATTGGATAAATACACATCAAATTGAGTGCTAAAAAAACAATATTAATCCTTTGTGATTGGTTTTTGCCAGGTTATTTAGCTGGTGGACCCATTCAATCTATTGCTACTTTAACTCAGCAATTAGGTAATGATATTGATTTTATGATCATCACCACTGACAGAGATTTTAAATCGAATAGACCATACGATAACGTTAAAATAAATGAATGGACTCAATATGAAGGACGAACCATTTTTTATATTAGCCCCAAAAATATGAATGCGGAGTTTGTTTTGAAATTAATACAAAATACACCGCATCATATCATTTACATGAATAGTTTGTATTCAAAGCTATTCACTATTTACCCCTTAAAATGGAAATTGCAAAAGAAGATACACTCTAAAATAGTTTTAGCACCACGAGGGATGCTTAGAGATAAAGCTTTGGCAGTAAAACCTTTTAAGAAATATTTGTTTTTATTGTATGCTAGATTTACAGGCTTGTTTCAAAATATTCATTGGCAATCTACTTCTCAACAGGAGTCAAAGGAAATTAAGAAAAGAATTGGAGCTAATGTTCAAATGACGGAAGTCTCTAATTTACCTGCAAATTCATGCGAAGTAAAATTCATTGAAAAACAAAAAGGTCACTTGCGTTTATGTTTTATAGCAAGGATAGTTGATATAAAAAATTTGAATTTCGCTATTGATATTTTAAAAGAAGTAAAACAAGGTAACATCATATTTGATATTTATGGCCCAAAAGAGGATGAAGATTATTGGTTAAATTGTGAGAATAATGCAAAGACATTGCCTAGTCATATTTCTTTTAATTATAAATCAATTTTAAAACCAGAGGAAATATGCAGAACTTTAAATGAATATCATGCTTTATTTCTTCCAACTCAAACAGAAAATTTTGGTCATGTTATTGTTGAATCATTGAAAAATGGTCGTTTAGTAGTTATTTCAGATCAAACACCATGGAGAAATTTACAAAGTGAGTACGCAGGGTTTGATATTTCATTAGACGATAAAACCAAATTTATAGAGGCGATCAACATTCTTGTTAATTTATCTCAATCAGAATTTGATGCCATGAGCAAAACTTGTATTTCATATATTAATCTTCAATTAAATATTGAGAAAATCAAGACTCAGTATTTAGAACTTTTTAAATCATGAACTTATTCATAACAGGTATTGGAACTAATGTAGGTAAAACAATTGTATCAGCTGTTTTAACAGAAGCTTTACAAGCGGATTATTGGAAGCCCATACAAAGTGGAGTCATAGAAGGAAAAGATTCGGACACAGTGAAATCATTCATCAGTAATTCTCAATCTGTTTTTCATCCCGAAACCTATTTATTAAATGAACCTTTATCACCTCATTTTGCTGCTAAATTGGATGGTGTCACCATTGAATTAGATAAAATTCATTTACCTAAAACAGCTAATCATTTAATTATTGAAGGTGCTGGCGGCTTACTAGTTCCAATTAATGATACTCAATACGTGATTGATATTGCTAAACAATTAGATTGCGAAATTGTATTAGTGATTTCAAGTTATTTAGGATGCATTAATCATTCGTTATTATCTATTGATTATTTAAAGAGAAATAACTTTAAAATAAAAGCATTGGTATTTAATGGCGAATTTGAAACAGAGGTTAAACAAGCTATCGTAAATTATTACCCTAACCTTACAATCATTGATATTCCTACCTTAAACATAGTAAATAAATCACAAATTAAGGAGGTTTCTGATAAAATTAAGGCTCAAAATGCCCTATAATTGGGCTATTTTATAATTTTCTATCTCGTTAATGATTTGTATCTTTACAACTCTTTAAAATAGATATTATGATAAAGCCAATTAAATTAATTGAAGTAAAAAGCGAAATAGGAGCAGGTACTCGTGGATCGAGTATGGGAGTGGATGCTATTAAAATAGCCGCCTTAGATTTTGGAAGTAACTTTTTCAAAAAATTCAAAGCCGTTGAAGTTCAAAACGAAAACCATTTATTATTAGAACCCGTTGTAAACGATTATGCAAAACGTGTAAAAGGTGTTTTTGCGTTAAACGATCGTTTAGCTAACGAAATAAAAAAAACATTATTAAACGATGAAGTGCCTATTGTTTTAGCTGGAGATCATAGCTCTGCTTTAGGCACTATTTCTGGGATTAAAATGGCGTATCCTAAAAAACGCATAGGTGTTATTTGGATTGATGCTCATGCTGATATACACACTCCATATACCACGCCAAGCGGTAATATGCATGGTATGCCAATTGCTTGTGTATTAGGTGAGGATAATAAAGAACGTCAGCAAAATAAACCAGATGATGAAACCATTGAATACTGGGAAAAATTAAAATCTTTAGGAGGTATTACTCCAAAAATTCATTATAATGATTTGGTTTATATCGCTTTACGTGATTTTGAACCTCAAGAAGAATTTTTAATTAAAAAGAATAAAGTTCGTGTGTTTAACTTACAAGAAATTCGTAAGAAAGCCGTTGAACGCGTGGCGATTGAATCATTAAATTACTTAGATCATTGTGATTTAATTTATGTAAGTTTTGATGTGGATAGTATGGATAGCCGAATTAGTAGTGGTACAGGAACTCCTGTGCCAAACGGAATTACAGAAAAAGAAGCAGGGAATTTAATTTACTATATCATGCGTTCTAAAAAAATAGTGTGTTTTGAAATGGTAGAGATTAACCCAACGCTTGATAAAGAAAATTTAATGGCCGAAAATGCTTTCGAGATTTTGCAAAAAGCAACCAATCAATTAAATAACGATTTTTAAATTGTTACCCTGAACTTGATTCAGGGTCTCATAAATTAAAATGTTTGAGAATTGAGATGCTTGTCTAGTTCTCGACTACGCTCGAACTGACAATATTTAGTACTAAATAAATGAAATCACTCAAAACTATAAACGCTTATTTTGTAAAATACAAATGGCGTTTATTAATGGGGGCTTTGTTTGTAGTCCTTTCCACAATCTTTTCTATTTATCAAGGAGTTGTTGTAAGAAATGCTACCAACGAGATTGTTGATTTAATCGCCAATCACAAAGCAGTTGATACTACAAAATTTATAGTCTTTGGTTTAACCTTGTTAGGCTTAGCTTTAACCAGTGGTTTCTTTTTGTTTTTGATGCGTCAAACCATTATTGTAATGAGTCGTCATATTGAGTTTGATCAAAAAAATGAATTATATACTCACTATCAAACGCTTGATACCACGTTTTATAAAAACAACAGTACGGGCGATTTAATGAATCGTATTAGCGAAGATGTTGGAAAAGTTCGTATGTACACTGGTCCAGCTATTATGTATTTGATTAATACATTTTCTACAATAGTCATTGTTTTAGCATTTATGTTAAAGATTAATTGGCAACTGACTTTATTGGTTTTTGCACCTTTGCCTTTTTTATCTTTTGTGATTTATAAAGTTTCTGATTTAATTAATAAACGCAGTACGGTTGTTCAGCAAGAATTATCAAAATTGACTTCTCATGCTCAAGAAACTTTTTCGGCTATTAGAGTGATTAAAGCCTATGCTCGCGAAAAACATTATATCAATGAACTCTCCACTTTAAACACCAACTTCAAAAAACAAAATTTACGTTTAGCTATAGTTGAAGCTTTTTTTCAACCTGTTTTAGTATTGATGATTGGTGTGAGTGTGATTGCTACGGTTTGGTATGGCGGACATTTAGTTATTAATAAAACCATTGAACCAGGTAATATCACCGAGTTTATTTTATACGTGTATAAATTAACTTGGCCTTTTGCGTCTTTGGGTTGGGTAACCTCTTTAATTCAACGAGCCTCTGCTTCTCAAACACGTATTAATGAGTTTTTAAAAACAAAATCTACCATCGTCAATACTCCTGAAGTAAAACAAAAAATTGAAGGAGAAATTGAATTTAATAATGTAGGATTTATTTATGACGATAGTAAAATTGAAGCGCTTAAAAACTTTAATCTGAAAATAGAAAAAGGTAAAACCATTGGTATTAAAGGGCAGATAGGCTCAGGGAAATCTACTTTGGCTAATTTAGTGACTCGTTTATACGATACCACTTCAGGAGAAATTTTAATAGATAAGCATCCTATTAAAAAATATGATTTGTTTGAATTAAGAAAAAGTATTGGTTACGTGCCTCAAGAGGTTTTTTTATTTTCGGATACGATTAGAAATAATATTGCTTTTTCAACAGGACATGATTATACCGAAGCTGAAATTATACAAGCTGCTAAAGATGCAGGCGTCTATGATAATATCATGGCTTTTCCTGAAGGTTTTGATACTGTAGTTGGTGAGCGTGGTATTACTTTATCTGGTGGACAAAAACAACGTATCTCTATTGCTCGTGCAATTATCTCTAAACCACAAATATTAATATTTGATGATTGTTTATCTGCAGTAGATGTAGAAACCGAAGAATTGATTTTAAATAACTTGAAATCAATTATGAAAGATAAAACCTCTATTATTATTAGTCACCGAGATTCTGCTTTACGTTATGCAGATAAGGTGGTGGAGTTGTAGTATTATTTACTATCAAATACAATGAGTGAAGGCTTGTCAGTTCGAGCAGAGTCGAGAAGTTGTAATTTTCGCGTCCTTTTGTTCTCGACTGCCACTTCGACTCCGCTCAGTGTGACAGCTTAAACCGACAGGTTTTTTTATACCTAACAAATTAGCAACAAACGACTTTCTCCATTTTTTTCTATGGGAGCTCTGTGAACACAAGGAAGAACTTGACTTTCGGGATGATCAACCGCCAAGCACCATAAATTACCAAGACCTAAATTAATAATTTGTGCATCAGGTTTCGCTTGGTAGTGTAAATCAAAGAAATTATCAATTAAATACGATTCAAATTCTTCAACCGAGCCTGTAAATTGTTTTTTTAATTCATCACGAATTTCGGGAACTAATATTTTTTGTTCGGCTTGTGAGTTGGGTAATATATCACTCGACGCTCCATAATACGTGCATAAAATGGTATTGGTTGGAATAGGAGAACGATCGACATGAAAAGAATACACATCGGTTGGAAAAAATGAATATTCTTCGTCTCGTTCGTAATACTTAATGATATTGAGAGTAGGCGAGGCTCCATGTTCTTTCAATAAACGATAATCATTTAAAATAATACCACGAGCCAATTTCCCTTGTTCACTTAATTCAAGTTTAAGAAGTTCTTCTTCATCAAGCACTGTGATGTTTTCTTGAGTATCTGCCTTTTTTATAATCTCTAAAAAATCTCCTTTAAGTTCACGGTTCCAACAAATCGCATTTACATCTCCCTGAAAAGGTGTGGAAATAAATTCTTCGAAACTTGCAACAGATTGAATTTGTTTTTCAGCAGGCAATAAATTGATCATAATCTATAATTTCTAATCATCCCAATCACTATAATTATTGGAGTTAGAAGATTCCATGCCTTTTGTTGAAAATGGTATTTTACCATAAGCACCAATACAGTTAAAATTTGTTTTATCAATTCGTCTGTATCTATAATCTAATCCAATAAAATAATTCAACCAAAGCGTTGTTTGAAAGCCTAAATGTACGTTGCGTTCTACTTTATTAATTTCTAAAACAGGACCAACAGATACACCTGTAACTCCTATTCCTGTTTGTACTTCGCTGTAAAGTCTAATTCGTTTTTTACTAAACTCAATACCTCCATCTATACTGTAAGGGACGTTCTTTATATTCCAGTAAGCTAGTTCTATTGCCCAAGAAAAATGCCTCTTTTCTCCACCAAAGTTATAGTGTAACATAGGACCAATCGTCCATACTTCCTGTCCAAAGGTTTTAAAATTTAAACTTAATAAATAATATAAGATTATGATTGCCTTGATTCTCATTGACCTATCCCTTCAACTTAATCAAAGCAAATACAGAGTAATTCAGCATATCCATGTAATTAGCATCTACACCTTCGCTTACAATGGTTTGCCCTTTATTATCTTCAATTTGTTTTACACGGAAAATTTTCATTAAAATTAAATCAGTTAAAGAACTAATACGCATATCTCTCCAAGCCTCGCCATAATCATGGTTTTTATCTTCCATCAATTGCTTGGTTTGGGTAGCGTATTTGTTGTATAGTTGTTCTACTTCTTCGTAAGGCAATTCCACTCTTGGGTCGTCTTTTAATTCTAATTGAATTAAAGAAATAATACAGTAATTAATAATACCAATGTATTCGCCTGTAATATCGTCTAACACCTTTTGTGTGCCTTTTTCTTCAATGCTTTTAATACGTTGTGCTTTAATAAAAATTTGGTCGGTAAGCGACGTAGGACGTAGGTTACGCCAAGCTGTGCCATAATCTTTCATTTTCTTTAAAAACAAATCCTTGCATAGTTTAATAGCTGCGTCGTATTGTGAAGATGTCGTGTTCATTTTATAAATTCTGTTGTTTGTCTAAATTTTTACTATTCACAATAATTTTTTACTACCTTGAACTTAATAATCGTAAATAGTGCCCACTAATTTAACTAAAATGACTAAAACGTATTTAACAAATGGCAAACAATTGAGCTTCGAAAAAGCTCAGGTGATGGCTATTATTAATATTACGCCAGATAGTTTTTACGATGGTGGCAAGTTCTCATCAGTTACCGATATCATTAAAGATGCTGAAACGAAAATTCATGAAGGTGCCACCATTATTGATATTGGAGCAGCCTCTTCTCGCCCTAAAGCAGTTTCTGTTACAGTTAAAGATGAGATTTTTAGATTAAGAGAACCTTTAACTAAGTTACGCAAGGAGTTTCCAAAAATGTTGATTTCGATAGATACCTATTTATCGGAAGTGGCCGAATTTGCTATTGATTTGGGTGCGGATATCATTAATGATATTTCGGGCGGAGAATTAGACAATAAAATGATTGATGTGGTAGCTAAACATCAAATTGCTTATGTATTAATGCATATGCAAGGTACGCCACAAAATATGCAACTAAATCCTACTTACGAAAATGTCGTAAAAGAATTAAGTGACTTTTATAAATCAAAAATTGCCGATTGCCAAAGCAAAGGATTTGACAAATTAATTATAGATGTAGGTTTTGGTTTTGGTAAAACAGTAGAGCATAATTACGAATTACTAAAACATTTGCATGATTTTACAGAATTTGGTTTCCCAATTTTAGCTGGGCTTTCTCGCAAATCCATGATAAACAAAGTAATTCATACGTCGCCAGTAACGGCCTTAAATGGTACAACTGTCCTAAATACAATTGCACTTCAAAACGGTGCTAACATTTTACGAGTTCACGATGTAAAAGAAGCCAAACAAGCGGTTGATTTGTTTGAGTTTTATAAGGGAGTTTAGTATTCGATTTTTTTAAATTATTATAGGGAAGTTACTATAAAATATCCTTTAAGCTTCTGTCATTATAATACTTTATTTTTCCAATAATTTTTGGTTTAGATGTATCAATATTTCCTTTAAGTTCTTTAGGTAAGAGTAGGTTTCCTCCTATAAATTCGACATCTCCTAGATCTTCAATAAATGTCTGACGTAAATTTAGATTTCCTCCAACATATTTTAGATTGCCTAACGAAATTATCGATGAATTTTTAAGACTTATATCTCCACCAACGTATTCAAGGTTGCCTAAAGTCTTTAAATTTGTAAATATCCCTTTCCCACCTTGAGTAATCCATATATTTCCATTAACTTTTTTGAGTTTTCCAAGATCTTCTATTGAACTGTCTGAAAATCCTATGTCACCTAATACTTCTTCAATGTTGCCAAGAGTCTTTATTTTATCTGTACCTCTTAAAATAACTGATCCAGGAATCTTCCCAAAAGCTAAACAATATTTTATTTTGTCTCTTTCGTGTTCATTTAAGATTAAAAAAAATGGTTTATTGTTAATGCTTTTTAATTCCATTAAATCTGAAGCGGATTTAATTTGAATGTTGGTTGTTTCAAAAACATAATCAATGACGATTTGCTCTGCTTCATTTTCACTTAGATTGAATATTGTAAAATCTGGTTTAAATAATGTTTTTGTGGGATGTGTAATTTCCAGATTATCTTGAAGTTCAATAGCGAATGAAAGGGTACCGAAATGTCTTCCTGGTATGCCATTTTTGTCAATAAATCTATATATTTTTTGACGTAATTTGTCAGTCATCAAATTATATTTATTAGAATATTTAAGTCGTTTTTCGACTTAAACTATTATGCAGAGAGAGATTGAGCTTTTCTTACTGCGCGTTCCAGCCACCATCTACTGGTAAAGCGGTGCCTGTCATTGTTTTAGCCACATCCGAAGCTAAGAACACAGCTAGTTGACCTAATTCTTCAACGCTCACAAATTCTTTAACTGCCTGTTTTAATAACATCACTTTGCTAACTACATCCGCTTCGCTCATATTATGTGCTTTAGCTTGATCTGCAATTTGTTTATCCACCAAAGGTGTTTTTACATAACCAGGGCAAATAGCATTAGCTGTAATTCCAAAAGGAGCACCCTCTAAAGCAATGGTTTTTGTGAAACCTACAATACCATGTTTACTTGCAATGTATGCGCTCTTGAACTCAGAAGCCACTAAACCATGCGCAGAGGCAATATTAATGACGCGTCCAAATTTGCGCTCTTTCATGCCTTTCCAAACAGCTTTGGTTAAATGAAACGCAGAAGTTAAGTTAATACCTATAATGGCATCCCATTTATCTTCAGGAAAATCTTCGATAGGCGATACAAATTGAATACCCGCATTATTTACTAATACATCAATTTTACCAAATTTAGTAACAGCATCTGCTACCATTTTTCTTAACTCTGCAGGTTGCAACATATTAGCATTGCTATACATTACTTCAATACCATATTGTTTGGCAACACCATCGGCAATTTCTTGTCCGTTAGTTTCTAAACCATTAAATACAATATTGTATTGTTTTGTTTTGGCAAATTCAATAGCAATACCAAGTCCGATACCGCTTGTGCTTCCTGTAATTAAGATTGTTTTCATTTTTGTTTAGTATTTAACCGCAGAGGTCGCTAAGTTTTATCGCAAAGACCGCAGATGGTTGTATTTATTTTTTAACCACATAGAAACATAGGCTTAATTAGATTAAAAGTGTTGAATAGGAAGCTTTGCTTCTCACATAGATGCTATGTGCAAAAATGTATTTTCTATCTTCTACTTTCATATATATAATAACTATGTGTCTATGTGGTTTGTTATTTCTTTTATTTTAAGAGCAGAGTTAAAGAACCGTTCTCGACTTTGCTCGAACTGACAATAATGTTTTTAGAAATTTGGTTTTAACATGTATCTGCTATAGAAATCTACAATATGTTTCACAGCTTCATCAGCTGTATCCACAATTTTAAATAAATCTAAATCTGCTTCGTTGATGTTTTGTTCTTCATGTAACATCGTGTTTTTAATCCAATCAATTAACCCTTCCCAATATTCTTTACCAACTAATACAACTGGAAACTCTGCAATTTTATTGGTTTGTACTAAAGTTAAAGATTCAAATAATTCGTCAATAGTGCCAAAACCACCAGGCATACCAATAAATCCTTGAGAGTATTTTAAGAAAACGGTTTTACGAACAAAGAAATAATTAAAGTCGATGCTTTTATCTCTATCAATATAATCGTTTGGTTTTTGTTCAAATGGTAAATTAATATTTAAACCTACTGAGTTTCCTTTACCTCGTTTGGCACCTTTGTTAGCAGCTTCCATAATGCCTGGTCCGCCACCAGTAATAACACCATAACCTTCTTGAGTTAATTTAAAAGCTATTTCTTCTGCTAATTGATAATATTTATTGTCAGGTTTTGTTCTGGCAGAACCAAAGATAGAAACGCAGGGTCCTATTTCTTGCATTCTTTCAAAACCATTCACAAATTCGCTCATGATTTTAAAAATTTTCCAACTATCAGAAGCCATAACTTCTCTTGATTCTTTAGTAGCAAATGCTTTTCTGATTTTCTCTTCTTTATCGTGGGTCATATATAATTTAAGTTTAGAAAGTTAAATAGTTTAGAAAGTATAAAAGTTTATCAATCAAAGTTAAAAAAGTTATTCTTTATTGTATTCAAACTTTTTAACTTTCAAACTTTCATAACCTTCTTAACTTATTGCAGTTCTTTTTTCAAAAATGGTGCCGTATATCCTTTTTTAGATTTTACTAATTCTTCAGGAGTGCCAGTAAATAGTATTTCTCCACCGCCTTTGCCACCTTCCATACCAACATCAATTAAGTAATCGGCTACTTTAATAATATCCATATTATGTTCGATGACTAAAACTGTATTTCCACTCTCAACTAATCGATTTAATACACCCAATAAAATACGAATGTCTTCAAAGTGTAAACCAGTTGTTGGTTCATCTAAAATGTATAAGGTGTTACCAGTATCACGTTTACTTAATTCGGTAGATAGTTTCACGCGTTGTGCTTCTCCACCACTTAAAGTCGTGGCTTGTTGTCCTAGTGTGATATAACCTAAACCAACATCTTGTAAGGTTTTTATTTGACGGTAAATATTTGGGAGGTTTTCAAAAAACTCACAAGCTTGATCAATCGTCATGTTTAACACATCACTAATCGATTTTCCTTTGTAACGAATTTCGCAAGTTTCTCTGTTATATCTTCTTCCATTGCATTCGTCACAATTCACGTACACATCAGGTAAGAAATTCATTTCGATAGTTTTAACACCAGCGCCACCACAGGTTTCGCAACGACCACCTTTCACATTAAATGAAAAACGTCCAGGTTTGTAGCCTCTTATTTTTGCTTCTGGTAATTCAGAAAATAATGTTCTGATATCCGAAAATACATTAGTGTATGTTGCAGGATTACTACGCGGCGTTCGTCCAATAGGTGATTGGTCAATGTCAATGACTTTATCTATGTGTTCTATCCCTGTAAATGATTTATAGGGTAGGGGACGCTTTTCTGAATTATAAAAATGATTACTTAAAATTGGATACAATGTTTCGTTAATCAAGCTTGATTTGCCACTACCACTCACACCTGTGACGCAAATAAATTTCCCTAAAGGAATTTCTACGTTCACATTTTTTAAATTATGTCCTGTACAGCCTTTTAAAACTAGTTTTTTTCCGTTCCCTTTTCTACGTGTTTTTGGAACTTCAATACTACGTTTACCGGTAATATATTCGGCAGTAACGGTATTAAATTTCAACATGTCCTTTGGTTTAGCAGCAGCAACCACTCGTCCACCATGCACACCAGCGCCAGGACCAATATCAATCACATAATCCGATTCGATAATCATGTCTTTATCGTGCTCAACCACCAACACACTATTGCCAACATCACGTAAATTTTTTAAGGCTTCTATTAAGCGCATATTATCACGTTGATGCAAACCAATACTTGGCTCATCTAAAATATATAACACACCTACTAATTGAGAACCGATTTGCGTTGCCAAGCGAATACGTTGTGCTTCGCCACCACTTAAGGTTTTTGAAGAACGATTTAAGGTCACGTAATCCAACCCAACTTCTAATAAAAAACCAATACGAGTTCTGATTTCTTTGAGAACTTCTTTAGCAATCACGTTTTGAGATTTACTTAAACGCTTCTCAATTCCTTTAAACCAATCACCTAAAATATTGATGTCCATTTCAGAAAGCTCTGCAATGTTTTTCTCATCAATTTTAAAATACAGTGCTTCTTTTTTTAAACGAGTTCCCTCGCAAACGGAACAATTTATTTTATTAGTAAAACCTTCAACCCATCGTAACATCGCTGGCGAAGGATCTTCTTCAGCCTGACGAGAAATATGAGTGGCAATGCCATCAAATGCAGAACTGTAGCCATTAGCACTTGTGTCTGATTTAATGGTAAATAATTCTTCGGTTCCGTTTAATAGAATGTTGACTGCTTCTTCAGGAATATCCTCGAACGGTGTATCTAAAGTGAATTTGTATTTTTCGCCAATGGCTTCAATTTGTTTGAATACCCAAATACCTTTTGATGGTCCAAGAGGAGCAATGGCACCTTTACGAATTGATAATTTTTGGTTAGGAACAATTTTGCTAATATCAACTTCTGATACAACACCTAAGCCATTACAATGCGGACAAGCACCATAAGGCGAATTAAAAGAAAATAAATTAGGAGCAGGCTCATCATAAGAGATGCCAGAAGTAGGACACATTAAGGAACGAGAAAAGAATTGCACCTTGCCAAAACCAAATCCTGATGTAGATTTTTTCTTTGCTTTTGGATTTTCTTCTTCATGCTCTAATACCATAATGGTTCCTTTACCTTGCTTCATGGCTGTTTGTAAAGATTGGTATAAACGAGGCTTAATGTCTTTTGTAATTTCTAGTCTGTCTATCACAATTTCAATATCATGAATCTTGTAACGATCTACTTGCATTTTAGGAGTTATGTCTACAATAGCTCCGTCAATACGAACTTTATTAAATCCTTTTTTTCTAACGTCTTCAAATAATTCTCTGTAATGCCCTTTACGACCTTTAACAACAGGCGCTAAAAGATTGATTTTTTTATCTTTATATTTTTCTAAAATTAAATCAATGATTTGGTCATCACTATAACGAACCATTTTTTCGCCTGTCACATAAGAATAAGCTTCACCTGAACGAGCATATAGTAAACGCAAGAAATCATAAATCTCAGTAATCGTACCAACTGTAGAACGAGGATTTTTGTTAACTGTTTTTTGTTCGATAGAAATAACAGGACTCAACCCTGATATTTTATCTACGTCTGGGCGTTCCATATTGCCTAAAAACTGACGAGCATAACTCGAAAAGCTTTCGATGTAACGGCGTTGACCTTCAGCATAAATAGTATCAAAAGCTAAAGATGATTTACCGCTGCCACTTAAGCCTGTGAGAACTACTAATTGATTTCGGGGAATATTGAGGGATATATCTTTTAAGTTATGGGCACGAGCACCAATTACTTCTATTTGTTCGTCTTCCATATTGAGGGCAGATTAAAGACTAAAGATATAAGATTAAAGATTTATTTTTAACTCCTAAATCATATATCTTTCATCTTTTATCATTTCTTTAAAGTGTCTGTAATTATTTTTAATGTATCTGTTAAGTTTTTTGTTTTTAGTGTTGTATCAATTGATGCATCTTGAGGAAATACATCATTAAAGTAAACACTTAAATCGATGTTTTTGTTTTTAGGTATTTTAAATTGATATGTTTTTTTATCAGGGTTATTTAATTGTTCTCCAATTAACCAAGGATTAAAGGTTTTTAGCACAATCTCATTGGTATTTATGTGTTTAGCAAACGCTTTTAAATTAGTAATGGATGAATCGACTTTCACAATTTTAAAAGAAGGGAATGCACTTGTTTTTTTGATTTTATGTTTTACACCAAAATGATCAGGATTAGATAATAGTGTTTTGTAAGCTAAAATTCGATAAATGAAGCTGCCGGTTTCTTTATTCAGAAGTAAATCGTAATAATTATTGGTATTTTGTTTTTTCAAAGCATTTTGTATGCCTCCAATTCCAACATTGTAAGCAGCAGCAGACAGGGTCCAATTTTTAAAATAGGCATGAGCATCTTTAAAATGTTTGCAAGCCACATGTGTTGCTTTTTCTACATCTAAACGCTCATCTACTTCGTTATTGACGGTTAGTCCATAATGTTGAGCCGTTACAGGCATTAATTGCCAAAATCCGGCGGCTCCCATTGGAGAAACTACATTGGATAAATGACTTTCGATAATAGCAACATATTTGAAATCGTCAGGAACACCTTCTTGTTTTAAGATTGGTTCAATTAAAGGGAACCATTTTTGAGCTTTATGAAATAATGCTAAGGAGGAGTTTTTCCATGATTTATTAGCAAAGAATTCTTTTTCTAAGCTTTCTTTAATTTCATAATCGTTTTGAGGAACGCGTTCGCCTGCAAATTGAAGATTGGAAGGGATATTTAATCCAAGAACTTTGAAGTTTGCATTGGTATAATCTAAGTTTGTTTGGAGTGGGGTAAAAGAAATGAACTTGATTAAGAAACTAATCAATGCCCACGACGCCAAACTCACATAGGTTTTTTTATAAAGAGGACTTGGTTCGCGAAAAATTTTTAATATCCAAACAGATATGGTCACTTTCTTTTTATAATCGTATTTAGATATAAAGATACAAAAGTGATGGCACAAAAAATAATAGAAACGACTAACCAGCTAGTTTGGAAGTTTAATATTTGATTTAAGGCCAACGAAAGCCCCATTAAGCCAATTCCGCAGAATAAAATAGCTATTCTTTTCTCTGTAACGCCTTTAAAAAATAAATGATGAGTAGTGTGGTCTTTGCCTCCTACAAAAGGTGATTGTCCTCGTTTGATGCGATTAATACTTACTGTAATTGTATCCGTAATAGGTAAAATAAACACTAAAGCAACTGACAGAAAACCCATTAAAATTGGATTAACAGAAAACCAAGCATTGTTAACTAGAGTAAAAGAGTTCCAGCAGTAATCTATACCAACAACAGCTAAAAATGCTCCCAAAAATTGGCTACCAGTATCACCCATAAACATTTTAGCTGGATGCCAATTGTAAATTAAAAAACCCAATAGTGAACCCAATATGCCTAAACTTAAAATTGGCATTGGACTAAGAACGAGATTTAAACTCATGTTTAAGAAAACCACAAACAGTAAAATTACTATAGAAACAATAGTGGTGATAGCATCCATGTTATCAAGCATATTAATGGAATTCATAAATCCTATGACCCAAAATACGGTAAGCCCAAAATTTAAAGCTTCATTAGAAAAAATATTGATTTTAGTCCCAGTAAAATATAATATTAAGCCACAAACTAATTGTGCTATAAATTTTAATAAAGGCTTAGTGTTGTATGCATCATCTGCTAATCCCATTAAAAATGCGATAGTACACACAACAAATACACCAATGATTTTAAGGCTACTATAATTTAATGGAAGGCGATGATCAATGAAATTTAAAATAATAAATGTGATTAAAAAAATCACAAAAAAAGATATGCCTCCAATAGAGGGACGAGCCGATGGACTCCAGCGAATTTGTTTTTCTGAGGATTGTTGTTGTTGTCTAATTCCGAGAGTTTGAGAAAATTTTAATAAAATAGAATTAAAAACTGCTGATAAAATAAAAGTAATACCAACAGTTAGTACAATAAATAATAAAATATTATTTTGAATAAAACTCATTAAAATGGGCTGTTAAATTCTTTGAATGGAGTTCCGATTAAATCTTTTTCAGATAAGATAGGATTGGTAACATTCCAATTTATATTTAAGTCATTATCATTCCATAAAACACATCCTTCTGATGCTTTATTATATACATTAGTGCATTTATAGGAAAAGATTGTATTATCTCTAAGGGTTAAAAAACCATGTGCAAATCCAGGTGGAATGTAAAACATGGTTTTATTTTCTTCTGTTAATTCAATAGTAACATGTTGTCCATAGGTAGAAGAATTTTTTCTAATATCAACAGCCACATCCAAAACAGCTCCAGTAATTACCCTTACCAACTTCCCTTGATCATGAGGAGGAGCTTGAAAGTGAAGTCCTCTTAAAACTCCAGTACTTGAAAGTGATTGGTTATCTTGAACGAAATTTGCAACAATTCCATTTTGTTTAAAAACGGATTCATTATAACTTTCAAAAAAGTAACCTCTTGCATCCGCAAATACTTTAGGTTTAATAATCAGTAAATCTTTAATTTTAGTTTCAATTACTTCCATAATTTAGAAAATCGGTTTTTAGGTTCAGCTTTATCATCTCCATAGTATCCATTTCCGTAGCCGTAGCCATAACCGTAGCCGTACCCATATTTATATCCGTAAGTCGATCGATTGGTATCAACTCCATTTAATATCATTGATAAGTTCTTAATATTTCCTTCATTAATTAATTTATCCAATATTTGAACAAATGCTTTTTTAGAGTAATCTGCTCTAAATACATAAATTGGGAAATCAGCTTTTTGTATAGTAGTAATACCATCTGTTACTAAACCAATTGGAGGATTATCAAAGACAATATAGTCGTAACTTAATTTTAACTCTTCAATTAATGTATTTAAACGATCGCTAATAATTAATTCGGAAGGATTAGGAGGAATAGGACCAGCCGTAATGTAGTCTAAATTTGGGAAATGACTATGATTTATACAATCTTTAGTTGGCGTCATATTAGTTAAAATGGTACTCATGCCTACATCATTAGATACACCAAAACCTTTGTGGATTTTTGGCTTTCTCATATCTAAATCTAACAAAATAACTTTTTTTCCCGTATAAGCTAAAATACCAGCAATATTTAAGCAAACAAATGTTTTGCCTTCACCAGAAATAGATGAAGTGACAGCAATAATTTTTTTGCCTTCACCACTATGAATGAAATTTAAATTTGAACGAATACTTCTAAAAGCTTCTGCAATTTGTGATTTTGGATTTTTATCAACGACTAATTGTGACACAGGAACATCACTTTCATAATTAGGAACGATCCCTAATACAGAAATAGAAGCATCGATATTATTAACGACATCATTAATGGATGTGATTTTATCATGAAGGAAGTAGCGAATAAAAACGAGAAGTAATGAAAGTAATAAAGCTACCAAAACAGCTACTAAGATGGCAAATTTTTTATTTGGAGATACCCAAGCGCCATCGTTTACAGCTTCTTCTAAAATCACATTTTGAGAGACAAAACCAGCCTTAGAAATAGAAAATTCAGTTTTTTTCTCTAATAACATGGTGTAATATTTCTCGCTAATACTAAATAATCGCATTAATCGAGAGTGTTCTAAATCTTCATCTGGGTTGTTAACGTTTTTGTTTTGGTATTCAGAATATTTTTGTGTTAAACTGGTGTATTTTGATTTGTATTTTAAGCGAACGGCATTTATTGTTTCAACAAGTAGCTTTTTTTGAGTTTCAATATTAAAGTTGATTTGCTTAATGTTCTCGCTACTAGGAGTTACCATATAAAGTAAGTCCTCTTTTTCTAGTAATAATTTTTGAATACTTTGAGTATAATCTTTAATAGCGGCTTCGTATTCTGTACCTGAAATCATGGAGATTAATTGATAGGTATCAATACTTTTGTTTTTAATAATGTTCTGTTGAAGTTCTGCCAAGATTTTTTCATCTAATTCAACTTTCAACATATCGTCTTCTATTTTAGATAAACGAAGGGCATTAGGATCTACAGTATTGTCTTTAACTGTGTAATTATGAGATTTTCTAAATTCTTGTAAACTGTTTTCTGAAGATTTTAAATCTGTATAAACTAAATCTAATTGCCCGTCGATAAAAGACAAGATGCTTTTAGAACTTTCACTTTTTCTTTCTACATCAAATTTTAGATATTCCCCAGAAATTAAATTCACAATGTCTTTTGATTTTTGAGGATTAATGTCTGTTACTTTTACCTGAATTGTTCTTGCCGCTTCATTCACTAATTTTATATCCATTTTAGATTGTAAATTAGCGGTAACATTATCAACGTTATTAATTACAAAATACGATTTGTTGTCTTCTAAAAGTTGAGAGTTAATGGTCTTTTGGTCTAATTTAGAATTAGGAGAAATACTTAACTCAAAATAAGGCGAGTTAACTACATTAGAAGTGGTAAAAGGAATGTTGTAGTTTTTGCCTTCGGCTGAAAAAACTAAATTTCCAGATGTCGTATTATTAAACTTGATGTAAATTTTTGTACCGTAAATATTATCTTTCTTTACATTAAATTTTACTAAGTAAGGTGAAGAAAGATATAATTCATTGTTTTTAAATGTTCCTTCATTAAAATAACTGATTTGAATATCGGATTTTTCAACCACACGCTTCAAAAATATTTTGGAACGAATTTGTTCCATGGCTTCTGCAATTTTATTGTCTCCACCATCAAACTTTGTCATTTGAAGTACTTCAGACGCTTGATTGTTTGCATTTATCTGAATGATAGTAGCAGATTGATATTCAGGCTGACTATATCGTAAATAAATTGTTGCAATGCCTAAACTTATTACAAAAAAAGCGAATACAAACCATAGACTTTTTTTTACAATATAAATAACTAACCCTAAATCTAGTTCACTACTAAATTTAGAAACTCTATCTCTATATTTATCTATAGAACTATCGCCTTGTGGTTGTATCATTTTACCTTCTGATTAAAGAGTAAAGTAAAAATGTAGAAGAAATTAATGTAATAATTGGAGTTATCTCAGCTACTAATGTTTTAGCTAATCGATATCGAGGTTCTACATAAATAATATCATGAGCTAATACAACAGAGTTTCCAGCAGCAATCCCTTCAATTTTTGATAAATCCATCAGATATACTTTTGGTTTTTCATTATCTTGATTACGGATTAGTTTTACTTTGTAGGCTTTCCCATCTTCTGAAATACCTCCTGTTAAAGCTAAAGCTTCAATAACAGTAGTATTATTATTAG
This sequence comes from Bacteroidetes bacterium UBA5697, assembly GCA_002420145.1. Lineage (GTDB taxonomy): Bacteria > Bacteroidota > Bacteroidia > B-17B0 > Aurantibacillaceae > UBA4416. Next base: position 62,927 of record DIHL01000061.1, read on the forward strand.
TTAAGTTTAAAACTTTAGCAGTTCCTCCATTTCCAGGAAATACAATAACACGTTTATTGATAACATTTAAATAAACAAATGGCTTTACATAATAATCTGCATATACTTGCTCTAAATACTCAGTAGCCTCTCTCACACTTAATCCAGATAACTTCACTCTTCCTATTAATGGAAGTTTACAAGTTCCATCTCTATTAACCACATAATCCAATTCAATAAAACGATTTAATTGACCTGAACTTGCTAAATCGACAATTTTAAATCCGTCGTTCGAAAAAATTCGAACATTTACAATATCATTTGCTTCAATTTTATAATCTTGTTTAGACAAAGAGTCTGCTATTTTATCATAAGTATAGTCTTTTGATGTTTTTAACATCAAATTTGATCTAAAAACTTTACATGAAGAAAAATATAAAACAATTGAAAAAAAGAGGAAATATTTATAAAAACGCATATGAGTATATTATATCACAAAGTTAAAATTTATCTGCTAATATCAAAAATCATGCTCTTTTTAATAATTGAGCATATAATTGTCGCATATCGCTTACTAATCTAGTATAACTATATTTTTCAAGTGCCCATTTTTCTCCTTTTTCTGATGAATTTGATAAAATGGAAACATTTGTGCAAGCATTTAATAAATTGCTAAAAAAGCCATTTTTATCTGATATTTCGGATAAAAAACCACATTCAGGATGCAAAACATCTTCAATGCCTCCAACATTGGTGCTAACTACAAATTTCCCAGCTGCTTGAGCTTCAATAATGCTTACTGGAGTTCCTTCATTTAAGGAGGTTAAAGTCACTATGTCTAAACCATGCAATGCCCATTCAACATTAGTTATCCATGAGGTAAAAATTACATCCACCTCATCTGTTGGATTATTTGACCATGAAACATTATTCATTCTGCAATATTCTGTAATAACATCTCTTGTGTCTCCATCCCCAATAATAAAACCCTTAAAATTAGTGATGCCGTTTTGTTTTAAATATGCAATGGATTCAATAAATAAACTGTGGTTTTTGATGGGTGCTAATCTTCCAATAATGCCAATAGCTAATTGCCCCTCTTGTAAATTGTATTTTTCTCTAAATTCTTTACGGTTTTGTTCTTTGTTTTTTGTGAATTTACTTAAATCAAAGCCTAAAGGAACCACATGAATTTTATCTTTTGGAGCAATATGAAAAACCTCAGATAATTCTTGTTTTTGTTTATTACTGATAGCAACAATTGCGGTTGAATGTTTGGCTAAATAGCGTTCTATAGTTTTGTAAAAAGCTGTTTTTAGCTTTCCAAAATAAGAGTGAAATACATGACCGTGAAATGTGTGAATAATTACGGGAACATTACAATCAATGGCGGCTAAACGACCAATAGCGCCTGCTTTTGAAGCATGAGTATGTACAATATCAGGTTTAAATTCCTTTATGATTTTTTTGATTTCTTTATAAGCCTTGTAATCTGATTTTAAATTGATTTCTCGTTGAAACTCATGCAATACTCTTGGTTTTAATCCTAAACCTTGAGGGATGTATAAGGAACTATCTTCGCCTTCTTCTTCAGGACCACCAACCAAAAGAGTTTCGTAGTCTGGCTCCAAATATTTTGACAAATAGCTTACATTGTAGGTAATACCCCCAATATTGAAACGATTAATAATACGCAGGACTTTAGGCAAAATATTAGTTTAAATTAAGTTCAGTTGATAATTGTTTAAAATCAATGCCATCAAAATTTCCAGAACTCATCATTAAAAGAACATGGTTCTTTAATGATTTTGACTTCAAGTAATTGACAAGGGCGCTACTTTCAGTAAATATTTTAAGGTCTTTACGGTTAAAGTACTTTAATACTTGTTCTTCAGTAATTGGTTTTAGTTTTTTGTGTGCAATAGTATGAGGATTAAAATACACAATAGCCTCATCAGCGTCGTTCATGGCACCATCATATTCTGCCAAAAAAGTTTCATTTAAGCTACTAAATGTATGTAATTCCATACAGGCTAAAATTTTACGATTTGCAAATTGTTGTTTAGTAGCTTGTGTGGTTGCTTTAAGTTTAGATGGAGAATGCGCAAAGTCTTTATAAAAAGCAAATGCATCTGTTTTTGAAACTAGTTCTAAACGCTTTGCAGCTCCTTTAAATGACTGAATAGCCTCGTAAAATTGAGTGTCGTTTAATCCTAATTTATTACAAACTAAGCGGGCACCATTTAAATTCATTAAGTTGTGATTCCCGAAAATTTGCAAAGAAATATCTTTACCATTATCTTCTAAAATTGTTGTTCCTTTTTCAATTCGATGTTTTGGAATAGAGTAGGACATTTTAGAAATATTGTTTGATTTTCCCGAATTAGTGGCTACTTTTTGTAATTCAGAATCTTCATTACAATAAATTAAACTCCCATTAGGTTCAATTAGGTCAATAAATTTCTCAAATTGATTGACATAGATTTCAAAGGTTGGAAACACATTGATGTGATCCCAGGCAATACCACTTAAAATAGCAATATTGGGTTTGTATAAATGAAACTTTGGTCTTCTATCAATAGGAGATGCTAAGTACTCATCGCCTTCAATAATAGCAATAGGAGCTTCTTTAGTTAATTTAACCATTGTATTAAATCCTTCTAATTGAGCGCCAACCATAAAGTCGGTATCCTTTTTATGGAAGTTTAATACATGTAAAATCATAGCGGTAATCGTAGTTTTTCCATGACTTCCTCCAATAACCACTCGAGTTTTATCTTTAGTTGCTTCGTAAATGTATTCGGGATAAGAATACACTTTCAGATTCAATTCTTTTGCTCTGATTAATTCAGGATTATCTTCTCGAGCATGCATTCCTAAAATAACGGCATCAATATCAGATGTTATTTTTTCAGGAAACCATCCAATAACAGGAGGTAAAATGCCAGCGTTTTTTAATCGAGTTTTTGATGGCTCGTTAATTTCATCATCGCTACCAGTTACTTGAAAGCCTTTTTCGTGTAAGGCCAAAGCCATGTTGTGCATGGCACTTCCGCCAATTGCAATTAAGTGAACGCGCATAATAGAACTAAATTTAGTTATACGAAGTAAACCTTTTTAAATAAAAAATGCAGACTGTATGAGTCTGCATTTTAAACAATGATTTGTTAAGTATTAAGCCATTTTCGGTGTTGGCTGACCTAATTGATATAACAATTTAGCATGAGCGGCAATAGCTCCTACAAATGTTTTTTTAGAATAATACGGTAAATTAAATTCCTTAGCTGTTTGTTCAATAATTGGAGCTATTTTTTTGTAGTGAACATGGCAAATATTCGGAAACAAGTGATGTTCTACTTGAAAGTTTAAGCCACCAACAAACCAAGAGAAGGCCCAGCTTTTTTGAGCAAAATTAGTAGTCGTTTTTAACTGGTGAGTTGCCCAGTCGTCTTGCATATTTCCACTTGAATCTGGTAAAGGGAATTCTGTTAAGTCAACAACGTGAGCTGGTTGAAAAATTAATGCTAAGATTAATCCACATGTAAAATGCATAATAGACCATCCTATTACAATTTGGTACCATGGATTTTCCATTATCAATAAAGGTAAGGCTAAGCTATATCCTAAATAGAATAATTTATTAAGAATTAACAAAATCAATTGGCTTTTAAAGGTTGTTTTTTTGGTAACTAACAATCCCATTCGCTCATAACGAGCTAGTTGTTGAAAATCTTTAGTCGTTGCCCACATAATTGTCATTAAACCATAAAAGAACCATGCGTATAAAAATTGATATTTATGAATCCATTTATATTCCGCATGTGGTTCAAATCTCATAAATCCTGGAGGAGCAATATCTTCGTCATGCTCATGTATATTGGTGTATGTGTGGTGAAGTGTATTGTGTTGTAATTGCCAGTTAATAGAGCTACCTCCAATAAAGTTCATACTCCGGCACATTAAAGCGTTTAATTTGGCATTTCTTGCATAAGAACCGTGGTTGGCATCATGCATAATGGATAGTCCAATTCCGCTCATTCCAAATCCCATAATGACACAAAGTAATGATTGAATCCAAAGGTTATCAAATGCATTTATAATTAATAGAACAAAAGGAGTGAAATAAAGGGCAAACATGAAAATTGACTTGATGACCATTTGTGCGTTGCCGTAGCGAGAAAGGTTGTTTTCTTTGAAATAGTCGTCAACACGTTTTTTTGCAGTTAAATAAAAAGATCGATTTGCGTTGTTGAATCTGATTGATTGGGTACTCATTTATTGTTTGTTTTTTTTGTTAGTGTGCCAAAGGTAAGCTATAAAAAGTCAAAAGTCAAGATTCTTAAACTGTTAATAATGAACAATTTATAGTTTGTAATTCGGTTTAGAGGACGTAAAAGCTTATTTCTGAGAGGAAAGCTATTAATAAAGCGATAAGATTAATTTGGCTAAATCTTCAACTTCTTGTTTTTGGCTTTTTTTACCAAATGAGAAGCGAATGCAATTCTCGGATTCTTGTTTATCTATTCCCATAGCCATTAAAACATGAGAAGGTTCTGCATGAGCAGAAGTGCAAGCTGAACCTAAAGAAACTGCATATTGTCCCTTGATTTTAGAGAATACGGAGTTTCCATCTTTTAACATTGGAAAGTAAATATTTGACGTATTATAAAGTCGGTATCTTGTTGAACCATTGATTCTTAAGTCAGGTATTTCAAGTAATTGATGTTCTAGGTAACCTCTCACTTTTGAAATATGCATATTGTTGTCCCAAAATTCGGTTTGTGCAATTTCGCAAGCTTTTCCTAAGCCTACAATTCCAGTCACATTTAAAGTGCCGCTGCGTTTACCGTTTTCGTGACCACCACCATGAAACAATGGAATTAAATTTACTCTTGGATTTTTACGGCGGACATATAATGCGCCAACACCTTTTGGTCCGTATAGTTTATGAGCTGAGATACAACAAAGGTCTAATCCCATTTCATTGACATCAATAGGTAATTTTCCCGCCATTTGAGTAGTATCGCTAAAAAAGATAGCCTCATGTTGGTGAGTGATTTCTGCAATTTTCTCTAAATCTTGTAAAACACCAGTTTCATTATTAGCAGCCATAATAGCTACTATGATTGTTTTATCTGTAAAACTTGTTTTTAATTCATCCAAATCAATGCGTCCTTCTCGGTCAACATCCAAATAAGTAATGTTTGCACCTTTTTCTTCTAAATAGGAACAGGTGTCTAAAACAGCTTTATGTTCTGTTTTACTAGTAATAATATGGTTTCCTTTGGTTTGATAAGCTTCAAAAACTCCTTTTAAAGCCATATTAATAGCTTCAGTCGCTCCGGATGTAAAGACTATTTCAGAAGATTCCGCGCCAATAAAGTTAGCGACTTGTTGTCTTGCTTTATCAATAGCACCTTGAGCATACCATCCTAAAGGATGCGTATTACTGGAAGCGTTACCAAAATGTTCAGTAAAGTAGGGTAGCATTTCTGCTAACACTCTTTCATCAACAGGAGTTGTTGCATTATAATCTAAATAGACCATTAAGCTCTCTCAATAATAGCTGCGTAACCTTGACCTACACCAATACACATCGTTGCTAATGCATATTTTTTATTTTGAAGATTTAACTCAATAGCTGCTGAATTGATGATTCGCGCTCCACTCATTCCTAATGGATGACCTAAAGCAATAGCTCCTCCGTTTGGATTGATACGGGGATCTTTATCATCTAATTTCCATTGACGGGTACAGCCTAATGCTTGAGCGGCAAAAGCTTCATTTAATTCAATAATATCTATATCATTCCAAGTTAAACCTGCTTTTTTAAGAGCTTGATTTGCTGCTTCAACTGGACCTAAACCCATAATGCGAGGTTCAACTCCTACAACAGCACTACTTACAATGCGTGCTAATGGCTTTAAGTTATATGATTTAATAGCATTTTCGCTTGCTAATAAAATAGCCGCTGCTCCATCATTTAATCCAGATGCATTACCAGCAGTTACAGTGCCCTCTTTACGGAAAGAAGCTTTTAATTTTTGTAAACCTTCTAAAGTGGTATTAGCTTTTGCAAACTCATCTGTTTTGAAAATTAAAGCATCTCCCTTTTTTTGAGGAATTTCAACTGGTACAATTTCTTTTTCAAAACGTCCAGCAGCCATGGCTTTAGCTGCTTTTTGCTGACTCCATAACGCAAAGGCATCTTGGTCTTCGCGACTAATTTTGTGCATTTCTGCTACGTTTTCAGCAGTTTCGCCCATAGCATCTACGCCATATTGTTCTTTTAATTTTGGATTAATGAATCTCCACCCGAAACTACTATCAAATAGTTGTTGGTCGCGCCCAAAAGCGGAACTTGCTTTGCTCATGACTAATGGTCCACGAGTCATGTTTTCTACTCCTGAAGAAATCATTAAATCAGCATCTCCTAACTGAATATATCTTGCCGCATCAACAGTAGCACTTAAGCCTGAGGCACATAAACGGTTTACGGTTTGGCCAGGAACTGTGATTGGTAAACCAGCCATTAATGAAGCCATACGAGCTACGTTACGATTATCTTCACCTGCTTGGTTTGCGCAGCCCATAATCACATCCACTACTTTCGAAAAGTCAACGGAAGGATTTTTTGCCATTAATTCTTTTAAAACTAAGGTTGCCAAATCATCCGTTCTCACAGTTGAAAGAGTTCCTCCAAAATTCCCGATGGCAGTTCTTACGCCATTTATAATATAAGCTTGTTGCATAATTTAAATTTAGTGGCACAAAAATATCGTTTTTTTAAGACTTACTCATTAAAAAGGCTTTTTTAATAGTTTTAGCTTTATTTACATACTAAAAACAATTAGTTTTTCGTTTCTTTGTAGTCTGAAAACAAGTACTTAATTGAAAAAAATAGCCTTATATTTTTTATTTCTGTTTAATTTATTCTTTTTTACAAGAATAAATGCTCAACTAGCTGCGCCTGATTTGAGATGCGTTTCTGTGGCAACACCAACTACGGCAGTTTTAACATGGGTTATTCCACCAGATCCTACTGGTGTTTTTAGTCAATACCAAATATGGACATCCGTAACAGGTTTGCCTCCTTTTAATTTAATAGGAGTAGTAAATACATATACTCAAACATCTTTTACTCATGCTCCAACTACCGTAGGTAATCAATCCCGATATTATTATGTAACCACGGTGAGTAGTGGAACTAATATTTCTGTCCCTTCAGATACTTTAAAAACATTGTTTGTAAACCTGTCTGGGAGTTCAGTCAATGGTGTTTCTAGTTTAAATTGGAATGCCATGCGTGTGCCTTTGCTTCCAACCTCATCAACTTCATATACCGTTTCAAGAGAAGCGCCTGTTGGAGTTTGGACTCCTATTTACACTGGTAGTAATTTAAGTTATAAAGACACGATTTATAAGTGTAAGATTTTTTATAATTATCAGGTTGAAATATCTGATGCATTGGGATGCATTTCAAAATCAAATATAAAAGGAGATACTTGCAGAAATAAACAAGCTCCTTATGCTATTGAATTAGATTCGGTGTCCGTAAATACATCAGGCCAAGCGGTTATGGGATGGCAACCATCTTTATCGCAGGATATTGATTGTTATGTCATTTATTCGTCTAATGGTGGATTTTTAACAGAAGTAGGAAGAGTTTGTGGGGTTAATAATACATCATTTACTTATACAGCATCGGCGGCTGGTTCGTCTTCTGAAGGATATTGTATTGCAGCCGTTGATAGTTGTGGTAATTTTAATATTCCTAGTTTAACTCATAATTCTATTTTTATAACGGCTCCTACTTATGATTTATGCTCGAGAACAGCTAATTTAAGTTGGACACCATATTCGAATTTACCAAAAGGAGTTTTAAAATACGATGTGTATTGTTCTACTAATGGGGGTGCTTACAATCTGATTGGATCTTCTACTACTACAAACTTTAGTCACTCAGGTTTAGTGCCAGGAGAGGTATATTGTTATTTTGTAAGAGTTAGAAATACAGATTTATCGATTAGCGCTAGCTCAAACATCCAATGTTTTACAGCAACAGGTTTGCCAGCTCCAACTTTTGTTTACGTAAATTCAGTAAGTGTAAATACATATAGTAAATTTATAGAAGTAACCTACACTGTAGATACTACAAAAACATTTAAAGGTTGTGTGATTTATAAATCAGCGGATGGTATTAGTTTTAGTAAAATAGCCTATGTCACATCAACCGTTTCACCATACACTTATATAGATAAGGATGTTAAGGCGACTGAAAACATTTATTATTATAAAGTAGAAGTAGCAGATGAATGCGAAAATCCAGGAGTTGTAAGTAATATTTCTAAAAATATTGTTTTAAAAGTATATCATGATAACGAGAGCTTGTTTAATAATGTATTGACTTGGGATGATTATACAACCTGGTTAGGAGGAGTCGAATCATTTAATATTTACAGAGCGGTGAATGGAATATTTGACCCTACACCAATTGTTAATGTTCCAGTTGGATCTTGGACTTATAACGATAATGTTCAGGATTTTGTTAGCGCACAAGGCAAGTTCTCGTACTATGTAGAGGCTGTTGAAGGTCTGGGTAATACTTATGGATTTAAGGATATGGCAAAGTCAAATCCTGCGGATGCTTATGTGGAAGTAAATATTTATGTGCCTAATGCCTTTGCTCCTAGAGGTATTAATAATGTTTGGTTACCAATGGCCCAATATGTTGAGAAAACCGATTATAAAGTCATGGTGTTTAATAGATACGGAGTTAAAATATTTGAAACCCACAGTGATGTGGAAGGTTGGACTGGTGATGCCGCTACAGATGATGTGTATGTGTATTTAATTGAGTATAAAAATGCTCGTGGAGAGTATATTCAGTTAAAAGGCCATTTAAACATTGTGAGATAAGCTTTGGTTTCTTAGCATTTCATTTTTAATAAGTTTCTGCTTTATTCGCATTTATAAATGTATCCTCATTTAAATTTGGAATTATATATTATAAATGAAATTTTTCCAAGTTATAACACTCTCTTTATTTTTTTTAGGAGCCTTTTCAATAAAGGCCCAAGTAAAAAAAACTGAACCTACTTTAACAAGAGTGTTATTTGTGTTTGATGCAAGTAAGAGTATGAAAACGCAACACAATAAAACCACTCGCATTCAAGGAGCTAAAGAGTTGTTTTATAAGTTTTTAGATAGTTTAAATAAACAAAAAAATATACAGTTTGCTTTGCGTATGTATGGACACACTGTAAAGTATCCTCCAGGAGATTGTAAGGACTCTAAATTAGTAGTTCCGTTTGGTAAAAATAATGTTGCTTTAATAAAATCGAAAGTTGCTGAAGCTAAGCCAACAGGTATAACTCCCATTGAACATTCTTTAATCGAATCTGCTAATGATTTTCCAGATACCAAAGCGGTGAATATGATTATTTTAATTACAGATGGAATAGAGGAGTGTGAGGGTGATCCATGTAAAGCAAGAATGAAATTAATGGAAAAAGGAATTGTGTTTAAACCTTTTATTATTGGTATTGGGTTAAGTGTAGAGCAAATAAAGACTTTTGAATGTGTGGGTGATTATTATGATTTTGATAATTCTAATTTGGTAAAAGATATTAGTGCCATTATCTCCAAACAAAAATTAAATAAAACATCTTCACAAGTTAATTTATTAGATTCTAAATCTTTTCCTAGTGAAACAAATGTGAACATGACATTTTATAATACAGCAACAGGAAGTTATGTTTATAATTACATGCATACCTTAAATCAAAAAGGAAATCCTGACACATTATACTTAGATGACTTTCCAACTTATAAAGTGATTGCACATACGATTCCTCCAACCGAAAGTAAAGAGGTGAAGTTGTCTCTAGGAAAACATACCATTATACCTATTGACGCTCCTCAAGGATTTATAGAGTTACGCCGACCAATGGGAGTTTATAATTTTAACGAAAAAATAAAAAGTATTGTAAGAAAAGCCAATGGCAATATGCAAACCTTAAATGTCCAGCAAATGAATACGACTGAGAAGTATATTACTGGAACTTATGATTTAGAAATTTTAACCTTACCACGAACTTATATAAGTGGGGTAAAAGTGGATCAATCTCAAACGAAATTGATTGAGTTGCCAAATGCAGGCATGTTAACGATTAAAGCTTTAGATAATGGAGATGGCAGTATTTATAAAGACTCTAAAAAATTGGAGTGGGTTTGTAATTTAAATAATACAACCTCACAAACTTATTATTTACAACCAGGAAATTATAGAATAGAATGGAGAGCAAAATCTTTAAAAGGCTCTATCTATACTATTGAAAAAAAGTTTGCGGTTAAATCGGATATAGAAACGAGAGTGGAGTTGTATAAATAACGTCATTGCGAACGTAGTGAAGCAATCTCATATAAAGTAACATAAATGATAGATGTGAGATTACTTCGTTGTTCCTCCTCGTAATGGCGAAAGGTTAATGCAAAATTTTAAATATTAATTCCTTCATTAACTCTCCATTATTCACGCCACTATTATCAACCCCTTTGGTTTTTAAATCGTATTCTTTTAAATAAGCAAAGATGGCTTTTAGTTTTCCTGTATTATAATTTTGAGCGGCTTTGGCATACCCATCCACAAAAAATGGATTAACGCCTAAAGCTTGAGCCACTGCAAACTTAGATTTATCTGGAGCAAAGTGATACAATAATATTTTAGAGAAATAACCATACAGTGTACTTAAGGTCATTACTGCTGGATGTTCTTTTTCGTTACTTGAAAAATAATTGATAATGCGATTAGCTTTTAAAATGTCTTTTTTTGCTAAGGCATCTTGTAATTCAAATACGTTAAATTCTTTACTGATACCAATATTATCTTGAACAGCATCAGCTGTAATTTCATCACCTTCTTTTAAATTGATGAATAGTTTTTCAACTTCATTACTGATTTTTGATAAATCATTCCCTAAAAATTCGGCTAATAAAAAGGATGCCTTAGGTCCAATTTTAAATTTACGTTCCTGAACAAAAGAGGTTATCCATTCTGGAATTTGATTATCATACATCTTCTTAGTTTCTAAAAAGACATGATTTTTTTGTAAGGATTTATAGACTGCACTTCGTTTATCTAATGTTTTGTATTTATAACAAAATACTAAAATAGTAGAAGGCTGAGGTTGTTGTAAGTAGCCAGCAAGTGCATTAGAAGTAGTTGCTGATTTTTTTGCTGGAATATCATCATCGTCATCATCGCCACCAGAAGCCTTACCTAATTCTTTTAAGTTTTGCGCTTCTTTGACGATCACAACTTGATATTCGCTCATCATTGGGAAGCGTTTAGCTGCTGAGATAATAGCATTTAAATCAACATCTTTTCCGTATAAAATCGTTTGATTAAATTCTTGCTCGCTTTCGTCTAGTACATTTTTTTCAATGTAATCACTAATCAAATCAATATAATAAGCTTCCTCTCCGCTTAAAAAATAAACGGGTTTAAATATTTTTCGTTTTAGATCGGTCAGTATTTGTGTTACTTCTTTCATAATATGTTACTTTTTAAAAAAGAAATAAACGGCTATAAATAAACATAAAAAACCAATAATGTGATTCCAACGTAAGGTTTCTGTTTTAAAAACTAGTAAAGTAAATATCACAAATACACTAATAGAAACCACTTCTTGAATAATTTTTAATTGAAATAGATTAAATGGTCCACCATTGATATTACTACCAATTTTATTAGCAGGAACCATTAAGCTATATTCTAAAAAGGCAATTCCCCAACTAATTATAATTGCAGCAATTATCCCAACGTTTTTAAATTTCAAATGCCCATACCAAGCTATGGTCATAAACGTATTGGAGGCTAAAAGCAATAATATAGTGGATAGTCCTTTTGACATTTACTTATTTATTCTTCTCAATTAATTTTTCTAAAATATCAATCGCAGAAATACTAATCACCGTTCCAGGACCAAATACGCCTGATACTCCAGCTTTGTATAAGAAGTCATAATCTTGCTGAGGTATTACACCTCCTGCAATCACCATAATATCTTCTCTACCATACTTCTTCAACTCTTCAATCACTTGAGGAATTAATGTTTTATGTCCTGCTGCTAAAGATGATACACCTAAAACGTGAACATCATTTTCAACGGCTTGCTTAGCCGCTTCTGCTGGTGTTTGAAATAAAGGACCAATGTCTACATCAAATCCCATATCAGCAAAGCTGGTAGAAATAACTTTTGCTCCTCTGTCATGTCCGTCTTGTCCCATTTTGGCAATCATAATACGTGGGCGACGACCATCCATCTCCGCAAATTTGTCGGCTAATTCTTTTGCTTTCAAAAAGTTTTTATCCATACTAATTTCTTTACTGTAAACACCAGCAATACTTCTGATGTTTGCTTTATATCTTCCAAATACAACTTCTAAGGCGTAAGAGATTTCTCCTAAACTACAACGAACACGAGCGGCGTTGATAGCTAATTCTAATAAATTTCCTTTTCCTGTTTTAGCCGCTTCTGTTAATGCTGCTAAAGCTGATTCTACTTCTTGTGGATTACGTTCTGCTTTTAATTTTGCTAAACGTTCTAGTTGTTGAGTTCTAACTTTTGCATTATCAACATCTAAAATATCGATGTTTGTTTTTTCGTTAGTTTGATATAAGTTAACTCCAACAATAATATCTTTTCCTCCGTCGATGCGGGCTTGCTTACGAGCAGCCGCTTCTTCAATTCGCATTTTAGGGATTCCTGTTTCGATGGCTTTAGCCATACCGCCTAACTTCTCAACTTCTTCAATTAATTCCCAAGCTTTATGAGCTAATTCATGAGTTAATGTTTCAACATAATAAGAACCAGCCCATGGGTCTACCACTTTACAAACGTTAGTTTCGTTTTGTAAAAACAATTGTGTGTTACGAGCAATACGAGCACTAAAATCGGTTGGTAAAGCAATCGCTTCATCTAAAGCGTTGGTATGTAAACTTTGTGTATGTCCCATTGCAGCTGCCAAAGCTTCTACGCATGTACGAGTCACATTATTAAAAGGATCTTGCTCTGTTAAACTCCATCCGCTGGTTTGACAATGTGTACGCAATGCCATTGATTTTGCAGATTTCGGATTAAATTGTTTTACCATCTTTGCCCAAAGCATTCGACCAGCACGCATTTTAGCAATCTCCATAAAATGGTTCATGCCAATTGCCCAAAAGAAAGATAAACGAGGCGCAAAAGCATCAATATCTAATCCTGCTTTAATACCTGTTCTAATATATTCTAATCCATCTGCTAACGTGTAAGCTAATTCAATATCTGCGGTAGCGCCAGCTTCTTGCATGTGATAACCACTAATAGAAATAGAATTAAACTTTGGCATTTTTTGAGAAGTGAATTCAAAAATATCCGCAATAATTTTCATCGATTGCTCTGGCGGATAAATGTAAGTGTTACGCACCATGAACTCTTTTAAAATATCATTTTGAATCGTACCGGAAAGTTTATCCATTGAAACACCTTGTTCTTCGGCCGCTACAATGTAAAATGCAAGAATTGGTAAAACAGCACCATTCATCGTCATACTTACACTCATTTGGTCGAGTGGAATTTGATCGAATAATACTTTCATATCCAAAATAGAATCAATCGCTACACCTGCTTTACCAACATCGCCAACTACACGTTCATGGTCGCTATCATAACCACGATGAGTGGCTAAATCAAAAGCAACTGATAAACCTTTTTGTCCAGCAGCTAAGTTTCGACGATAGAAAGCATTACTTTCTTCGGCAGTACTAAAACCAGCATACTGACGAACCGTCCAAGGATTTTGAACATACATACTAGAGTAGGGGCCGCGTAAAAACGGAGGAGTTCCTGCTCCAAAATTTAAGTGTTCAAAGTCTTTAGTGTCGGCTAAAGTGTATGATGTGTTTAAGGTAATTTGTTCTGCAGTTGTAAACTTCTCTGACGCTTCGACTCCGCTCAGTGTGACATTAGAATTTTGATAGGATATGTTTGAAAAATCTTTTCTCATGATTAATTGGCTAATTGTTGTTCTAAAGATTCACTCAAATTAATAGTTTTAATTCCTGAAGAATGAATAGTGTTTTTTCTCTTAATCACTTTCACTTCTTCATTTTTGTTTTGGAATTTATTAACGCCTACTAAAACTAATTTTCCTTCTTTAAATTGCTGAATCAATGTTTCTGCATCTTTAGAAATGATGTCTTGAATGTAGTTTGATTTCAAGCACGCTAATAAACCACCTTTAGATTCAATCACTTTAAATTGTTCCCAGGCTTTTTCGCAAAGTGTTTCGGTTAAGGTTTCAATATAATAAGAACCAGCAGCCATATCAGCAACCACATTTAAATAACTTTCGTCTTTTAAAATTAATTGTTGGTTACGAGCCATACGAGAACTGAAATCATTTTGTGAATTAAACTCCACATCAAAAGGTAATACCACAATACTGTTAGCGCCACCAATAGAAGCACTCATGGCTTCGGTTGTAGAACGCAACATGTTGTTGTAACTATCTACAATGCTCTTATTTATTAAAGTAGTTTGAGCGTGAATGTGAACTGTAGCTTTAATGTTATATTGACTTAACAAGAAGTTTGTTAATTTTCTCAGTGCTCTTAGCTTAGCTATTTCCATAAAGAAATCTCCACCAACAGAAACATTTAAATGAATGGTTTTAATGGATGATGAAGCAATATTCAAATACTCGTTTAAATGAGCCATTGAAAATGCTAATTCATTTATGGTATTTGAACCCGCTTCTTGATATAAATTAGTGTTGATGCAAATAGAAGAGGTATTCTGTAATTCAACTTTACCTTCTAATGTTATATCACACTCTACAAAGCAAGTATCTCCAGTTGATATAGAACTTAAAAAAGCAGACAACTCTTTTTCAAATTCTGGTTTCACCATAAACAAAGAGTAGATATGTTGTATTGAAATGTCTTTTAATAAAACTGCAAAATCTGTTTTTTGAGTGATATGAAACACTAAACCAGAAGCGCCATTTTGCAAAGCATTTAAGGCTTGAGTATTTGCTGTTTTTGAATCGGATACAAAAACGTTTTCACAAATTGCCCAATCATTCTTTGCGAAAACAGGAACTGGATTTGTGTTTAAATTTTCTTTCGTGTAAAAAGGTTGAACGTCAATACCTGAGTTGGTTTTCCAAACCAATGTATTGTAATCTATGCCTTTTAAATCTTTTACTAATTGCTCTTTCCATTGAGCAGCTGTTGTAGAAGTGAATTCGGTAAATAATTTTTGCATTATTTCAGCTTTGTTTTTTTAAGTAACCTATATCCGTTATGAATAGTTAAAATATCTATTCTATGTTTATTGACTATTTTATATATTATTCTGTAGTTTCCTGAATTTAATTCTCTAATTTTGGTTTTATTTGTTTCAGGAACTATTTTCCCTGATAAAGGCATTGCTTTTAAAATATGAGTTCTTTCAAAAAATAATTCAACTTGAATATTGGCATATTTTACAGAATCTTTAGCTATGAATTCAGCAATATTATTAATATCATCTAAAGATTGTTCAGTCCAATTTATTTCAACCATTTTTTTAATTTTTTTCTTGCATCTGCTTCTGAAACCACTTTGCCATTGTTAGATTGTTCCAAACCCATGTCTATTTTTTGCAATAAAATAATTTTATCAATTATTTGCTCAGCTGAAAAACTTTCTGGTAGGTCTTTCATACTGCTTAATATTTGCTTTTTAGTAATCATATTTTTCACTTAAAAATTTTGAGAAATTTCTTTTTTGATATAATCGATAGCTATATCACTAGGTAATTTTTTACCAAGGTTAGCGCAGATATTTAAAATCATCATTGCTAGCTCAGAACTATTTGCATCGGGTGCTACCTTTGATGAAGATATATTAATTAGTTGAATAATTTCTTCTTTAGATGTTTTTACTAATTCCCAGGCGCCTGCTGAAATATAAATTTGTTGTGATAGGTTGTGTTCGTATTCTGATTTAACAGAAGCTACTAATTCTTGATGTAATTGACGAGCAGACATTCCGTTTTTATTAACGCGAATCACTAAACTATTTGGGTTGATACGTTCTAAGAAAATAACAATACGTTCGTAAGCTTGAATTTTTAATGGAGTGATGGTTCCTTGAGCTGATTTTTTTAATTCGTGCTCACGTCTTTTTTGGTCGTTATCCAAAAAACGTTTAACTAATAAATAAGCAGCTGCAAAAACAGCTCCAGCTGGAATTAAGATTTTTAAAATTTCAACAAATGCGTTCATAGTGGTTTAGTTTTAGAGTTTCTAATATCGGGATTTTTACTGTATAATTCAATTATTTGTAAAAATTACAGTTTAAATTAACCGCCTGCTTTTTTGGCTTTGTAGTTCGCTTTAGTTAATAGGTCTAAAAGCTTATCGCGGTTGTCACCTTGAATCAAAATATTGCCGTCTTTGGCGTTTCCTCCAACCCCACATTTTTGTTTGAGCGTTTTAGCCAAATCGTTTAAATCATCTTCGGTTCCCACAAAACCGCTGATGCGGGTTACTAGTTTTCCGCCACCAATTCGGTCTAAAAACAACTTTAAATTTTGTTGTTGAGGTGGTAAAGTTTCATGAGTTTCCTCTTCCTCATTTTGGTAACTAAAGTTTGGGTTAGTAGAGTAAACCACATTTACTCTGGGCTTTTCTTTCTTGCTCATCTTTTATAGCGAATTAAAAATAATGGAATACCAACTAGCATGACTAAGCATGATATTAATAACCATAAGTTATGTAAATGATTCCTTGTTGTTTTTTCTGATGGGAGAGTTTTTTGATTGTTTGAAAATTCCAATTCTATTGAGTTTTTCTCAAGAGTTAGAATACTGTCTTTTAAAGCATAATGTTTTTTTAGCCAAACATTAGCTTGTTCAAAATTTTGTTGAGCTTCAAAAAATAATGAGCGAGTATGATACAGTTCCAATAAGGCTTCTGTATAATCATATTTGGAGGCAATATCATACGCTAATGAAATATAATTAGAAGCCTCGTTAAAGTTTTTTTGTTTAACAAACACTAATGCAATGTTGTTATAACTATCGGCTAGCTCAAATTCATTATCAATGAGTTGTCTTATTTTTAAGCTTTCTTCCAAATAGAGTAGGGCACTATCCAGTTTGTTTTGTTCTCTTAATATAGTTCCAATATTATTGTAGCAAGATGCCACTAATTCATTTTCTCCAATATTATTAGCATAGCTTAAAGCTTCTTCAAATTGTTTAATAGCGGCGTTATATTGCTTTTGATTGTATTTTAATACACCCAAATTAATTAAGCTACGTGCAATATGAAGTGTGTTTCCTGTTTTGTTGTATGCTTGCAGAGCTTGTAAATAGGATTGTTCGGCTAATTGTAAATAATTGATGTCGCTATAAATGTTTCCTAAATTAGTTTGATTAATAGCAATACCGATTTCGTTATTGATAGATTGGTTTAAGAGTAAGGCTTGTTTTTGATAGTGAAGTGCTTTAGTGAAATTTCCTTTTTTGTAGTAAAGTACTCCTAATAAATTATAGGTTTTCGCAATATGTTTTGGTGAATTTGTTTTTAATGCTTCTTGTTCGCAAACTTTAGCAAATTCATAACTCATGTCAGGATCATTGTTTCTGATATCAAATCCAATTTTATATAATTGATTGACTCTTTCAGTATCATTTTCAATGTGTTGGGTTTGATATAATAACGAATCGTTTACTTGCGAAAAGCATGCAAAACTCTGTAAAATGAATATGAAAACTAACTTCATTATTTAGTGTAAATATAATTTGTTTTTATTTAATTTAGAGCCAAATTCTCATTATGATTCATTATAAATTATACCTTAAAAATCCTCAATCTCATTATATATATGTTGATTTAACGATTGATAATATCAATACTTCTACATTAGAATTACAATTACCAGCTTGGCGTCCTGGTCGTTATGAGCTTGGTAATTTTGCCAAGAATGTAAAGCGCGTGGATGCTTTTGACGAGAACGAAAAACCATTATCTTATTTAAAGTCAACTAAAGATTTGTGGGTGGTTGAAACCAATGGCGCTAAAAAAGTGAAAGTAACTTATAGCTATCATACCACGGAGATTAACGCTGGTAATTGTTATGCAGATGATACACAGCTATATGTAAACCCTGTGCATTTATGCATGCATGTGCCAAATCGAATAAATGAAGAGCATACCGTTGAGTTAGACATTCCAGATACTTATAAAATTGCAACGTCTTTAAAAACTACTGGTAAGGTATTAATAGCTTTGTCTTTTGATGAGTTAGCGGATAGTCCAATCATGGCGAGTGCTAATTTGCAGTCCGATTTTTATACGGTTAATGGTATAAAGTTTTGGTTGCATTTTGTGGGGGAGTGTAAACCTGATTTCGAGAAAATCAAAACAGACTTTACAAAATTCACTCAAACTTCTCTCAATTTTTGGGGAGGATTTCCTGTATCTGAATATCATTTCTTGTTTCAAATTTTGCCATTTAAGTTTTATCATGGCGTAGAGCATCAAAAGTCAACAGTTATAGCTATTGGACCAGGTTATAATGTAAATAAAGGAAAAACATACGAAGATATTTTAGGAGTTTCTTGCCACGAATTATTTCATACCTGGAACATCAAATATATTCGCCCGGTGGAGATGTTGCCTTATGATTTCACGAAAGAAAATTATGCACGTACTGGTTATGTTTACGAAGGTTTTACAACCTATTATGGAGATTTATTACTATTAACGAGCGGCGTTTTTAATACACAAGAGTATTTTGAAACTTTAGAAGAACGATTAACCAAACATTTTCATAATTACGGCAGATTTAATTTATCAGTCGCACATTCGAGTTGGGATACGTGGTTGGATGGTTATGTGCCAGGGGCACCTTATCGTAAAACTTCTATTTATGATGAAGGAAATTTAATTGCTTTGATGTTGGATGTACAAATTATGAAACATACTAATCACCAAAAAGGACTAAGTGATGTTTGCAGAGTGTTGTATAATGAGTTTGGCAAGAAAAATAAAGGTTATTCAGAACAAGATATTATTGCTACTTGCGAAAAAATGGCAGGAGCATCTTTAAAAGACTTTTTTGATAAATATGTTTACGGCACCGAAGATTTTGATCTTCCTTTAACAGAATGTTTTAACTATTTAGAAATTGATTTCACAAAAACACCAAGTTCTGTTTTAAGTGAATCTGTTTATGGATTTAAAACGATTGATTTCGGAAATAATAGAAAAATATCATTAATAGCTCCTTATTCACCAAGTTGGAAAGCGGGACTAAGTATTGGCGATGAAATTATCGCTGTAAATGGTTATACATTAAAAAATGATTTTAATGATTGGATGAATTATTTCAAAGATTCTGACATAGAATTAACGGTTTCTTCAAACCAACAATTAAAAGCTATAAAATTGGTAAAAAGTTCAAAACCAATCACTTATTTTGATATATTAAAATTAAAACAACAAGATAAGTCTTCTGAAAACTTCACTAAATGGTTAAAGTTAAATTCATAGATGAACTTACGTTTTTGTGACACAAAATGACTTTATTACTAGACGTTTGTTAATAACTAAACTCGTTAAATTTGGTTAAAGAGCAAATTTGTTCTTTTTTTGTATAAATAAATTTTATTAACTAAAAACAAACAAAGATTATGGAAGAAACAACAACTCAAAAACCAGAAGGTAAAGGATTAGCAGTAGCAGGATTTGTTATCGCATTAGTAGCATTAGTATTTTATGTATTCGTAGCTACTGCAGTTACATTTGCTGCAGCATTAGGTGGTGGATATGGTTTAGGTATTTTCTGGTTAGTATTATCATTAGCAGGTACAGGATTATGTGTAATGGGAATGATGAAATTAGGAAAAACTGGAGGTAAAAAAGGATTAGCAATTGCTGGTATGATTATCGGATTAGTTGCTTTAGTATTAACAACTATGTTAGTATTAAGCATTGGAAAAATCCAATCTGAGGCTGGTGCTTTAGGTGACCAATTCAAAGAAGCAATGGAACAAAGTGCTGAGCAAATGAAAGAAGAAATGAATCATGCAATTGATTCAGTTCAACAAGAGGCTGGACACTAATAAAAAATAAATTTTTTAAAAATAGCTTTTATGGAGACATAAAAGCTATTTTTGTTTACCAATAAAACGTTTAATAATTATGGAAGATAGTATGTCAATTGAAAATCAACCAGTAAGTGAAGTTCCAAAAAGACCTCAATTTATTACTGTATTATGTGTTTTAACTTTTATAGGCTCAGGCCTTTCGTTTGTAGGAGCATTATGGGGGTATTTCTCAATCAAAGCTTCTGAAAAATTTCTAAATAATCTGACTACTTCTCAAGATCATGCTCATGGTATGATTAGTGGAATGCAAGAAACAATGATGAAAGCGGTTGAAAATGCAGTTCCTAATATGGTAATTGGATTATTATGTTCTTTAATTTGTTTGTATGGTGCCATACAAATGTGGAAATTAAAAAAGACAGGCTTTTTTATTTATTCTGTAGGAGAAATAACTCCAGCCATATCTGCGTTTTTTTTAGGAGGAGGCGGTTTAATAGGCGGTGCTGGAGCAGTTGTAGGTTTATTATTTGCAATAGTTTGGATAGTGCTTTACGCTATTAATTTTAAACACTTAAAATAAATTATAATTAACTCATTTTACAATGGAAGAAAATATTGTTTTAGATGAAAATGGTTTAGATAAACCAAAACGTTCTCAGGTTTTAAAAGTGTTATGCATCCTGTCATTTGTGATGTGTGGATTAAGTTTCTTATCTGGTATTTGGGGTATTTACCAAAGCACTCCCGAAGCAATGCAAAAAAATATTGAACAAGTGAGAAGTGTTAATCCTGAAATGGCAGATCAAATGGAAAATCAGATGATTGAAATGCAAGATAGTGCTTATGGGAAAATAGCACCTTATTTAGCATTGATATACACATTACTATCTTTTTTAGGAGTAATGATGATGTGGAATTTGGTTAAAAAAGGGTTTTACATTTATGCTATCGCTGAAATTTTACCATATACAGGTTTTGTATTGATGGGTAAAAATTCTTTGAGTATGATGGGACCTCCTGGAGGTAGTGGAGCTGCTATTGCTATGGGAGTAATGATTTTTATGATAATAATAGATTTAGTATTTGTGGTTCTATATGCGAAAAATTTAAAAGAAATGACTAAGTAGTTTTTCTAATACCTTTAAAATAAAAAAGCAGAAGTTTTACTTCTGCTTTTTTATTTTGTGTAATTTCTTTCTCCAAAAATTCTGCTACCAACCCGTATCATGGTTGAACCTTCTTGTATAGCTAATTGATAATCACTGCTCATTCCAAAACTTAATATTTTCAGGTCAGGATAAGAACGACTAAATTCTTTTAATGATGTAAATTCCGTTCTAATTTGTGCTTTATCATCAGTATTCGAAGCCATTGCCATAAAACCTTTAATCGTAATGTTTTTCAACTCTTTAAATTCATTAGAAGTTAATATTTGCGACGCCTCATTAAAATCTAATCCAAATTTGGTTTCTTCTTTAGCAATGTAAATTTGTAATAAGCAATCAACGACTCTGTTATTTTTTAAAGCCTGTTTATTGATTTCTTTTAATAAACTAAAACTATCTACGCCATGAATTAAATGCACAAAGGGGGCAATGTATTTTACTTTATTACTTTGTAAATGCCCTATAAAATGCCAATGAATATCTTTAGGCAATTGCTCATGCTTGTCAACTAATTCCTGAACGTAATTCTCTCCAAAATCTCTTTGCCCAGCTTCGTAAGCCTCTAAAAGCATATCGTTAGGCTTCGTTTTAGATACAGCAATTAATGTAACATGCTCAGGAATGTGAGATGTTATGTTCTTTATGTTTTCTGAAATAGACATAGTTAGTTTAATTCAAGTTTCATCATGATGTCTATTTGGGCATCATTTCCTAATAAAAAAGTATGTTTATCAAATTCTACGAAGCCATGTTTTGTATAAAAAGCAATAGCTTTTAAATTACGTTCCCAAACGGCTAACCAAATATATTGAAAAGCATAGTTTTTAGCTATATCAATGGCTTTTTGTAATAAGAATTTACCAAACTGTTTGCCGTGAAATTCTTGTTTTACGTAAATACGTTCAATCTCAAGAGAATTTTTGTTTTTTATTTCTGTTTGAGATTCCCCCTTATTTAATTTAAGGTAACCTACAATTTCTTCATTTACTTTTAAAAAATAAAATTCCGAATCTTTAGAATTTAATTCTTTACCTAACTGTTCCAAACTTAAATTTTCAGATACATATTTTTGCATATCGCTTTCTGTATTCTGATGAGCAAAAGTTTCGGTAAATGTTTGAATGCTAATAGTTCTTAATAATTCAACTTCTGTGATACTTACTTTTGATATGTCGATTTTTGATTCAGAACTAAACATTATATTTATTTTTCTGGCTATGTCAGTTCGAGCGTAGTCGAGAAGCGTTGTTTGTTACATATTTATATTTGTTCTCGACTACGCTCGAACTGACTACTATTTATTATTCCTCTAAACTATAAATAACCAATCCACTTCGCATTTTAGGTTCTACCCAAGTTGATTTTGGAGGCATGATGTTATTCGTATCGGCAATCCATTTCAAATGCTCCATCGTTACAGGATATAATCCAAAGGCAATAGCTGCTTTTCCTTCATCTACTTGCTTTTTCAATTCTTTACTTCCTCGCACACCCGGAATAAATCCAATACGCTTATCTGTTTTTAAATCATGGATATCTAAAATAGGAGAAAGGATGTATTTGGTTAAGATCGCAGCATCAAGGCTATCAATAGGGTCTTTGGCATTGTAAATAGTGTCTTTTGCTTTTAGCGAATACCATTTATTATCCACATACATTGATATTTCATGCTTTTGAATAGGTTTATAATCGGCTTCTTTTACTTCGGTAATAGTGAAGTTTGTTTTTAGATTATAAATTAATTCATTCACCGATAAATTATTTAAATCTTTTACCACACGATTGTAATCGTAAATTTTTAAATGTGTTTCAGGAAAGAAAACTCCTAAGTAATAGTTAAAGGCTTCTTCGCCAGTATAAGATTTACGTGTGCTACGTCTTAATTTACCTAATAAAGTAGCTGAAGCCGAACGATGGTGCCCATCAGCAATATAAATATTTGGGATAGTGGCAAAACGTTCAGCAATCTGTTTCACAGTTTTACGTGAGCTAATTACCCAAACTGTGTGACGGACTTTATCAGTAGTTGTAAAATCATAATCAGGTCGGGTAGCTGCTATTTCATCCGAAATGGTATCAATTGCTTTGTCGTTTGGATAACAAAATAATACAGGCTCTGCATTAAATTCGCATACTTCTAAGTAATCTTTTAGTTTCTCTTCACGTGTGGTTAATGTTTGTTCGTGAATTTTAATCACGCCATTCATATAATCATCAATACTCGTACAAGCTATTATCCCAACAAATTCGTTGCCTTCTTTAATTTGACGGTATAAATAATAACAAGGGCTTTCATCTCTTAAAAATATCTTTTCACGAACAAATTTTTTGAAATGATTTTTTACTTTATGTAATCTTTCTTTTGAGCCAGGTTTTGTTTTGATTCCATCTTCAAAATCAGGATTAATCACATGTAAAAACGAGTAGGGGTTTCCTGTTAGTTTTTCTCTCAATTCAGCTGAATTGTACCCATCAACCGAACGAGAAGCAACTAAATGCACTTTATCTCCTTCAGGACGTATTGCTTTAAACGGAATAACTTTAGCCATGGTGTATCGAGTCGTTATCGTTTTTAAATATAATAGATTTTACACAGAGAATGCAATTTTTTGAGCATAAAAAAAGCTCATCCGCTAGC
>DIHL01000071.1 GCA_002420145.1 Bacteroidetes bacterium UBA5697
CTCCTAAATTTAACGCGTTGATAAAGATGTATTATATTGTCGCTACCATTTATATAGAAGGTGACGTTTTTTAGACTGCATAATTCATCTATAACAATGCTATTATTATTCCCAGTGATATTAAATGTACAATCTATTAGGCTAGCACTTTCATTGTATTTAATAATATTATTATTCCCTTTTATATATTTTTTATAATGGAATCTCTGATTCTTGTTACGGAAATTTAAAAATAAAATTTTTTTTAAAATATTTTTTATTTTAGATTTCACGTGCATACAATACTAAATTACTTTTAAAATTTGTATAAGTTTGATTAATAATACGTTCAATAGTTACTTGTAATCCTGATTTATTATAATTTATTATAATAGAAAACTTCATTTTAATCTTTATTAAATCTCCAGTTTCATTAACCAATTATAATATTCCAATAAACCTTGCTCAATTTTATACTTAGGGGTAAATCCAAAAGATACTAATTTAGTTGTATCTGCTCTCCAATTTATAGGATCTCCTTCTTTAGCATCTCCTGAAAACACAATTTCTTTATTAGGTATAAATGAGTTTGCTAACATGTTAGCGGCTTCATTAATGGTTGTTTCAATGCCAGATGCAACATTTATTGTTTCACCTGTAAATAAACCTTTATTTATAATACAATCTACTGCGTTTACTAAGTCTGATATATAAATAAAATCTCGACTTTCACTGCCCGTCCCAAACAATCTAACAGTATTATTTGTTTTACTTTTTTGGAAAATATCCCAAAACAACTGCTTCTTTAAACCAGGACCATATGCCGAGAAAACCCTCAAGCTACATGTATGCAATTTAAAAAATCGATGATATTCTAATAATAATTTTTCGCTAAGCATTTTATGGTAACCATAAGGAGATAAAGGGCCTAAATCGGCATCCTCCTTAATAGGTAACTCTTTTGGGTTCCCATACACTGCTGCACTCGAAAAGTTTATAAACTTACAGTTAGGCGAATTAGTTTTTATTGCACCTAATAAATTGATGACCAAAGAAACATTCAATTCAAAATCTTTTTCAGGAAATTCATATGAATAGCCTACGTTTGCTGAACCAGCTGCATTTATACATACGTCAAACTTATATTTTTTGAACAATCCTGAGAAATCAAACTGAATACTGTCGATTTTATAATAATTTTCTTCGTCAGAATCCGTAACATCACATCCAACCACTAAGTGATTTAAATCATTAAAATATTTACTACAGTGTGAGCCAACAAAACCTTTTGACCCAATAATTAATATTATCATAAACTACTCAATGGCTCTTAAAAAATCTTTTGCAAATTTTTTAATATTAGTACTGTAATTATTGTAACTGTTATCTATCTCCATTTGTTGTTGTTTAATAATTTTATCTGCTAAATCAACTGGATTTAATGGATCAAAAAAAACACAATTTTCTTTCGATTGTTCCATGTGTACATCTATATTTGAAGCAATTATATATTGGTTCATTGCCTTGCTATCCTCTACAACTGTACTCCATCCCTCAAATAATGATGGTTGTATGACAGCCTCGGCATTATTCATTAATTGCAATTGATCTAATCTATCAATAAATCCTAAAAACATAATCTGCTCCGACAAATTATTTTGTTGAACATAATTTTTTAATTCATCCGTGTATGCTGGGTGTCTAAAATCATACTCTTTCCCAGTAAATATTAATAAAATTTTGTGCCCGCTTTCTTTTAATATTTTAATCGCATCAACAACTACCTTGTGATTTTTGTGTTTCCAAAACTGATTCGGTGAAATATAATAGTTACCTTGTATGTTATATTTTTTTTTCAAATTTTCTACATCCAATTTGTTATAAGTTGGATGAGTTACAGCAAAATTTACAACATAAGTTTTACATTTATTTTTCGGATAAAATTTTTCAAAATCCTTTTTAGCAGCATTACTACTTAAAACCAGTTTACTGTTAGATGATGCTATTTGCAACTGGCCAGTTTTTCTTTTTTTCACTTCATCTACATCAAAAAAATCGGGGTAATAATGTTCCTGGAAATCGGGTATCCAAAAAACCTTATTAGGTATATTTATAAACTTTTCATTAAATGAAGCTGGGAAAACAACGTCCAATTGCTTTTTACTAAATTTCTTTTTGATGTTTTTTTTTGTAAAGTTGGGAAATAATCTAAATAGTACTTTTTCAAAAAAATTATACGGTATGTACAAACTTAAAAAGCTCACGTATGGATACCCTGTGTTTTTTACAACTTCTGCATCCTCTGGTTTCCATGAAATAATAACAACTTCAGGCCTTTCTTTGTCATCTAAACTTAAAAAAGAACTCACTAAATTTAAAATATAGTAACTCCCCCCTATCCAGTTTTCATTATGCGAAAATAAAATACCTATCTTTTTTCTTTTAATCATTTCTTTATCGCTAGATAGGTATACATTCTTCCCGGAATAGATTCTTCATTAAACGGGTTATTTAGTTTCGATTTAACTATTTTATCAACGATAGTTTTAACGAACGATAGTTTATATAGTAACCCTATTTTTTTCTGAGCTATTGACTGAACTAATAGTTCGAACTCTTTTTCTTTAATTTTTTTTTCTGCTGATGTTAATGGAAAAAAATTAATGACACTATCAAAATGTTTTAGTGTTAATTTCAAATCCAAACCAGCTTTATTTATAGCATTAGTATATTCGTTATTGGTAAATGCGTTTTCACCACCATAAAATTTTTGCAAAGGATGATTATCTAAAAACCACTTTTTATCAGTTTCGTTATAAATAACATGGTCTCTAACTGTCATAAACAAACCTCCTGGTTTTAAAACTCTAGACGACTCTGCTACAAATTTATTCAAGTCATAGGCATGATGCATGCATTGCCTTGCAAATACAATATCGAACGAATTGT
This sequence comes from Bacteroidetes bacterium UBA5697, assembly GCA_002420145.1. GTDB lineage: Bacteria > Bacteroidota > Bacteroidia > B-17B0 > Aurantibacillaceae > UBA4416. Next base: position 2,929 of record DIHL01000071.1, read on the forward strand.
CTGGAAACTTTATTTCCTCAGCAAAAGCCTCGTAAATTTTAATATTATCTAGTTTATAATAGTTTTTTAACTTTCGAATAGCTCCAGCGCCAATAGTTTCGCTGGAATCTGGTTCAACTGTATCAACTTCATAAGCATTAATAGCAAAAGATATTGAACTGATTCCATTTCCACTACCTATATCCAATAAAGTTTTTGCATTGGGTGCATATTGTTTAATCAATGCTAAAATTTCAACAAACTCTTCACTTTGCTTAAATTTTTCCACATTAACTGGTAAATCTGCATCAAAATAGGCTTTATCAACTAACACAGCAAACTCTGGCTTTGTTCTTATAAACTCAATGGTTTCTTCCCAAGTCATTTTATCTTTCATTTTCTGCAATTACTCTTACTATTTGAGCGGGATTACCTGCAACGATTGTCCAATCTGGAACATCCTTAGAAACCACGCTACCAGAACCTACAATTGCACCTTCTCCAATTGTTACACCTTTTAGTATTGTACTATTAAATCCAATCCACGCCTTATCCTTTATAGTTACCTTAGCTCTTTTCACATTTGTCCAATCCTTAAAAGCTCCAATTTTATTTTCATCTAGCCCTCTTTTCCAATTAACAACATCATCTTTTCTCTCAGACCATTTTATAGAGTGGGAATTATTATCTACAACTGTACAACCCCAAGAAAACATTACATCATTTCCAATCTCTATTTCTTCAATACAAATAAACATACCACCACCAATAAATGACCTATCTCCAATTGTAATTTTTCCACTTTCAATTTCAAAAACATAAGTACCATTTACAACACTTTCACTTCCAATATATAAATACTTTTTTTCATTGATTTGTTTTCTAGTTATAAGATTTAAATTTTTTATATCAGAAGTACCATGAAACTTTATTCTAGCATCATTAGCATTTTTTTTCACTTCAGTGTTATTAGAGGCAACCAGTCTTCTTAATTTTTTTTTTATATAATTAATCATATTGTATTATTAATGTATTTATTGAAAATAAAATATTTTGTTATCTCAACTATTTATCAGTTCCAATTTTTTAATAAATTTTGCTGGATTACCAGCAACCAGAGTATATTCAGCCACATCTTTTGTAACAACACTTCCAGCCGCTATTATTGCCCCTTGACCTATTTTAACACCTTTCAAAACTGAAACATTAAAACTTAACCAAGCATAGTCCTCAATCACAATTGAAGATGAAACAATATTGTTATTTTCCTTAGCGTGTCCATTATTAACCATGTTTCTAAAAGTCTCTGCTCTTTGCATATAATTTATTTCATGGGAATTTGTATCTATAATATTACAATTATGGCTAATCAATACATTATCACCAATCTTAACTCCTTCAGCTGACCATATTCTTGTTCCTTCACCTACATAGGAATTATTTCCTATCTCAATTTTACCACCATGAGCAAATAATAACAACTCACCTCTTATGTGAGTACCTTTTCCGATTTTAATAAAATTCTTATCATTCCTTAAGTTAAATACTTTTGACTCAGAATAAAACTTTGAATCTTGACCTAACTGCACCTGCTTATATATTGATTCAAGTGTCTTTTCGTTAAATTTTATTATAAGACGACCAATCCATTCCTGATCCATAAGTAGCCTAGACTTGTATTTTTGATACAAATAGTTGAATATTTTATCTTTTAATGTTTTAAAATATGACATAAAAACTTAGTATTATTTTTGTCAATTTAAGCCTACCATTTTAAATATATTTAAAATGATCTAACATTTCGCTAGAAATTTCTTTGAATTTCTCTAATACTTCGTCCTTAACAACCACATCTTTTACATGATTTTTTGATTTGCCTTCCCTAACGAAGCTACCTTCTCTTTTCCAATTTTGCTTGTTTTTTGCATTTATCCAGCTATAACCTTGCTCAATAAGCTTCATGTTTTCAAAAGATGAAGCTTCAATAACTTGTTGAATTTCTGCATCGCTTCGCTCTATATGTAAAAATTGACATAGTCTTTTAATTTCTTGCTCTTTCTGCGTAATAAAATCTTCATATTTTATAAATAATATATCAGCCTTATAAGGATTATCTATCCATCTCTTAACATGATCTTTCCATGTACCAACAGAACAATTACCTCCATTTTCATACATCTCATTTATACAAATATTTTCTTCCCCCATATTTTTTCGCATATAGTAATAAGACCTAACTGCATCTCTTCCGTCTCTTACAACATAAATCACTTTTTTATACTGTTCATTTGGCAATTCATGTGACTTGAAATAATGAGGAATGTTTAATCTGTTAAAATACGGATTAGAATACACATCAGTTACGCATGTATTTACCAGTGAATAGGGCGCATCTTTTCTCAGTCCATAAACAAGAAAAGCAATTGAAAACTGAAGCAGTGTATTTCCTGATTTTGGATAACCTGTTATAAAAACATCAGCATCTTCAAATTTTTTCATTTTTTGAAAACCAACAATTTCCAAAGACTGAATGTTTTTAGAAAAATTAAGCTCTTCGTTTGTTAGTACTTTAGTTCTAAGATATTTTTTGATTTTGTTTTTCATTATCAATTTAAATATTATGTTGTTTTTCTAATACAACACCTTTAATTCAGGGGCAAACCATCCTGGCATTTGACTGGCATAATTGCTGCTATTTTGTATTTTTTCAACTGAAAACATAGCTAAAATTTCGGGCTCCATTATAATTTTTACACCAGGCTGCCCAGCATTTAAACGCACTTTATATATCCCTGTATTAAAGATATTTTCAGGAATTATAAATTTAATTTGGTATTTCCCTATATCTTTAATTGCAGGTTCTATAAAATGTGAAGAATAAGAAAAAAGTACTTGATCATCATTTGACAGAATACCTAAAACGATTCTAAAATTTCTTAGTGGTTCTGTTATTTCATAAGCAAATTGTATTTCAATTTCATTTTCTGAATTAAATGAATTTGAGTATTGATTTCTTTTTCTATCAAATAAATATAAGCACTTCGGAGCCATACCATTACTAGCACTTCTATCTAAATAATTTGTATGTTGTGATACATTTTCAGTTCCTTCATTTATGTATAAGTCCACAATTTCATTTATTTCTCCAGCATGTTTTACACTACCTTGTGATAAAATGATACCTGTTTTACATAACCTTCTAACAGCGCCCATATTATGACTCACAAACAAAACAGTTCTACCTTCTTTGGCAGACACGTCCTGCATTTTACCAATTGCTTTTGATTGAAACTCAGCATCACCAACCGCTAATACCTCATCTACTATTAAAATTTCAGGTTCTAAAAAAGCAGCCACCGCAAAACCTAAACGCACACGCATACCAGATGAAAAACGTTTGATAGGAGTATCCACATACATGGCACAACCAGCAAAATCAATAATTTCATCAAATTTGGTTTTAATTTCGTGCTTACGCATTCCCATAATAGCACCATTTAAAAAAATATTTTCACGCGCCGTCATCTCTGGATGCATACCTGTTCCCACTTCCAACAAGGCTGCAATACGTCCTTTTATTTTTATTTCTCCTGTTGTTGGAGATGTAATTTGCGAAAGAAGTTTTAATAATGTTGATTTTCCAGCTCCATTTTTGCCAATAATTCCTAATACATCTCCTTGCTTTACTTCAAAATTTATATCCTTCAACGACCACACATAATCGCTTTCTGATTTTTGTGTTCTATCGTTCACTTGACCTACTAATGCAAAAGGATCTTCCTTTCCTCTTATTTTAGCAAGCCAACGATTCAAATCATGAGAAACCGTGCCGGTTCCAACTTCACCTAAACGATATAATTTTGAAAGATTTTCAACTTTTATGACAGTATTACTCATTTTGTAAATTCTAGTTTTAATAAATACTATACAGTATCCATAAATGTTTTTTCTGTTTTATTAAAAATTAAGATGCCTGAAATTAAAACAATCACCATAAATATAAATGAATACAGTAATCCATACATATTAATTTCAGTCACACTAAAAAAAACAGATTTAAAGGTTTCGATAATATGCGTTAAAGGATTTAAAAAAAAGTAAAACTTATATTTTTCGGGAATAGTACTTAATGGATATATGATTGGAGTGGCATACATCACTAATTGAATTCCAAATTGTAATAAAAACTTCAAATCCCTGTATTTGGTTGTTAATGCGCTAAAAATTAAGCCAAAACCTAAACCTAAACCTGCCATTAATAGTACCAAAAATGGAACTAAAATAATACTAATACTAGGGTGAATAGTTTGAAAGAAAATAACGTAGACTAAATAAATAACAATAAATATGGTGAATTGTATAGCAAATTTTATTAACCCACTTATCACCTTAGATAAAGGTGTAATTAATCGGGGAAAGTAAACTTTGCCAAACATATCTGCATTGTCGCCAAATGTGTTTGCTGTTTGATTTAAACATTCCGAAAAATAATTCCAAATTACTATGCCTGCTAAATAAAAAAGTGATGGAGGGACTCCATCTGTTGAAATATGAGTAACCTTAGTGAAAATAATAATAAAGGTGAGCATTTGAAAAATTGGCTGAACCACAAACCATATTGGTCCTAAAATAGTTTGCTTATATACGGTTACAATATCACGTTTTACAAACATCATTAATAGGTCTCTATATTTATAAAGCTCTATTAAATTAATATCTAATAAACTTTTTTTAGGGCGAATAATTAAATCCCACTCGCTCTTTTCAATTATTTTTTTCATGAAATTTTATCAAAAACTATTAAATAAACATTCCTGCCGCTACAGTTGAATTTGTACCTTCATCAATTAAAATAAAAGATCCAGTAGATCTATTTTTACGATAGGCATCTACATTTAAAGTAGCTGTAGATTTTAATTTTATACGAGCAATTTCATTCATACTAATGCCGGTATGGTTTTCTTCCCGCTCTAATGTATTAATATTTATTTTATAGGTAATCTCTTTTATAACGGCACGTGCTTCTTTAGTAGTATGCTTAATTGCATATTTTGCTCCGTTATTCATTGGTGCATTTCCTAACCAGCAAATCATAGCATCAAAATCCTGCTCAACATTAGGTTGATTGTTTTTACGTACTATCATATCGCCTCTGCTAATATCTACATCATCATTTAATTCGATAGTGATTGATTGCGGAGCAAATGCTTCATTGGTTTCGCCTGAAGGCGTATGTATTGCTTTGATACTGGACTCCATGCCAGATGGTAACACCACAATATTATCATCTTTTCGAAGGATACCGCTTACTAAACGTCCTGCATAACCTCTAAAATCATGATACTTATCAGAATGAGGTCGAATAACTGTTTGTATTGGGAAACGTGTATCTAGATGATTAACATCATTTGCAACCTGAACATTTTCCAAAGTATAAAGCAAGGTGCCTCCTTGATACCAATCCATTTGTTCCGATCGATTTACCACATTATCGCCATGTAGAGCAGAAATAGGAATAAAATGAAAATCCTGTATATCTAATTTGGATGCAAAATCATTGTATTCATTTACAATACGATCAAATACTTCTTGTTTATAATCAACCAAATCCATTTTATTGATACATACAATAACATGTGGTATTTGTAGCAAAGATGCAATAAAACTATGTCGTCGAGTTTGCTCAATAACACCTTTACGAGCATCAATTAAAATAATGGTAAGATTGGCTGTTGACGACCCTGTTACCATATTGCGAGTGTACTGAACATGACCAGGAGTATCTGCAATAATGAATTTACGCTTAGGGGTCGAAAAATATCTATAAGCAACATCTATTGTAATGCCTTGCTCACGCTCATCTTTAAGACCATCCGTTAATAAAGACAAATCGACATGCTCTAATCCTTTACGAGCACTCGTGTTTTTGATGGCCTGAAGTTGGTCTTCGAAAATACTTTTAGAGTCATACAATAAACGACCGATAAGTGTACTCTTACCATCATCCACGCTTCCTGCAGTTGAAAAGCGCAATAAATCTCCTGTTAAATTTGCTATTGTTTCCATTAAAAATAGCCCTCCCTTTTACGTTCTTCCATTGATGCTTCTGAGCGTTGGTCATCCGCCCGATTGCCTCGCTCTGTTTGTCTTGCAGCTGCAACTTCCATAATAATTTGTTCTAATGTAGAGGCATCAGATTCGATGGCTCCTGTTATTGTTAAATCACCAATTGTTCGAAACCGTATTTGCATCGACTCTACTTTTTCGTTTTCACGTAAATTAATAAATTCAGAAAAAGCTAAAATAGAATCTCCTCTTTTCACACAATCTCTTTTATGACTAAAGTACAATGATGGCAATGGAATGTTTTCTTTTAAAATATATTGCCAAATATCCATCTCTGTCCAATTACTAATAGGAAATACTCTAAAATGCTCCCCTTGTTGTTTTCTTCCATTAAAAATATTCCACAATTCAGGTCGTTGGTTTTTAGGGTCCCATTGTCCAAACTCATCACGATGAGAAAAGAAACGTTCTTTTGCTCTAGCTTTTTCTTCATCTCGCCTAGCACCACCCAAAGCTGCATCAAATTTATTTAATTCAATAGCATCTAATAAGGTTACTATTTGTGCTCGGTTTCTACTTGCGTTTAAACCCTTTTCTTCGGTTACTTTCCCTTGATTAATACTATCCTGCACATAACCAACAATTAACTGAGCGCCTAATCGATCAACTAGTTCGTCACGATATTCTAATGTCTCTATAAAATTATGTCCTGTATCAATATGTACTAAAGGAAACGGGATTTTAGCTGGATAAAATGCTTTTGCTGCTAAATGTGTTACAACAATAGAATCTTTACCTCCCGAAAACAAGATACAAGGGTTTTGAAATTGTGTAAAAGCCTCACGAATCACATAAATCGATTCTGCTTCTAGTTCCTCTAGGTGAGTTAAACGGTATTTACTCATTTAATTGTGGTTTAATTGCATTAAATATAATTTGTGAACACTCAGTAATTGTTTGATCTACCGTATTAACCGTAATATCAGGGTTTGAAGGTTTTTCGTAAGGACTATCAATTCCAGTAAAGTTTTTTATTTCTCCTGCTCTTGCTTTAGCATATAGCCCTTTTACATCTCTTTTTTCGCATCGCTCTAAAGAGCAATCAACAAAAACTTCTATAAAATTTTCTTTACCTATAATTTGCTTTGCCATCATCCTTTCTTCTTCAATAGGCGAAATAAAAGAAGTTAAAACTACAGTTCCAGAATCCACAAAAAGTTTTGCCACCTCGGCAACTCTTCTTATATTTTCTTTTCTGTCTGATAAAGAAAAGCCTAAATCCTTATTTAAACCTAATCTTGTATTATCTCCATCTAAAACAAAAACTTTTATAGCATGCTCAAATAATAGTTTACTCACTTCATTTGCCAAAGAAGATTTACCAGAACCAGATAAACCTGTAAACCAAATTACCTTTGCCTTGTGTTTATAAGACTCATGAAACAATTCTCGAGTTAAATAAAAAGCTTGGTGATGTACATCTTGATTAACTGACATATTAATTAACATCTTTACGTTTAGGTAAGCCAAAATTTATTTTAAACCAAACTCTTTCATGTAAAAAATAGAGTGCCATTTTAGTAACAACTTCCATACCTCCAATTTTCACTCCTGTTAAAGCGTTTCCAGTAATAATCCATCCTAATATCATAGTATCAATAGTTCCAATAATTCTCCAAGTAATAGTTTTTAAAACATGTCGTTTAAGTGAGGGGTCTTTAATAATAAATTTATCTATAAACATATATTAACTAATCTTTAACCTATTTTGAATTACTGTGGTTCTGATACTTATTTTAAACAATACTCTTATTTTAAAGAAACACTTTCGTTTTTTTATGGCTTCGCCACCTTAGTCACATATTGACTTAGTGGGGTTTTATTTTTATTCTCTAATCCTTCTGTTCTCGTACTTCGCTTCTCGACTTCGCTCGAAGTGACATGCTTAGTGTGATTCCCGAAGTCTATCGGGACGAACTAACAGGACTAACGAATCATGCTTTTATTATTTACTCCATAACAAAAGCGGATTAATACCAGTTTCTGTTATTTGTTTTAAATCAAATTCTTCTTCTTCATAATGAAGGTAATGTATGGTTTTATGTATTTTCTTTTCTGCTTTTGCAATTAATTCTTTTAAAAACACTTCGTTAATATCTCCTACTAAAACCAAATCAATCACATCACTATCTTTTCCTTTCGATAAATTTCCTACCAAATACACTTGTTTTAAATCGCCCATTCTTTGTAGCACATAATCTATCACATGATCTAAGCCTACTAACTTTAATACAATGCTATTGATATCCTTAAATAAAGGATGTTTATCATTCACCTTAAATATTTTTTTATTGGATTGGCTAAATGATTCTAAAAATCCAGCCTTTTCAAAGCGATTTAATTCTAAACGAATAGAGTTAGTAGACTCGCCAAATTCTTCTTCCAAACCTCGTAAATAAGCTGTTGTACTACTGTTTAAAAAAAATTTAAGTAGCAGTTTAATACGTGTTTTAGAAGAAATAAGTGTTTCTATCATAATGAGTAATAAAACTACTCAATAATGATAGAATAACCAAATATTTTTCTGTTATAAAATCTCCTCCCACCCTGACAGCCGTCAGATAAGTCTCCTGATAGAGATAGGTCCTCCCCCTGACCCCCTGATTGCGGTCAGGCAAGCCTCCTGAGGGGAATTAGTATTAATTTGTTTTTAACCGCATAGATTCATATTCGTTTATCTAGATTATTGGAGTTTGATACAGGCGAAACTTTGTTTCGGATAGAAGCTATGTTTATAACAAAGTTCTATCAATCTACTGCTAATTTATTTTCTATATTTCTATGTGGTTATAAAAATAGGTGATATTAGCTTAAATGCTGCTTGTACCAATCAATGGTTAATTTTAATCCGGTTTCTAAATCAATCAATGGTTCATAGCCTAACAATTGTTTAGATTTACTGATGTTAGCTAAACTATTTTTAATATCTCCTTTTCTTTCGGGTTTATATTCGGGTACTACAGAGCTTTGTAAATTAGTTTTTATTAAATCAAACAGTTGATTTAAACTGGTAGATGCTCCATAAGCAACATTATACACTTGGTTAACAGCTTGAGGATTATTGGTGGAAAATGCTAAAACATTGGCATAAACCACATTATTGATAAAGGTAAAATCACGACTTGTTGAACCGTCTCCAAAAATAGAAGGAACAGTACCTTTTAAAAGATTTGAAATAAATATAGGAATAACTGCCGCATAAGCTCCGTTAGGATTTTGTTTTGGACCAAACACATTAAAATACCTCAAGCCAATAATTTCCATTCCATATGACTTTGAAAATACATCAGCATACAATTCATCCGTTTTTTTGGACACAGCATAGGGTGATAATAAATTACCTGTAATCTGTTCTTGCTTTTCGGTACTTTTATCGTCGCCATAAACAGAAGATGAGGAAGCATAAATGACTCTTTTTACACCTTGATTTTTTGCTGCAAACAATACATTCACAAAGCCCGAAACATTTGCCTGATTGGTTGCCATGGGATCCTGCATACTTCGAGATACTGAACCCAAAGCCGCATTATGAAATATCCCGTCAATATCTTTACAAGCCTCTAAACAAGTATTATAATCTGTGATGTCTGCTAAAATAAATTTATAGGCAGCATTTCCTTCATGCTCTCTTAGATTTTCTATATTCCCTGTAGATAAATTATCTATTACACGTACCTGAAGTGCCCCATTTCGAATTAAATAAGTAACTATATGAGAACCTATAAATCCAGCGCCTCCAGTTACTAAAAACTGTTTGCCTTTAATGTTTTGCAAATGAGGAATATCTATTTGAGATGTCATAAACTTAATAAGTTGCGTTTTTTTAAAATATGTGAAGGTAGTTTAACACTGATACTCTGGTGTAAACTCTCTAATTGTATTTGAACATAATTGGTGTTTTGTAATTGTATAATAGTTCCCATTAAACCTTTTAAAGCACCTTGTGTAATTTCAACTTTATCTAATAATTTATAATCAACCAAATCTTGCGTAACATCATAACCGCTTAGCTCAATCGATCTTAAAATGTCTATTTCCGTGTCTCTTATTTTTGCTTCAATACCATTAAATTTAATATAAGAGAAAACACCAGGACATTGTAACACTTTTTCTTTTTCTGACAAATTGATATTGACAAACACATACCCACTTAGCATGGGAAATTCGACCCATTTTTTTCGATCACTCCACTGTTGGAGTTTTTTAACCATTGGAGCGTAAGCGTTGATTTGAAGATTATGTAATTTTTGAACCACTTTTTTTTCATGCTTCACATTTACATATATGGCAAACCAATTTAGCATTAAAACACGAGTTGTTTAATTGTTTAAAATGAAAATTTAGGCGTTTTTCTTATAGCCATAACCGTAGCCATAACCGTAGCCGTAGCCATAGCCATACCTTGAATAATAATATTTACTTCGCTTACGTTTTACACCATTTAACACCAAATAAACATCTTTGATAGAATTGTCACTCACCATTTTCTCAAACATCTTCACAATTGATTTAGTGGCGAATTTAGTGTTTAAAACCACAAAATTAATATCAGCATACTGCATCAAATAAGTAGCATCCGCTAACATTCCTGCTGGAGGTGTATCAATTAATACATAATCAAAATTGGCTTTGGCATATTCTATTAATTCTTTTAGTTTTTCGGATAACACCAAATCAGAAGGGTTTGGAGAAATGGGACCTGATAATATAACATGTAGGTTTTTAACCACAGTCGGCCTTAAAATTTCATCAAGCGTATTATTCCCAACCATAAAGGTACTAATACCAATATCAGCATTCATTTCTAAGGCTTTTTGAATTCGGGGTTTATGTAAATCTAACTCCAACATCACTACTTTTTTTCCGCTTTTTGCTAAAATGGCCCCTATATTAATAATTGTAAATGTTTTTCCTTCTCCAGGCCCATTTGAGGTTACTAAAATGGTTTTTTTATTGGAATTTAAAATCACATATTGCAAATTGGTTCGAAGTGCTCTAAAAGCTTCTGATAGAAATGAATTTGGACTTTCTTCCACCACAAATCCCAAATTAGATATTCCTTTTTGAAAAGGTAAATCAGCAATGATAGGTAAGGAAGTAACTTCTTTTAATTCTTCGGCAGTTTGAATCGTAGTGAACATTAATACCCTCACAATAATAATGATTAAAGAAACAGCCAAACCAAATCCAATAAATGTGGAAATAATTTTTTTTCTATCGGGGCTAATTACTCCTTTATTTCTGGAACTATCAATCACCCTAATATCTGGCACGATAGAAGCTTTTGCAATTTTTGTTTTAGCTTTTTGTTGTAGCAAGAAATTATATAATCCTTCGTTAACTGCAACTTTACGAGAGATATTTAAGACCTCTCTTTGTTTTTTTGGTATTTCTCTAATTTGAGAAACATAATTACCCATTTCATCGTTGGTATTACTAATTATTTTAAAAGTGGCATTTCTTGAGTTATTTAAATACACCAACATATTTTGTTTTTGCTTCTTAATTTTCTGACGAATCTCAATGATATTAGGATTAATCTCCTTAGAAGAACTTAACAAAAAACTTAATCTAATTTGATCAGCATATAACTCACTAATGGCAGATTTTAAAAAACCATCATCATCTACTATATAAACACTGGGCGGTAAAAACTGGGGATCCTTATCCTCGATAATATACTTTTCTAAATCATTAATAGCACTAACTTTTAAATTTAATAATGATTTTTTACTATCAAAATTTGCTAATTTTTTAAAAAAATCTTCGCGTTCCCAATCTAAATCCAAGATAGCTTTCTCTTTTTTGTAATTTTGCATAGTATCTTCAATTTCTTTTAAAGAAGAACTAACATCATCCAATTGCTTATCAATAAAATTAATAGTACGCTCGTTAATATCAAACTTAGAATTCACTGATTTATTAATGTAAACTCTAGACAGAGTATCCAAAATTAAAATAGCACGTTCAGGCAGGATATCATCCATTGTTAAAACTAAAACATTCGTGTAATCTGGATTTTCAACCTTTAAACTATTTTGATAAGTTCCAACTAACTTATCCATCTCATGTATTACAATTTGATAATCAAGTTTGGCTAACAAATCTGCTGAGTTCCTAACAAAACTGCTTTCTCTATTTACTATAATATTAAAGTCAACATCTATTAAATCTTCATTAAATTTTCCTTGTTTTTTTTGCTCTATGCCATTACTTATATATTTTAATTCATAGTGATCAAAATCAATAATTTTAAAATTAACAGGTAATTCATATAAATTTGGATTTATATTATTAATTTTCAGATTAAAAGGAGTCCCTGTGAATTGTTCAGTAGTTCTTACTCTTCCCACTAGATAATAAGAGACTTGTAATTGACTTTTTAACCTATTTATCGTTTCTTTCATTAAATCATAAGATTTAATGATTCTAATTTCATTTGAATTATCAATGTAAGATTTACCTGCTCCACCATAAAATTGATCTGTAATTAAGCTTTTTTCATAATACGTATCATTAGACTTTAGTAGTTCAACAGATGCCTGGTATACGTTTTCAATTTTATAAACATAGAAATATCCTAAAAGGTAAAAAATTGGAATTATAAATAAAGGGATATACCAGTTTTTGGATATGACTCTCCAAATGATTTTGAAGTCATTTATCTGGATAGGTGAATTGTTCTTTTTTTGCTCCACAAACGTTTTTTAGTCACACAAATATAACAATTTGGTATGATTTTTAAATAACAATTTGAGGTTCTAAGTATTTTTCGTACATTTACGTCTAGTTTATTTTTATTATGAATTCAAAATTTTCACTAGTATTTATTTTTATTGTTGGTTTAACAACTTTCTGTGTTGCTGGTGCGCCACCTCCACCGCCAGGTTCAGATCCAGGCTGTTGGCCACCTCCTTGCATTCCTATTGATGGAGGAATATCTTTATTGATAGCTGCAGGTGCTATTTACGGAGGCAGAAAACTATACTCTAATCAAAAAGAAAAGAACTCATTATAACCTCAAACCCCCCACCAATTTGGCGGGGGGTTTTTAGTATGCTAAACAAACTCAAACAAAATAAATTTCAATATTTTATCTTAAAGGCAGCTTTTTTATATGGAAGTTGCTACTTTTTGTACGAATTTATTTTAAAACACCTTACCAAAGGAGATCAACTTTTTGTGAGACAAATCATTAATCTATGTCAATGGATTTTAGAGCACATGGGTTATAAAACATTTGCCAGTGCAGAGGTAAATGACGTACAAGTATTTGGGATAGATGGCTCTAATGGTGTCTGGATTGGAGGTCCATGTAATGGCATCACTCTGATGTTTTTATTTGCCATTTTTGTAATTGCCTACCCTGGCAATATTAAAAACAAATTATGGTATGTTCCTTTAGGGATCTTAATTGTTCACTCCATTAATATTATTAGAATTATAGCTTTAGCTTTAATATCCTATTACAATTACGAATATTTAGACTTTAATCACACCTATACCTTTACCTTTTTGGCTTACAGTGCAGTATTTGGCTTATGGATGCTTTGGGTAAACAAATTTTCAAATACCAGTAAGCCATTTGAAAACTAGCTTAAAATACCTGCTCTTTATTTCAATATTTGCTATCTTGGGATTTACTCGCGAATTCGTTTTCGTAAATTTAAACAATAGATTGTTCTCTTTATACTACAATCACAATGACTATTTGCTGCCAAATAGTTTATCATTTTTTAATCAGTTTGATTACCTAACACTCTATTATTTTAAATTCCCCTTAACAGTCTTATATTTTTTAGCTTACTTTTTCACAAGTTATCTGGCTATCAAACATTTTTGTCAGAATAAAAAAATTACTGTTTGGGTTATTTATATTTATGTAATATTATTAGCTTTGGCAAGTATTTCGATGACTTATAATTATTTTATAGAAAATCAATTAGATGGAGATGAATACACCTTTAGTCGATGGCTCATGGGTATTGCTCAATCACCTTTAGTTGTTTTTTTTATTTTAGCTTCAAGTAAACTATACGATAAATTTCAAACAGAGCAACAATAATAATACTATTATGAAAAAAGACACCGCCATTTTTAAATTAATAAAAGAAGAAAAAGACCGTCAAACGCGCGGCATCGAATTAATTGCTAGTGAGAACTACGTGAGCGATCAAGTGATGAAAGCAATGGGTAGCGTATTAACTAATAAATACGCTGAAGGCTTACCTTCGAAACGTTATTATGGTGGATGCGAAGTAGTAGATAAAGTAGAGCAATTAGCGATTGATAGAGCAAAAGAATTATTTGGTGCTGTATGGGTAAATGTACAGCCACACTCTGGCGCTCAAGCTAATGCCGCAGTGATGTTAGCTTGCTTAAAACCAGGTGATACTATTTTAGGTTTTGATTTATCGCATGGCGGACATTTAACTCACGGTTCTCCAGTAAACTTTTCTGGTAAATTATACCGTGCTACTTTTTATGGCGTTGAAGAAAAAACAGGACGAGTAAACTACGATAAAGTAGAAGAAACGGCTAAAAAAGAAAAACCAAAAATGATTATTTGTGGCGCTTCTGCTTATTCTCGTGATTGGGATTATGAACGTTTACGTAAAATTGCAGACAGTGTTGGCGCTTTATTATTAGCAGATATTTCTCATCCATCTGGATTAATTGCTAAAGGCATTTTAAATGATCCACTACCTCACTGTCATATAGTAACTACTACGACTCATAAAACATTACGCGGACCAAGAGGCGGTATGATTATGATGGGTAAAGATTTTGAAAATCCAATGGGAGAAAAAACTCCTAAAGGAGAATTAAAAATGATGAGTGCTTGTTTAGATATGGGCGTTTTCCCTGGAACTCAAGGAGGACCATTAGAACACGTCATCGCAGCTAAAGCTGTAGCTTATGGAGAATGTTTATCTGATGAATACATGTTATACTGTGTGCAAGTAATTAAAAATGCACAGACCATGGCTAAAGCATTAGTTGAGAAAGGTTATAAAATTATTTCTGGTGGTACAGACAACCACTGTATGTTAATTGATTTACGCAGTAAAGGCTTAACTGGTAAAGAAGCTGAAAAAGCTTTAGGAGAAGCTGATATTACAGTAAACAAAAACATGGTTCCTTTTGATGATAAATCTCCATTTGTTACTTCTGGTATTAGAATTGGAACTCCAGCTATTACTAGCCGTGGATTAAAAGAAAAAGATTGCTTAAAAGTAGTTGACTTTATTGATGCTGCTTTAAAAAACAAAGACAATCCAAAAGAGTTAGCAAAATTAAAATCAAAAATTAATACAATGATGAGTAAATATCCTTTGTTTAAGGATTAGTTATTGTTCTCGACTACGCTCGAACTGACAGGAAAATAAAAAATGCTCGCTAAATTAGTGAGCATTTTTTATTTTGTTTAAAATCCTATTAGTATCCAAACACATCTTTCAAAGTTAAGTACTTCACAGTGCCATACTTCTCTAATGTTTTAATATCTAACATATCTTTTTTACCTAACACTAAAATAGATGCTGGTTTGTTTTTAATTTTTTCGTCTTGAAACTTCTTCACATCTTCAAAAGTCATTGTTGCTACTTTAGCAAAAACATCTTTTCTGATATCTACTTTTAAACCAAATTTCTCAGCATTCAAATAATCAAATAAAATATCTGCTTTATTAATACGTTCTGTTTTGATTCCTTGTAAAATAGCTTCTTTAGCAGCACCAAACGCAATATCAGATTTCGGAACGTTATTTAATAAATTCATCATACCTGCCATCGCCTCTGGTAATTTATCCGCTTGCGAACCAATGTAAGAGAAATTATAGAATGGTAACTTAGGTGTATTTGGGCCTCTGTAAACCGAATAACAAGAATAAGCTAATGCTTTTGATTCTCTCAAATCTTGGAACACAACAGAACTCATACCTCCTCCAAAATATTCGTTATACATATTAATTAATGGAACATTCGTCGCGTCATATTTATCACCTTCTGTTAAAATAACGATTTCAGCTTGCTTCATATCATAATCAACTACATAAACCGTGTTGTTAAATGTTTGTTTGGCGAAATTTGTTTCGGCAGGAACTGGCTTTAATCCAGATGCAGGAACTGTGTGAACTGTATTTAAAATCTCTTTTACATTTCCTACTAACTTAGGTCCATAATATAAAATCTTATGTTGGTAACCCATTAATGATTTTATTAACTCAGCAATTTGAGCAGGTTGCAATTTAATTAATTCGTCTTCAGATAAAATATTTGTTACAGGATTAGAGGCGCCGTACTTCGCATAATTTACCATCATCTTTTGTAAAATAGTTCTCTTTTGTTGCTTAGCATCACTACGTTTTTTAAGAATATCTGACACTAAATTTTTAAGAGTTTCTTCATCAATTTTTGGGTCTGCAAATAAACCTTCAAATAAACGAGAAGCTTTTTCGAAATTCTCGCTTAATCCCGTTAAACTTACCCAAGTTTGACTCTCAGAATTAAATACATTGAATGAACAGCCTAATTTATATAACTCTTGTTGAACCTCAGCAGGAGTCATTTTACTTGTTCCTAAATAAGGGATATAATCAATAGCTACTGGTAATAGTTTATCGTTATTAGTTCCCATATCAAATACATAATACAAGTCGAATAATTGATTTTCTGTATTTTGACTATACACCACAGGAATGTTTCCATTCATCGTTGCCTTAATCACATCCTTATCATAATCAATAAACTTAGGTTGAATATCAGCTGCTTTAGAAGTTAAAATATTTTTTACAAATGGTGATTGATCATCTCTGTTTACTTCCACTGGAGTAATCTGTGGCTTTTCTACCTTTTGAATATTTTTATCTTCACCCACACGTTTGTATGCTACCACGTAGTTATTAGCATTGTAGTTTGTTCTCACAAAATCCATTACTTCTTGCTTTGTAATTTTTGAAAGACGATCTACTGAATTAACAACTTGTTGCCATTTAGTATCATTGATAAACGCATCAACAAAAGCCATAGCGCGAGATTGGTTGTTCTCCAACTCTTTTGTTTTTTGCAATTTCATATCGGTAATAACCGCGCTCATTAACCAATCAGGGAATTCTCCTTTTTTAAGTAACTCTAATTGATTCAATAATAACTTTTCGGCATCTTCTAATTGTTGTCCTTCTTTAGGCTCAGCAAATAAAATATGAGTTGAATAATCTTTTAATACATAGGCAAAGCTTCCGCTATTTAAAACTTTTTGTTCTTGATTTAAATTTAAATCTAACAAGCCTGCTCTTCCGTTACTTAATAATAAATTAATTAAAGTAATCATATCAGCATCTTTTGTTCCAGTACCAGCAAAACGCCAAGCCATAGCTAAATTAGCTGCATCTGGTCCGATAATTTCTTTTACTACTTTTTGAGTGATAGGTGTTTCTTTTTCGTAAGTATATGGAGCCACTGGTTTTGAAGGCATTGAACCAAATGTTTTTTCAATTAACTTAATTGTTTCATCTGGATCAAAATCACCGCTTAAACAAATAGCCATATTATTAGGAACATAGTTTGCATTGAAATACTTCATAATTTCCTTCATAGAAGGATTTTTTAAGTGATCAATTGTTCCAATAGTAGTTTGTTTACCATAATTATGATTTGTAAATAAACCCGCAAAGATTGATTCCCATAATTTACTGTTATCATTATCTAAACCTCTATTTTTTTCTTCGTAAACAGCTTCTAATTCAGTATGAAATAAACGTAAAACAGGTTTACGGTAACGCTCTGCTTCAATTTTTAACCAATTTTCCAATTGATTAGAAGGAATATCATTCACATAAACTGTTTGATCAAAAGATGTGAATGCATTTGTTCCTTGTCCACCAATACCAGCTAACATTTTATCGTATTCATTTGCAATAGCATATTTTGCTGCCACTCCAGAGATACTATCAATTTGATGGTATATTTTTTTACGCTGAGCATCATCTTTTGTTTGACGATACGTTTCGTATAAGTTTTCGATTTTTGTGATTTCTACAGATTCTTTTTCAAAATCTTTAGTGCCAAACTTATCCGTTCCTTTAAACACCATATGTTCTAAATAATGTGCTAAACCTGTTGCTGTTGCAGGATCGTTTTTACTACCTGCTCTAACAGCGATATAAGTTTGAATACGAGGTGCATTTTTATAAACGCTCATGTATACTTTTAATCCATTTTTTAAAGTATAAATTCTTGCTTTAAATGGATCATTTAATGCGTATTCAAAATTAAGAGATGGAACCTTTGAACCTTCTTTTAAAGTAGCTGCTGGTGTAGCTGTTTTTGTTTGTGCTGAAGAACTAACAACTACAAACGCCAATGCTAATGGCAATAAAGATTTTAATTGAATCATGTGTTATTTTATTATGTAACGAATGTAAAGAAAATTGTTGTGTTTGACTAACCACTTATACAATAAAAGAGCCCAAATTTTACAGAGGACTCTTTTTGTATTTTTTTGGGAATTATAGATTATTTAAAATCCAATCCATCTTGGTTTCCTTCTTGTCCGCCCATACCTTTCATTTGTTTACCACGTTTAAAGATAGACGCGTCCATTTTACCAAATAAATAGGTAATGGTAAATCTAAAATAACGCGACTCACGACGGCGAGATAAATCCTGATTATAGTATGGCGTTTCATAATGTGTTCCCATTCTTCTGGTATTAAACACATCACTTAGGGTTGCATTAAATATCCATTTTGTTTGGTACATATAATTTAAAGACACATCCATCGAATAAATTTCATTAGCAACTCCTAACAATAAAATTTTAGGAGATTCGTAATTACCATTGACTTGCAAAGTGATATTTTTTGGAAATTTATATGAAATCGTTGTTTTAGCATTCCACGCATAACCTTCAGCTGTAACTTCTGGTTCGGTTGGAACAATTTTACCTCTCATATAAATGTAATAAGCATTAGCATTAACGGTCCAATCTAAATTTTTCCAAAATGTCCATTTAAATGTATTTTCTAAACCATAACGAATAGCATCTTTACCATTAATGGTTGTATTAACCAAAACATCGGTTTTTGTAGGATCTGGATCTGGATAAGCTACATCTGTGATAGGCTGTTCTTCGTAACGAAAATAACCTGAAGCTAAATAACTTCCTTTAGAGAATATTTTATTATAATTTGCTTCCGCAATGTTTTTAAACTCAGGTTTTAATTGAGGATTACCAATACGGTAGTTTTGTTTATCAGCAAACATCACAAATGGCATTAATTGAAAGAAATTTGGACGTTGGATTTTTCTACTGAAATTTAATTGCACTTCATTATTCCCCTTTAACTTTTTAGAAAAATAAATAGCTGGAAATAACGACTTCAAGATGTCATCAGAGGTTGCCGGATAATTGTATGAAAATTTCTGTTGTTTATCAGTTATGTTTCCTGCATAATAGGATTGTTCAAATCTCAAGCCTGCTTGGTATCCAATATTCCAAAATAATTTATCATTATAGTTTACGTAGGCCGCATTCACCATATCATCAATCACATAACGATTACTCATAATGCTATCTCTTGTATAAGAATCTTCAGAACCTGTAGCACGTGAAGTATTATTTTCACTAAGTGAATTTTTATAGTACGCTTTTACCCCAGCTTCGAATTTTCTTGTATCAGAAATGGGATTGACATAATCCAATTGAAACACGTATTGATTAGCAATCGTTGAACCAACATTCTTTTGATAAGTATTTGGCAAATAGGTTGTATCAGGATTTAAATGAGTTGATGTATTAAAAACATAGCCATTTTTAGAAGTTGTATAATTATAATTAGCATCAACCGTTAATTCTTTTCCAACTTTAGGGAAGGTTTTTTTGTACAACAATTGTCCATTATAATTTTGGAAGGCTGCTTTTTGGTTATTTACCTGTTCACCATTAATCGCAAAAGGCACTAATGTATTAAAATCAGCGTCATATGTTTGATTATCTGTTGTTTTAAACTGACCTCCCATCAGCATCCCGTTTAAAGAAATCGTATTTCTATTATTGATATAATGGTCGATTCCAAATCTTCCAAAATTAAAAACATTCATCATGCGGGTATTATTTTCCTGATTAAAATGACCAGTTGTAACTCCACTATCTAAATTTGTACGCTTAGTAAACCCTGTCGTGTTATTAATGCCTTGATTGTATGAATACATTAAAGAGGTGTTCCATTTTCCTTGCTTAATATTAATATTAGCCATTCCGCCATAACGATCTCCTGTTCCCACATAAGCCATCACCATGCCGTTATATCCTGGCTTATTGTTACGTTTCATCACCACATTTAAAATACCGCCTGTAGCACTTGCATCATATTTAACAGAAGGGTTTGTGATAATTTCTACCCTATCAATTTGATCTGCTGGAATTTGTTGAAGAGTTAGGGTTGTTGGTCTTCCATCTACAAAAATAGTTGGCGATTGATTACGTAATTGCACATTACCATCTGCATCTACTGTTAAGCCTGGTATGTTTTTCATCACATCAACAGCAGTTCCGCCTTTTACTGATAAATCTTTTTCTACATTATATGTACGTTTATCGATACTTAAAACAACGGCGCTTTTTTCAGCAACAACGTCTACTTCCTTTAATAATTTATCGTCAACTGCTAATTTAATATCACCTAAATCCTGATCTACTTTATCCGGCGGAACGATATATACTTTTTGTAAATAATCTTTATAACCAATAAACTTGATTTTAACTCGAACCTGACCAAATGATGGTAATCCATCCACTGCAAAATCTCCATTTTCTTTCACTAAAGCACCGCCTAATAAGCTATCCTTACTAAACCATAGTACCTGAACCGAAGCGTATTCAACTGGTTTTCCTGTATTAGCATCTATGACTTTACCATATACACGACCCAATTTCGGGTCCTTCATGCCTTTTGGCATACCGCCTGGCATTTGAGCAAAAATATTAAAACCAATAAACAGGCCAAGTATTAACAGTATATTTTTCATATTCAATTTAAAGTGCAAATGTATAAACAATAGCTACTCCTTTATAACAAATTATATAAACGGTAGTTTAGCTTGACATACACTATAAAAACGACGGTATAAAACACAAATCAGACAACAAAAACCCCCGTCAATTGGCGGGGGTTTAAAATTATTGTGGTTTCTTTTCTTCTTTTTTGGTTTCTTCCGTTTTCTTTTTATCGTCAGTAGGAGGAGTTGAAGTTGTTTTTGAACTTGATTTAGTTTGAGATTTAGTTTTTACAGAAACTCCGGCTTGATTAATTGCTCTTTCTTGAGCTCCGCCAGAAGAAGTAGATTTAGATTTAGTTTCTTTCTTTTTTTCTGGCACTTGAGCATTTAAGGCAACAGAAAACATTAAAATCATGAAAGTTAATAGTATTGTTTTCATTGGTAAAATAGTTTTAAAGTGTTATAAATGTACGAATTTTATTTTAAAAGTTCTTGGGCCTCTTGAATAGAAATAACCTCACCTTTAAATACAGCAATAACAAAGGCTTCTATAAATCCTTTATCTGCTAACTCCTGACGGTATTTATCCGCTTTAGAATAATCATTAAATGTTCCTGCAGTATATCTAATCATACCCGAACCGGTTGATTGTTTTTCTAAACCTTCTAAATCTTTTGTTTTTTCTTCCATATCATTAGAACCTGCTCTGCGAAGCGCTCCTAATTGAATTTTAAAACTCACTAATGATTTATCTACAGAACTAAATGATTCAATTTTATTAATATCTTCTTTTTCATTTGTTTCCATCGTTGCTTTTGTAGCACTCATTGGAATACGTTTACCATCTTTGTAAGCTGTAATAAAGGCATCGCCGTAACCCTCTAATACCAAATTAGCTTTTGAATTAGCAGCATCTTCAATAGTTCTGAATCCTTTGGTAGCATAACGGAAATAATTATCATCCGTTTTAAGTTCTACAACTGATCCTGCATTTTTGAATACTTCTCTGGAAATTCTGTTTTTGTATGCTCCTAGCTGTACACGGTATACAATATCGCCTTTAGCAAACTCATTTTCATCATTTGCAAATCCAGTTTCGTTAGTTGCCTGATTTGTTCCTGAAGCAGATGCTACTAATTGATTTAATTCATCATCACTTATGCTAATTAATTTTCCATTTTTAAAGTAACCTACTTTAGCATTTTTATTTCCTTCTGCAATAAAGCCATCCCTTCGTTTAATAGCATTTTGAATTTCTTTGTAAGTTCCAGCTGTATATAAAACTGTAGAATTATCATCTAATACTGTTGATACAACATCACCAATACTTAATAAATAAGCCATTTCATCATTTGGAACGGGACCTGTGTATCTCGCTAATTCAACAGTATATAATCTATCTTCTTTAGATGCGTTGTTGACTTGATTTGAATTACCAGCCGAATCTTTTTTAGCTGCATAGAAATTCTCTATCCGTTCTGTTTTAGCAACGCTGCCACTATCCATGTACATATTGTACCAATTTTGCCAATATTCATCAGTAAGTGCTACACCTTTCATGTTTACTTCTATTCCTTGAGGTGAAGCTAATTCATCATCTTCATGATTAGCTACGCCATCATTATCATCATCAAACGGACAACCATTAGTATCTACTTTCACTCCTTTAGGCGTACCATGGCATTTATCATCCCAATCTCTAACGCCATCACCATCATAATCATCATTGTCAATTGCTAACCAATCTATATTATCAAAATAACCATCTGGTAAAGTATCTCCTTTTCCTTTTTTCTTTAATACCAAATCATATTGTAATGCAAAAGAGGTATAAACAAAATTATCTTTTTGTTTCGTGCCACTTCTTGTTCCTATACTATTATTTGTAATGCCATCCACATAATCAGTCGTAGTGAAATAATATTGGAATCCGATTTTAAAATCAATTCTATCAGTCACTTTCATTAAAGCTCCAGCGCCAACAGGAAAAGCCCAAGCGCGTTCTTGGTATTTTCCAAACCCATCTTTATTTCTTTCTCTAATATCTGTTTCGTAAACATAATCTCTATTTATATTTACGGCTAAAGATGCTGTGGGCGAACTTTCGTCCATATTTTTGATAGAGCCATCATTCCAATAATAATACTGATTACCATATCTATCAAATAAATCTGTTTTTGATAAAAACTCAAATGAATTCACCCCAACAGAAATCCATGGGCGTATTCTATATTTATCTGGAATAAAATTCCCAAAATCATACATTAAACTTAAACCTCCTGCTCTAATTTCGGATTGAAAATTTTCCTGACGACCATTTACCCATTCATTAGCGCCTAGTTTTCCAAACAATACATTAAAATTTAATTGAAGAGATTTGAATAAGCGTTGAGAAATATTTAAATCATAGCCAATTCTACCTGTCCAAGGTGCTTGATAATGCTTTGCATATAAATCTCCGTGAAAAGATAACATACCAGTACCAAGAGAAATTTTAGGCTTAAAAACATCGCCCAAAGCAGGTGAATTTTGATTAGTTTCTTTTTTTTGTTTAGAAAGCGTGTCAGATGGGATTGGACTAGTTACAGTAGAATCTTTTTGTGCTTTAGCAAAAGAACAAGTTAAAATAAGAAATATAAAAAGTACTTTTTTAAGCATTTATTGTGGCTTCTATACAAAATTATAAAAAACGATTTATTTAAACCATTTTTGACTAGTAATCATTAATGCTTCTTGAACAGTAATTCTTTTAGAACCATTATATGCAACTACAAAAGCACTATTACAACCTTTTTGTTTTATATCCTCTCTGTGAGAACGAGCTTGTTTATACTCATTAAAATTACCAACCATGAATTTACTAAAACCCTCTGCCATCTCGCTTTTAATAGTTTCTGTTATATTAAACTTTTTAGATAACACATCTGATTGAATCGCATTTCTAAATGCTCCGATTTGAACATTATAAACCACATTTCCTTCTTTTTTAGCGACAACTTCTTTTGTCTCCGTTTTAACTGGCTCAGTTGAAGTAGTCTCTGTTTTAACAGGCTCGTTAGATGTTACCTGAGTTGTTGATGTAGGTTCGGCAGCAACAGTTGGTGTTTGAACAGGTGTTTCTGTTTTTACAACATCAGCTACAGCACTAGTTCCAACCATATCAATTGGTAATTTTATTTTTTTACTTTGATCATTTTCTAAGTAAGAAAACTCTCCATTGTCTAACTTTGCATCTGGAGCAGAAGCATCTGTTTTTTCTAAAATATAAGACACAACTAATTCATTTTCAGAAGGTAAAGACACCCAAACAAATTTTAATTTACCATCTGATACAGAAAATGAACTACCGTTTGTTTTATCTCCTTTTGCAGTATATCCAGCAGGTAACATCTCTTGAAATTTAGCAAATCCTTTAATTTCTCCTTTTTTAATCCTCACCTCGATATTATGTGAATTTGCAGCAGATCCATTTGTAATTACTCGAGAACAAACTATGTTTGAGTTTGGTTCAGCATTATTATCTGAAGATGCAGAAACCGTTGGTGTACCTGAAACTGGTATTGTTTCTGTAGTAGTTGGGGTAACTGTTTCTGGCTGAGTAGTAGTTGCAACAGAAGTTTCTGCAGGTGCATCGCCAATCATCATCTCAGCAGGAGTCATTTCCACAACTTCCTTGTTGTTATTGTTTACATAAGAAAACTTAGATGTGATTACTTTTTGCCCTGCAGCAGAAGCATCAGCACTAATTGTAAATTTAACAGTAAACTCCGCGTCGCTGGGTGTAGATGTCCAGATGATTTTAGCAATATTAGTGGCAAAAGAAAAATTACCACCTTTACTTTCTAATTCTTTTACTGTAAAACCTTGAGGCACTTCTAATTGAAGTTTGGCAAAACCACCAACAGTTCCCTTATTAATTTTTATTTCTGATACAAACTCAGTAGCAATTTTAGCGGATTTAGGAAAACTTCCTGTAACTGAAACAGGAGTATCGCCAAAGAAAAAGCTAAATAAAAATACTGATACAGTGTTAAATAAAATAATAAGTGGTTTTATCATATGCTTGTTTTACTGCTCAAAGAAAAAGTCGATGAGTTTGTTTATCTTTTCAACATTGAATGAATTAACTCCTTCGAAGAATCCATCAATGGTTTGTGTAATTTCTGCTGCTGATATAATACCATCTTTATTATAATCTGCCTCTACAAATTCAGCAGGAATCGAAGATGTTTTTCCAGTTTTAGCTTGATTTTCTTTTGTTTTTGTTTCAATATCTTTTAAGTAAGATAAACTAGGAGCGGTATTAAACCCTTCGCTTCTTTCAACTGCTAAACTATCCCAAGCCAATTGACGTTTTGCCAATTCTTCTTCGTTAATTGTAACTCCATTACCATCCACTTTAGCACCCTTTTTAGTTGCTAACTCTTGATCCATATAATCATAAACGCCATCCTCATCTTTATCATCAGGACAACCTTTTCCATCAACCTTAACTCCTTTAGGGGTTCCTAAGCATCTGTCATCTAAATCTTTAACGCCATCTCCATCTGTATCAGAATTATCAACCGCACTAAAATCTACATTACTATAAGCGTCTTTAGGTTTTTTACCAAAATGTATGTTTAATCCAACATTTGCAGATGCCCAACTATCATTACCACCTTTTTTGTAGTTATCAATGTAATCACTCATGCAAATGTTATAGGCTACCCCTACTCTTAAACTTGTACGAAATCCCATTTGAAATTTAGCTCCAATACCTACTGGAATATAAAACGTATTGCGAGCATAATTAACAGCAGAATCTTTTAATTGGGTTTCGTAAGTATAATCTCTTTTAATTATAACAGATAAAGGCTCATTAGCAGATGATTCTGATAAATTACGAATTGACCCATCGCTCCAGTAGTTATACATGGTTGTATTTTTATCTCTTAAATCCCCATAAGGATCAAACATCAAATAACCAAAACCTGCATGGATATATGGAGCTACATCTTTTTCCTTTTCTCCTAACTTATCGAAAAAAGCAAAAACATTAAGTCCTCCGCCCATCACTGTTGATTGAAAATTTAAATGAGAAGACTTATCATTATCTGTACCAGCTAATTTACCGTACATAGCATCGATACCAATTCCAAGAACTTTCCCAATTCTGTATTCTACGCCCAAACCGTAGCCTAATCTCATATCACTAAAAAAGTTGGCATTTCCTTTTTTACCAACATCCCCTAAGAATTTAAGGCCTCCTGCTTGCGCAGTAACTGATAATTGGGCAAAAGTCGTGTTTAAAACAACCAAACAAACCGCTAACAAAGAAAGTTTTGTAGAAATTCTATTCATAAATTTATCGTTTAATAATCGATTAAATTAGTTGTTTTCTCGATAAAAACAAAACTAAATCAAAAAAAACGTTAAGAATTTGCCTTTCTAAGGTAATTGTAAACACTAATTTGTTAGTTAAGTCCCATTTTATCCATTAAAAAGCTTGTTTCTAGAAATCTTCAGCCCTTTATTGAGTTTTATGGCGTGAAATACACTTGGAACATCTGTTTGAGATTTTTTAAGAATGGCTGCTATCAAAACTATTTCGATCTGAACAAAAATTCCATACCAAAAAGAAATCACAAAACTATTTTCACCAGATTTAGTTAAAATTAAATCAATGAAAAAACACAATAGTAAGAGTGCCCAAAATTTAGAAAAAATTGTATGATAAGATATTCTTTCTTGAAATTTAAGAAATCCAAAAACAATAATGAGGAATTCTGAAAAAACTAAAATACCCACTTGTAATAAATGATTTTTTAAAAATAATGGGTGATTAATAGAAATATAAAATAGGCAACTAAACCAAAATACTGTATCAATTTTCGTATCCATTAGTCTCATTTCTTTTGTTGAAATTTTTAAATGCCGAGCAATGATACCATCCAACACATCGCTTATAATAGCATAAATACTTAATGATATAATGACGACTGGTTCAATTTTAATAAATGAAAACACAATGATTAAAATAGATACAATTAATCGAGAGTATAATAAAGTGTGCGGAATTGAATTTAGAATTTTAGATTTCATGGTTTTTATGACTTAAAACACCAATTAATAAATGGCAATGAACGTTTTTGATTTTTGTTCCATAAACCTATTTGTATTCCTTTTAAACACTCTGCCATATTAACTATACCTAACTGTACTCCATTAACTTTATTTGATGAATTGATTGCAGATATTTGCATACCATTAGATTTTACTTGTGATGAATTTGTTAAAAACGCACACTGAATTCCATTAAAAAATACAACATCATTCCCTATAAAAGCAAACTGACATCCGTTTAATACATTAGAAAAATTTGCATAAGCAGCAATATTTAATCCGTTAGTAACATTAAATTTAGATGAGATGCCATTCATATTTAAACCATTCATATTGCCATCACAAATACTACCTGATGGTGATAAATTAATTCCATTAATCTTTAGTTGAACGGTATCTGATAAAAATTTTTTCTTTGCTTCATAGTTAATTTGCCTGATTGGGCTTTGAGGAAATAATGGTCCAAATAAACCAAAACCTAACAATTCAAAATTAATTCCATTGACAACAACCTCATTGATTTTAAATGTTGAACAAAATCCCGCTGATAGTCCATTGATTTTTGTACTATCGTCATGAAAAGTCCAAACAGGAAAACGAGTTTTATTTTGCGAAAACAATGAATAACTTATTAAAAGCATTAAACATACAGTGATTGTTTTTTTGAAAATAATTTTCATAATTTTTAAGTTTTAGTTGATAGATATTTTTACGCCGCTTTTAATTGACACACTTCATGATACATGTTTGTTACAACCTCCTTAGCATTTTTTCCCTTACAATATTGCAAATCACCAAACACAACTTTGCAATTAAAAGGTATAGGAACAATAGCATCTTTAGGCAAAACCTTTCCTGTGTTTTCGATATAAGTTGGAATGTAGGCTATATGAGGATATTTTAAGAGAATGTGACCTATTCCGTTTTTAAACTCTTGCATTTCGTTAGCTTTTCCTCTTGATCCTTCGGGGTATACAATTAAAGAATTTCCGCGTTTTAATGCTTTCATCATAATGCGAAAAGGATCTTTACTTTTGTTTCTTAAAGAACAACATCTTGGTATTAATAAAGCATTTGTAAATAATACAGTTATAAAAGATTTCCATTTTGTAGTTCCAAAATAATCGCCTGCGGCAACAGGTTTTACTTCAACGATTTTATGTTTTGGTATAGCGCTCATTAAAGCTAACGTATCAATATGACTATTGTGATTTGCAATAATGATAAATTGTTTAGCTTCTGATAAAACTTCGGCATGTTTATATTTCACTCCTGTTAAGGGTTTTAAAATAAAAGGAACAATTCCTTTATAAAGAATATTTAAAAATAATTGTCTCATGATTTAAAATTTTATTTGGTAAAAAAATATACTAAGTGAAAAAATACAGGTGCTGCTACTACTAACGAATCTATTCTATCTAACACGCCTCCATGACCAGGAATAGCCGTTGATGTGTCTTTTAAGTGTAAATCCCTTTTCACTGAACTAATAATGACATCGCCAATAAATCCAGCATTAGCAGTTAAAAAACTAATGATGATAATTTGAGAAGTAGTGCATGGTGTTAAAAATTTAAGCGCAAAACCTAAAGCAGTAGTAGTTAAAACGCCACCAATAAATCCTTCCCAAGTTTTATTTGGACTAACCTTTGGTAAAATTTTATGTTTACCTAATAATTTTCCCCAAACAAATTGAAACACATCATTCATCTCAACAATAAAAACTAAAAAAAATAATAATTCTCGTCCACCAGGTATTGATAAAAGCAATCCTAAATGACTTAATCCAAACAAAGCAATCATTAACGTTGCTGGAATAACAGCCATTGATTGTATGATGCCTTCGGTTTGTCCAACTAGCACTAAACGAAATGGAAGAGCCACAAACATAAACACTGGAATAAAAACCAAACTAGCAATTAAGTAACCTTGATAGGTAAAAAAATATTGAATGGGAATCGCTAAATAACATAATAACATGGCAGACCTATCTTCTTGACGCAATTTTAAAATGGTAAATAATTCGCGAAGTGCCACAAAAGATAATAAAGCAAAAGCGACATAAGATATTTTTGCACTAAAGACAGTTGCAATTAAAAATATGGTCGACATTATCCACCAAGATTTACATCTAGTTTTTAGTTCTATTAAATTTGCTTCAGGTTTCAGTTTTCCCCAAACAAAAAATAAAACACTAGCAAATGATAATACCGAAAATAAAATCAGTATAAATGATAATACGTTTGAATCGATTTGATGTAATAAATTGTCCATAGTTAATATTATAAAGCGTTAGATATTCTTTTAAAAGTGCTGATTAGCAAAAGAATGCTAGCAATAAAAAGCACTGTGTTAAATGCGAATCCAATTGTTGGAAAAATAAAATACAACAAGCACCACAATCCAATTAATAATGCTCTATCGCTTTTTCCCATAGGCCCATCGTATCTTCTCGTTTCAGAAACAATTTTAGCAAGTACTCCTGCAAACTCATTAACAATTGACAATACAATAAATAGAAATACCAACATATTATTTGCATAAGAAAATGAAAACAATGCACAAAAAATAATAGTATCAGACACAACATCTCCTAATTCATTTAAAACTTCTCCTAGCTTGCTTTGTTGATTAAAATTTCTTGCCATCATTCCATCCAAAGCATTTAAAGCCATTCTAACCAGTAATCCCAAAGCCACAAAAACTAAATAAATTGGATGACTAGTTGACATAAAAAATAATCCTCCTATCAATGCAGACCAAACAATTGCCACTAGAGTAATTTTATTGGCAGTAATATGTTTTTTATGTAATTGATTTAAGATAGGCAATAGCAATTGCTGAAATCTTGGCTTGAGTTGATATACTGATATCATAATTTTATTTTTTAATAGAAATAAATAATAGAAATAAGAATAACTGGTAATGAATGATTTGTTTTTTCATTTTGTGAGATTATTGAATCATATCAAAAAAACAGACAGTTCCTTTTCCTGTTGACTCTAAACCATAGAGGTATTTAACATTGTGAATAAGGTTTTTAGTAATAACTACTGTTGCTACAATTAGTGCACAAACCATTATAATATGGAATGTGGTTTTAAGGTTTATTGTTTTCATGATTTTTGTTTTAAATTATGAGTCAAAATTAGATAGAAGCTAAAGGCGAATGAAACGGCTTCATAGTCCGCTAATCAGTATTATTGCAGAAAATCCAAAAAAGAAGGTTTTTAAATATTGTTTTAAATTCAATTTTTGCGATAAATAATAGTCAAATTAGATTAATTTGCATTTTTTGCAAAAAATACATACATTTATTAGTATTAAATACCACACAATGGCAAGTAAAAAATCGGCGTTTGAAATGCAAGATGTGTTTATTAAACACTTAAAGCAAGTTGTTCCAGCTAATGTTTCGTTGGTTGACGACATTGCAGATTTGTTAAATATCAGTAACGATAGTGCTTACAGACGATTAAGGAATGAAACAGAACTAAGTTTAGATGAAACTTATAAGATTTGTAAACATTATAAGATTTCTGCCGACTCCATCTTTTCAAATAAAGGAGACTCTGTAACTTGTAATTACATTAAACTTACTGATTCGGCTGAAAATTTCGAGAGTTACTTAAATAGCTTACTGACTCAACTAACCCGTTTACAAAAAGCAGAAGACGCTAAAATCATTTATGCCGCTGAAGAAATTCCTATTTTTCATTCGTTCTTTTCAAAAGAATTAGCTGCATTTAAAATGTTTTATTGGCAACGTTCTGTTTTAAATGTTCCTGAATACCAAAGTAAAAAATTTGATTGGGATTCTATTCCCGAAAAACAATTAAAACTAGCAAATGACATTCATCAAACATATTTACAAGTTCCAAGTACTGAAATATGGACAGATGAAACTATTCAAACAACAATTAAACAAATTGAATATTATTTCGAATCGGGTGCATTTAAAGAAAAAGAAGACGCGATTATAGTTTTACAAGAGTTAAAAAAAATGATGCAAGCAATTAATGGTTATGCTGAAAATGAAACCAAAAATGATTCTAAGAAATCATCCACTTCAACATTTAGTTTATATAATAGTGATTTAGTGATTGGAACCAATTGTATTCATATTACCGTTCAAGGTCTTGTATATTCATATATATCATTCAATACTTTAAATTCTTTAACCACTGGCAATCAACAGTTTTGTGAAGAAATAGAACATTGGACAAAAAACTTAATTAAAAAGTCAACTTTAATTAGTGGCATTGCCGAAAAGCAGCGTTTCCAATTTTTCAGCAAAGCTTATAAAGCCATTGACGCATGTATAGAACGAATTAAAAACTACTAATCATGAATTCACAATATAACGTTATCATTGTTGCAGGCGGAACGGGTTCTAGAATGCAATCAACTGTTCCAAAACAATTTATTGAAATAAAAGAAAAACCTATTTTAATTCACACTATCGAAAAATTTATTGAATTTGATGAATTCATTAACGTCATTGTTTGTGTACATAAAGATTATATAACTGATGCTAACTTTATGTTAGCCGAATATTTTCCAGAGAAAAATATTCAAATTGTTGTTGGCGGAGAAACTCGTTTTCATTCGGTAAAAAATGGATTAAACTGCATTACTAATAAAAATGATGTGGTGGGAATTCATGATGCAGCAAGACCATTTGTAAGTGTAGAAACCATTAAACGCTGTTTTGAAACGGCTGCTCAAAAAGGAAATGCCATTCCAATTTCACCAATAAACGAAAGTTTGAGAATGGTTACCAATGGCATTAACAAAGCAGTAAGTAGAGATGATTATAAAATTGTGCAAACACCTCAATGTTTTATCGTTTCAAAAATTAAAGAAGCATTTGAACAGGATTATTCTCCGTTTTTTACCGATGACGCTACTGTGCTAGAAGGTATGGATGAAACTATTCATTTAGTAGAAGGTAATTTCGAGAATATTAAAATTACCAATCCTTACGATATAAAATTTGCTGAATTATATTTATGAAATAGCCATGCGCCATTTAACTATTTAAAATCATGGCGTATTCGATTTGACAATTAAAAACAAATAGAAATTACAAATCATGACAACTGAAGATATTGCAGACGCATTAGAAATCACTGCCAAGTTGATGGAGCTTCATAATGAAAATCCATTTAAAATAAAATCAATCAATAGTGCTGCTTACAAATTAAGTAAAACTCGTATTGATTTAAGCGCCCCAACTGTTGAAGAATTAACTCAACTAGAAGGTATCGGCAAGAGTTTGGCTGAAAAAATTATTGAATTTAATACCACAGGAACTAGTAAGGAACTTCAAGAATTAATGGCCAAAACACCAACTGGTGTTATAGATATGCTTGGCATAAAGGGCTTAGGTCCAAAAAAAGTTCGTCAGTTATGGCAAGAATTAGAAATTGAAAGTGTGACTGAATTATTGTACGCTTGTCATGAAAACAGATTGATAGAGCTGAAAGGTTTTGGCGAAAAAACACAAAATACGATTATCCAAAACATTGAATTTAAAATAAAAAATACAGGTTGGTTTCATTATGCTTATGCCGAAAAAATTGGTCAACCAATTATTGATGCCATTAAAGAACAAACTGATTTAGTGAGTTTTACTGGCACGATGTATCGTCGTTGTGAAGTGATTGAAGAAATTGATATTTTAGTTGGCGATGAAAATATTGATTTAGATGAATTTACTTCAGAAACGATTCCATTAAATTTCATTCAAGTTAACCCTAATTTATTTTATAGAAAATTAGTTGAAACATCTTCAACCAAAGAACACTTAGAAGGCATCGGTTTTAATACTTTAGCTACTAAAAAATACGATAGCGAAGAATCTATTTACTCAAACCTAAACATTCAATATTGCGAACCAGAATTACGCGAAGGATTGTTTGAGTTAGAAAAAGCAAAAAATAACCAATTACCAAAATTAGTTGAACTCACCGATTTAAAAGGCATTTTACACAATCACTCAACCTATAGTGATGGCATGAATACCTTAGAAGAAATGGCAACTTATTGTAAGGAATTAGGTTACGAATATTTAGGGATTTGCGATCACTCACAAACAGCTGTTTATGCAGATGGATTAAAACCAGAAACTGTTTTAGTACAGCATCAAGAAATTGAAAAACTCAATCAAAAATTATTTCCATTCAAAATATTTAAAGGAATAGAAAGTGATATTTTAGGAAATGGTGATTTAGATTACGAAGAAGACATTTTAAAGTCATTTGATTTTATTGTTGCTTCTGTTCATGCTAATTTAAAAATGGATGAAGATAAAGCAACATCTCGTTTATTAAAAGCCATTGAGAATCCTTACACAACAATTTTAGGTCATCCAACTGGTCGTTTATTATTAGGTCGCCCTGGTTATCCTATTAATCACAAAAAAATTATTGATGCCTGCGCTGCCAATAAAATAGTGATTGAATTAAATGCACATCCTTATCGTTTGGATATTGATTGGCGTTGGATACCTTATTGCTTAGAAAAAGGCGTGATGATTTCTATTAATCCTGATGCTCATCAATTAAAAGGTTATCACGATATGCGTTATGGAACTTTAGTCGCGCGAAAAGGACTACTTACAAAAGAACATTGTTTAAATGCAATGGATTTAAAAAGCTTTGAATCATTTTTAAAAAATTATAAAAAATAAATGGCCATTCTTAATTCCATAGCGTCTTGGTTTATGAAGAAACGCATGCACCAAATTGAACTCTTCATGAAATATCCTCATGATGTGCAAGATGAATGGATGCTGGAGTTATTAAAATCAGCAAAGGAAACTGAGTTCGGCAAAAAACATGGTTTTAAATTCATTAATAACTATGAGCAATTTAAAAAACACATTCCAATTAATGATTACGAAAGTTTAAAACCTTTAATTGAACGAACACGCAGAGGTGAACAAAATTTATTATGGAATACCGATATTAAATGGTTTGCAAAAAGTAGTGGAACCACCGATAAAAGTAAATTCATCCCTGTTAGTAAAGAGTTTTTAGATGGCTGTCATTACAATGGCGGCAGAGACATGATTACATTTCAATGTATTAATAATGCCGACACTAAATTATTTACAGGAAAAAATTTAGCACTAGGAGGTAGTTTTAAAACAGATGACTTTGGAGATTATAAATCCTACCACGGTGATGTAAGTGCTATTATTATTCAAAATTTACCCATGTGGGCTGAATATTTTAGAGCACCCGATGTTAACATTGCCCTCATGGATAACTGGGAAGATAAGTTGGAACAAATGGCAAACTCCATGGCTAATGAAAATGTGACCAGTTTAGCAGGAGTACCAAGTTGGATGTTAGTTTTGATAAAACGTATTTTAGAAATTAAAAAAGTAGATAATCTAAAGGAAGTTTGGCCAAACTTAGAAGTGTATTTTCATGGAGGTGTAAGTTTTACTCCTTACAAAGAATTATTTGACCAATTATTTAATAATAACAAAGTTGCTTTTATGCAATTGTACAGTGCTTCTGAAGGCTTTTTTGGTATACAAGATGAACGAGTTAGTGATGAAATGTTATTGATGTTAGATTATGGCATTTATTACGAATTTATTCCGACGTCAGAAGTAGGAAAAGAAAATCCACGTATCTATAATTTATCAGAAGTTCAAAAAGATAAAGATTACGCCATGGTTATAACTACGAATGCAGGCTTGTGGCGTTATCAGATTGGTGACACGATTCGTTTTACCAATTTAAGTCCGTATCGTTTTATTATAACTGGAAGAACTAAACAGCACATTAATGCATTTGGTGAAGAACTCATGATTCATAATGCCGAACTAGCTTTAAAAACTGCTTGCGAAAAAACACGAGCTCATATTATAGATTTTACGGTGGCGCCTATTTTTATGAATGAAAATACAGGTGCACACGAATGGCTCATTGAATTTGAACAAGAACCAAATAATTTAGATTATTTTAAAAGTGTGTTAGATGACACTTTAAAACAAATCAATTCAGACTACGAAGCTAAGCGATTTAATAATTATATATTACAAGCGCCTATTATAAAAGTATTATCAAAAGGCACTTTCTACAACTGGTTAAAAGCAAACAACAAATTAGGTGGTCAGTTTAAAGTTCCTCGCTTGAGTAATAATCGGAATATTGTTGAAGAAATTTCTTCGTTTATTTCTCATTAATAAAAAATATTAGCACTTGTATAAGTATTAAAAAACAGTTTCGGTTTCTTAATTTTTTGTTCTTTTCTATAGAGATATTGATTTCCCTCTCTATCAATCATTGGTATATGAAGATTTTCAACCTTTTTCCATTTTTTAGGAACAAAAGGCATATCATGAATGATTTTATTTTGCACTACATTTCTTACTTGTTCAGCATCTATCCCAATATTAGACTGAAGATATTGTCCGTATGGATTAGCGTATTTTATTTGAGCACTGAGTAATCCATGAGATAAATTACTATAAACTCCATTAACAGTATTCATATATCCAGGTGATGGAAATAGCGAATCATTTTTTATGCCTTCTCCCATTTTACCTGTCCACATGGTGCAATTAATTGCATATTGAAAATGCTTATCCTGATATTGCAATAAAAAAGCACCAGTTCTAAATCTATCCAAAATAGGTTTAGCTAATAAATCATTTTCTGTAATAAATGAAAAATGATTGAATTGAAATGCTATAAGTCCTGTTACTTGTGAGGTTTTGATTTTATTTCGCCAAATATTATAACTATAAGCAATTGAATTTTTATAACTGGTTTGATTGCTTACAGAATTCAAAAAGAAATTCTCTTCTTTAGTTTTAGAGCCATAGCCTAAACATAAACCCAAAGCTGCATTTAATTCACCATGTTCTCCTTTAGGTCCAATATTTTTAAAGTTATTATATAATCTTACTGAAGCATTAATTTGTGCAAACTCATAAACAGCATAACCTTGCACAACTATTCCAAATCTTTGAACATGAGTTCCAAATGCACCAATAAAACCGACATTAAAACCATAATTTTTATTAAGTTCTAATTGCCCGAAAAATGTGGAACAATAACCAATAAAAAGTATGATAATAAATTTACCACGCATTTACTTTTTTATAAAATTTAAAACTGTTTCTTTAAATTCGTCTTCGTGTAAATTGTTGTGATATACTGTTAAATCAGATTGCTCGTAATAAGGAGCTCGTTTTTGTAAAAGATCTTCAATATAAGGAAGCATATCTTTTTCTTCTTGATTTGCTAGTAATGGTCTGTTTGCTTTGATACCAAAAACTCTTTTTAATAAAGCTTCAGCGTCCATTTTTAAATAAATTAATTGACCGCTTTTTTTCAAGAGTTCAATGTTATTATTAAAGCAAGGTGTTCCGCCTCCTAAAGCAATCACCGTTTTTTGGTTATCATTAATACATTCATTTAAAGATTCTGTTTCAATGTTTCTGAATTCATCTTCGCCTACTTCAGCAAATAATTCGGTAATTGATTTATCATACTTTTTTTCAGTATACTGGTCCAAGTCAATAAAATGATATCCTATATTTCTAGCCAACTTTTTTCCATGAGTAGTTTTTCCTGCACTCATAAATCCACACACAAACAACAATTTTTTATCTTCCATTATTTAATATTCATTAATCGTATAACTTTCTCAATATCCTCAGGCGTATCAATACAATGACTATCAAAATTAGTAATCGCACATTTTACTTTAAAGCCATTTTCTAACCAACGTAACTGTTCCAAAGATTCAGCTAATTCTAAAGATGATGGTTTTAGCTTAGTTACTTGCTCCAACACATCTACTCTGTATGCGTACATTCCCACATGCCTGAAGTAATTATGGTGTTTATGCCACTCTTCTTGAGGTTTTCCTTTAATATAAGGAATTACCATTCTGCTGAAATATAATGCTTCCATGTTTGAATTTAAGGTAATCTTTACCTCACCCATATCAAATAATACTTCATGAGAATCAACAGGAATCATTAAAGTAGCTAATTCTGTGGTTCCAGTACAAACCTCACATAATAAATCAATTTGTGTTGGATCAATAAAGGGTTCATCACCTTGGATATTAATAACGTATTCAAAATCCTCCTCTATTTTTTGAAAAGCTTCAAAACATCTGTCAGTTCCACTAGGATGATCTTCTTTAGTATATACTACTTTGCCTCCAAACGACTCAACATGCTTAAATATGCGCTCATCATCAGTAGCAACAACAACATCTGTAAGCAATGCAGATTTAATGGCTTGTTCATAAACCCTTTGAATCATACTTTTACCAAGTATATCAATTAATGGTTTACCAGGAAATCGGCTAGAGCCGTAACGAGCTGGAATAATTCCTAAAATAGGGTTCATAATTTATAGGTGTTAAATAAAACTTAAAAATACAAAAAAGTATAAATAGTTGTTTGTTATATCTTAAGGGAACTCTTACCTTCGTGTATTGATGTTAAAACTATATTTTTTCATATTAATTTTCGTTTCAAGCACTGTGTTTTCGCAAAATGCTAAAAAACGTGCTAAGGTTAATCCTATTGAAAACCATAAAGAACATTCAAGAGAACATTTTAAAGATTTTAAAATCATCACCGATATGATGGATTCGGTGAAAAAAATAAGCTACTTACGATTTGGAATGAAATCGATAGAGCGAATTGAAACAGGTTATTCTACAGCTACCACAAAAGTTAAACTACAGAGTCATCCTCGAAGATCTTACTTGGTTAATCCTGAAAAAAAATTAGAAGTTTTATTTAATGAGGGAGAACTAAATAACAAAGCCTTAGTAAAACCTCATGTATTTCCTTATTTCACAATGTCTTTAGAACCTAGAGGAAATTTAATGCGAAAAAATCAACATTTCACAATTATGGAACTTGGCTTTGATTTTACGGTGAGAACTATTGCTATTGCTCTGAGTAAAGAAAAAGATCAAGTTGCCAAACACTTAACATATGTTGGTAAAGTTGAGAAAAATAAAATGATGTGTTATCTTTTAACATACGAAAATCAATCATTTGGTTATACAGATTATATTGTTCAACAAAAAGAAACAGTATCGGGCATTGCTGCAAAATTTACAGTAAATGACTATATGCTAAGATGTAAAAACAAGCTTTATGATGAGTATGGATATTTAAAAGAAGGTTCTAAAATTAAGATACCAAACTTTTATTGCAAGAAAGCTGTTTTTTATGTTGATGAAAAAACAATGCTACCTATAAGCATCAGCATTTATGATGAAGTTGGCTTATTTGAAAGTTACGACTTTTATGATGTAGAAGTCAACAAACCAATACCAGCGGTTGAATTTACAAGAAGCTACAAAGAATACGGTTTTTAATAGCTTATCCCTAAATTATAAAACACAAAACTCCACATATCAGCAAATTCAGCAATTTGCTTATCTGTTGGCTTTCCAGCTCCATGTCCCGCATTCACATCCACTCTAATCAACATAGGATTTTTTCCTAGATTATTTTTTTGTAAAGTAGCTGCAAATTTAAATGAATGTGCTGGCACTACTCTATCATCATGATCTCCTGTTAAAATCAAAGTAGCTGGATAGTTTACATTTTTCACATTATGTAGTGGCGAATACTTATATAGACAATCAAATTCATCTTTATTTTCGCTACAGCCATAATCTACAGTCCAAGCTCTCCCAATTGTAAATAAATGAAACCTCAACATATCCAAAACACCAACTGTAGGAATAGCCACTTTAGCAATATCAGGGCGCTGAGTCATTACTGCGCCTATTAATAAGCCTCCATTACTTCTACCATGTATTGCTAATTTTTCGTGTGATGTGTATTTATTTTCTACTAAATAATCGCAAGCCGCTATAAAATCATCAAATACATTTTGTTTTTTACATTTTGTACCATCCATGTGCCAATCTTCTCCATACTCGCCACCTCCTCGTAAATTAGGAACACAATAAATTCCTCCTGCTTCTAAAAACACTGCTCTATCAATTCTGTATTCTGGGGTATATGAAATATTGAATCCTCCATAGCCAAAAACAAAGCAAGGGTTATTTCCGTTTAATTCAATTCCTTTTTTATGCGTTATAAACATCGAAACTTTTGTACCGTCTTTACTTTTATAAAACACTTGTTTGGTTTCATATTGATTAGACTGAAAAGAGCAGTTAGGTTTAAAAATTCGACGACTAAGTCCTGCACGCATATCATAAAAATAAATCTCCTCGGGGCTTGTAAAAGATACTATGGAATACATGGCATTTTCTTCTTCTCTTGAAGAATTAACAGCATTAACCTTACAAATTCCAGGAAGAGCAATTTCTTTCTCAATCTTTCCGCTCATATTATGTAGATATAACTTAGAGGAAACATTTTTCAAATAGTTAGAAATAATTTTGTTTCCACAAAAAGAAACGCCTTCTAATAAATCCTCTTTTTGAGACAACACATCTTCCCAATTATCCTGTGTAGGATTATTTAAACTCACTTTCACTAATTTATAACGAGGTGCTTTATAGTTTGTATAAACATAAAATTGATTGC
The DNA here is from genome assembly GCA_002420145.1 of Bacteroidetes bacterium UBA5697. Classification (GTDB taxonomy): domain Bacteria; phylum Bacteroidota; class Bacteroidia; order B-17B0; family Aurantibacillaceae; genus UBA4416. Next base: position 42,706 of record DIHL01000071.1, read on the forward strand.
CAATATTTTCCATCACACTATATTCATTATCAAAATTAGAAACAATAGGAATAAATTTATTATGTGATTGAGATAAATCTTTAATCATCATACTTTGACCACTAGTGCTCTCGCTTCCATAAATAATTAAATAACTCTCATCGTGAGTTACTTGTGCCGAAAAGTTTCTGTTAGGATGCTCCTTGTCTTCATATACTAATACATCTTGGCTTTGCTCTGTACCTAATGTGTGATAATAAACTTTATGAAATTCATTTTTTTGAGTAAATGCTTTTTCATCAGAAGGTGCATCATATCTGCTATAATAAAATCCATTGCCTTTCCATGCCATTCCCGAAAATTTAACCCATTTTACAACATCTTTTAAATCTTCTTTTGTATTAATATTTTTTACATGAATCTCAACCCAATCACTACCAGCTTTTGAAATCCCATACGCTAAATAATTTCCATCTTTACTGATATCCATGCCACTTAACGATGTTGTTCCATCCTTTGATAAAGTATTAGGGTCCAAAAGAACAACTGGGTTATCTAGCAGAGATGCTTGAGAGCAAAACACCGATTGATTTTGTAAACCATTATTTCTAAACGAAAAAAACAACTTTCCTTTTTTAAAAGGTGTACTCATTTTGTCAAAATTCCACAAAGAGGTTAAGCGCTCTTTTACTTTTTCTCTGTAAGAAATTTGAGACAAATATTGGTTTGTAACCTTATTTTGATTTTCAACCCATATTTTCGTTTCCTGAGAATTATCATCCTCAAGCCATCTATAAGGGTCTTCTACCTTTACTCCATGATAGGTATCTTTTTGTTTAACTATTTTAGACTCAGGATAGTTCATTTGACTATATGTGTTTGAACAAAAACATGTGAATAGAAGACCTATTAAAGCCACTTTTAATACTTTCATAATATTTACATTTGTTAGAAGAATGAAAACGGATATAAACAAATATACCAAAGAAGTAGAAAATACGCTAAACCGCTTATCACTAAATAATGACAAACAAAAAACTGAAAAACTAAAAAAATACATCGGCACCAATTTAAACGTACTTGGTCTTGTAACTAAAGTACAAATAGATGCGCACAAAAAGGGCTTTAGTTTTTACAGCGAACAGAAAGAAGATACTTTTTTGATTCTAAATAACATCTATCAACAAAGTACTATATTTGAAGCAAAAAATATTGCCTTTATTTTTTTAGATAAAAATCACAAACACATTTCTCTTCAAAAGCAACTAAACATATTGCCAAAATGGGTGAAACATGTTGACAATTGGGCTCATTCCGACGGATTATCAAAATATCTCTCAAAGTTAGTTGAAGATGATAGAACTCATGAGCACATGTTATCTATCATTAAAAAGTGGAATACATCAAAAAACTTATGGGAACGCAGACAATCTCTAATCTCCTTGTTTTATTATGCTAGAACTAAAAGCAAACATGTTAGTTTTGAATTGACTCAAGAACTGGTATCACCACTTCTAAACGACAAAGAGTATTATGTTCAAAAAGCAGTTGGCTGGACATTAAGAGAAAGCTATAATGTTTATCCAAAACAAACATATACTTTCATAGAACAAAATATAAAAAACATAAGTCCCACAGCATTTACAACATGCCTAGAAAAAATGACTAAAAAACAGAAAGATATTTTAAAAGAAAAAAGAAAAAAATAATGAAGTACGTTTATATATTTATAATATATGTCATTAGTGAATGCTTATTGGCTCAAAAAAAATTGACCCCTGAAGAATACATCGCAGCCTACAAAGAAGATGCTGTAAAAGAAATGTATTTACATAAAGTTCCAGCTTGTATTACACTGGCGCAAGGGATGCTCGAAAGCGGCAATGGTAATAGTCCTCTAGCAAGAAATGCAAATAATCATTTTGGAATCAAATGTCATAAAGAATGGGGCGGAGAAACATACATCATGGACGACGATTCAGCTAATGAATGTTTCAGAAAATACAATGATGTTTTGGAATCATACAGCGACCATAGTTTATTCTTATTTTCAAGATCAAGGTATGCCGCTCTCTTCGAATTAAATATTAATGATTACAAAGGCTGGTGTTATGGATTAAAAGCTGCAGGTTATGCAACAGATCCTAAATATCCTCAACGATTAATTGATTTAATTGAAAAATATAAACTACAAGAGTTAAATGTTATGGAGAATACTCCAAAACAAGATTTGCCATCTCGACATGTCATCAATTCTGATTTATCTATCCGAGAGGTTTATCGTTTCAATCATATTAAATTTGTCATCGCTAAAGAGAATGATTCCTTTTATAAAATTGCGACTGATTTTAATTTAGAACTAGATCAAATACTTGACTATAATGATTTAAGTAAAGATGACAAATTAAGCTACGGACAAAAAATATATATTGAGAAAAAGAGAAGGAGGGCACTTGAACCTATTCATGTGGTTCAAAAAAACGAAACATTAAAATCTATTTCTCAACTACATGGCATTCGTTTAAGTTCTATTTGTAAAAAAAATCATCTAAAACCAACTGATAAATTAAAAGTTGGAGACGTTATTTATTTAAGACAAAAGAAAAGCAATACTAAATAAATTTATTTTAAAATAATAAAGGCTCGTATAATACGAGCCTTTATTATTTTTAGTTAGTCCTAAATTATTCTTTAATTACTTTAATAATATTTTGGCTACCATCAGCAACTATTCGTATAGAGTAAATTCCTCTAGCATAATTAGCTAATGATATTGTCGTAACTGTATTTGTAGCTTTTTCAGAAACCACTAATTTACCAATCGCATCATATAATTCAATCGTAGATTGGTTAACTGCTGATGCATTTATTTTCACATAAATCAATTCTTTAGTAGGATTTGGATAAACAGACACCATATCACTAATGATTTCTTGAACGCCAGTACATAAACTAACATTTACCGTTTGTGTTGCAGCAGCCGAACATGTATTAGCATCAGTATAAGTATAAGTTAACGTAAATGTACCAGCACCAGACACAGCAGGATCAAAACTTGAACCACTAACACCTGTTCCTGAATAAACACCACCAGCAGGACTACCCGCTAAAGTAACTGCAGCATTGTTAACACATAAAGGACTAGCTATAGAAGCTAATGTTACATTTGGCAATGCATTAACTGTTACTGTAACTTCCTGTGTTGCAGTTGTACTACATCCTGTTAAGTTACCACTAACTGTATAAATAGAAGTACTTGTAGGATTTACAAAAATAGTTGATGAATTTGAGGTAGTGTTCCACGTATAAGTAGTAACACCGCTAGCTGCTAAAGTTGCTGTTGAACCAGCACAAATAGTAGTAGAGTTAACCGAAATAGAAGGTGCAGAAATTACATTTATTGTAGCCGATACGCTATTATCACAACCATCAACTGAAGTTCCTGTTACAGTATATGTAGTTGTTACAACAGGGTTATCCATTAAATTAGAAGAAGTAGCTCCTGTGTTCCACAAATAAGTAGATGCTCCTGAAGCTGATAAAGTTCCTGTTGAACCAACACAAATTGTCACATTAGATACTGTAACAATTGGAAGAGCGTTAACAACTACAGTTGCAATTTGAGAATCTGAACAACCTGAACTTAATCCTGTGATTGTATAAACAGTTGTTGAAGTAGGGCTAACTGAAATAGAAGATGTGGTTGCACCTGTATTCCATGAATATGAAGTTGCTCCAGAAGCTGTTAGATTAGCAGATGTGCCTGCACAAACAGTAGCACTATTTACCACAACTGTTGGTGTTGTATTAACAGCTACACTAACTGTTTTCGTGTCTGTACAGTTTGCGTTAGAACCTACAACAGTGTATGTAGTGTTTACAGATGGTGAAACAGAAATAGAAGATGTTGTTGCTCCTGTATTCCATGAGTAGCTAGTTGCACCAGAAGCTGATAAATTAACTGATGAACCTGTACATAATGTTGCATTGTTTACTGCAACTGTTGGAGTTATGTTTACAACAACCGAAGTGGTTTTTGTATTGACACATCCATTTGTAGTTCCTGTAACTGTATAGTTTGTAGTTGTAGAAGGGGAAACAGAAATAGAAGATGTTAATGCTCCTGTATTCCATGAATATGTAGTTGCTCCTGTAGCAGTTAAATTAATTGCTGTTCCAGAACATATAGTTGCATTTGATACAGCAACTGTTGGAGTTGCTTTTACAGTAACAGTAACAGTTGTTGTATTATTACAACCTGAATTAGACCCGGTAACTGTATAACTTGTGGTTGTTGGTGGGTTAACAGAAATAGAAGACGTTGTTGCTCCTGTATTCCAAGAATAAGTTGTTGCTCCTGTAGCGGTTAAATTAGCTGCCGTTCCGGAACAAATAGTAGCATTTGAAACCGCAACAGTAGGAGTTGCATTAACTGTTACTGTCGTCGTTTTTGTATTAACACAACCATTCGTAGTACCTGTTACAGTATAATTTGTTGTTACTGTAGGTGACACTGAGATATTAGGTGAATTAGCTCCAGTACTCCAACTGTATGTGGTTGCTCCAGATGCATTTAAATTTGCAGACGCTCCTGAACAAATAGAAGCGCTATTCACAGCAATTGTTGGAGTTGCTTTAACGGTTACACTAACTGTTTTTGTATTAACACAACCATTTGTAGTTCCTGTAACAGTATAGTTTGAAGTTACAGTTGGAGTTACAGAAATTGATGCGGTTGTTGCTCCTGTATTCCAAGAATATGAAGTCGCTCCTGAAGCAACCAAGTTTGCTGCTGTTCCAGAACATACAGTTGCATTAGATATAGCTACCGTTGGAGTTGCGTTTACAGTCACACTTACGGTTTTTGTTGCAGTAGCTGTACATCCAGATAAATTACCTGTAACTGTATAGACTGTTGATGCAGAAGGTGTCACTGAAATAGAAGAAGTATTTGCACCTGTACTCCAAGTATATGTTGTAACACCACTTGCACTTAAAGTTGTTGTACTGCCTGAACATATTGTAGATGAGTTAACTGCAATTGAAGGAGCTGAACCTACAGTTACAGATGCTGTTGCTGTTTTCACACAACCAGCAGTTGAAGTTCCTGTCACTGTATATGTTGTACTAACAGTTGGAGACACAGCTACGTTTGCACCAGTAGCTCCTGTATTCCAAGTATAGGTATTAGCTCCTGACGCCACTAAGGTGCCTGTTGATCCAGCGCAAATAGTAGTACTACTTACTGCTACAGCAGGTAATGCATTAACTGTTACACTTACCGTTTTAGTATTTGCACAACCAACTGTATTAGTTCCAGTTACAGTGTATATCGAAGTAACTGTTGGTGTAACAGAAATTGATGATGTTGTAGCGCCCGTATTCCACGAATAACTTGTAGCACCAGTTGCTGTTAAATTAGCTGCTGTACCAGAACACACGGTTGCATTATTTACAGCTACTGTTGGTGTTGTATTTACAGTAACGCTTACCGTTTTTGTATTTGCACATCCAACAGAATTTGTTCCAACAACTGTATAAGTTGTATTTACAGTTGGAGTTACAGAAATCGAAGATGTTGTAGCACCTGTATTCCATGAATATGTTGTTGCTCCCGAAGCAGTTATGTTAACAGAAGACCCTAAACAAACGTTTGTATTAGTAACTGCAACTGTAGGATTTGCGCTTACTGTCACACTTAATGTTTTAGTATTTGTACATCCATTTGTTGTACCAGTTACTGAATAATTTGTTGTCACCGTTGGAGTAACTGAAATAGAAGATGTTGTAGCGCCTGTGTTCCATGAATATGATGTTGCTCCTGTTGCTGTTAAATTAGTAGATGACCCTAAACAAACGCTTGCATTTGATGCAGCTACCGTAGGAGTAGCGCTCACTGTTATTGTTTGAGAAACAGGCGTGCTTGTTCCTGAAGCATTTGCGGAAGTTAAAGTCACTGTATATGTTCCGCCAGCTGTATAAGTTACACTTGGGTTTTGAACTGTAGACGTTGCTGGTGTTCCACCAGGGAACGACCAAGACCAACTTGTTGGTGTATTTGTTGATTGATCAGAAAAAGAAATAGATGTTCCAGAGCATTTTGTTGCAGCTGCTGAGAAACTAGCAACAGGAGCTGCTGCAGTTGTTGTGTAAGAAACATTAACATTATCTAAATAAACATAATTTCCCCATCCACTGCGAGATTCGAACTTTAAATAAACACTAGGTTGTCCAACATATGAAGATAAACTAACTGTTTCTCTTCTCCATTGAGCATTAGCTGTAGGAGTATAAGCCGCTGTAGAAGTTCCAACAGAAGTTGATAATTGTGTGCCTCCTTTAGTATATATATTAGTCCATGTACCTCCGCAATCTGAAGATATAAATACGTTTAAAGTATCAATATCAACTGTGCTATACATTTTGTGAGACACGTCAAACGTTACATTTAATGAACTATTGGCACCTGTAAAACTTAAAGCTGGTGTACGTAATGCATCTTTTTGTCCTGTAATATCAATATTTCCAGTATAGTTATCCATTCTAGCGCAGGCTGTTGTTGTAGGCACAACAGGAATTCCAGTTGTATTAGCAACTCTTGTCCAAGTATTTGCGGCATTTAAAGTATTACTTGCTAGTTTAACCCAACCAGTCGGAGGAAAAGTTGTTGCATCAAATCTCTCAGTAAAAGGTAATGCTTGACCAACAGGAGCAGAAACAACCGTAAAAGTAGATGTCATACTATTATTAGCAGCATTTTGATCTGTTCCACCATTTGGAGAAGTTACCCAAACAGAAAAAGTATGTGCTGAATTAGTTAAACCTGCATAAGTATTTAAAGTTAAAACCGTAGATGTACCAGACGCTAAAGAACCAGTCCAACTTAATGTTTGAGTAGCTAAAGCATCCATTTTGTAATTAATAGTAGCAGATGTTAATGTGGTTGAACCAACATTAGCTAATGAAACTTTAGGGGTTACACTATTATTACAAGTAGAAGAACCATTAACAGGTGCAAAAACACTTGAAATTCCTGCATCTAATGCCGAAACAGGGGTACAACCTAATGATGTTTGCAATATATTCCACGGCGCTGTATTTACAACAGCTTCCATACGAGCGACTTGATTTGCCGTAAACATATACATACAAGCATCGTCTGTATAATCCATATAATTCATCCACATGGTTCCTGGACTTGAAGGAGAACATGCATCTGTTTGAATTGAACCTTGAGCAAAACAACCGTAATGTTCTCCAGCTTGGTTAGGAGTATCAGCACAATTATCTGTTCCTGTACAACCCGTTCCATCATCTCCCCAAATATGATTTAAATTGAAACAGTGCCCAAATTCGTGCGTGCCTGTTCTTCCTAAATTAAAAGGAGCCGTTGCTGATCCACCACTTCCTGTATATGCATAATCAATTACCAAGCCCCAAGTTTGACTAATTGTTCCTGTTGGAAACTCTCCGTAACCTAATAGCGATCCTGATAAATCACAAACCCAGATATTTACATATTTAGTAACATCCCAAGGATCATCCCCGCCAGATGCACTTGATTTAACAGCATCATTAGTTCCAAAAGAAGTAACGGTTGTTGATTTATGAACAATACCTGTTGTAGCATTTCCATTTGGATCACGTTGAGCTAAACAAAAACGAATATTTGATCCAGTTGCAACAGTAGAAAAAGTAGGTTGTGTTACTTTATTAGCATCTGTATTTAACTTAGCAAAATCGTCATTCAAAACCTGAACCTGAGAAGCAGCTTGTGCATTACTAATATTTTCAGCAGCCGTATTATAAACAATATGAACAACTACTGGAATGGTAACAATTGGCATAACGCTTGTTCTGCTAGATGCTTGGTTAGCCAAATATTGTTCAATAACTTGGTTGTATTGAGCCAAATCGTTTTCATAATTAGGTCGAGTTTGTTTTAAATAATTATGATGCTGAAGTGTCCCACATACTCTTTGCGTTGGTGTTTGAGCAAAAAGAGTAATTGATGAATAAATTGCTGTTACGATAGTTAGTAATGTTTTTTTCATTTTCAGATACAATGTTAGTTGCAATGAAGTAATGGAACCTATCTGATAATTCAAAAAAAACGAAACGATTTTAATAAAAAAAATCGCTAAATGGTTTAGATGGTTTTAATCTATAAAAAATAGATTTTTGTCTAATAAATAAGTTATTTTGTCGAAGCTGATTTATGTTAATATCTCATAGGTAAATACCAAATACTGTAGGCTTTTTGAAAAATTCTGGAGCTGTACTTTTTTTCCAAGCAGAAATTGGTTTTACTTGTATGCACTCATCACCTAAAGTAATATTAGTTGCCACTAATAAATGAGTAGTAGGTTGTAATGTTTTTAATAAATCTTCAAACACATTTCCGTTACGATAAGGAGTTTCTATAAAAAATTGCGCCTGTTTGAATTTTACACACATACTCTCTAACTCCCTGATACGCTTAGCTCTATCAACTTTATCAATTGGTAAATAACCATTAAATGCAAAATTTTGTCCATTAAACCCACTAGCCATAATAGATAATACAATTGAACTTGGTCCAACTAATGGCACCACTTTAATTCCTTTTTTATGAGCTAGTTTAATAATCTCAGCACCGGGATCGGCAATACCAGGACAGCCAGCATCACTCATTAATCCCATATTATTTCCTTGTAATAATGGTTCTAAAAAAGAAATTAATTCTTCTGTTTTTACGTGTTGATTAATTAAAGATAATTGAGCCCTGCTTATCTCTGGGTAAGCACAGTGTTTTAAAAATGCTCTAGCTTCCTTGGCATTTTCGGCTATAAAATAAGTGAGGGTTTTTACTAAATCAAAATTTCGTTTTGGTAAAACATCCTCCAGATTACACTCTCCTAATCCAACTGGTAATAAATATAAAGTTCCGTATATAGACATAATTTATTTTAAATGAATATTTTTTTCAGAGTCAATGTATAACAC
>DIHL01000070.1 GCA_002420145.1 Bacteroidetes bacterium UBA5697
TTTTTATTTTGATAAAAATCCAATAAATAGTTTGTATTTAAAACAAATAATTGAAGTTTTTCCTGAGGCAAAGTTTGTGTTTTTAACCCGCGATCCTCGTGCAACTTATTTGTCATTAAAACAAAAGAAAAATACTAAGTCAATTAATATATATTTTAATGCTTATAGGTGGTTATTGTATAATCAAGAGGTTTTTGAATATTCTAAATTATATCCTGAGAAATTTTTCATTATTAAGTATGAAAATTTAATTACGGATACAGAGCGTGAATTGAAACGCATGGCTCAGTTTTTTAATTTTTCTTATGATGAGAAGATGCTAAATTATCACGAAGATGTTAAGAAATTTAGTTTAGATAGGTTAGATAATAGTGATAAAAAAGATAGATATCTAGTTAAATATTCAGATTTGAGTAAGCCAATTTATACTGATAGATTGAATGCATGGCAAAAAGATTTAAGTACTGAAGAGATAAGTATGATTGATTCTGTTACATCCGAATTGGCAGAGAAATTAGACTATAATAAAAATGACTCAGTATTATACAAAGCACAAAATTTAAAAAGGCTTAAAGGTAAATTAATGGCACTTAAATTTATCTACTATAATAAATTGGTTTCTCTTTTTCCACTAAGGTTTAAATTATCAAGAATTAAATCTAAATAGTAGTCAACTTAATTTATATAAAGTATGAGCTCTATTGCTTTTAATTTTATTGTAGGAAAAGCAAATTCAGGAACAACATTGTTGATGTCCATGTTAAATGCACATCCATCTTTACAAGCGACTCCTGAAGTTGATTTTTTTGTTTTTTTCTATCATAGTTGGAAAAATAAAACCAATTTTTCGGAAAACGATCACTCTAGTATTAAGTCTTATTTGAAAAAATTTGAAAACAGAAGAAAATCAAATGCATTTTCATGGGATGAAGCTGTTTTTAGAAATTTAATTGAAAAATCAGAAGTTATTTCATTCGAGATAATTTACCAATGTTTTTATAGAGCATTTGTGTATGCTCATGGTAAAAAGGAATACACGCACTGTTTTGATAAGAATCCTTATAATACGATGGTACTTGAAGATATTATTAAGGCATTTCCTTCTGCGAAATTTGTTTATGTTATTAGAGACCCAAGAGCTAATTATCTTTCAAGAAAAGAAAAATTAAAAAACAAAAAAGCTAATATATATTTTGATACCCAACTTTGGAAGATTTTTAATACTACTGCGCTTAATGTAATTAAAAATAATGAACACAAGTTTTGTGTTTTAAAGTACGAAGATTTAGCGGCTAATCCTGCAGGCCAGTTAAAAAGAGTATCTGAGTTTTTTGATTTTCCTTATAATGAGAGAATGTTGAGCTTTTATTCAGATATTAAAGAAAACAATATTAAAAAAATCGAAGAAAATACTTCACTCATCAGGGAACAGGCTAAAGAGAAATATTTAAAGTTAAGCCGACCTGTTAATACAGATAGAGTAGATGCATGGAGAGAAAGATTAACAAAAGATGAAGTTGATATTATTTCTAATATTTGTAGCGTTGATGCCCAATTTGAGTATGATATTAAATTCTCAAAAACAACTCTTAATTTTATAAAATATTATAAGGGACTTTTATTAGCTAATAAAAATATTTTAAAAAATAAACTAATTTATTATTTGCCGCTTTCAGTTAAATTGAAATTGATTAAAGTAATTTAATTTTTTGGTAGGGTTGTTTTGTAAAAATCTTTAGTCGCCCAAGTTCCATTTTTAAAATTTTTACCATATTTTATTTTTTTGATTAGGTATTTGAATGAATAGGGCATGCTGTAATAGATTCCGGGAACAGCAATCTTATCTAAATAAAAACGAATTAAATCATATAGCATATGTAATTTGAAATATGAAATATTTTCACAGTTCTCTTGCTCATAGTTATAAGTCTTAGCAGTGTCACCACAGATAGTCCAAATTTTATTGTTTTGAGCTGGCGTTAATTCTTTTTTCCAAATACCTACTTTTTTAGTATTTGTTTTTTGAGTCAAGCCCTCATGAAATAAAGTTAAATGTTGTTTTACAGTTTCACCAATTACAGACTCATTTCGTTTTACTTCTTCTTTAAATTTTTCATCATAATTTAGCATTGATTCTTGATAAGGTAAATTTAAAAATGATGTAATTTTTTTTAATTCAGTTTCGGGAAACGCAACTAAATCTTCATATTTAACTTTAATATATCTATTTGAATCAAGTTGGCTTATTTTTTTGCTGAGCGTTGCATATTCATAATTCCACGTTTTAGCTAAAAAAATAGTGCTCGGTCTTTTATTTTTTTTAATTGCCCTTTTTATTTTTATTAAAACATTATCACGTGGGTCTCTTGATAATACAATGAATTTGCTAGTTGGATAAAAAACGGCAACTTCTTCCAAAAAATGATGGAATTTAAGTTCTTTATCTACAATTGTATTTACTTGTGATTTGTCTTTGTTTGGAAAAAAAGCGAAGTAAGCTAATTTTATAGCCTTTTCGCCAGTTAAATTAGATTTATGTTCTTGTAAGATGTTTATTAAATCTTGCTTTGTCCCAAACTGAGGCTCTAGCTTACCTTCACTAAATAAATAGAAGTCGTAACAAAATTCTTCAATTTTTTTGTCATCCCAATTTATTACATTTTTGTATTTTGGATATAAATTATATGCAAATGGTTCTTCGGATACTGATAAAATTTCAGGATGCATATTCAGCATGGAGCTCAATAATGTACTGCCAGTTCTACCAGTAGATATAATAAAATTGAGTGATATTTTATCTAAGTTTTGCATTATTTTCTTCCTCTACCGATACTGATATTGTAACGAACGCAGTCCCAATATTCTTTGGTATAACTTACAAATATTTCTTCTCCAGCGGCAATATCTTTTGTGCTAACAATCCAACATCTGTTTCCTTCAGTTTCATATACAGCATTGTTTTTTAATCCTTTTACTCTTCCTAGCCCTGCAGCATCATTCGCATATCTTGCTTTATGTTCTGGAGTATTCCAAGCATCAATACAATGTTTTTTATTGACGAAAAATAAATAACCATCTTCGTCTCTTTCTACTCGTTTTTCATATTCTTTCCAATCAATAATTTCTCCTAAATATTCAATAATACGAGTTCCTTTTTTAATTGCTGTTGTGGTAAATAAGCCTTTACCTGAATTAGGTAGTTGTGATGTTTTTACAGTTAATGCCATAGTTGGGTAAAGATAATATCTGAATTGGATATTTGAATAAAAAAATGAGGTTTAATTAGATATTTTGATAATTACTTAATTTTTTCAACCAAAAAATCATAGGTTACTTTCTTTTCGAAAAAATCAAATTGTGATTTATTATTTCTGGTTATAACTGTAGCTGGAATTGCACCACTCCAGCTTTCTGATATTTTATTAATAAAATCATTCCCATTGATTTCATCTAATAAAACAACTTCGCACGTATATTTATTTTTATCTAAGAAGTTTTTTAGTTTTTTATCTAACTCCTCTTAAAAATCCATACTAACTAAAAGTACTTTTACTTTTTTGTCATTGTATGTTTGATGTAATTTTTCAAACTCTGGTAATTCAGCTACGCATGGTTTGCACCAGGTTGCCCAAAAATTAACCACGTAAATTGTATCACTATTATTATAAATACGTTTTGTTAAATCATCAATTTTATACACCGAGGGTTTTTGTGCATTCGCATTAGCAAAACCCATTAGCATAAAAATCACAAAGAATTTATTTATGTTTTTCGTTATAGGCATATTCTTCTAATAATAATTTAATATCTGTAATTAATCTTGATACATCTAAACTATCGGTTCCATCATAAAAACCTCTCAGATGCCTTTCTTTATCTACCAATGCAAAGTTTTGAGTGTGAATAAAATCATTTTCATCTCCGTTACCTTCCTCTGCGTTTAACAAATAGCCAGTTCTTGCCATGTCATACAAATGTTTTTTTTCTCCTGTTAAAAACAACCAACGCTTATCTTTCACTCCATGTAGTTTGGCATAGTCCATTAAAACGTTAACCGAATCTTCTTCTGGAGAAACAGTGTGTGATAGTATTAAAATATCTTTATTGGTAGAAAATGTTTTGTACACTCGTTCTAACTCTGAACTCATAATAGGGCAAATAGATTGACAGGTGGTAAAGAAAAAGTCAGTAACATATATTTTTCCTTTTACTGTTTCTTCGGTAACCTTTTCTCCATGTTGATTAATAAACATAAAAGGTTTTACCGTATGGTAAGATGTGTCGCCGTTTTTAATGGAGTTTTTTTGCCCATAGTAGGGTAAATTGCGAAGTGGTTTTTGTTCATTTTTATTAAAAAAATACCATCCAACAAATGCCAATGGTATAATTAATAATAGCCAATAATAATTACCTTTAGAGTTCATGATACAAAGGTATGATTAAAGACGTTTTTAACAAACAAAAAACAGAAACCGCAGAGATTGGTTTCGGGAACAAAAATTATAACGAGTCTGTGCGTTTTTTAAATCAAAACGGAACAGTAAATGTGAGGAGAAAAGTGTCCGATAAACACATTGGATTTGATTTATATCATTGGCTATTAGGTATAAGTTGGCCTCAATTTTTCGGGTTGGTATTTATTAGTTACGTGATTGTAAATACAATGTTTGCAGTAATATATTATGTTATTGGTGCTGATAAGTTTGGAGGATTAGATGTGGGGACAGGCTCCGAAAAATTTTACCAGTTATTTTTCTTTAGTGCACAAACTTTAACCACAGTGGGTTATGGTCATATTTATCCTAATAGTGTCCTTCCAAGCACAATCTCATCTATCGAATCCATGCTAGGTTTAATGGGTTTTGCTTTAGTGACTGGTATTTTATATGGTCGTTTTTCTAAGCCTAGAGCGGATTTACAATATAGCAATGAGGCTATCATAGCACCGTATAAAGAAATAACTGGTTTAATGTTTAGAGTTGCCAATAAAAAACAAAATGAATTAATAGAAACGGAGTGTCAGGTTATTTTGGCAATTAATAATTTAGATACACAACGAAGAGACTTTCATTTTTTAGATTTAGAAAGAAGCAAAATTAATTTATTACCCCTTACGTGGACAGTTGTTCATCCTATTGAAGATAAAAGTCCATTGTTTGGCTTATCCGAAGTAGATTTAAAAGCTAGAGACGGAGAATTTATTATTTTAATAAAATCAATCACTGATACTTATTTTCAAACAGTATATTCTCGTATGTCTTATAAATCTTCTGAATTGGTATGGAACGCAAAGTTTGTTCCTATGAAGCAGATGTCTGATAAAGATGGGAGCATATCCATTAATTTAAATGATATACATTCTTACACTAAGGTATAAAAAAAGGAGAAACAATTTGTTTCTCCTTTTTTAATGAGTGTACTAAAATCTTATTGTTTAATTAATTTAAATGCCTTTTTGTAACCACTTTGATTTATGAATAAGATATAAGAACCATGATCAATTGATTCTATATTTATTTCTTTTGTTGAGTTAGTTGATTGTACAGGAATTTCAGTTTCTTTTAAAATAAGTCTACCTGATATATCATATAATTCATACTGAATAGCAGAAGTATTTTCGGTAGTGTATGAAATCATGATTTTATCTTTGGCAGGGTTTGGAAAAATAGATAAATTGTTTAGCTGATTGAATGATTCTAAATTGGTTGTTGCACATGCAATAGTTCCTGTTATTTTTCGTCCAACTCTATCTGCCGACGGATTTTGAATTAATGACATAAATGTGTTCCCAGCACTACAATCACTTTTTAATTCATAAGCCAAAAATGGTTCAATGTAGCTCATATATCTATTAAAATAAATTGTATTACAAGATGGTGTATTACAAGCAGCTTGACCAATAGTACAAGTGCCACTAGTTCCATTTCCAAAATCACAATGTGTTACATCTTTAATAATCGAATGGAATTTAATAGATGAAGATGTTGGATTGTAGTGACTGTTTTGTACAGTGGTATCTGCCACATTATCTTTCTCGCCAGAAATAACTAAAGTAGGGATGGTTACTAAACTAGCACCTGCCACCGAAGATACTCCAGCAGTATTTGATGTAGCTGCGGCTAAATTAAATAAACAGGTAAGAGTTGTATTATTTTGTGCAGCAACAAAAGAACAGCCTGCACCCATAGAATGACCACCAATAGCTGATTTTTGAAGCACTTTGCCATTAAAGGTTGCTAATGCAGTAGGAGTACTAGTTGTGTTTAATAATAAGCCCTGAGTTGCTAATAATTTTATATCTGCGGCAAAGTCACCATGGTTTGGAGTAGGGAAGATTCCGCTCTCTGTTCTAGGTAACAAAACTATATATCCAAGAGAAGCTAGTTTATTGTAAATGTTATCGTAACTATCCCAAGTCATTGCAAAGCCATGTCCAAAAACAACTATTGGAAATTGACCATTAGCAACAGCGGTATTATTTCCCGCCACTGTAGCTGGATAATAAACTTCTGTTCCAATTGTTCTTCCAGTCCCCGTCATAGCAATGCCTCCCGAAATGGTATAGCCTCCCGATCTTGAAGCATCTTTGAAATTAATACTCATGTGCCCAATGGGAAATGTTTGAGCTTGATTGCTTAATGCAATAAACGATGTAATTAGTAATAATAGTTTTTTCATGATTTATGGATTGTTATGTCTAAGGTATGATGTTTAATGTGATATTTTTTAGCTTTAAATTTTTAAAAATAAGATGTCTCTTATTTAATTCTTAATGAACTTGTAGGATTTTTTAAAGTCTTTTTGCTCGATGTACAGTATGTATAACCCTTGTGTTAGATTTTTAATTTCTAACTTTTTATTGATATAAATATTGTTAGGTATTTCATTCTCAACATAAACTACTTTTCCTGATACATCGTATATCACAAATTTGATAATAGACTCTGAAAATGATTGATAGGATACAGTTAAATTACCATCTGTTGGATTAGGATATATTTGTATTACTTGGTTTGTTGTTATGTTGTTTATTCCAGTACATACCGAAACACTTTGAGTAATAGAAGAAGAGTTTAAGCAACCATTGATGTCTTCGCCAATTACAGTATATGTTGTTGTAACAGATGGTGTAACAACATAGTTAGCATTAGTTGCGCCAGAAGTCCATGTATAATTTGTAGCACCCATAGCTGTTAAAGTCGCAGATTGTCCCGTACATAAAGTAGAGTAGTTGCTTACTGTTGTAATAGTTGGTAATGCATTTACTGTTATTGTTTTTATAGCGGAGTTTTCACAACCATTCACATCTGTACCGATAACCGTATATGTGTTGGTTGCATTTGGTGTAAATGCTACTCCATCTGTTACTCCATTAGTCCAAGTGTAAGACACAGCTCCACTTCCACTTAAGGTTGTTGAGTTCCCATTACAAATTATTGAGTTAGATGAGTTGGTTGTAATGTTTGGTAAAGCATTTACAGTAATTGTTTTTGCAGCTGAATTTGAGCATCCATTTGAGTTTACTCCAATTACCGAATAGGTTGAAGTGACAGATGGAGTTACTATATAAATAGAACTTGACGGACCTGATGTCCATGTATAATTGGTTGCTCCTGATGATGTCAGTGTTACTGATTGTCCTGAACATAAGGTAGTAGTATTAGAACCAATAATAACATTAGGTAGTGGATTTACAGTGACTGTTTTAGTCGCACTATTTATACATCCATTTGCATCAGTACCAGAAACAGTGTAAGTTGTTGTAGTTGAAGGAGAGAAAACTACTCCATTAGTCACTCCATTGGTCCAAGTATAAGTTGTTGCACCAGCACCATTAAGTGTTGTTGAATTTCCATTACATATTACAGAATTAGTAACTGATGCTGTAACGTTAGGTAAGTTATTTACGGTTATTGTTTTGGTGGCGCTGTTTTTACATCCATTTACATCAGTTCCAGTTACCGTATAAGTTGTTGTAGTTGAAGGAGAAAAAGCTACTCCGTTAGTCACTCCATTTGTCCAAGTATAAGTTGTTGCGCCTGCACCACTAAGTGTTGTTGTGCTTCCATTACAGATTACCGAATTACTAGCTACTGCTGTAACAGTAGGTAGATTATTGACGGTTATTGTTTTAACTGTATTATTTGTGCAGCCATTTGCATTAGAACCTGTTACTGTATAGCTTGTGGTAACGGTTGGTGTTACTGCATAAATAGAAGTTGTGGGTCCTGAGGTCCAAGTATAACTAGTAGCACCACTTGCTGTTAATGTAGCGGTATTACCTTTACATAATAATGAAGAGGAGGCTGTAGCTGTAATAGTTGGATTTGAATTAACGGTAATACTAGTTGTTGCAGTTTTTGTACAGCCTACACTATTTGTTGCAGTTACACTATATGTTTGAGAGATGGTTGGCGTAAATGCCACACCATTGGTTATGCCATTAGTCCATGTGTAACTTGTAGCTCCGTTAGCAGTTAGTGTTATGGTATTTCCATTACAAACACTTCCCGCTCCTGTAATGGAGATATTAAAGGGTGATGCAATTGTTCCTGTTATTTTTTTTCCTGCAATTAATGAAGAATTACTTTGGATTGAATCCATAAAGCGTTGTCCTGCCGAACAATCATTTTTTAGTTGATTGTCTAAAAAGTTTTGTAAATAATTCATATATCTTGGAAATGCTAATGAGTTACTCACTTGATTTCCACATCCTGAAGATCCTTGACCAAAAGTACAATTGGTACTATTTCCATTCCCAAAATCACAATGTGTCAATTGCTTTAAAATCACATGAAATTTTTTTGTTGATGCTAAAGCTGCATAGTGACTGTTTTGAACTGTGGTATCTGCCACACAATCTCTTGCGCCTGAAATAACAAGTGAAGGAACTGTTATTAAGGATGCAGATGAAATAGAAGATGGATTAGTTGTTGCTGCGGCAAAATTAAAAAGACAAGTAATGGAACTGTTGCTCGCTGCTCCTAAATAGGAACTACCAGCGCCCATCGAATGACCGCCGATTGCAGATTTTTGTAAAACCTTACCGTTAAATGTAGCTAGTGCTGTTGGTGTTGAAATTGTGTTTAAGTTCATTCCTGCATTAGCTAGGTATTTTAAATCAGAGCCAAATTCGGCATGTGCAGGAGAAAAACTACCTTCTGTTCTGGGAAGTAAAACAATATATCCTTTAGAAGCAAGTTGATTATAAATATTGTCATAATTATCGTAGGTCATCACAAAGCCATGTCCAAAAACAACAACTGGAAATTGGCCGTTGGCTACTGATGTATTATTGCCTGCTGTAGTAGCTGGGTAATATACTTCGGTTCCAATATCTCTTCCACTTACTGTGCTTGTAGTTATTCCACCAGATATAGAATAACCGCCTGTTCTAGAAACATCTTTAAAATTTATACTCATGTGCCCAACCGGAAATGTTTGTGCTTGACTTATAAAGGAAAAGCAGGAAGCGATGATTAGTATTATTTTTTTCATGTTTTGATATGTTTGATTTTGCGCTAAGTAATAGATATAAAATTGGAAAATAAATTCTATAAATTTTTTTTTATCAGATAAGCAATATCGCGCAACAACAAAAAAGCCTAGTCGATATCGACTAGGCTTTTCAAAGCTTTCTGAATTATTTTTGAATTTTTATTCAGTAATAATTACTAAATATTTTGAACTAGACCAGAAATCTTCTGCGTTTAAAATTTCAATTTTCTCAACCGTTTTTTCTCCAACTAATTTATAAGAACTTGAAGGATGAGTTGTAATGATTTTTGCTTTCTTAGCACCAATATTAATTGATGAAGTTTTAGAAACATCCACCTTAGTGAAATATTCTTTGTTGAAATCAGCTTTTAATTTAGTTGATTTACCCATTCCAATAAATCCACCTTCTTTAGTAATCACATTTTTTTCTTTTAATTCTTTAGATGTTCCAAAAGCATAAAATGCAGTATTTATTTTTTCTGTTTTAGCAGCACTTTCTTGTTCAACAGATTCTAAATTCATGACGATATTGCTTAATTCAATATTTTTAGATTCTAATTGAGATTTTAATTCAGAAATCTCTCCATCTTTTGCATCAACCTGTGCTTGCAATGTAGCAATCATTTGCTCTAAACCAGCAATTTTTGAATTGGCATTTTTTAATTTCTTGCTTAAAGAACCAATACGGTTTTTATTTTTTGCTAATAAATCGTAAATAGCCTGAATATCTTCTTTAATAGTCTCTTCTTTACTTTTTACATCTCCACTTTGAGAACTAGCAGTAACAATTTTTTCTTTTTCTTTAATAGCATTTAAGTTTTCTTGAATTTCATTAAATGAGCTTACAAACTCCTGAAGAGCAGCTTCTTTTTCAGATAATTGACCATTTAATTCTCCATTAACTCCAGATAAACTATCTGCTAATGGATTTGCTTCTTTCTCACCGCTTCCGCATGAAATGGTAAATAAACTAGATGCAGATATAACTGCGGCAACTAAAAATAATTTTATTGTTTTCATTAGTATAATATAAATTTTGATTTGCAAATGTATGCATTAATCCATTAGAGTCATTTAAGTAACCCATAAATTCACATTTTTTTGTTTTTTTTGTTTTAAGTACATTTGTCAGTGCATTTACTAGTTATTAATCATGAATCAAGCCTTTAAACGAATATTTCTTCTTGTTTTAGGGCTAATAGTAAGCATTCATTTTTTGTTAATTTCCGTGTACTGTTTACCAATAAACAACAAAGACAGCAAACTTAAAATGATTAGTTATGCTTATGTCTACCCTTTATTTCATCAAAATTGGTGTTTGTTTGTCCCTGCCCCAAGTGCTAAAAATAGCATATTTGTGAGGTATCAAACAAAAACTGGGTATACAGATTGGCAGGATATCTTATCAAATGAAATTGAAATTCATAAAAAAAACAGAGTTGTTGGGCGAGAATCAATTTATTTGTTGTTATCCAACTCCCTTATTTATGAATTTATGGCTTTAAGTGGAGTTAATTCCCGTACTTACACAGAAATGCCTAAAAATAAAAATTTTGCAGTGTTGCATTTTGAAATCAGTCAATATTTAAAATCTAACTTTGATATAAAAGCAGGAACTCCTTGTGAATACCTATTAGTTTCATCTAATACAAAAAGTACTGATGCGTATTATTTTAAATCCTTGCTTGTAAATTAATTTTGAGTAAAATAACGACATATTTTTTTAATACTCAAAATCAACCTAAAGAAATAGGATGGTTTAGAAATGCCTTGTATTTGTTTTTGTTGTACAAAGTATTCTTGTACATAGCTCAATTTAACGCCTTGTTTTCTGATAATAGATTGGTGTATCATTCCGTGAAACAAGTTAATGTTATTGTTGATTCAAGTTTTTTCTTAAATAACCACTATTCAATTTCATTAGCAATTATATTTATAGTAGCTGTAGCAATTTTATCTTTAGTTGGATTATTTAAAAAATCAAATTATATCACTAACGCGCTTTTGTGGTTTGCAATTATTAATCTTTCTAATTTTTTGTATCCAGTGAATACTGGAGGCGATTATTTGTTGAATCAATTATTATTATTTAATTGTTTTTTATTGCCCATGGCATCTAATAATTTAACAATTAATGATCTCAAGACTGTTTTACATAACACCTCTTTATTAGCTTTAAAAATACAAATATGCTTGGCGTACTTTATAGCTGCTTATTACAAGATAACTGATAGTTCATGGATTGAAGGAATTGCAGTGTATCAAACGTTTCAAGTTCCTGAGTTTTCTAATTCTCTTTTCCAGTTTATACCTTATAGTATATGTATGTTTCTAACATATTTTACGATGATTTATCAGTTGTCATTTCCATTTTTGGTTTGGTTTCGCTCTTTTAAAATCTATTTATTTTCGTTTGGAATCCTTCAACATTTATTTATTGGGTTTGGAATGGGATTAGTAAGTTTTGGATTGGTAATGATAATTTGTTATATCTTGTTTTTAAAGTACGACGTTTCTCCCACAGATTTTGCAGATAGGCGCAGAGATCAGGAAAAATAAATCTGCAAAATCCGCGTAATCTGTGGGCTAATTATTTGCCACCAACTCTTTATTAACTTTTATGCCCTATATGGTTGATGTTCTCATAAATTTAAATAATTTCGCGTTATGTTTACAACCGATCAACTAAAGGACCTTCACGAACGACATATCGCTCTGAAGGGGTTTCTTTGACTATGATAAGAAAAGTCACGAGCTAAGAGAACTCGAAGAAAAAACTCTTGATCCTAATTTCTGGACAGATTCAAAAAAAGCCGAAGCCGTTTTAAAAGAAGTCAAATCACGTAAGTCGTGGGTGTCTTCGTATGACAAACTCACGGCTGCTATTGATGATTTAGATACCATGTATGAATTTTATAAAAGTGGAGATGCCTCTGAAGCGGATGCTGAAGAATTGTATCAAGCTGCTTTAAAAATTTTGGATGATGTGGAATTTAAAAATATGTTGAACTCGCCAGATGATGCCTTGAGTTGTGTCTTACAAATTAATGCAGGAGCAGGCGGAACAGAAAGTTGCGATTGGGCTAGTATGCTCGAACGTATGTATATGATGTGGGCGGAAAAGCAAGGTTTTAAGTTGACAGAATTGGATAGGCAAGATGGTGATGTAGCAGGTATTAAATCTGTATCCATACAAATTGATGGCGATTACGCTTATGGTAATTTAAAAGGAGAAAACGGTGTGCATCGTTTGGTGCGTATTAGTCCCTTTGATAGTAATGCGAAACGCCACACATCTTTTGCTTCTGTTTATGTGTATCCTGTAGTTGATGATACCATTGAGATTAATATTCATCCTAATGATATTGAAATGAGTACTTCTAGAAGTGGTGGTGCTGGCGGACAAAACGTTAATAAAGTAGAATCTAAAGTTCAATTAACCCATAAACCTACTGGCATTGTGGTAGTATGTCAGGTAGAACGTTCTCAATTAGGAAATCGTGAAAAAGCCATGCAAATGTTACGATCTCAATTATATGAATTAGAGATGCGTAAACGTAACGAAGCTAGAGATGCTGTTGAAGATGGTAAAATGAAAATAGAGTGGGGTAGTCAAATAAGAAGTTATGTGCTGCATCCTTATAAAATGGTGAATGATCACAGAACAGAATTAAAAATTACAGATGCAGAAAGTGTCTTAAATGGTAATATCGATGAGTTATTAAAAACCTTTTTAATGAGTCAAGGTAAACGCAAATAACATTTAAAAATTTAACCACATAGATACATAGGAAAAGTAGTTAGGGATAGAAAACATGTTTTTTAATATAGTGCTCTATGTAAGAAGCGAAGCTTCTCTATCTTAAACTATTTCTACTATTTCTATAAACTATGTATCTATGTGGTTAAAAAAAGAACAACAATCATGAAAAAAGTACAAATATTACATAATCCACGCTGTGGAAAGAGCCGCGAAGCTTTAAAAATGCTTCAAGATGAAGGATGCGACATTGAAATCATTGAATATTTAAAAGAAACTCCAACCAAAAAGGAGTTAAAAAATATTTTAGACAAATTAGGATTAAAAGCTATTGATATTGTTCGAAAAAAAGAGCCTGTTTTTCTTGAAAAATTTAAGAATAAAACCTTTACCAACGAGGAATGGATTCAATTGCTAATTGAAAACCCCATATTAATTGAGCGTCCAATTGTAATAGATGGTTATAAAGCCGTTATTGGAAGACCTCCTGAGTTGGTAATTGATTTAGTTAACAGAAAAAAATAAATTGTGAATAAATCCCTCATTTTATTCGACTAAAATGCACTTTTTACTTTGCATTTTTAACTTTAAACCCTACATTTGCACCCGAATTTAAAAAATACACATAACATGTCTAACCAAGTTGGTAAAATTGCTCAAGTTATTGGTCCCGTAGTGGACGTTAGTTTTGATTTAAATGGTGGGAAACTACCTAGTATTTTAGATGCTTTGGAGATTGTTCGCGCAGGCGGAACTCCATTAATTCTTGAAGTACAAAAACATATAGGTGAAGATATGGTTCGTACCATTGCCATGGATAGTACTGACGGTTTATGCCGTGGTATGGAAGTGAAAATGACTGGTGCGGCTATTAAAATGCCAATTGGTGATAAAGTAAAAGGACGTTTATTTAACGTAGTTGGTGATGCTATTGATGGTATCAACACTATGAAGAAAGACGATGGTGTATCTATTCACCGCCCTGCTCCTCGTTTCGAGGACTTATCTACTTCATCAGAAGTATTATTTACAGGTATCAAAGTAATCGACTTAATTGAGCCATACTCAAAAGGTGGTAAAATTGGTTTGTTTGGTGGTGCAGGTGTAGGTAAAACAGTATTAATCATGGAGTTGGTAAACAACATCGCTAAAGCTTATGCTGGTTTATCAGTATTCGCAGGTGTAGGTGAGCGTACTCGTGAAGGAAATGACTTATTACGTGAGTTTATCGAATCAGACGTTATTAAATACGGAGATGCGTTTAAACATGATATGGAAAAAGGTGGCTGGGATTTATCTAAAGTAGATTTAAAAGCTTTAGAAGATTCAAAAGCAACATTGGTTTTCGGACAAATGAATGAGCCTCCTGGAGCACGTGCTCGTGTTGCCTTATCAGGATTAACGATGGCAGAATATTTCCGTGATGGAGATGGTACTGGTCCAGGTCGTGATATCTTATTCTTCGTTGATAATATCTTCCGTTTTACTCAAGCTGGTGCTGAGGTATCTGCCTTATTAGGTCGTATGCCATCTGCGGTAGGTTACCAACCAACTTTAGCTTCAGAAATGGGAGCGATGCAAGAGCGTATTACTTCAACTAAAAAAGGTTCTATTACTTCAGTTCAAGCGGTATACGTACCAGCAGATGATTTAACCGATCCAGCTCCAGCAACAACATTTGCTCACTTAGATGCTACTACTGTATTAAGTCGTAAAATTGCTGAGTTAGGTATTTATCCAGCGGTAGATCCATTAGATTCTACATCTCGTATCTTAACTCCTGCAGTTATTGGTGATGCTCACTACAACTGTGCTCAAAGAGTTAAATTAACGTTACAACGTTACAAAGAATTACAAGATATCATTGCCATCTTAGGTATGGATGAGTTAAGTGAGGAAGATAAATTAACAGTTCACCGCGCACGTCGTGTACAACGTTTCTTATCTCAGCCTTTCCACGTAGCTGAGCAATTTACAGGTTTAAAAGGTGTGTTAGTTCCAATTGAAGATACTATCAAAGGATTTAACATGATTTTAGATGGTAAAGTGGATGAGTATCCTGAAGCAGCTTTCAACTTAGTAGGTTCTATTGAAGAAGCTATCGAAAAAGGTAAGAAAATTTTAGCTGACGCTTAATATTTATAAAAATGCAATTAGAAATTATAACACCTGATAAAAAATTATTTGAAGGACAAGTGAAATCAGCTGTATTTCCTGGTTCTGAAGGTTCTTTTGGATTAATGAATAATCACGCAGCAATGATTGCAACTTTGAAAAAGGGCAACATTGAGTTAATTGAAGAAAATAACACAGCTCATACTTTTGAAGTAAAAGGTGGAGTAGTAGAAGTTTTTAAAAACAAAGTGATTGTTTTAGCAGAGTAATTTCTTTATCATAAAAATTTAAAAAGCCCTTTGTTAATTCTAACAAAGGGCTTTTTTTATCCCCCTCCAGAGGGGGTGTCCGCCAGCTGGCGGACGGGGGAGGTTGTTATCACCGGTAGCTGAGGCTCTCGAAGCTACGACTTCTTCACTACCACACTCACTATTGCTCTCATTAAACCTAAAGGGTCTCTTGCTAATGATATAATGAGCTTTGTAATCTCATTTGCAAAAATTGTTTGTATTTAGAGTCATAAAAAAAGATTAAAAACCCCCTAAAATTAATTTTGAGACAAAAAATACGTATAAATACGGATAAAAATACGTATTTATACGTAGGGTCTTTCGTGTATTTTTCTAAAATACAATAAGTAATTTAAGCCACTTAAAATCGATGTGTGCCAAAAATCATTTTTACGGTAGTATAAATGACTATGTTTTGTAGCAGATTTACAATTTTAAATAAATAGCAATTAATCTAATAATCATAACACTTATAAAAAAATCACATACACTTAATAATTCTTTAAAATCACAAATAAATTAAATCACTACACTTACAGCTTAAATCAAAAACTATGAAAAAAACGTATTTATTATTATTGTTATCCGTTATTTGCAGCTTGCAAATAAATGCTCAAGGATTTTATACTATTGCACATACTATCGATTCATTGTATCCAAATGATACTTCTGAAGATGGTTTGAAAGCTAAGGTCGAAAGAATTTCAAAGAGATGGAATGGACAATTTGATCAAAATGGAAAATTTACAACTGCGGCACAAAACTTTAAAAATTTCGCCAATAATTTACCTAATCATCGTAGTCAAAATTCAAGTTGCACTAATGATTTTGTTCCTACTTGGAAAGAAGTGGGTCCAAGAATGGAATCTAATAATACAAATTCATTGCAGGGCGCTGGATTAATTCATAAAATGACATTTCACCCTAATTATGATGGTGTAAATAATCAAACCATTTTTGCAATAAGTGCATTTGGTGGAATATGGAAAACAGAAGATGATGGTGAAAATTGGCAAAGATTAAATACTGATTTATATATTCCATTTTCCGCAACTGGTAATTTAGTAATTGACCCTATAGAGCCTAATAGAATGTATGTTACAACAGGTCATCCAAATGATGTGTTAAACATTAATACTCCAACTGGTATAGCAGGTTCTATAACAGATTATCCTATATATACAACAGGATTATATGCTACAGATGATGGAGGAAATACATGGCAAATAATTAATAATGGACTGGCATCAAGTAATTTGTTTAATGGCGGCACTATTTACAATATTCAAATTGATCCTGCTAATCATAACAATTTAATTTTCACATCAACAGATGGCTTGTATTATAGCGCAAATCCTGCTGGTTCACTAGTAGCATTAAATTCAATAACGTGGGTAAAAAACAATCAGTTTAGTATATTGTCAAATAATGACAATCAAATTGTAGGGTTAACATACAATCCTACTATAGATCATGGAGCTTATACTTGGTATGTTAGTGGTAAACAAATTTATACAAGCACAAATCCCTTTGGTAGTTGGTCTATATCTACAATTGTAGGTTCTGGTTTAGATTTATCGAATGGTAATTATCCTGGTACATCAGATCCAATTTATAGGATTAATATCACGAACTCTTTGTTATCAGGACAAACAAATGAAATTTACGCATTAATTTATGCAAATAATGACAAAATAGGGATTGCAAAAAAAACAGGTAATGGGAATTGGATACCAGTAACATATTTTACTGCTTATGTTTATGCTGCTTATGGCAGATCAATTGATAAAATGGCTATCATTGCTGTCCCCAATGGAGGTACAGCTCCTAATAATTCAAACTTTTATATTGGTAATAACTCTTACTATCATTACAATACCACAAATAGTACACTTTCTCAATACTATCCCAACAATAATCAGCTACATGCCGATATTCAAAGCTTAAACATTCATCCTTCACAACCAAATAAATTGTGGATTTCCAGTGATGGAGGAGTTTCGCTAAATATAAGAAATGTAAATCCATACAATGGAGGTGTTTTTAAGAATAAAGGAATACAAGCCCAATTATTATGGGATTTTGATGATTCTGAACAGGATAAAGATTATTTTTTAGCAGCCTTACAAGATAATTATGTTCAATACACTGGAGGTTTTGCTGGTAGTGATTGGAAAATGGCTACAGGAAATGGAGGAGATGGATATAATGTGTCCATTATAGATATAGATAATACGGATGCATTAATGAAAGGTAATTCTCCTGCGCTTTATAAATTTAATTATTTAACAAATACAAAATGTATTTTTCAGAATACAGGGCCATCAATGCTGGGCTTATATTATAAACATAATCCAGATAATTATACCGAACGTTTAACTGGCGGGTATCAAATTTTAAAACATACCACATCTCCTTGTGTAGCGCCACCAAATAATCTGGGTGGTTTTAGTATCTATTGGGATCCAGTGCTAAGAGATATGAATTTTAATTATAAAACTACAAGCCCAACAACAATAAATTATTCAAGTGTTCCAATTTTTGAAGTTGTTTCAGGGAAAGTTGGCACTAGTACATATGCATATGGAGTAACTGGATACAAGGTTAATCAATATAATCCTAGCGTTATAGTAAAATCTGTTAATGGATTTAGCAATCCGCCAGCTAACTCGGATAATTTCTCCGCAGTAAATGCGAATTTAGTTACAAATGCTTTATATGATGCGGCTGCTATTCCTGGCACTGCAATACCTGTTATTTCAGATATTTGCACATTACCCAATGATGGAAATAGTGTTTGGGTAAGTTCATCTGGTTTAATAAGTAACTTTAAAGTTTGGAAATCTGTAAATGGAGGCACAACCTGGACTAACGCAGATCCATATGGGACATTTGCTAATATTCCTGTTTTTGAAGTACAAGCGGTTGAAGGAGCAAATGGGATTGTGTTTGCCGGAACTTTAGATGGAGTTTACTATACAGATAACACAATGGCAGGTCATTGGTGCAGATATGGTAATAGCCCGACCCTACAAATATTTACACTTAAAATGAACTATTGTAAAAATAAATTAATTGTAGGCACATACGGCCGTGGTGCTTTTGAAGTGGATTTGCCTTTTCAGCCTGTTCCAACAACTAACATAACAACAAGCACTACTTGGTCTACTCCTCAAAACTTTCCAAACACATCAGTAACTGTTAAAACAGGTGCTATATTAACCATTCAAAACACAACCATAAAATTTGGGCCAAATAGCCGTTTGTATGTAGAAGCAGGTGCTAAATTGGTTATTAATAATGCTACGCTGACAGCTGCATCCGAATGTGATGGTTATTTATGGAAAGGAATAGAATTACAAGGCGATCAAAATCAAAAACAAATTTTATCAGGTAGTTTTTATCCTTATCATGGTTGGTGTGTGATGACAAATAGTGCAACAGTGCAAAATGCAGAAGCAGGTATTAAAAGTTATGCAACTATTAATGGTGATGGTTGGAGCATTGATTGGGCAAAAATGGGTGGCGGTATTGTGCAATGCACGAACGCAAAATTTATAAATTGTCGTGAAGGAGCCAAATTTATCCCTTACACTAACAAAAACGCACTCAATCAAATTGTAAATGATAAGTCGTTTTTTACAACTAATCAGTTTTTAACGGATGTAACTACTGCAATAAATTATTTTAATCCTGAATCTCATATAACCATGTGGGGCACCAGAGGCATTGGTTTAACATCAAATATTTTTAAAAACAATACGCCTTCCTCTTATGCGGTTTCAAAACGTGGTAATGGTATTGTAACATGGGATGCAACTTTTACAACAACTACTCCTTGTTTAATTTTTGGTAAAACAGATTGTAATACTTATGGTACACCAAACCTTTTTGAGAATTTATATTATGGAGTGGATGCAGGGGCTAGTGTTGCCACAGCTATTGCAAACATCAATGTCTCTAAATTTGAAAACAATCATCGAGGTATTATTTTGCGTGGTACCACGCAAAGTTCAGTTTTTAGAAACTTAATTAATATTGGTGATGGTTATCTTGAATCAAATGGTGTTGGTACTGGTATGGTTTATAATTACCCTTATGGTTTATACTTGGATGTGTGTGATGCCTATAATGTAAAAGAAAATACCTTTAATGATAATACCAATAACGCTACCGATACCGACTATGGAATTATTGTGAGCAACACTGGTATTAATACTAATATGCTTAAGCAAAATACGTTTAGCAACGTGGCTTATGGCATACAAGCACAAGAAGAAAACTACGACCTGCAACTCAAATGCAACAAATTTACCGTAGCTACCATTAATGCCGCCGATGTTAATGTAATGGGCTTGCAAATGCAGGGCTCTATTGCCCAACAACAAGGAGGATGTGTGTCGGGTGATGCAACAGTATTACCTGGGAATGAATTTAGTCATACCTGCGGTAGCGCTAAAGATTTAAATAGCAATGGCAATGTATTGTATCAAGTAACTTATAATACCAGAACAACTCCAAATGTAGAGTTACCACAATTGGGGTGTTATATTACTACTGATTATTTTGTTAATTTGTGTAATCAAGCAGGAAGTGGTATTGTATGCGCCACACCAACCGGAGGGCATTTACGTTTGGCACAAAATAATGCCGGGCAGCAGTTGCAAAGTATGAGCAATACCATTGCCGCCAAACAACAGTTGTTAGTTGATGCCGATGCTCAAAGTTTATATAGCAGCATTAATAATGGAACTAACGAAGCCACACTAAAACAAAACTTAATACAAGTAGGACCTTATTTAAGTGATAATGTATTACTGGCTTTTATAAACCATACACCAAGTTATACAGATGCTACGCTTAAGGATGTTTTAGTTGCCAATAGCCCCTTAAGTTCAACAGTGTTAGCAGCCTTTAATCAATTAACAATAACAAATGTTACCAAAAATCAAATTTTAACAGCACAAACAGGTATGAGTCAACGTACGTATTTGCAAAACGAGATTAAATATTATACCACAGCCCGTGTATTATTATATAACGATATCATTAACGATGTGTTAAATGATAGCACCAACACAGCAGTGTATGATACTTTATATACGAAGTTAGATTTTACGATTAGTCCTCAATCGCGCAACTTATACATCAGTGCTTTAATGGAGCAAGGTAAGTTTGGGCAGGCTCAGGCACAAATTGCCGTGATGCGCCAGGCAGGGGAAAGTGCTGAAACTTGCGATTATTTAGATGCCATATTAGCTCTAAAACAACAAACGAATAAAACAAGTGCTTACCAAACCAACACCGCTATTTCATCAAAAATAAATCCATTACTTAGTAAATGGCCGTTGGGCAAATCGGTTAATGCCAATGTATTGCACAGCGCCTTATTTGGTAAAAAATATAAAGAGCAAGTGTATGTAGATTATACAAAACCACAAAACCAAAGATTTGTTGAAGAGGAAAAGCCTGCTTTAATAGAAAAAGAATTGCAGGTTTTGGCTTTTCCTAATCCGGCAAATAATGTCATTACATTTAAATTAGTAAATGCTGAATCAAAAAGTAATTGCACAATTAGTTTATTTGATATTAGAGGCGAAATTTTACTTAACTTTAACTTAAATGAATCAGAAGAAATGCGAACTATCTCTTTAGAAAACTATAGTAGTGGTGTGTATTTTTATAAAGTTGAAGATAATGAGAAAGTGTTGCAAACTAACAAATTGATTATAATTAAATAGTGCGTTTAAAGGTAACATATTGCATTGTGCTATACTTAGTTTGCAAATTAAGTATAGCACAGTCGTATTTTAATAACAGATATGATAATTTTAATAATGGTGATATTTCAACTGGAATTAACTTGTTTAATGGAAACTACTTAATCTATGGTTGTGCTGCGAATAATTTTAGTCTTTATTCCTTGAATTTAGGAATAGTAAACTATACTGGAACAAGAATTAAGAATAGAACTTATAATTGGAATTCAAATTTAATAGTGCCAAATATTAATAAATGTATTATTACTTCTAATAGTTATTTTACAATCGGTGGTACAAATTTCTATAAAACTGATACTAGCCTTGTATTTACTTGGAAAATCGATCAAAACTTAGATAGTATAGCATATCATCAATATGGATTTATTAATCAAACAAATCAGCTCAACGGAATTATTAAAAATGATATATATATATATATGACTGGATGGGTGGACAGTTTGTATCAAAACTCTGATATCTTATTAATAAAAGCTGATACGGCTGGTAATGAAATTTGGAAAAAGAAAATAGGCGTACCAACTTATGATGAAACAGCCTATTGCATTAAACAATGTACTAACGGTAATTTGTTAATTGGAGGGTTAAAACAATTACATGGTACCTCAACTCAGGGTCCATTTGTAATGAGGATAGATACTAGTGGCGCAGTTATTTGGCAAAACTTTTATCCATCCGCAACCTATGCCAATGGCAGTTTTGATGTGATGGAGTTACCCAATGGAGATATTGTATTTACAGGAGGTAAAGCCTATAATATAACATCTCAAGGCACTATGCGCCGCCCTATGTTTACCAAGGTAGATGCCGGAGGTAATTTAATTTGGCAAAAGGAATATGGAGAGAAAGCATTTGGTCATGATTTTTTTACTTTTTTAATAAATGAAAAAAATAATTTTGTGGTATCTGGTGAAAAATTTCAGTTGGACAATTCTGCCAACGGAATGGTTTACGAAATCAATCAAAATGGTGATAGTTTATTTAGCAGAGAATATGCGGTGCAGCCCGGTAGCCAAAATTATTTTAGAGATTTAGTACAAGCACCCGATAAGGGTTATGTGTTTTCGGGTTTTATAAGTCCCATATTTGCAAACGGTGGCACAGGCAACCAAGATATTTGGTTACTAAAAACAGATAGTACCTTTTGTGAGGGTGCTTTTAATTGCGGCTATCCAACGGGTGTAAAAGAGATGAGTTATTGGGATGAAGTTATTGGAGTGAGTCCAAATCCAACAAGTGATGTTTTAAATATTAGTAGTCGTTTTAGTTTTGAGAAAGTAGAGTTGTTAAGTGTTACAGGACAAGTTTTAATTCGGGAAAATACAAGTTCAAACAACTTAGCTCTTATAACAAATAACTTAACTAATGGCATTTACTTTGTAAAAGTTAGTTATAGTAATGGGATGAGTATTACTAAAAAAGTAATTAAACTATAAATATGAGAAATATAATTATTCTGTATTGTGTGTTTTTAACAGGCAATTTTATGTCGCAAAACCCCAATTGGTTATTGTTTGATCATACAAATGCTCCATTTGTTAATGATAGTATTAATTGGGTTGAAGTAGATAGCAATAATGTAAAATGGATTGGTACCCAGAATGGATTATATAGTTTTAATAATAATGCTTGGACAGTTTATAATACTCAAAATTCAAATATACCTAATAACAGAATTGATAAATTTAAAATTGCATTTGATAATACAATATGGTTTTTAAATCATAATAATGGTTTTATAAAATTTAAGAATAATACTTTCACTTTATACAATAAGAGTAATTTATCATCATTGCCCACGGATAGTTTATTAGGATTAGCCATAGATAGTAATGATGTGTTTTTTTGGACAGATAAAAATGGAGTTATAAAGTTTAATTCTTTAACAAATTCTATTTATGTTATGGATACAACAAATTCTTGCTTGAAATCTGTTCAAAAGTTGGTTTTTCATAGTAATCATACATTATATGGCGAATGTAAAAATCCAGGAAACTCTTTTTCATCCCCTCAAAATAAAGCAGATAGTATTTTATTGGCAAATAATTTTACAATTATTAACGCTAACACTCCCTCTATAAATTATTGTTTTATGAATTTATTTAATTTTTGTGATTATTATAGAGTGCTTGTCGATAGATATAAAAATAGGTATGAAATAGTTAGTTTGTATACAGGTAATCAAACTTCAGATTATAGGTTAAGAACATATGATTATAATAACATCCTATTAAGTGACGTTTCATATAATCAGACTTTTGATAATCAAATTGCTACTAATACACATGGGCGTTATTTTATTAATAATGCGGCAGGAACTGATTTTTTTAGCCCAACAATATTTAGCACAAGCTTTCAAGGATTTTACGGGGTATGGAATACCATTATACCTAGCACTGTTATTATTAATTTCGACATTGATTCACTAAATAATGTCTGGATTTCAACTCCTGCTGGGCTTGTAGTATATAATGATTTAGGAGTGATAACTAATATTTATAGCACATCATCTATTAATACTATTTTTTACCCAACTCCAACTACCAATTTGGTAAATATTAGAAGTAACGAAAAAGTTAGTACTATTGAATTAAACAATTTAACTGGTCAAATTTTATTATCAGAAACAATAAATAGTAAAGAGCATGAATTACAACTCCAAAACTTTGCCAATGGTATTTATTTTGTAAAAGTTGTTTATGCTAACGGGATGAGTTTAACTAAGAAAGTAGTTAAACAATAACTCAGTGTTGTTGCAACGGCTTCATCTTATTTTAAAGCCTCTACTAATTTTTCAAAACTAACTTCCTCTTGTGTTCCCGTAACCATGTTTTTTAGCATAACGGTATTATTTACCATTTCGTTACCACCAACAACGCCTACAAAAGGAATTTGTTTTTTATCAGCATACTCAAATTGTTTGGCAATTTTCTTCACCACATCAGGATATACTTCGGCATTAATACCAGCAGCTCTTAGTTTTGATACTAAGCCTACACAGTGCATTAATTCTGCGTCTCCAAAGTTGGCTAATAAAATTTTAGTGGTAGATACTTTATTAACGGATTCTGGAAATAAATTTAATTCTTCCATCACATCATAAATTCTATCAATACCAAACGAAATCCCAACTCCCGATAAACCTTTTAATCCAAAAATACCCGTTAAATCATCATAGCGTCCCCCACCTAAAATACTAGGCGTAAATGTTCCCGCATTGGCTTTGGCTTCAAAAATAGTTCCTGTATAATAGTTTAAACCTCGAGCTAGGGTAATATCTAACTCTACTTTAATGTGTTTAATCTCAATCGTTTTTAAATTAGATAGTAAGAAATTAATTTCTTCAATTCCTTTTTTCCCAATTTCGCTATTTGCTAAAAATGTATTTAATACAGCTACTTTCTCTTCGTTAGATCCAGATAAATCAATTAAAGGTTCTAGTTGTTTAATCGCAGATTCGGAAATTCCTTTTTCTTGTAATTCTTTGACGACTCCTTCTTTACCAATTTTATCTAGTTTATCAATGGCAACAGTGATATCAATAATTTTATCGCTGGCGTTTAAAATTTCAGCAATGCCACTTAAAACTTTACGGTTATTAAATTTTACTAAAACTGGAATATTTAATTCGGCAAATGATTTATCCATCATGGCAATTAATTCTAATTCATTAATTAATGAGTTAGAGCCAATCACATCGGCATCGCATTGATAAAACTCACGGTAACGTCCTTTTTGAGGCTTATCAGCTCGCCAAACTGGTTGTACTTGATAACGTTTAAAAGGATAAGTAATGGCATGATTGTTCATAACCACATAACGTGCAAAAGGAACGGTTAAATCGTAACGTAATGCTTTTTCGGTTAAGTGTTCGGAGTTGTATGATTTTTCTAATGACGTTTCGAATTCTTTTCTTAATACTTCTTTTTTATCGTCTTTACTTTCGTGAATACGAGAGTTTAATACTTTAAAAATTAATTGATCGCCTTCTTCGCCATATTTACCAGTTAAAGTACTGATGTTTTCCATACACGGCGTTTCAATAGGCGCATAACCAAATAATTGAAAATTAGCTTTGACGATATTGAAAATATATTGACGTTTCTGCATTTCTGCAGGTCCGAAATCTCTGGTGCCTCTTGGAATGGATGGTTTCATAGTAGTCTTAAAAATGTAAAAATATACATTTAAAAAGAGCTTTGCAAAGAAGAAATAAATGTATAAGTGCTGTCAGTTCGAGTAGAAAATTTCTGTTCTTTTGAAATTTTTATATCGAGAACGACTATCCCAAACTTCTCGATACAATTTTTTGCGAAAAGGCACCTACCTGCCGGTAGTTAGGAGCAAAAAATCACTCGAAGTGACGTTCATTTAATAATTTATTTCACATGCGCTTCTTCTACCTGAAGCACTTCGTAGTAAGTTGGGCTATTTGGATCTGCATCATACACATAAGCAATCACATGACATTTTGCAGCGTTATACCCCGAATTAAGATTGTAGTTAGAGTAGGTTTTTACAATAGAATCATTAGCTACAGCACCACTTGCAAATACAGCATCTCCCCAAGTGCTATTAATGGCATCTCTTAATACATGTTTAAATTCGTAGTTGCTAATTAATTGACTTCCTGAAGGTAATCTGTAATCCAACTGTTCAGCAATAATACTGTCTTCCGATAATAATACCACTAATTTATATATACCACTGTTATTAGATAAAGAGCGCACAGTGATACTTGTATTTAAATTATTACTAGACATTACAAAATTATTTTTGATTTTAATTTCAAATTTGGCAGGTTTGCTAAGCATTTGAGCTACTTCACCTTCCCATGAGGTGTAAGCTTTTATAAAACCACCTGAACCATAACCACCTCTGTTAATTAATCCATTTGGATTTCCGGCCAAAGAAATTCCAAATTGTGTATCATAGGCATTACCTGCGGTTGTTCTAAAATCAGTTGGATAAGACGCATTGGTTGTTGCAAAAAAACCAGCATGAATCGCTAAAGGAACAATTTGACCTGCGTATTTTTTTTCTAAATATTTCAATGTATCAGCTGCTGCTGGACAATTTCCACATTTATGACCAGTGTAATCTTCCACAAATACTTTTCTATTTCCTGTAATTGCTTCAGCGTTAGGATCTCTAACGTCATTTACTTTATCACAACTTACCGTTGCCGATAACACAGAGATTAAAATAATGAATTGATAAATGATATTTTTCATGACTTATTTTTTAATTTTTTAAAAGCTAGATGAAATACTAATTGATAAACCGCTAGAAGCAGGTACAAATCGACACACACCTCCTGCACAAAATATTCCCTGACGTTGGCGACCGTAGCTTACAGATACTCTAGTTGGTCCATTGGTATAACCAATCATTCCAAAGTAATAGTGTATTTTTTTTGTATCATCAGGATTAATAAAATTGTATTGGTCGGCAACTGTTATACTCCAGTGAGTATTTGGAGTCCATTCAATCAAACCTGATAACCAAGAACCAGTATTACTTGTAATGTTCTTTTTTCCATTAGCATCAATGGCATGTTCTTTATAGTCATACTCTCCAAAAAAACCTTGTGTTTCAATTCGGATAGCAGAACCTGTTTTGTATCTCCAAATAACATCTAAAACACCAATGTGAGATGTAATATCCGGATGTTCTTCTTTATCAGGTGTGTTAAATTGAACAATAGATTGATTTAAGAATTGATTGGCATACATTAAAGTGAACTTTAATTTTTTACTTAATTTTTTTGTGATTTCAATATTAAAATCATGATAATACTCATTGCCTATACTTCCATAATTTGTAGAATATTTATAGTTATTCAAGGTATCGTTGATAGGAGCAATACCAGTAGTATCTAAAGCATAATATGCCGAGCCATTGATGGTAATATCCATGCCGTATTTACCACCAAGTAATGTTCCTTTTTTAAATTTGTATTGAATTTCGCCCGTACCACCAACTTCGCCATTAGGTTGAGTAGCATAGGGATAATAAGCCATTAATGAGTAGGTGTGAAATTTGCTAAAATCAGGCTGATAATTAATCATTGCAATTGTATTTTGCGCATCTCTGTCGCTTCTGAAACTCATATTGTCTAACATTTTTCCAGACAACATAATGGAGAATCCATCCATACCATAAGAGGTAGAAGCAATGATAGCATGACCATCTTTGTAACTGTATTTGTTTTGATAAGAAGGGTCATTTGCTTTGTAAGCATATTCTGCATTAAAATTAAAACCCCCTCTTAGAACAGTAAAACGACCAGCTCCTGTGGCAACGTTTTCAGGAAGAACTAATGTTGGATTTTGATCTTGTTGATATTTACTCACATAACTTCCTCCTATAATCACTTTGGTTTTTGATTTCCCTAAAATAGAATCAAATAGTTCCATGATATTTATTTCTGCATCAATACCTCTAACAATCCCCGGAGATAATGAAAAATAGGTACGTTGCTTACCTACTAATCCTTTTATAGCAATACCTTTTTTAGGAGTAAAAATAACACGCATTCCGTCTAAGGCGTTGTCGTATAACAAGCCTCTGTTTTCATAAGCTCTTAAAGTAATACCGCTTCCAAATTGCTCATAAAAATTACCTACCGTAATGTCAATATCCTTATGTTGGTATCTAGCAAAACGATATGGCACACCAGAACCTCTATAGCCCGGAAGATAACCTAATAAAGGCGGGTTGTAACTTTCAAATCTAACACCCGCACTAAATCCTCCTTTTTGATAATTGATATTACCGAATGCATTGTATCGAAATACTTCTTTGCCAGGGTCGGCACCAATAATAGTGTCTCTTTGATAATTAGCAGCATCTATTTGAAAATTACCGTGTATGGCGCCTAACTCATCTTTTAGTTGGGCGTATGAAGAAGTATAAAATAAACTTACAAAAAATGTAAGCAATAAACGTGATGCTAATTTTAAAGACATACGGTAGTGGTGAAATGTTTAAGTGTTTATTATTTTATAAATGCTTAGTGAGCTAATTTTTCTCCTTTAGCTAATTTTCTAACGTTTTCAAATAATTTTTCTTCGTCACCTTCAGCGTATGAATTATGGCTCCAAACAATTTCACCATCTCCATT
This sequence comes from Bacteroidetes bacterium UBA5697, assembly GCA_002420145.1. GTDB lineage: Bacteria > Bacteroidota > Bacteroidia > B-17B0 > Aurantibacillaceae > UBA4416. The sequence continues at coordinate 28,570 of DIHL01000070.1, forward strand.
CACTAAAAATGTATGAGGTACATTATTAACGTTCATAGCACGTTTAAAATCTTGATTTTCGTCAATATATACTTCGTATGTCCAACCTTTTACTTTAACGTCAGTTACTACTTTTCCAGAACTACGAGCATCGTCAATTGAAATAGCAATTAATTTTACGCCAGTTTCTTTTACTAACTCTGCATATTCTTCGTTAATAGCGTCTAATTCTTTTTTACAGGGTTTGCACCATGTGGCCCAAAAACTAATAATCATAGGTTTGCCATCGTTTTTGAAAGTGTTTGAATTAGTAGCTGAACCATCTAATTTTTTAACGTTAGCTGAAGGGATTTTGTCGCCATCACTTGTAGTAAATGCAGATAAGCTTAGGATGATTGCAGAAGAAAGGATTAATAATTTTTTCATGTTATATATTTTTCGTGATTACAATTTAATAATAGTTAAACAAATATAGTTATTTAGCTCTTTCACTAAATCAATAAAAGTGCCATAATTGAGCTTTAAAATTGGATTCTTAAATAAGGTTTTTAGGGTAGGGTATTACACTTTTCCGTTGTATTTCCTTAAAAACCATTCGATTGACAGGAAAGCTAAAATGATAAAAAATAACCATTTGAGGTTCACAAGGTCGGTTAATTGCTTATGTGAATAGGTAATAGATTTAATGGAATCGCTAGCTAAAATTTCTTTTTGTAATTGCTCCAATTGATTTTCGTAAAATAATTTACCACCGCTTTGTTTACTTATTTGAAATAATAATTGATGATTAGCAACCGTATTGATTTTTTCGGATACAATTTCTTTAATAATAATGATACCAGTTTTAGTATATAGCTTATCGCCATATTTCACCTTGGCTTCATAACTATATTCACCTGCTGGAAATTGCCCAGCAGATAAACTGTACATGGTTTGTTTTTTATTAAAAGTGTAATTGTATGTTTTGTTTTTATTGTCTTTTAATATTAATGTCACATCGGGTTCTGTGACTAGCTCATAGCTTTGGTTATATACTTCGGCAGTAAAATCAATCGCTTCATTTTCATTAATAATTTTTTTAGTAAATACTCTAAAGAAACTTTTATCAGCTTTTACTGATAGGTACTGAACGGTTTTACTAATTAATTCGTTAAATAAATTATGGTTATTGTGGTCAGCATAATCCCTCATACGCCATTTCCAAATGCCATCACCTAAAAATTGTGCAGTTTTTAAACCATTAATTTCTGTAAATAGTAATAATGGATCTTCAGTTTCAACAACACCTATTTTTTGCGCTATTAAGATGTTTGCTCCGTTGGTAACTGCGCCATTTCTGAAAGGAGTTGCCACAGCAGGAAAATCTTTAATGTAACTTTTTAATTCATCGCTTAGTGTAAATAAAGAAAATTCTTTTTGATAAACACCTTCGGCGTCATTGTTTTTGCTGCTAAATAAGGTTTTTGCAGAAGAACTTGTATTGGCTCCAATATAAAATACAGATTGATTATTAGCTTTTAATTCGTTGTTAATGCGCTGAGGTATATTATTAACTTGATGAATAATGACTAACGAATAAGGTTTTAATGGTTTTGTAAATTCATTGATTAAAGCAACTTCTACTTCATAAGTTTGAGGCGCACTAATGCTTTGTTCTAAAGCAGCAATATCAGGATGAGGCGCATTAGCTAAGATTAAAACTTTTTCTCTATTATCAATCACGTCAATAATAAACGATTGAGTATTATTTTGAATATTTTTGTCTTCATTAAGATAAGAAATAGCAACCGTGTATTTTTGAATACCAGGTTTATCAGCCTCTAATAAGTAATTGAGCGTTGTGCTAAATGCATTTGAATTGATAGTAAGGTTTTCTGTTTTTAAAACTTTACCGTTTTGTGAAATAGAAACACTAATGGATTTGTCTTTTAAATCAATCGCATTTACTACTACTTCAACTGGAAATGAATTTCCTAAATAAGCCACTTGATTGTGGTTAATAGTTTGAATCCATACATCTTTTAATGGAATAGTATCTCCTAAAGCAATGGTGTAAATTGGCGCATTAAATTTTTCGATACTATAAAGTGGATTTGTTCCTTTATTGTAAACACCATCTGTTGCTAAAATAATTGCTCCAATATTTTTGTTGGCATAATTGTTTTCTATATCTAAAAATAGTTTTGAGATATCCGTTTCTTTTCCTTTAAAATTAATCCCGCTCATTAGCGGGACGGACGGTTTAGATTCAGAATCAAATTGATAAGATTTGATGTCGTATTTGTCTTTTATATTATTAATAAAAGAGGCTAATGCTTTAGTGTATTCGTTTTTAAGTTTGGACGAATCTTTACCAGCAACGATAGATGATGAATTATCTTGCGCTAAAATAATGACTGGCTTTTCGGTTTCATTAACCAAGCGTTTGATGAAAATATCGAGTAATAATATGGCAATTAAACTTACCGAAACAAATCGTAAGGCTGCTAAACTGTAAAGTAAAATTTTTGAGCGTTCTGTATTTTGTTTATCTCTCACATAAAGCATGGCAGAAAAAACAAACCCTGCTACCAAACATAACAGGGTGTAATACCAAGGATAATTAGAGATAAATTCCATTTGTAATTTAAGATTTTAGAAATTAGATTTTAGATTTAGAGTAAACTCTTAAATCTAAAATCATAAATCTGACTTATTAGGTTAACATTCCTCCGCAAATATTAATGCATTGTCCTGTAATGTATGCACTCATATCGCTTGCTAAAAATAAGGTTAAGTTAGCTACATCTTCTGCTGTTCCTCCACGTTTCAATGGAATTGAATCTCTCCAAGACTGAACTGTTTTTTCATCTAAAGCGCCAGTCATTTCTGTTTCAATAAAACCTGGAGCAATAGCATTACTTCTAATATTACGAGAACCTAGCTCTAAAGCAACTGATTTAGTGAAACCAATAATTCCTGCTTTTGATGCTGAGTAGTTTGCTTGTCCTGCATTTCCTTTTACGCCAACTACAGAACTCATGTTAATGATAGAACCGCTACGAGCTTTTAACATTGGTTTTTGAACCGCTTTGGTTAAGTTAAACACTGACTTTAAATTAGCATTTATAACTTCATCCCATTGTTGTTCACTCATACGCATTAATAAGGTATCGCGAGTAATACCAGCATTATTTACTAATACATCCACTGTTCCAAATTCAGCTACAACATCTGTTACTAATTGGTCAGCTGCTTTAAAATCAGCGGCATCACTTTGATAACCTTTTACTTTAACGCCATATTTTGCCGCTAACTCTGTCTCAAATGCTTTTGCTTTTTCAACAGACGATAAAAATGTGAAAGCAATATTGCAACCTTGTTCAGCAAATTTCTCAGCAATTCCTTTTCCAATTCCTCTTGATGCGCCAGTAATGATGGCAACTTTATTTTGTAATAATTTCATATTTAAATTAATTAAAGGCTAAATATACAAATTATCATATTAAGTATATTTTGATAAAAAGCTAAAGTTTTAAACGGCTATTAACGAATTAAGATGTCGCTTTTTTGTTTTGGACGTTTACTTTCGAGCCAAACAAAATGTCTTAATCTCATATCTTCATCATTCACTTCTGTTAATGGAAATACGATTGATTCGGGTTTATTTCTAAAGGTTGCTCTGTCAACTGTACCATTGCCAAACCAAACGGTTAAATCACTACAAATGGTTTTATTAATGCCTTTGTAGTTTTTCTTTTGCTTCACATAATAAATAATTTGCGCATTACCTACTACGTTTAATTTTCTAATAGTATCGTTAGTAATAAATCCTTCAATACGTTTACCTTCAATTTGATTAAATTTATTGGCATCTAAGCTATCTGCTTTTTGTATCACAATGGCGTTATTTAATAGTTCAAAATACTTCACTCCTTTTTTACCAGTAGTTAGTTTCATGAGTTTGGCACTTACTTGTCCATTTTTTGTCCATAATACTGGTGAATTATACATGGTAATTAATGAATCATGTGTATAATACGTTAATGAATCGCACATGCCCTGTAAATCAGTTTTAAATAGTTTGACATGACGATAGGCTTTTACATATGAGTGTGATGAATCAGGTTTTTCGTAAAACAAAGTATCAGCAGATAGAAACAAAGTGTCTTTTTCTAAAATTTTTCCAAAAATGGCATTTTGAGTTACAATGGCTTTGTTGGTTTTTTCGTAATGTTCGGCAAAATCACCTGTAATAATAGATTTGTTGGTAGTATCAATAATCCGCACATTTTTAGTCACTCTTCCATATCCTTTTTTTCGGTCGTAAAAAATACTATCGCCGTAAAGCTTTTGGCTTTTGGTAACAATGATGGAGTTTTTACTGAATCTCGAAATTTCTTTATCGGTGTCGTACCAACCGTTTTCGCAATAAATATAATTTTCTTTGCTAGTAATAATAGATGGGCCAATAAAGTAAGAGGTTTTATTAATAGTATTATACCTTAAGGTATCGCCACGCATTTTGTAATCAGGGTTAGTTAGTTCTACGTCATAATGAAAAGTAATGTCTTTACTTGCCGAATAATAATGCCCATTTTTACTAATCAAGGTATTTTCTTTGTTTACTATTTTTCCTCCATCGTAATAACTAGCTACTGAATTACCAATATCATATATTAAAGTATTAGTGGTAAGTGTCATATCTTTTTCAATACAACGTACATTGCCTTTCATATGAGCTAATTTGGTATTTGCATCATATCTTAAAGAATCACCATACACAAAAATACTATCTCCTTTTATAATGCTAATGTGTCCGTAAGCAATTAGTTTTTTATCGCTAAATAAATAAGCGCTATCGCAACGCATCACAGCACCATCATGTTCACATTCCACATCACCAATTAATCGTCGAGCATCAATACCTAACGATTTGTCATAGGATAAGCGTTTAGCATGTTTTATGTTAATTAATTTAGGCTCCTTTTTATCTCCAATAGGTATTTTAGTTTGAGATAACCCAATAACCGATAATAGTAAGAATGCACATATAAGGAATGGGCTCTTTTTGCAATATAGGTTTAGGATGGTTTTCAAGTTCATTTTCAGCCATAAATTTAATCATATATCTCTTATTTATAGATATGTTATGGTTTTTTAAGAAATGTATCTAAATCTCTTATCTTTGCGCCCTAATGAGTAAGATTAAGAAAAATATTTTTGTAGAAAATGCCGAGATTGTAGATATATCTTCGGAAGGCAAATCTGTAGCCAAGGTTGATGGCATGGTTATTTTTGTGGATGGCGGAGTGCCAGGTGATGTGGCAGACGTGATGATTACTCGCAAAAAAAATAATTATGCCGAAGGGCACGTGGTTACTTTAAAACAAGCTTCGCTAAACAGATTACAGCCTAAATGCGAGCATTTTGGATATTGCGGCGGCTGCAAGTGGCAACACATGAATTATGAAACTCAATTATTTTTTAAACAAAAAACAGTAGCTGATGCTTTAACGCGTATTGGACATTTAGATATATCAACACTTAAGCCCATTTTCGCGAATAAAGAGAGTTATTTTTATCGAAATAAATTAGAGTTTTCTTTTTCGGATAAAAAATGGTTAACCAATGAAGAAGTGAAGAGTGGTGTTGAGATTGATAATCGCAATGCATTAGGATTTCATATTCCTAAAATGTTTGATAAAATATTAGACATTAAAAATTGCTATTTGCAAGAAGAACCTTCTAATTCAATACGTAACGAAATACGTGATTTTGCTAATCAACATGGATTAACCTTTTTTGGAGTAAGAAATAAAACAGGTTTATTGCGTACATTAATGATTCGTTCGTCGAGTAATGGAGAGTTAATGGTATTGATTCAGTTTTTTGAAAACCAACCTGAGAATATTGAATTATTATTAAATCATTTAAAAACAAAGTTCCCTCAAATCACGTCTTTACAATATGTGATTAATCAAAAGGGTAATGATACTTTGCAAGATTTAGACATCATCACTTTTTATGGTCGTGATCATATTTTTGAGGAAATGGAAGGCCTAAAATTTAAAATTTCCGCTAAATCTTTTTATCAAACTAATTCGCCACAGGCTTATGAACTATATAAAATTACGCGTGATTTGTGTGGTTTAACTGGTAACGAAGTAGTGTATGATTTATATACAGGAACGGGTACCATTGCTAATTTTGTGGCTAAAACAGCAAAAAAAGTAGTAGGAGTGGAGTATGTTGAAGATGCGGTGATTGATGCTAAAAACAATTCGGAGTTTAATGACATAGCAAATACCTTGTTTTATGCAGGAGATATGAAAGACGTGTTGAATGAAGATTTTATTGCAAAGCATGGAAAGCCTGATGTCATTATTACCGACCCGCCACGCGCAGGAATGCATGAGGATGTTGTGAGAGTGATATTAAAAGCAGCGCCTCCAAAAATTGTGTATGTGAGTTGCAACCCTGCTACACAAGCAAGAGATTTGGCAATGATGATGGAAGATTACGAAATTAAAGAGATTCAGCCAGTGGATATGTTCCCTCAAACCGCTCATGTGGAGAATGTGGTATTGTTAGAAAGAAGATAGTCATTACCAATGACTTAGACTTTGTTGAAATAAAAATTGGTATTTTTTCGTCTTTCTTGTAACCATTTTACACAAATAGAGGTTTAACAATACAAATACAAACCTTAAATTTAATATAAACCATGACAGCTACATTTGAAACCATTGCTAAAGAAAAGATTGAAACACTAAAGTTTCCTAACGACGAGGTTTTAAAAGATAAAGATTTAATTAAGGAAAGAGAATCTGAATTAAACAGGGCTTTAGCTTTGGGTAATTTAGAACATACAAAAATTAAAATTTATTTCGAAGACGACCAATCTCGTAAATTAGTAGAAACTACTGTGTGGGGAGTAACCGACAAACGAGTGATTTTAAAACAAGGAGTAGTCATTCCAATTAATCGAGTTCATAAAATTTCACTTTAGAATTTTATAACTTATTAAAAAAATCCCGCTGAGTTTAGGCAGCGGGATTTTTTTGTTTTATAGAACGTATGTTTTATTTTGCTTTACCAATTAGAGTTACGTGCCCTGTTTTTATAACTTTTTCTCCAGACATAGCTGTTATTTCAGCTTGATACACATAAACACCTTGTTCGCATACCTTGCCATTTTTGGTTCCATCCCAACCAATTACTGTATCATTACTCTTAAATACAACATGACCCCATCTGTCAAAAATGGTGAGTTTTATTTCGCTAATGGCATAGCCTACAGGGATGAATACTTCATTTAATTTATCGCCATCTGGTGTAAAGGCATTTGGTATATAAACATTCCAATCCTTAGTAACTGTTATACAAACTACATCGGTGTTTTTGCAACCAAATGGACTAATTGCTTCTAAAGTATAACAGGTGTTATTTTGTGGGTTAACAGTAACTGTTGGGCAGTAATTACAAGATAAAGGTGTGCCATCCGAAGCACTCACAAATCCTAATTGTACATAATTATTTCCAGTGCCAAACAAAGTCACCGTGTTATCAATATTTATTGTTGTGTCTTCACCAGCATAAACTGTTGGTAATGGATTAACTGTTACTTGTAAGGTATTTGACCCCGTACAATTATTAGAAGATGTTCCTGTAATTGTATAAATAAATACACCCGAACCTTGAGGATAAACATTGGTAGTTGAATCATGGATATCAACAATGCCAGCGTTCGGACTCCATGTATAAGTATTGGCACCAATGGCATATAATAAAGCATTGCGACCTTCACAAATAATTTGATTGGCTCCAGCTATAACTGTAGGGTTTGGTATCGCATTTACTTTTATAGTATTGGATGAAGTACATAAAAAAGGAGCTGTTCCATTAGTTCCAATAACCGTATAGGTTGTTGTTAAAATAGGAGATGCTTCTGTTGTGCTTCCATTCACATTACTTAAAGTAGCACTTGGCGACCATGTATAATTAGTGGCACCACTAGCGGATAATGTGGATGTTTCACCTGAACACACAGTGATTGGATTCGCAGAAGTTGTAATGGTAGGTGTAGGAACTACGGTTAACCCTGTAGTAGCGGTTCCTATACAACCTAATGTGCTTGCTCCAATAACACTGTAGGTTGTTGTTGTATTTGGATTAGCATTTACAGTTGTACCAGTGGCTGCGTTTAAATTAGCCGCAGGTGCCCATGTATATGTGCTAGCACCACTAGCCGTTAAAATAGAAGAACTACCACTACAAATAACCGAAGGGGATGAGACAATACTCACCACAGGATTAGTAGTTACTGTAACCACAACTTGCGCTGAATTTGTACAAGTACTAGTTGCTCCAATAACTGTGTAGGTTTCGGTAGATGGAGTAGTAGAAGTAACGGTCCCTCCATTTGCCGAACTTAAAGTTAAACTTGGGGTCCAAGTATAAGAAGTGGCGCCACTAGCCGTTAATGAAGTATTGCCTAAAGGACAAATTGTTGGAGTGCTAGCCGATGCAGTCACAACAACGGTATTGTTTACAACAATAGATAAGGTATTGCTATTAGTACAACCATCTGTTGAAGTGGCATCAATAGTATAAGTTGTAGTCACTGAAGGAGTGCAAATAACACTAGAAGCGGTAGTTGTATTTAAAAATACATTTGGAGACCAAGTATAAGTATCTGCTCCGTTAACCGTTAATGTATTGGTAGATAGAGGACATACAGTTGAGGTAGCAGATGTTACTAAAACAGGTAAAGGATTAACCGTTATGGCAGTGATAGTACCATTAATACAGCCATTAGCATCCATACCTGCTACGGTATAATTTTGAGTAACAGTAGGTGTACCAGTTACAACGGAGCCAGTACTTGCACTTAAACCAGTTCCTGGAATCCAGCTGTAGGTAGTAGCACCATTAGCTGTTAAAGTGGCCGTTTGTTGCCCTATACAAATGCTAGCACTATTTACGGTAACAGTAGGTAATGGATTTACAGTAATGGCTGTTACAGTTGCATTAATACAGCCGTTGGCATCCATACCGCCAACTGTATAATTTTCGGTGGCGCTTGGTGTACCAGTTACAACCGAACCAGTTGATGAACTTAAATTTGTGCTTGGAATCCAGCTATATGTAGTAGCTCCATTGGCAGTTAAAGTAGCGGTTTGCTGTCCTACACAAATACTGGCAGTATTTACGGTGATTGTTGGTAATGAATTGACAGTGATAGTTGACGTTGTATTATTAATACAACCATTAGCATCGGTTCCTGTAATTGAATAAGATTGAGTAAGTGTTGGTGTTCCAGTAACTAATGAACCAGTACTCGCACTTAAATCGGTACTAGGTGTCCAACTGTAACTTGTGGCACCATTGGCAGTTAAAGTAGCTGTTTGTTGTCCAATACAAATAGATGCTGTGTTTACCGTAATTGTTGGAAGTGGATTAACCGTAATGGTAGACGTTGTATCAGCCAGACAACCATTAATATCGGTTCCTGTTACTGTATAGTTTTGTGTAGAAGCTGGAGTTCCAGTTACCACTGACCCACTAGTTGCACTTAATCCTGCCGACCAAGTGTAAGTGTCAGCTCCATTAGCTGTTAATGTTGCAGTTTGCTGTCCAACACAAATAGTTGAATTGTTTACTGTTACTGTAGGAGAAGGATGAACAACAACCGTTGTTGTAGCTGTATTCGGGCATCCATCTGCACTTAATCCAGTAACAGAGTAGGTGGTAGTGGTAGCAGGAGTAGGAGCAATTGTACTGGTTGTAGCTCCGTTACTCCATGAATAGGTTGTTGCCCCATTGCCAATTAATTCTATTGGATCACCCGGACAAATAGGTTGATTTTGACATTCGGTATCCATCACGCCAAAGGCTAGATTAATATAGTTTTCATTGTTGCTATAATCAAATGAAATACAAGAATGAGTTCCAGGAAATCTGATGATTGTAAATCCTTCGGCACCTATAAGTGTAGTTGGGTTAACATAAGTCATGTTAATTCCTGTCCATAAAACTTGATAAGGAACTGAGGTTGTAATGGTAATTGGAAGAACGGCTTGTCCAATACTTGCAAAAGCAATTTGTGGATTAATAACAGGTTGACTAAAACAAAAATTAAATGTTCCTGCTAAATCATTTCTAATAGTGGTTGCTGCAATTGGCACGCTATAACTTGCTGGGAATGTGCCACCACTAAACATAGATGGTGTTGTTGACATACCGCCGCCTGAATGCGTAGCATTAAATGTAATGCCGTTTGGTAAATTACCCTGAGCTAATGATGGAGTGACTGAGGTTACATTTAACCAATTTAAAATACTTGTATCACACAAACTATTTTTTTGTACAATGTAAACGTTTGGAGGAAATCCATTTCCAGACATGTTCACCGAAACAGTATTTGTTCCTACACAACCACCTGAAGAGCCTTGAACCGTATAAGTAGTTGGAACAGTAGGTGTGGCTACAACCACATTTCCGTTTGCTGAGTTTAATGTTGCTGCTGGCGACCAAGTATAAGAAGTTGTGCCGTTAGCAGTTAATGTTGCTGATTGAGAAGGACAGATTGTAACGTTTGGAGAAACACTAATGGTTGGAACAGAATTAACTGTAATAGCAGTGGTAGTGCCACTTATACATCCGTTGAGGTCAGTTCCAATAACTGTGTAATTTTGGGTAGTGCTAGGAGTTCCAGTTACAACAGAACCTGTTGTGGCATTTAAACCAGTTCCAGGAATCCAACTATAGGTAGAGGCTCCATTGGCAGTTAAGGTTGCGGTTTCTTGTCCTGCACAAATAGTTGAACTATTTACGGTTACAGTAGGTAAAGGATTAACGCTTAATGTAGCAATAGCAGATTGTGGACAAGAATATCTATCTTCTGAATATACAGTGAATGTATTAGCAGATAGAGAAGTTACTGTAATTTGATCGGTATTGCCAGGAGTACTTGTATTTGTAAAAGTTTCAGTTCCTGATTGAACCCACGTGTATGTATAACTAGGAGAACCTAACAGTGTGCTTGCTGTTAATGTTACGTTGGTTCCAGGGCAATGAATGGTTGGTGTAGTTACTGTAACTTGTGGACAGATATTAACTTCAATAACTGACATGGAATTGTAGCCCGAACAATTTAAATCATTCCAACTTCCATCAGGATAAATTTGTGTACAATCTTCAACACCTCCTGCATCGTTTGGTTCACCAGCTGCCCAGTTTGAATAAGAAAGTGGAGCGCCATCGTACCAAACATAAGATCCTTCTGTAACGGCATCGCTATAGCCAATCCAGATTACGTTTGATGAAAAACCTTGATTAGATAAGGCTTGAACTAAATCTGCATTCTCACTAGCAGATTGAACCGAAATTAAATTAGCCCCAAAAGATTGTGCATAAGCTTGAGCTTGTGGCCCTGTCATAAACTGAGGGTTAATAAAATATAAACTGCATGTATTATTCATGCCTAATAATTCAATATTTCCAGCTGCTGTTAATGTGGATTTAATTAAAGCGATATTACATGAACTAGAAACACATGCTCCAACACCAACAGATATAGTTGCTACACCAGTACATGTTCCAGTTGAACCTAATACAGTGTATGTTGTATTTCCTAAAGGAGAGGCTGTTACATTAGGTCCATTAGCAGAGCTTAATGTAGCGGATGGAGACCAAGTATAGGATGTCGCACCATTGGCATCTAATAACGCTGATGCTCCAGGACAAACAGTTGGGGTATTTGACGTAAGTGTTAAAGTCAATGCTCCGCCAATAGTTACATTAGCTGTAGCAGAACCAGTGCATGTTCCTGTAGAACCTATAACTGTGTAAGTAGTAGTTGTAGTTGGATTAGCAACAACACTTGATCCGCTACTAGTATTTAAACTAGCTGCTGGACTCCATGTATAATTTGTTGCGCCGCTTACACTAAGTGTTGTGGAGCCACCCGCACAAACTGTTGATGAGGCAGGAGTAACGGTTAAATTAATAGCAGGGTTTAAACTAACGGTAATTGCTGCCGTTGCTGTTCCACAACTACCTGTTGCCGAAACAGAAACTGTTCCTGCTGTAGCGCCAAAGTTTACAGTAATAGCGTTTGAATTTGTAGGAGCAGAAGTAATAGTAGCTCCTGCAGGTACCGACCAAGCATAGTTAGTACTAGCAACGTTAGTCACCGAATAAGTCACTCCAGTTTGGTTAGGGCAAATAGTAGTAGTGCCGCTTATGGCTCCAATTGCAGGAGGAGTTCCACCAACCACAACCTGAACGGTTGACGTTTGATTGCCACTACATCCAGGAGAACTAACACTATAGGTTGTAGTAATGCTTGGTGTTGCAATAACAGTTCCGCCGTTTACTGTATTTAATGAGGTGCCAGGCGTCCATGTATAAGTTGTTCCTCCTATAGCAGTTAAAGTACTGCTTTGCCCAGGACAAATGGTTGTTGTTGGAGATACCGTTAATGCAGGAGTTGCAGGTAATACAGTAACCGTTAAATTTTTGGTATTACTACAAGTATTAATTAAACCAGATGCATTTAAGCTGATGTTATATGTTCCAGGAGCAGTGTAAGTATGTACTGGACTAAAGGCTGAAGCTGGACTTCCTCCTATATAAAAAGCAGTTCCTCCATCACCAAAGGTCCACAAATAAGTAGCAAAGGTTCCTTGGTTTGATGTTGTTTGGCATAAAAATGATCCACAAGTACATTGATTAATTCCTAAACCACCTGTACTACAAGGGTAAGTTGAAGTATTTGTAAAAGTAACTGCTGTTCCAGCGCAAACCGTTAATGAAGGTAATGCAGTAAAGTTTGCAATAGGAGCATCGGTTACAGTTACAGCTTTTGTCACAGTGGCTGTTCCGCAGGCACCATAACTTACCACTAATTGAAAATTTAAAGTTCCAGCATTATTAGCTGTTATTGAAATAGTTTGATTGTTTTGTTGGCCTGCAGGCACTGCCGCACCTGTCCATGTATAAGAAATAGCACTCGAAGATGATAAGGCAAATGTTGAGCCTTTACAAACAGTTGATGGGCCTGTAATGACTGGTGTAGCAGGAGCTACGTTAAACGAAACGGTTGTGGTTGGCATAGCATTTCCACAGTTGTCAATCAAGCTATTTCCATCAGAACCTGGATGAGCGTTTAATACCCAAGGTCCACCACCAGTTAAAGCTGGAGAAATAGTGAAAGTAATTTGTGCCGTTGAACTTCCGCAGTTTACACCAGTTGCTCCAGAAATAGTGTATGGTCCACCAGTTCCAGAAATAGAAATATCAGAGCCATTAGCTGCAATAGAAGCACAAGTAATTTGCTCACTTGTATTTAAAGTTAACACATTGCTTCCGCAAGGAGCTGTTACACTTGCTAATGTAGGAGGAGTAACATCAAAAATACTGGCAGTACCTGGAGTAAAGTCAAGAGTATAACCGTTTGATGAAGAAGAATAATTACTAATGATTAATACATAAGTTTGGCCAACCGCTGTAGCTAAAACTGTACTTTGGTTTGGTCCACTTGCTGGTTCCGAAGGATTTGTACCTGAAGCTGATAATCCTGTAACGCCTCCAGTTGCTGAGAAATTACAACGAATAGGAGTTAGAGCTCCACTACTAATAGCAGAACAGTTTGTACCCGTCAAGTTATATAATGCAAAGTCGTAATCTTGTCCAATAACGTTTGGTGTAATGTTAAAAGCAATATTACCGGCTGAACTACTAGTAAATGTATACCAAACAGAGTTTAATTCGTTACTTCCTAAACAAGTGTTACTAGGTATTTCTTGGCTAGTACCGTTACCAGAATAAGATGCTGATGTAGTATAAATGTTTTGACATACAGGAATGGCGCTGTTACATTGTTGCTCAGGACCAGTAGTTAAAATAACAGGAGTTGAACCAGAACTAGTTCTTGCACTGGATAAGTATGGAGCATTACTTTCTTTTAAGCGAATTTTTTCAGCAATTGGCAAATTATCATAATGATTTTGAGCCATTGCTGAAATTGAAAACAGCAAGAATAGTAAGGGGAAATATTTTTTTAGTTTCATTTTTGATTTTATGTATTAAACAGCCTAAAAATAAGAATAAATGCTCAGTTACATATGTTAATCTGATTAAGAAATGCTTATGAGTATGTAAAACTAGTGTTTAGGTAAGTGAGCGATTTATTTAACATAAAATTTCGGAAGAAAAGAACGTTAAAGTGCCAACTTAAGTCTGAAAAACCACTTAATTAAATAAATTACTATTTTAGCCTCAGTTTTACGATATCGTTTTAGGTAAATGGCAGGCCTTAAATGATTTTTTTAGTATAAACGAGAATAAAAATCATGAAATTATTGGTTCGACCACCTCAGTTATTAAGAAGCTTTTATAGAGGCTCCTTATGGCGCATGGATAAAAAAGAACCCATTATTTATTTAACATTTGATGATGGTCCAATTCCAGAGTTAACTCCTTGGGTTTTAGACGTTTTAAAGGAATATAATGTGAAAGCTACTTTTTTTTGTGTAGGCGATAACATCACTAAAAACCAAACCATTTTTGAACGTATTTTACGAGAAGGACATCAAATAGGTAATCATACCTATAACCATGTGAAGGGTTGGGAAATGAGTAAAGGAAAATATCTCGAAAATATTGAAAAATGCCAACTTTTAACTAAAACTAACTTATTTAGACCTCCTTATGGTAGAATAAAAAAGAGCCAGTTTATGGCTCTTAACAAGGAATATAAGGTGGTTTTTTGGGATGTGCTAAGTTATGATTACGACAAAATGACTTCTCCTAAAAAATGTTTAGATAATAGCATCAGATATACCAGAAATGGAAGTGTGATTGTTTTTCACGACAACGTTAAAGCACAAAAAAATTTAAAATTCGCTCTTCCTCAATATATCGAACATTTTTTGAAATTAAATTATAAATTTGCAGTTCTTTAATTAATTAAAAATGAAACCAGCGTACTATATTTTATTTCTTTTAACATTAGGAATATTTTCATGCAAGACAGGAACTCCTGAAAAAACTGAAACTTTTAAGGTTTGGGGTAACTGCGAAAAATGCAAAGTTACTATTGAGGCAGCTTGTAATGTAGATGGTGTAACAGAAAAAGATTGGAACGTTGAGTCAAAATTAATGACTGTAAAATTTGATACCACTAAAATTACTCTAAATGGTATTGAAGAATTAATCGCTAAAGCTGGTTACGATAATGATGGCTACTACGGAGATGATTATGCTTATGGTAAGTTAGCATCTTGTTGTCAATACGAACGTAAGCCGTTTGAATTAAAATAATTTCAATTCTTATTTTTTATTAGTAATTTAATGTGGTTGATTTAAACTTCAGTGTCGTCGCATGAATTATATTAAGATATTTTTTTGGTTTCAATGTGTAGCATTTATATTGCTAACATCTTGCACGTCTCAAAAAGTAAATCAAACTAGTACAGATCGTCTTTATAAAAAAGAAAACAACGAACTAGCTGCTAAATATACTGTTTATCATATTAATGATAGTATAAGCCAATTGTTTTACGATATTTCAAACGAATCCTTATTGTATAAAAAAACAGACACGAGTACTGCCTTTTATAGTAATGTTAAACTATTATTGAAAGTAAGTACCGAAGATAATCTTGGATTAACTTTAGATACAGCTTCGGTTATGATTATAGATAAACAAAAAGACGCTATTGTAAAATATTTAAAAGGAGATGTTTTATTTAAATTAAAAAGTGGCTCGAGTTATTATATTGATATTAATGTGATTGATATTAATAAAAAAATAATTTATACTCATAGCGAATATTCAAATAAAACTTCAGTAGAAACTCGTCAAAACTTTTTGATGACAAATGCAAGAGATGAGGTGTTGTTTTCATCCTATTACAAGCCAAACGAGGTTGTATATGCTCAATCCAACCGAAATAAAGAAAAATTATACGAGGTCGATTATTTTAAATCCAATTTCAGATTGGCTCCACCTCCTTTTTCAACAGAGCCTATGCAGCATTTTAGTTATAAACCTGATTCTGTATTTAACCTTTATTTGAAGCGTGAAAAGTTAGAGATTGCCTTACCTCAAAATGGTTTCTATCATCTAAAAACAAATAACGCAACAAAAGAAGGCGTTACTTTTTTTGTGTATGAATCTTCTTTTCCTAAAATAAAAAATACGGAACAAATGATTATGGCTACAAGATTTATCATGGCAAAAAAGGAATATGATAATTGCATGATGGCAACAGATAAAAAAGCTGCTATTGATAAATTTTGGTTAGATATCAGTGGAAGTAATGAAAGAGCAAAAGAATTGATTCGTAAATATTATGGTAGAGTACAAGAAGCTAATAAATTATTTACGAGTTTTCAGGAAGGATGGAAAACAGATAGAGGTATGATATATGTTGTGTTTGGCGCTCCTAATAAAGTAACGAAACGAAAAAACGGAGAGGTTTGGACATATGGAGAAATTGGCAACCCTAATTCAATCGTTTTTTCATTTATAAAAGTAATCAATCCATTTACGGATAATGATTATTATTTAGAAAGAAGTGAGGCTTTTAAAGCACCTTGGTATCAAGCGGTTGATATGTGGAGGCAAGGAAGAATTTATTTAGACAACTAATACTTACTCAACCTTATCTGTTTCTAGTACGCGTAATTTTACAGTTTCAACAGTTTGTTTTTTTCGTTGAAGAACAGTGATTTCATAACCACCATATTGTCTTTTTTCGTTAACGCCAGGAATTCTTCCCCACAAGAAATTTATTAAACCTGATATAGTTTCATATTTAGGACTTTCTGGTAATGCCATTGGTAAAGATTCATTAACATCACCAATACTGCTATGGGCATTCACTATATATTCAGTTTCACTTTTCTTTTCAACGGTTGGTTTTTCTTCATCATGTTCGTCCTGAATTTCACCAACTAATTCTTCAATAATATCTTCCATGGTGACAATGCCAGCCGTTGCTCCAAATTCGTTGGTAACAATGGCAATTTGCATGTGTAATTTTTGAAAGTCACGCAACAAATCATTAATCTTCATGCTCTCAGGCACAAAGTGTGCTGGACGCATAATGTCTTTAATGGTTCTGAATTTTTTTGAAATTAATTCTTTAAATAAATCTTTGGCATAAATAACCCCAATAATATTATCAATGTCACCTAAGTAAATTGGATAACGAGAAAACCCTTCATCCGAAATTTTTTGAACTATTCCATCCTTGTCTAAAGCTTCAATATCAATGGCTGTTACACGATTTTGAGGAACCATGATTTGTTTTACTAAGCGATCGTCAAAATCAAATACATTTTGAATCAATTCATTTTCGCTTGGTTTAATGGCTCCACCTTCTTCACTTTCGGTTAATATTAAACGCAATTCTTCTTCCGTGTGCACATCTTCTTCTCCAACTTTTTTGATACCTAACATTCTTAAAAACATGTTTGACGACTGATTTAATAACCAGATGAACGGAGCAAATACAAAGTAAAAAATACGCATTGGCCACGAAATGAATAAAGTCATTTCTAATGGATATTTAATACCAAACATTTTAGGCACTTGTTCGCCAATAGTAATATGAAAAAATGTGATTAAAGTAAAGGCAATAGGAACTGTAACAACATGAGGATTTACAGTAATATTCATGTTAGTGAAAATATTGCCAACAACATCACTCATTACATGTTCACCAAAAGCACCCAACCCTAAACTTGCTAGTGTAATACCAAGTTGAGTAGCCGATAAGTAAGAATCTAATTTAGCAACCAGCTGTTGAGCAACTTTTGCTCTTTTGCTACCCTTTTGAGCCAATAAATCAATTTGTGAAGAACGAACTTTAACAAGGGCAAATTCTGCTGCTACAAAAAAACCATTTAATAGAACAAGTAAAAAAGTAAGAAATAAATCTGTTAACATATATAAGTAATAACCTTATACAAATATAGCAATAGAATTGGAGATATTAAAACTGAGCTAAAATGAGGTTATTTAAGCTTTTTAGCTAACTCGGCTTCTTTGTGAGCAATAGCTTGCTTTAATAATTCTATTTCTTCTATTAGTTTTTGAGGACTTGTTTCTTCGCCATCGTTCCATAACTTATTAGTGAAATAAGGCTTTTCGCTATAGTTAATTTTAATATTATTATCTCTAAAGAAACTATATAAAGGAACTTTCAGATTTTTAGAAATATCTTCTAGATATCTTAATTCAAGAGTTTTATTAGCTAATCCATCTTCTAATTGTTCTTCAGATAGATTTAAATAATCTGCCAACTGTTTAAAAGTGTAGCTTTCTTTAATTAATATGTCTTCAATTTTACTTCTCAAAGCATTCATTACACTAAATTACAAATTTTAATTATATAAAGAACAAATACAAAACTGAAATCTAAATAAAACTATCTCAAAATAACTAATCTATTTGCATCAAGTTTTATAAAAATAAAGAGCAAGATTGTAAATGACCAAAGTGATGAACCTCCGTAACTAAAAAATGGCAGAGGAATACCAATCACTGGCATTAGTCCAATTGTCATGCCAACATTAATAGCTAAGTGAAAAAATAATACGGAGGCTACACCATATCCATAAATACGACTAAAAGGAGAACGCTGTCTTTCGGCCATAAAAATGACTTTGATAATGAGAAATAATTCTAGCATAATAACGATACTTGTTCCCACAAAGCCCCATTCTTCACCAACGGTACAAAAAATAAAATCAGTGTCTTGCTCTGGTACGAAATCGTATTTAGTTTGGGTACCTTGTAAATATCCTTTGCCCCAAAATCCTCCTGAACCAATCGCAATTTTTGCTTGATTCACATTATAGCCTTCCTTTTTCAAATTAACTGTTCCTCTTCCCAATAATACATCAATTCTGGTTTTTTGATGTTCTTCCAGATGCTTATATACATAATTAGTTCCTAATACAACGCCGCTAGCGGATGCAAATATGATGGATACAATAATTAAATTTTTTTTGGAGCGTTTTATAAATAAAAAGCTTAACGATGCTAGAATTCCCAACGTAATAATTAAAGTTTGCGAATCAATGACTAAGGATAAAACAAAAAGTAAGGCTGAGATTAATCCGAAAATCAAAAAATTAACGGACAAGCCTTCTCTGTATAAAGTGATAATAAATGCAATAAAAACGAGGGCTAAGCCAGTTTCATCTTGTAAAACTTTGATAATAATTAAGGGCAATCCCAAAATAATAACAGCAAAAATTGTGTTTTTGTAGTTCTTTATTAAATCAGAAATTCTATTTCTGCGAGAAGTTTCAACTTCAATATTCACGTTACTTAAATATTTTGCTAAGGCTAAATTAGTAGCAAATTTCATAAACTCAGCTGGTTGTATACCAAAGGAACCAAATCGAAACCAAGAGCGGCTACCTTTTACTTCTCTTCCTAAATAAGGAACGGCAATGCAGGCTAACAACAGAAAGGCATAAAAGAAATAAGCAAATATTGTATAAAATCCTGCATCAATAATTAAGATAAAGATGGCAATAAAAAAGGCACTTCCAATCCATATGAGTTGCATACCATATTTTTGAGTGGTATCAAAAATATTTTGATGCTCTTCGTTATACACAGCTGCATAAATATTAAGCCATCCCATAAAAACTAGAATAACATAAACAAGTACAGCAACTTTATCTATACCATAAAATAAACTATGTTCTTGTTTTCTCAATGTGCTTTTTTCTTTTTTGGAGTACTAGTTTGTTTGCCTAATAAATTTTTTCCACCAATTAAATCGGCTTCCATCATTCGTTTTTCCATTTCAGGGCGTGTTACTTTTCCTGTTAAATATTTTTCAATCATTAAACTTACAATTGGCGCACTCCATGTTCCACCAAATCCAGCATTTTCCACAAAACATACCATGGCAATTTTTGGATTATCTCTTGGTGCAAAAGCAGAGAATACGGCATGATCTTTTCCATGAGGATTTTCGGCAGTACCTGTTTTACCACAAGCCACTATTCCCGGAATTTTAGAAGCCGTTGCAGTTCCAGCGTCAAAACATTTTTGCATTCCATCTAGCACATTTTGATAAGCTTCGGCATTTTGTACATAGGTGTAATGTTTTTCTTTAAACTTTGGATCTAATTTTTTTTCAATTCCAACACCTTTAATACAATGAGGAGTATAAAAATATCCTCTGTTGGCTATAGAAGCAACTACATTTGCCATTTGTAAAGGCACTAAGGTTAATTCTGCTTGTCCAATACCTAATGAAACCACAGTATTACTTCTCCAATGATTTTTTCCAAATACTTTATTGTAATACTCTACAGAGGGAACGTTACCTGGTTTATCAAATGGCAAATCTGTTCCTAATTTTGTATTTGGGCCAAAAGAACGAACAGCATCTCTCCAATGATTATATCCATCTTCAAAATTTGGATATTTTTTTTGATCCACAATTTCTCTAAATACATAACTATAATAAGAGTTACAAGATGTGGCAATTGAACCAGGTAAATCGGTTGAAGGATGGGGATGACATTTTGGATGCCCTCCCATTGGTGGATATCCTCCGTGACAAGGATAAACGGTTGAACGATTAATTAATCCGTCTTGTTGTGCAATTAAGGCATCAATTAATTTAAAGGTTGAGCCTGGAGGATACATGGCTGTTAATGCTCTGTTAAATAAAGGAAGATTTAAAGAGTCGTAGTATAATTTTGTGAAATTTCTTGAGCGTTCTTTTCCTCCAACTAATAAATTAGGATCATAACCAGGGCTTGAGATTAAACATAATATTTCTCCAGTACTTGGTTCAATAGCAACCACAGCACCTTTTTTACCTTTCATTAATTTTTCTCCGTACTCCTGCAACTCAATATCAATACTACTAAACAATGGTTTACCTGCAATAGCAGCAGTATCGTATAAGCCATTCATGTAACGCCCTTTGGTTTTATTATGAACGTCCACCATCACAATTTGTTTTCCTTTCACACCTCTTAATTCTTCCTCATAAGAACGTTCAATCCCACTAATACCAATGTAATCTCCTTCAATATAGTAGTTATCTTTTGCTGCTTTTTCTTTGGTTACCTCACCTACATATCCTAATAAATGCGCTGCTATTGGTCTTGGATATCTTCTCACGGTTCTTGATTGAACATCAAATCCTTTGAAGCGATATAATTTTTCTTGAAGGGCAGCATATACTTTATTAGACAATTGTTTTTCAAATACACTTTCTTTACGAGGCGAGTTTGGCGCTTGACAAGCCTTTTTCATTTTCTTTAAAAACTCTTCTTTTGTGATTTCAAGAATTTTGCAAAGGGCCATGGTGTCACATCCTTTGGCTAATTTTGGTGTGACTAGTAAATCGTATGATAATACGTTTTGAACTAATAATTTTCCATTACGATCGTAGATATAACCTCTTAAAGGATATTCTGTTCTATTTCTAAAAGCATTATTTCTAGCATCCAACTTATATTTATCATCAATAATTTGAATATAAAATAAGCGCGAAATATACACGATGGCTACTACAATAAAGAAACCACTAATGATGTATTTTCTATCTGCTAGGTGAGAGTTGTTATTCATTATTTGTTTCTATCAGTTTTATAAAATAAAAATTGAACAACGTAAACGAAACAAAATGTACCAATTGTACTTAATAATATTCTTAATAGAGTTCTGAAAAATTCACTGAATCTGAAAATTTCTAAATAGAAGAAAAATAAGTGATGAATAAAAATGATTAAAGCAGAGTAGGTGATAAACCATACTGGCCCCATAGAGTCTACATTTGGAATTAATCCTGAATCATAACCTTCGCGAGGAGATAGTAATTTTAAAATATAATATCTCGAAAATCCAATTAACGTACAGGCTGCAGCATGCATGCCCGCTGTGTCGTAAAACATATCAATGACTAAGCCTGTAAAAAACGAAATTGCTAATACGCCTAGTTTAGGAGTTTCGAAAGGGAGTAATAAAATAAATAAGATGTAAGGGAATAAAATAATATATGAACCTAAATGAATGTTCTGAACGATTAGAACTTGTAGAAGAACTAATAGTATAAAACGAATACTTATTTTAATTACGTTATTTATCACTTTGTACCTGCGATTTAAGTTCTAAACTATCTCTTTCTGTCTTGTAATTATATTTAATAATAGACACATGATTCACCTTTTTTAAATCAGCACTCAATCTTACTTTTACTGTATAATAAGATTCGTTCGGTCTTTGTTCGAAACTCTCTACAGTTCCTACCATAATTCCCTCTGGAAATATTCCAGATAAGGAACTCGTAATCACAGTATCTCCCTTTTTAATTTTAGCATGTGTAGGAATATCTGTTAAGTTTGAGAAGCGATAATCTGAACCATCCCAAATTAAAGGACCGTAAGTTCCATCTTTTTTTAATTGACAGTTTACCCTAACATCCTTATGTAAAATAGACATGGCTGAAGAGAAATTTTCAGATACATCTTTTACAATTCCAATAATTCCATCACTTGTAATTACTGCCATATCATGGGTGATACCTTGCGCTTCGCCAATGTTTAAAGTTAAATAATTATTACGCTTATTTACAGAGCTGTTTATGACTTTGCCGCTCATGAATTCATATTCCTGCTTGTAAAGTGTATCGTTTTTTTTGTAAGATTTTAGAGGAATAGCAGCATAACCTAGTTTAATTCTATTTAGTAAAAATGTATTCATTTTTGCTAAACGTTCATTTTCATCTTTTAATAATAAATACTCTTTGGTACTAGCTTCCACTTTATAAATTTCGGCACTTACTTTATTGGAAGAATTTAAAATACTAGACCCCTGATAACCATTGTTT
>DIHL01000054.1 GCA_002420145.1 Bacteroidetes bacterium UBA5697
ATTTAAAGTTATTACCCAAAATCTTCGTTAGAATAGTATAATTTATAGAATTTCAATCCTTTATCTTCATCATATCCTTTCTCAACATAATCATGTCGTCCATGAACATAGATATGAAAATTTTTATCCAGCTTAACCACACTTTTCATAAATTTTTGATTTTTCTTTACGGCTGTAGGAGAAATTTCAAAATCATCAATAGCCGTTAAGTCCATTTTGTCGTTATAAGTTTGACGGTATTCTCTAAATGCTTCTTTTAATTCAGGTTGAGGCAATATTTCTTTTTCAAATTCATTGATGTCAAATTTGTCTTTTTCTTTAAAAAAGCTAGTACTCTTGTTCAACATCATCATTTGATCCTGCTTTGTTACATTATTTCCTTCTGTCAAAACTTCTTCACAAAATCCTTTACAAGTATCTATGAAATTAGATGTATGGAAATAAGCATTTTCCTTCATTTTAGTATTCAAAAAATCTTCTACCCAGTAAAATGCACAGTCTGCTATTTTATTATTAGTATCCACAATACTTACTTTGTATCCTTTCTCTGCTTCTGTATTAAAAATTATACAGCCTTTATCTAATTTATTGATGTTGATACCGTTATCACATTCCACATCAAAATTATCCATGTGCTGAAATACTTTCAAGTAAGTATCTTTGTTCTCGGTTTTAAATAAACCAATAGCGTCACATATTACACCATCAACATTGCAATCTCTGAAATAACAAGTATAAAATTCGCCTCCTTTAATTTTTGGATGCATAGATTGGTTATAGAGATGTTCTGCAATATGTTTACTGCTTTCTATAAATTTACCTTGAGATGAAAATACATCTGCCACATAACTTTTTACATCATGATAATGCATTTCATTTTTTGATTTGAACTGATAATATATATCTGTTTTAAAAGGCGACGTTAAATAACGCATCACTGTATCTTTTAAAAAATCGTCGCTTATTTGTATTTGCTTTTCGCTTAACGTTAATTCTTCTCCTAAGCCTTTATTACCAACATAATGTATCACAAAATGTGTTAATTCCGAACGTGTAAAATCTATCATGGCACAAAATCTGTTTAAAATTGAATCGTAAATGTAACTTTTTACTATTGCCTTGAATTAACAAAGTTTAAACAAAAAAATAATGTTACTAACGGACATTATCCGTTATAATCTTTATCATTACTCTCAAAATTTACTACTAAATTTGCTTACTATGCGATACAAATTCATAAAACCAGCTCTTTTCATACTTGTTATAAGTCTAAGTTCTTTTACTTTATTTCAATTTGAAAAAAATCAAATTTTACAAGACTTATTAATGTCAGTTTTAAATCAGGCACATTACAGCCCTTTAAAAGTAAATGATGAGTTTAGTGAGAAAGCATATGACCTATATTTAAAAAGAATAGATATCAGTAAAAAATTCTTATTACAATCAGATGTAGATGCTTTTAGTAAATATAAAAAAAGTATTGACGATGAAATTAATAACGGAACATTTGAATTTTACAAACTATCATCTAACACTATTGCTAAACGAATAAAAGAAAAAGAAGATTGGGCCAAAGAAATTTTAGCAAAACCATTTGATTATAATGTTGAAGAGGAATATGAAACAGATGGAGAAAAAGCTAAGTATGCCGTAAACGAAGAAGCTTTAAAATCTGAATGGGTTAAAATGTTAAAGTATCAAACTCTTTCTCGTTTGGATGAAATGTTAACTGGACAAGAAAAAGCGAAAGCAAAAAAAGATTCGGTATTTGTTGAAAAAATTTTCGACAGTTTAGAAGTAGATGCGCGTCGTAAAACATTAAAAGCAAATATTGATTGGTTTAAGCGTTTAAACAAAATAACAAATAAAGATAGATTTTCAACCTACATTAATACGATTACAGGATTATATGACCCTCATACAGAATATTTTGCTCCAAAAGAAAAAAAGAAATTTGATCAAAGTATGAGTGGACAATTTGAAGGAATTGGCGCGCGATTACAATCAAAGGATGGCATTTTAAAAGTATCAGAAGTGATTGTTGGGTCTCCATCTTTTAAACAAGGCGAATTAAAAGCTGGTGACGAAATTCATAAAGTAGCTCAAGGTGCAAATGAACCAAAAGATATTACTGATATGGATATGGATGATGCCATTGATTTAATTAAAGGTAAAAAAGGCACCGAAGTGAGATTAACAGTCAAAAAACCTGATGGTTCATTTAAAGTCATTCCAATTATTAGAGATGTGATTGAGATGGATGAAACTTATGCTAAATCAGCAATTCTAGATAATAAAAAGAAAATTGGTTACATCTATTTACCAATGTTTTATGCTGATTTCACAAGAAATGGAGCTCATCGTTGTTCGGCTGATATGAAAAAGGAAATAGAAAAATTAAAGAACCAAGGTGTTGAAGGTATTATTGTTGACTTACGTGATAATGGTGGTGGTTCTTTACAGGAAGTTGTTGAAATGGCGGGTTTATTTATTCCTCGTGGACCAGTAGTTCAAGTTAAAGATAAGGCTGGGAAAGTTTTTGTAATGGAAGATAAAAACTCTGATGTAACTTGGGATGGTCCATTAGCTATTATGGTGAACCATGGAAGCGCTTCTGCTTCTGAAATTTTAGCTGCCGCTATTCAAGATTATAAGCGTGGAGTTATTATTGGAACTCAAAGTTTTGGAAAAGGAACAGTTCAATCGTTCTTTAATTTAGATCAATATTTGTTACCTCAATTTGATACCATTAGACCATTAGGTGAAGTGAAAATTACTCACCAAAAGTTTTATAGAATTAATGGTGGCGCCACACAATTAAGAGGTGTTATGCCTGATGTGACATTACCAGATCCTTATGCATTTATTGAAGTTGGCGAAAAAGAATTAGATTACCCAATGCCTTGGGATGAAATTGTGAAAGCTAATTATGAAGAATTTACAGCCATTAATTACACGAAAGTAAAAAAAGGAAGCTCTGAAAGAATTAAGTCTAGTGCTGCTTTTAAATTAATTGAAACAGAGTCAAAAGAATTAAAAGCTAAAAAGGATGATACAAAGTATAATTTAAAACTAGAAAAATATAGAGCAGAACAAAAACAGTTACGTGAGCAGTACAAAAAATACGATGAATTAAAAGTTGATATTAAAGGCTTTACGGCTGATTTACCTGATTACGATAAAGATGTTTTAAAAAATGATACCACTAAATTAAATAGAGAAATTAAGTGGACGAAAAACATTCAAAAAGATAATTACATATTTGAAGCAAGTAATGTGATTAACGACATCAAATAGTTAATAATATGATTACAATTATAATAGCATCATTACAAAATAATGATGCTATTTTTTTGTAAATTCGTATCTCAATTTTAATACAATGATAGTAGAACAATTATATACTAGCTGTTTAGCTCAAGGCGCTTATTACATTCAATCTGAAGGAGAAGCTGCCGTGATTGATCCGTTAAGAGAATATCAACCATATTTAGATTTAGCAACAAAAAACAATGCTAAAATTAAATATATTTTCGAAACACATTTTCATGCTGATTTCGTATCGGGACATCTAGATTTAGCTAAAAATACAGGTGCTGAAATAGTATTTGGACCAAATGCTCATACGGAGTTTAAAAGTACGATAGCTACAGATAACCAAGAATTTAAAATTGGGAAATTAACGATTAAGGTTTTACACACTCCAGGACATACATTAGAATCGACTACGTTTTTATTATTAGATGAAAATCAAAAGCCTCATTGTATTTTCTCTGGCGACACTTTATTTATTGGAGATGTTGGAAGACCTGATTTAGCAATTAAGTCAAATTTAACTCAAGAAGATTTAGCAGCAATGTTATATGATTCGTTACATAATAAAATTATGACATTGCCTGATGATGTGATTGTGTATCCTGCACATGGAGCTGGTTCGGCTTGTGGAAAAAACATGAGTAAGGAAACCTTTGATACATTAGGAAATCAAAAGAAAACAAATTATGCTTTAGCTAATATTTCTAAAGACGCTTTTATTAAAGAGTTAACTACAGGTATTTTACCTCCTCCACAATATTTTGCAAAAAATGCACAGTTAAATAAAACAGGATATGATAATTACGATGCTGTAGCGCAAAAAGGTTCAAAAGCATTATCTATAAATGATGTGAAACATTTATTAGATACAACGAATGCTATTGTGTTAGACGTTAGAAAACCTCAAGAATTTGCAACAGAACATGTTACTAATTCTATTTTCATAGGAATTGATGGACAGTTTGCACCTTGGGTTGGCGCACTCATTACCGATTTAAAACAAGCTATTATTTTAGTTGCTCCCGAAGGAAGAGAAGAAGAGGCGGTGAAACGTTTGAGTAGAGTTGGTTATGATAATTGTGTGGGATTTATTGCTGGGGGTGTTGATGCTTGGAAAAAAAGTGGTGGAGAAACCTCTTCTATTTTATCAATTACAGCGGATGAATTTTCGGGTAAATTATCAAACAATACGTTAGATGTATTAGACGTTAGAAAACCAGGAGAATATGAATCGAGTCACTTATGCAGTGTAGGTAATAAACCTTTAGATTTTATTACGGATTGGCATGATTCACTTTCAAAAGATAAAGAATATCACATTCATTGTGCTGGTGGTTACAGAAGCATGATTACGGCATCATTACTCAAAAGAAAAGGTTATCATAAATTAATTGATGTGGCTGGTGGTTATGGTGCTATTCAAAAAACAAATGCTAAAATAGTAACTACTGCCTGTAAAACTGAACAAGCAAAAGTGAAAGCCCAGCCTAAGCAAGGTTTTTTTTCAAGATTATTTTCAAAAAAATTGTAACCTGTTCTCATTTTAAATTATAAGTACTTTTCCTATGTTCAAAGAAACCAAGCTCTATTCAATTTTTAATAATAAATGTCCTAAATGCCATCAAGGTGATTTCTTTGTAACAAAAAGTCCTTATAGTACTGATTTTATAAAAATGCACGATAAATGTTCTCATTGTGGCGAAATTTTCAATAAAGAAGTTGGTTTCTTTTATGGCGCAATGTACGTGAGCTATGGTGTTAATATTGCTTTAGGTATTGGATTATTTGTTTTAATGGTTCTTCTTTTTAAAACAGGATTATTAACCTATTTATTTAGCTTTTTAGGATTAGTGGTTGTTTTATTTCCATGGATAATGAGAGTCTCAAGGCTTATTTACATTAATATGTTTGTGTCATACGACCCTTCAAAAAAATAATTGAAATTGTCAATCATAAAAAATCCCTACTCTTTTGAGCAGGGGATTTTTTTATTAAGAATTATATATTTTAAAATTAAGCTAACTTAACGTTTACTGCATTTAATCCTTTTTTACCTTCTTGTACATCAAATACAACGTTATCGTTTTCGCGAATTTCTTCTTGTAAACCTGTTGCGTGAACGAAAATTTCAGTTCCGTTATCTTCTTTGATGAATCCGAAACCTTTAGCCTCGTTGTAAAATTTTACTACTCCGTTTTTCATTGTTATATATTTTAATTGTTTTTTTATTGATTAAGCTAACTTAACGTTAACTGCGTTTAATCCTTTTTTACCTTCTTGCACGTCAAATACAACCTCGTCGTTTTCACGAATTTCTTCTTGTAAACCTGTTGCATGAACAAAGATCTCTGGACCATTTTCTTCTTTAATAAACCCGAAACCTTTTGCCTCGTTGTAAAATTTTACTACTCCGTTTTTCATTTTTTTGTTTTTTGTTGTTATTATTTATTTTTATTTATCACGACCTTATCATTAATGATAATTGCCATAATGCTGTTTAAGAATATGGATGTCTTTTAATTACATCAATATCTTTTTTAATTAATTTTTGTATTCCCTTAAAGTAAGGTAATTCTTCGTGACTACATAAAGAAATCGCTTCTCCACTCTCTCCTGCTCTACCTGTTCTCCCAATTCTATGAACATAAGCTTCTGCTTGTTCAGGAATTTCGTAGTTAATTACATGAGTTAATTTATCGACATCAATACCTCTTGAGGCAATATCTGTAGCCACTAATACATTAATAGTTCTATCTTTAAATCCTTTCAAGGCTTTCTCTCTATTGTTTTGAGATTTATTTCCATGAATGGCTTCTGCTTTTATTTTAAAGGCATTTAAAGCTTTAGCTACTTTATCAGCACCATGTTTAGTTCTAGTAAAAATTAATACATGATTGATTTTTCTGTCTTCTAAAATAAATTTTAGTAAAGCTGGTTTTTTCGTTTTTTGAACAAAGTAAACCGATTGTTTAACTAAAGTAGCTGTTGATGAAACTGGATTTACAGCCACACTCACAGGATTATTTAAAATCGTATTAGCAAGCTTCATGATATTTGGTGCTGCAGTAGCCGAAAAAAACATGGTTTGTCTTTTTACTGGCAATTTTGCAATCACTTTTTTCATATCGTTAATAAAGCCCATATCTAACATACGGTCAGCTTCATCTAATACAAAATATTCAATTGAACCTAATTTGATAATGCCTTGTTGCATTAAATCTAATAAACGACCTGGGGTTGCAATTAAAATATCAATTCCTGTTTTTATGGCTACTACTTGATGAAATTGAGAAACCCCTCCAAATACAACAGCATGTTTAAAACCTAAGTTTTCGCCGTATTCTTTAAAGTTATCACTAATTTGAGTAGCAAGTTCACGAGTTGGAGCCAAAATCAAAGCTTTAATTTCGCGGCGTTGATTTGGTTTTTTATTAGCATCCATCAATTGTAAAATTGGCAATGCAAAGGCTGCGGTTTTTCCAGTGCCTGTTTGGGCACAACCAAAAATATCTTTTCCTAGTAAAATGTGGGGTATGCTTTGTTGTTGGATAGGAGACGGTTCTTTGTATCCTTTTTTGTCAAGCGCGGTAAGCAGCGGTTTGATCAATTTTAATTCTGTAAATGTCATTAATTGTTATTGTTATTTAAATACTTTATTAAGAAAAATGTAAAAGTATTCGATTTGCAATTATAATTTACAAGCGGATTGAACTACAGTCTTCAAAAGAAGTACACAAATATAAACACTTTATTAACAATAACCTAATTTATTAAAATATAATCCTTAAAAGGAGCTTTTAGAAGGAATATGTTAATTTAGTGTCAATCTTATATTATAAACTCAAATGAAGCGATTTATACTGTTTATTGTTTTTCTTCCCTTTTTGCTTAATGCCCAAGACTTCCCAATTAAGCCTTCCAACTATATTACTGATGAAGCTAATATTCTTAGTGATGAGCAAGAACAATTGTTAAATACTAAACTGAGGAACTTTGAAGATAGCTCCACCAATCAAATTTTCATTTACATCGCTGCCAGTTTAAACGGAAAAGACTTATCAAGTTATAGTCAAGATATTTTTCATAATTGGAAAATAGGACATGGCGATAAAAACAATGGCATTTTAATTTCAATATTTATCGACGATCATAAATTTAGAATTCATACAGGTTATGGTTTAGAAGGAGTACTGCCAGATATTGCCACTAAGCATATACAAGACAATGATATGCGTCCTTTATTTAAACAAAATCAGTATTATGAAGGAATAGATAAAGGTGTTGACCAATTAATGTATTATAGTAAGCATGAATTTAAAGCAGATGAAGCGTCTGAAGAAGAGTCAACAGTAGGATTGTTTATTTTCTTTAATGTATTTAGCGTTGTTTTTTTATTAGTAACCTTATTGCTAACCAGAAAAATACAAGACAAGCCAACAGCGAAAAAAGTACTTATTATTTTAAGTATTATCTTTTTTATTATCCCTTTCTTAGGGTCATTTTTATTGCTTATCATGATTTTTGTAGCCCTTTCTTATCGAAAAGATTTATTAAAAACTCCTAGTAATTCTACTTGGACATCATCTAGTGATTCGTCTTGGAACAGTAGTGATAGTTCAAGTTCTTGGTCAAGTTCTGATTCGGGCTCTAGCTTTGATGGTGGTGGTGGCGGAGATTCTGGCGGTGGCGGAAGCAGCAGTGATTGGTAGTATATATTATAAAATAATCTTAGATAGTTTTTTAAGTATATTTATAAAATGCAAAAGAAGCTTCCATTCATTCTTCTTGTTTTATTGAGTTCAATAATCACTTTATTGTTTTATCACTCTATTGTATTTCATCCAAACGACTATTTATTTAGTAATGAAGGGGACGGTATAAAAAATTATTTCACTTATTGCTATCATATAAAATATGATCATAGTTATATCGACTTTGAAGGAATGAATTATCCTTATGGTGAGCATTTTTTATATACCGATTGTCATCCTATTATAGCCAATTTTATAAAACTCATCTCTGGTTTATCGCCTGTATTTAGTGAATACAGTATTGGTATTCTTAATTTCATGATGATACTCTCTATATTTTTGACATTCATCGTTACTTATTATTTGTTATTAGAATTCTATATCAATAAATGGTTTAGTATATTGTTTTGTATAGGCATAACCATTTTAGCACCTCAGATATTTAGATTAGTTGGTCATTTAGCTCTTTCATACAGTGTGGCTATTCCTTTATCATGGTTATTATTAATAAAAGCGTTTAAACATCAAAACAATTATAAATACATTATTTTGCTATTTATAAATAATATATTTTGGTTGTTCGTGCATTCCTATCTAGGTATCATCATTCTTTTCTTTTTATCAATGATGATGGTTGTTAAATTCATATTAGAAAAAAACAAACTAAAAGAAATAAAACATTACTTGGGTTTATTTTCATCGGCTATTTTACCTATAGTATTATTTTATGTCTTTGCTACTTTAACAGATACACATACTAATAGAACCAATAATCCTTCAGGATTTTTTCAATACAATGCCGAATTAGATGACGTTTTTTTGCCACATCATCCACCTTTAAAATCTTTATTCGACAAATTAACAGGAAACATTATTGTGCAGCAATGGGAAGCTTGGAGCTATGTTGGGCTTACAACAACCCTATTTTTTATAATCATTATTATATTATCAATCATTCAACTTTTTAAAAGAAAATCAAATTCTATACTCTATAAATTATTTGATTCAAGCCTTTTAAATATCTCGTTGATTTCGGCTATTGTAGTATTGTTGTTTGCCATGGCAGTTCCTTTTAAACAAATAGATGGTTTAATTGACTATTTGCCATTTATTAAACCTTTTAGAGCAACAGGAAGATTTACATGGCCTTTTTATTTTGTATCATTAGTGTTTTCTGCATTTGTTTTACAAAAAATATATAATATGGCTACTAGCAAAAAACAAATTCTATTCATTACGATACTTTGTGTATTTGTGGGCTGTTTTAATATTATCGAAGGGCTTCCCTATCATTCAGATGTTTCAAAATCGATTACAATTTCCAGAAATGTATTCAAAAAAGAGGGTTTATCTAATTCATACATTAAAGCATTAAAACAAATTAACTCATCTAAGTACCAAGCCATCATAACATTGCCATTTTATTATCAAGGTTCTGAATGTTTTTCGAGACCCAGAAGCTATAAAACTGTAAGTTCTTCTTTTATTATGTCATACCACACTGGTATTCCAATTGTGTGCGCTAATTTAACCAGAACATCGGTAGATGAGAGTAAAAAGATTGTGCAAATAGTTTCGCCAGATTTTTACACCAAACAAATACAATACGATATTAAAAGTACCAAACCATTTTTAGTAATTACCACTAATGATAATTTGACTGATTATGAAAAAGAAATCCTACTAAAATGTAAAACACTTTTTATTAGCGAAGAAATTTCTGTTTACTCATTATTACCAGAAGACCTATTTCATAATAATTCAATTGAAGTATTTGAAAAATACAAGCGTACAAAAACATTCTTATATGATAATCAAACCTTTCAGATATCTACTGATTCTGCTTTCTTGTATTATAATGGATTTGAAAAGTCAAGTTCAAAACATGTATTTAGAGGAAAAGGAGGCTTTCAGTCTGTGAAAGCTGGAAAAAATAATTTTGCAGAATTTGTTCCAAATACATTTAAACTTGGTAAAACATATCATGTAAGTTTATGGATGTATAACGGAATGAAAGATGCTTTAAATGATTGGTTTAGATTTATTATTGAAGAACATGATGAGGAGAAAAATACCATTAATTCAACTACCTATTTTCCTGAACAAAGCGAAACTATATATGGAAACTGGTCTTTATTAGAAGGTACTTTTGAAATAAAGAATCCAAAAAGTAAAGTATTGATTATTACTAAGGGAAAAGAAAATGCCACACAAGAATTGTTTGTGGACGATTTATTGATTAAAGAAAATGGAGTTGATATATATAAATTAGTTAACGACGATGAATTATTTTTCAATAATCATCAGGTTTTAATAAATCATTAAGAAGAGACTTCCATTTTAATCTTACGATTCTTGATTTTCTCTTCTTTAATTAATTGCAAGGTTTTAATTATTTTATTGGATTTCACAGCAGCGTAAGCCGAATGATCTAAGACTTCTATTTTTCCTAATTCATCTTTTTGTAGTTGCCCTTTTTGTAAAAGCATTCCTACAATATCCATTTTATTAATCTTATCTTTTTTACCAGCACCGATATATAATGTTTTCCATTCGCAAGGTGCAGGTAATACTAATTTCTTTGGTAAAGATTCTTCAATAGGAGTAACATCTAAAAACTTTGGTAAATGGTCGCCTATGTCTAATAAAAAATAAGCCGTTCCTTGTGCGCTCATACGAGCAGTTCTACCATTACGGTGTATCATCGTGTCTTCGGTTGTTGGTAATTGATAATGAATTACTGCTTCAATTTCAGGGATATCTAAACCACGTGCTGCTAAATCGGTAGTGATTAATAAATTAATACTTCCGTTACGTAATTTGATTAATGTTTTTTCTCTATCAATTTGTTCTAAACCACCATGATAAAAACCATGATCTACTTTATATAATTCTAATTGTTCTGAAATGCGATTTACAGCATCTCGATGATTACAAAACACAATGGTTGATTTGGCTTGAATTTTCCCTAATAATAACATCAAGGCTTCTAATTTATCATCGCCCTCTACCCTAACCGATTTAATCACTAAAGCTGATTTTAATTCTTTGTGCTCGGTGGTGTAATTTAATTCAACGCTATGTTTTAAACCTACAAAAGCAGGAATGTCATCTAATGCCGTTGCTGAAGTTAAAATACGTTTTTTTAAATGCTTACATTGTTCGATGATAAATTCCATTTCGTCTTTAAATCCAAATTCTAAGGATTTATCAAATTCATCTAGTATTAATGTATGAACATTTTCTACATTTAAATTTTTACGACGTAAGTGATGCGAAATTCTTCCAGGTGTACCAACTAATACTGCTGGTGGATGTTGGAAGTTATTTTCTTCGATACGAACCGAGTGTCCACCATAACAACAATTAATTTTAAACGACGTGCTCATTTGTTTAAATACTTGTTCTATTTGTATGGCTAATTCACGAGAAGGAACAATGATTAAAACTTGTACGCCTTCTTTATCTGTTTCTAATAATTGAAGTATAGGCAATAAAAAACCTAAAGTTTTTCCTGAACCTGTTGGCGAAATTAACACCACATCATTTGGTTTTGGAATAGCTTCCAAAGTAGCTTTCTGCATTTCGTTTAGTTCTTTGATATTGAAATGAGAAAGGATGGTGTTGTAGTTCATGGTTTTTAATATAAGTTGCAAATATAGTATATAATAATGGAATGATGGCTTCGAGCGAAGCAAAGAAGCGTTCTTGTAAATCAGTTCTAGTTCTCGACTACCTGTCTACCGACAAGGCAGGCGCTCGAACTGACAAACTGTATTTTATTTTTTAAATGTATATTTGAACCTAAAAATTATACTATGCCCTTTTCAAAACTTGGTTTAACTGATGCTTTACTAAAAGCATTAGCCGAACAAAAATATATACAGCCCTACCCTATTCAGCAACAAGCTATTCCTGCCATACTTGAAGGAAAAGATATTTTAGGAATTGCTCAAACAGGTTCTGGTAAAACAGCCAGTTTTGTGTTACCTATTTTGCAGCAATTGCAAGCTGGTATTTCTACCAAAAACCGACATGTAAGAGCTTTAGTAGTTGTGCCAACGCGTGAATTAGCAATTCAAGTCAATGATGTATTTACAACACTAGGTGCTAATTTACCAACGCCTATCAAAACGATGGCGGTTTATGGTGGTGTATCTATCAATCCACAAATGATTGGTTTGCAAGGTGTAGAAGTTTTAGTGGCAACTCCAGGTCGTTTGTTAGAATTAATTTCTACCAGCGCCGTGTCTTTATCTGCTATTAAAATATTAGTATTGGATGAGGCAGATAAAATGTTGAATCTTGGATTTAAAGAAGAGATGACTAAGATTTTTGGCTTGTTACCAAAGAACCGTCAAAACCTTTTATTTTCAGCTACTTTAAGCGATGATTTAAATAACATCAATCGTAATTTATTACGTAATCCTGTTGTGATTAAAGTGGAAGAAGAAATTCAGAATTTAGATTTAATTAAACAGTTTGCTTATTTAATTTCTGAAGAAAAAAAAGGTCCTTTATTAAGATACATAATCAAACAACATAAAATAAAGCAAGTCTTAATTTTTACATCCTCAGTTCACAGAGCGGATGCCGTGGCTTTAAAATTAAGTCAAAATGGAATTGATGCTTTTGCGATACACAGTAAAAAAAGTCAAGAAGCTAGAAACCAAGCTTTAGATTTTTTTAAAACAGGAAAAGTAAAAGTATTAGTCGCAACCGATTTAATGGCTCGTGGTATTGATATTAAATTTTTACCTTATGTCATTAATTACGAATTACCTCGTTCGCCTAAAGATTATATTCATCGTATTGGAAGAACCGGTAGAGCTGAATCATCAGGCGAAGCTATTTCAATTATTAGCCCCGAAGAAGAACACCATTTTAAAGTGATTCAAAAAAAGATGGGCAAACGAGCTACCATGATTGATGGAAATACTATTAACTTAAAAGGATATTAATGTTTTAGAGCTATTATTTTAGTATGCCAACAAATATACATACCGAAGAGAAAAAGTTTTTAGCAGGACCTCGTACTAGATGGGAAGAATTAAAATATGCCATTAGTGTATTTAGTGAACTGATTACAGGTTTACGAAAATTGCATTTTATTGGACCATGCGTCACTGTTTTTGGTTCGGCAAGATTTAAAGAGGATCATCAATATTATAAACTAACAAGAGAGGTTTCTCGAGAAATTGCTAAACTTGGTTTCGCCATTATGACTGGCGGTGGTCCAGGTATTATGGAAGCGGCCAATAGGGGTGCGAAAGATGTTGGAGGATTATCGATTGGATGTAATATTTTACTACCAAAAGAGCAACAACATAATGCATACTTAGATAGCTTTGTTACTCTCGATCATTTTTTTGTTAGAAAAGAATTATTGCGAAAATATTCTTTTGCATTTATAGTCATGCCAGGTGGATTTGGAACCTTAGATGAATTTTTTGAAGCTTTAACTCTAGTGCAAACACGAAAAATTGAAAAATTTCCTATTGTGATTATGGGAGTTGATTACCATAAAGATTTACATCAACATATTCATCGTATGGCTGTAGAACAAACTATCAATGAAGAAGATATGGAACTTATTTTATTTACCGATTCAATCAAAGAAGCAGTTCATCATATACGAAAACATTCTATTTGCGATTTTAATCTGAAATTAAAAAAGGCTAAAAAAGCAATATGGATTTTAGGAGAGAAACCATTAAAACAATAACAGAAGAGGCTACCATTTGGTAGCCTCTTCTGTTATTAAACAAACAAGTAAAATTCTACTTTTCAATCACAATCTTTCGATTAATTTCTTGATTACCTATTCTCATTTTTACAAAATAGATACCATTATATAATTTTTTAGTATCAAAATACACGATTGTACTTCCTTGATACAAGATAGTTTTATCAACTAACTTACCAGTAACATCAAATAATTCTACCACGCAATTTTCTTTTACTAAATCTTTTATTTGTATAGCAATTAAATCAGCTGCAGGATTAGGAAACACACTCACATTTACTCCATTTATGCCAGCTTCATTTAATCCTGTTGATGTAGGTGTATAAGTTGTAACAGCCTCTGTAATAGAAGTTACTTTTGCCGCAACTTTAGTTCCGTAATACGTAGGGCCAACTATATATGGATAAGCAGAATTCCAATTCGCATCTACAGTTGCAAAATAACAATAGATACCATTTGGATATTCTGGTGTTTTACAAAAACGTCCATTGTGAATGTCTAAATAATCTGGTGCAGTGGGTGTTGTAAAGCCATAATCTTCTTTAAAAGAACCTAAAGGATAAGTGGTGCTAACATTAGGACCAGCTGTAACACTTGCACCAGTATATAAAGTATTTCGCACAGTTATATTTCTTAAAGTCCAGCTTGATTTCATTCTCACAATGCCACCAGTACCATCTGTATTTTTATAAGCATAAGCTCCATAAACAGGAAATCCATCATAAGCAAATCCAATTAATGGCGAATGCACAGTACTATCAATGGCATATAAACCATCGGCATCGTATAAATTACAAATAGTTGAAATCACATTTAAATCTAAATCAAAAGCACTTGGATTTTGATGATGATGGTAGTTACCCATAGCTGGATGTCCTTTAGAACAATCGAAACCCGCCTTTTCATAAACAATGGCATCTCTATTCCACACACCATCACCTGAGCCACCTAACGGGCCGCCTGCAAATGCACCTGTTGAATTTTTCCAAGAAACACCATCGCTGCAATTAAACATTGCTGCTCCATTTACAAAAACACCGATATTTCCCATTGGTGTAGATACAGCAGTTGTTGTATTTTGAACAGGAGTTAAAGGAAATTTAAAAATCGCATTTTGATTAGTGGCTTGGCTTGGATTACCATCTAAATAAGGACCTACCACATAGGAAGGAATACCTTGTGTAGTAGCATATACAAAATTAGAAGAATATTGAACGGATTGCACGTTAGCTGTTAAGGAGGCATCATTAATTGGAGTTGAATTACCAGACACATAATGTCTACCTTTTACAGTGGTATTTTGTAACCAGCTAGAGATTACAGGATTAGTTTGAGCTGTTAATATAAACGCACTAGAAGCTAAAACAGATGTTGCAAATAGTTTTTTCATATAAATTAGTTTGATTTTAAATTAAAAATAGAAATATACTTTTGTTGTTTAAAATAATGGAGGTGAACTCTTATAATGTTGCGATGTAATTATTTTTTTGGAAATGAATGTTTTGGATTAAATAAAAATACTTTGTCGGTTAAGGTTAATAGAAATGTGGTCAAATCAACCTTATCGTTACTGCTTAAAAGGATAGGCTGTTGTAATGACTTGGCTAATGTTTTACTATGCACAATTCCTGAAGTATAATGTTTCAACACATCCGATATTTTTTTAAATCTCCCGTCATGCATGTAAGGAAACGAAAACTCAATATTACGTAAGGTTGGCACTTTAAATTTTAACGAATCCTGTGGGTTTTTAGTGATGCGCATTCTACCAATATCATTTAAAGTGGAATCTATTGGTAAACCATTATTTTCAAATCCAGTATGTGTAAATAATGGTTCGGTATGGCATGAGGCGCAATGCTGTTTAAATAATTGATAACCTTTACTTTCTTGTTCAGTAAAATGACTTTGTTTACGCATCACGCTATCGTATTTCGAATTGGCACTTATTAAGGTGAGCATAAATTGGGATATGGCTTTTAAAGTATGTTCTCCTGTAACCACTGTGTCTCCATAAGCTTTCAAAAACAACTTAGAATACTTTTTCGAATGTTGTAATTTTAAAACAACAGATTCTATTTTCTCCCCCATTTCATCAGGGTGACTAATGGGAGCCAATGCTTGCATATCTAAATGATTAATAGCTCCATCCCACATGTACAAATGATGCCAAGCTAAATTCATTAAAGCTGGCGAGTTGCGTGTTCCAATTCTATCATCAATACCGTGACTTAAATCATGATCTACATGCGTAAAGGCAGTGTATGGCGAATGACAACTAGCGCAAGAAATCAAATTGTTTTTAGATAAGATAGGGTCGTAAAATAACTCACGGCCTAGTTCTACTTTTTCTTTGGTTAAAGGATTTTTATTGGAATTATAAGTGGGCTTAGGCCAATTTTTTGGCACTTCAAATATGTGTTCTGTGGCGATATTAAAGGCACACAATGCTAAACACATAATAATAGCTATGCCCCATTTCTTATTCATAACTCACACTAAATGTTTCTGTTATTTTACCAGACAGTTCAACGGCCTCTTTACTGGGCGACATGATATGATTGAGTTCTGATAATTGAATGTATAGAAGGAGTTTTGCTACATCCATATTTAATGTTACGTTGGCTTTAGATTTCACTTGCACAAAAACTGTTTGCAAACAATTAAATGGTTGCTGATAGCCTCCTAAATGAAATTGAAATTCGTTGTGACGTGTTTTGCAGAGATTACTATTACCTTCCAATTTAAAATTGATATAACCACTTTGCCAGGTCCAATACATACCTTTAGTAGGGTCTAAATCTCCACCCATGGCACCCGACACATTGGTTAAACTATCAATGCCAATTTGAAATTTAATTTTAGTGAAGGTGATATTTGAAGGAACGGAAAGCACTATAGTTTTTTCGTCAAAAGCATCTATTAAATGAAAGGAAGATTGTTCTTTCCAAACAGTTTCACGTCCATTAAGTAATTCTAATTGAGAAACGTAAAATTTGAAGGATGTTATTTGAATACTGTCCTTAGCATTCAATTTATAATACACTTCGGGTTTAAGTGTTTGATTAAAAAATGTAGGATGAAATACTAGTTTGTCTTGTTGAGAGAATAGAAAATTATGTGTTACTAAAACACAAAACATCCATATAAATTTCCTCATTACCATTTCTCAATTCTCAATAAATATAGTGAAAATATAAGGAATGATTTTTTAAATGAGGTAAATTACATGGATGTATAGATGAAAACCAATTTAATAAACTAGTTTTTGCAATGGATAGTTCACATTAGTATAGCTTACAATACTAGAGTATAAACTCATGGTTTGTATTAAAAACTTAGTTTGGTTTTTTATCTTCCAA
This sequence comes from Bacteroidetes bacterium UBA5697, assembly GCA_002420145.1. Taxonomy (GTDB): domain Bacteria; phylum Bacteroidota; class Bacteroidia; order B-17B0; family Aurantibacillaceae; genus UBA4416. The sequence goes on from DIHL01000054.1 coordinate 17,175, forward strand.
TTCTTTAGCACGTTTTGCATTTTCTTCTACAACTTTCAACGAATCTTTCTGTATGTCTTTTTGAATATCTTCTTTCTTTTCTTCTAACTGTTTAATGGCTTTTTCTTTATCGTTTTCAGATTTCTCCACATCATTATTTGCTTTGCGTAAGTCTTCTTTTTTATCTTCTGTTTTATTTTGTGCTTTTCTTAAATCATCCGCTTTATCATCAGCGTTCATTTGCGACTCTCTTACTTTTTCCTCTTTTTTCCCGGATTTATTTTGTGCTTTAACCACGGCCTCTTTTTTATTATCCACTTTTTTCTCAGCTTTTTTAATTTCCTTAGCTCTCTTCTCTGTTTTTCTTTCTTTTGCTTCTTGAGCTTTTGTTGAATCTTTTGCGGTTTGTGCCGATAATGAATTGGATAAAGTAACTATAGTTAATGCAGTAGTTAATGCTAATTGGTTTAATAGTTTCATAAGATGGATTTAATAACAAAAATAGTTTTGTTACAAGGCAAAGGTGAAGCTTATTACAACATAAAGTATTACATCTATTGTTTCATAAGTTACATATATCACAGAAACTCATCCATGAATTTAGGTTAAGAATCATCATTGTAAATTCGTACCTTTGTAATGATAATTAGCCATGATAGAAACCGAAGTACAAATAGAAGCACAAATTGAAGTTAAAACGCTTGAAAGCGAAGAGCGGCAGACTATTGTGCATTGTAGTTGTGATGGCGACGGAACAGATGCCTATCGTATTTGGCCTAGCACGTATTTGGTAGAACATGGTTCGGATAGAAGAGCTAAACTCATTACAGCTTTTAATATTTCCTTCGCACCGCAATGGACATTAAATGATGGACGAGGCTTTACTTTAATTTTTGAAGGATTAAGCAAAGGTTGTACATCCTTTGATTTAATTGAAATGATTCCACAAGCCGGAGGTTTTGAAGTGTTTAACATTCCGCGTAATAATATGGATGTGTATCATGTAAAATTTTAAAAGAAGAACTGACAAACGTCATATTAACTTCACTCATTCGTCATTAGGAAATTTCTCTGATTAGTTTATCTTTACGTTAAATCATTTAAATTAAATACGATGGCACATTTTGGTGACAATATTATTTCTTTTTTTAAGCAAGCAGCTGTTAAATTAGAAGAACTTCTAGTACAATCTGCTTTAGGCAAAGCTGAATTAGAAGATAAGTTTGAAGAGATTAAAAAAGAGTCTCGCGAACAATACCAACATTTAAAAGCAGAAGTAAATGCCACTATACAAAAAGATAGTGCAAAATGGGATAAGCTAAAAGCAAAATTTGAGCATTTAGAAGTGCAATTAGCGCTTGGTAAAGCCGAAACAAAAGACATGTTAGAAGAACAAAAAAAGAATTTAAGTAAAGCTTTTCAGGAAGTGAAAGACTATATTAAAAACGATTAATTCTTCTCAACTTTATTTTTTAAGAATTCTTTTCTTCTAATTTGCCGTCGGCATATTTAGCAAAACGATTTTTGTTGCGCGCATGCACTTGATCGTAACGAGGCCAAGGCCAGCCACCAAATTGTGTTTTGTGGTAATCTTCAAACGCTTCGTTAATTTCTTGTTTGGTATTCATTACAAAAGGTCCGTATTGCATCACTGGTTCGCCAATGGGTTTGCCTTGTAGCATTAAAATACTTGTTTCTTCACTCGCTTTTAATTCTACATCCACATCTGATTTTAATTCAATAGCGTGGTAATTGGTAATTGTTGTTCCAGCTACCGTTAAATCTTTTCCTTCATAAAAATAAATAGTACGGTTAACTCCTGTTGATGCTTTTGGTAATATAAAAGTTGCCCCTGCTTCCATTTTAATATTCCATACTGCCACTTCATGCGCCGCATCTGCTGCCCACGAATCTGGTGGTGGTGTTGGTGCTTGCGATTTTTCTAATTGTCCTGCGATTACTTCCACTACTGTTTTTTTACCAGCAGCATCCGTATGCACATGATTAGGAATAGATTCTTTCCAAAACATTTTAAAATGAGGTTCTACCATTTTGTTTTTCTTTGGTAAGTTCAACCAAATTTGAAATAACTCCATGGTGTTTTCTTTATCGGCATGCACTAATGGAAACATCTCGGAATGTTGTACGCCCTTCCCTGCTGTCATCCACTGCACATCGCCATTTCCGTAGCGACCAGCTGCTCCCATCGAATCAGCATGATCTACAATTCCTTTTCTCACTACGGTAATGGTTTCAAAACCACGGTGTGGATGACCAGGAAAACCAGGAACTGATTTACCATGATACATTCTAAAACCATCTTTGATGATAAAATCATCACCCATGTGTCGGCCATTTAAGTATTTGGCATCAGGCGCCATTTGCTCGTTACCAATGGGAAAATTATCTTCATGGTGCACACAAAACAAAAATGGATCGGCAGTTTCCCATTGAAAACCAAGGGGCTTAGTAGATAAGATGGGGTTCATAGAAGTAGTATTAAATGCTTTTTTAAATGATTCAGAAAATGTAAGCGAAGGTGCTGCCATGGCTGTAGCAAAGGCAAACAACGAACGACTTAAAAAATTACGGCGAGGTATTTCGTTACTCATGATTATATGTTTTATAATAAAACAATTGTATTTAATTTTAGTTTATCAAATTTAAGGAAAGAAAGGTGAAATAAAAAGTAATTCACATTGGCTTCGAGGGCCTCAGCCAACGTTTTAAACAAAAAAAGCTATCCTTTTGAGATAGCTTCGGTATTATTTTATTCTGTTGGATAACCTTTCGCTACCCAATCAGGTTTAATACCATCTGGTAATTCTAATACCTTTGTGTTTTTAAAACCTTGCGCGATTAAGTAATCAAAAGCAGGTTTAATATTTGGGCAGCTTGCATACGAGCAGCAACCACAGTAAACTACAATTGGTTTGGTTTTACTTTCCATGGTTAAGTAACCCGAAATTTTACTTCCAAAAGTTGCATTAGTGGCCGCACCAATAGCAATAGCGCCTTTAATGTTTTCCATAGGACCCACATTAAAAATCAAAGGTTTGTCTTTGGCGTTGGTTTTAATTTTAGTACTTAAATCAACGGTACTCATTAATTGTTCTTTTTTCCAAGTTGGAGCTTGAAAGTAAGTGCTTAAAGCACCAAATCCAGAGAGTAATATAATGGCTATTAGTTTCATAATGTATAAATATTGATGTTTCAAATTTATATAAAAAGAAAAAAAGCTGTACCTCTTAACTTGATAAAAAATGCTAAATTTTAATGAACCTTATCATCCTGAGCGCCTGCCTTGTCGGCAGACACCGATAAATGTTTTAAATTCACAATTTGGTACATAAAAAAAGCCTCCCATCAGGAGGCTTTTATATTATTACTCTAATTGATTTTTATTTTAAACTCTTCATTAATTTTTTAAATCCATCAGCTTCTAAATATAAATTTTTAGTGCCTTGAGTGAACGTTTTTTGACTTTGCACCATTGTATGATAATGTGCTAAAATCTTCGAATCCTCTGTTGCACAAACATATTGCACATGCACATTTACCATATCTTCCACAATTACCATATAAGCTGCATTTTTTGTTCCATCCATAATCATTTTATCAATCGCTTTTTGAGGTACAAATTCAATTTCAAATTTATACATGCTCTTAATATCATTCATGGCTTTATCATCCATCACAATTTCGTTTGGTATGTATAGTTTACGTGTTTTTAATTCATTCATATATTTTGTTTTTGTGGCATTAAATTCTTTCACGAAATTTCCTTCAACTACTATTTCTTCGATATTAAATTGCAAACGACGGATTGACTCAATAATCGCTACTTCAGAAAATACAACGTTGCTTGGAAATCCAGATGCATGAATGGGTTTTTTATCACCATCATATAAATAAAATTTAGGTATCTCACCTAATTTATTATTAGAGATTACCATATCTGGCCCCCAATACTGATCCATTTTGGTTACAACACTTGCCACTTCTTTTCCTAACACAATTTTAAAATATTTATTTTGTTCTTTTTGCATCAAAGCATCTGCTGCTGCCTCGTTCATAAATTTCACTGTAGCATGCATTTTCCATGCTTTTTGAAACGCACTACGCATCATTTTGGTAATGGTAGAATCACTAGATAAAACAACGATGGGTGTTTTAGCTTTAATTTCAGTAGCTTGTTTATCCTTTAAGTTATATTGTGCGGTAAGACATGCGCTGGTAAACAGCATTAAAAAAGCAAGGCAAAAAGATTTTTTCATAAATAGTTTTTTTTGATAATAGTTTTAATGGATACTAAAATAACATTTATTTACAATAACACTAAATTATTTTTAATCCACATTTATACCTAAATTTTAATGCTAAAAAGAAGGGGCTTTTTGAGCCTGATGGTTACTGAGCTTGTCGAAGTATCCGAAGGCGAGTTTCCAGAATTGGTGGGAAAGCACTTCGTGATTTTTGAGTAAAATTTAAGAAGCGGTGATTTTTCTTTGCATACTTTCTTTGTATGGTACCTTGCCTACTGGCAGGCAGGGACAAAGAAAGTATGTCTCTGCCTCTAATAATAAAAATTTATTCTGTAAAAAGTAATACACCTGACCTAAGAATATATTCCTTTGTCTTTCATACAAAGGAATACAATCAAAAAATATCTTATCTTTAACTTCACATGCGCCCAACCAAAGTAAATAAAAGAACCCTACCTAAACGTAAACCTGCAACTTCAACAGGCTCAGTTACCGCAGCTAACAAGGCAAAAAAAGCAACCCTTCGACAAGTTCAGGGAACAAAAAAAGTAAAACCCAAATTTAGTTTAAAGGGTATTCCTGTAAAGTACAAACACATTTGCAATTTAGCCATTGAGCATGCCGATACTCAAACGCAATGCGATGAATTATTACTTGTTGGTGTAAGCGCCTACGAAACCTTACTGGAAAGCCATACTCCAGAACAAGCCGAAAAATTGAAATTGGAGGTAGTAACGAAGGCTATCTTAACAAAAAAAGAAACTTACGCACCCATTACCGAATAATTGCTCCTCCCTCCTATTTCATCTGAGTTTTGGAGTTCTCGGTTAAAAGCAAGCTTTTAAAGATTCCGGTTAAAACAAAAAGTCCCGCAATTCTTGCGGGACTTTTACATTTATTGTGGACCCGGAGAGATTCGAACTCTCGTCCAAACAAGGAATTAATAAGCTTTCTACAAAGTTTAGAACAAACTTGGTTTTCGATTTAAGTCAGGCGTTTATTCATACCAAACTTAAACTTAGATGCTAATATTGCTTTAGATAACATCATCACTAAAACAAGTTGCTAATTTATGATGCAAATACCTCGTCGCTAAGCAACGATGCTACGAGATTTGCAAAGGTTGGTTAGTCTTGGACTAAGCAGCCATAGCGTAAGAATTCTCTTCGCCGAATAAAAGTTTGAGAGTTGAGTTTAAGGTGCCATATCCACAACGCACCACCTGCTTACCTACCAATCGCGCTCGCTGTCAAAACCGGTCGGGCCCATAATGTTAAAGAACTGAGGCACAAAGATACAACAATTTCATGCTCAAATTGAGTTTTTAATTATATTTAAGAAAAAATTGTTATGCGTAAAATTCTTTTATCTCTATTCGTTTGTGCTTCTGTTTTTTCTTTTGCGCAAACGGTTAAATCAAAACTCTTAAAATTAAAATACACGACTCCCGAAGGCTGGACTGCTAGCGAATTTGGCGGACTCAAACATTGGGACGAAAGTGGCAATGCCATGTGTCGTTGTTCGGGTATTGCGTTTAGTAAACCCCATAAAAATGGAAAATTTAATGTAGTTGTTTATGCAGTGCCTAACGGTGGATTAGATTCGGCTAAACGAGAGTTTGTGGAGTCATTACATTTTGTGAACGTGGAAAAAGTTGAAAAAACTACTAACAAAGGGTTTTCATTTGAAAAAAGAAGATCAAATTTTTACGATGTAAAAACAAAAACAAATTCTTACAACTGTATCCGTTATATTTCAAAACCAACCGAAGGTCATTCGTATATAATTTATGTTTGGCAAGAAAATATGGATTTACTTAATTCTACATCTGAAAGAGAGTTAACCGAAATGGTAAATGGTATTGAGCCTCTATAGTTTTATAAAAAAAAATATAATCAGTTAACCAGCTTTTCTAAATAAAATATAATAGTTTACGCTGTTGTATTTACTGATTCTAAAAAATAAATTAAACTTGTATATTTGTATGATTATACCAAAAACTTGAGGTATAAATTAACTTATTTAAACGCATTATGTCAAAATTTAAAATTGGTGTTCTTCGCGAAGAAAAATCACCGCCAGATAAACGAGTTCCTTTAACTCCATTAATTTGTACCGAATTATTACGCACTTATCCTAATTTAGAAATCGTTATTCAACCTAGTAAAATTAGATGCTATAGCGATGAGGAATACTTAGCTTTTGGATTAACCTTACAAGAAGATTTAAGCGATTGCGATGTATTAATGGGCGTGAAGGAAGTTCCAAAAGAAAATTTAATACCGGGTAAAAAATACTTTTTCTTTTCTCATACTATTAAAAAACAGGCTCATAATATTAAATTAATGAAAGCCTTGATTGAGAAGAAAATTCAAATGATTGACTATGAAACTTTAACTGATAAAAACCATAACCGTATTATTGGTTTTGGGCGTTATGCAGGTATTGTTGGCGCTTATAATGGTATTTTAGGTTATGGTCGTAAATACGATTTATTTCAAATTAAACCCGCTAATTTATGCCGAGATAGAGCTGAAATGGAAGAGGAATTAAAGCGTGTAAAATTACCAAACATTAAAATTGCCTTAACGGGTGGTGGTCGTGTAGCTAATGGTGCTATCGAAACCTTATCGGCTTTAAGAATTAGAAAAGTAACACCCGAAGAGTTTTTAATGGCTTCTTTCAGAGAACCTGTTTATTGTCAGTTAAACCCTAGAGATTATGTAGAGCGTCCTGATGATCATAATTTTGATTTGAATGATTTCTTTAAACATCCTGAGCACTTTGTTTCTAAATTTTCGCCTTATACTAAAGCAACTGACATTTTTATCTCTGCTCATTTTTGGGATCCTCGTTCTCCAAAAATGTTTACCACAGAAGATATGAAAGCTGATGATTTTAAAATGAGTGTAGTAGCTGATATTACTTGTGATATTGATGGTTCTGTGCCTACAACACTAAGAGCAAGTACTATTGACAAACCATTTTATGGTTACAATCCTAAAACAGATAAAGAAGATGTCCCATTTAACAAAGAAACCATTTGTATTATGGCTGTAGATAATTTACCTTGTGAATTACCACGTGATGCAAGCGATGATTTTGGTAAAGACTTAATGGAGAGAGTTTTACCTTTCTTATTTAAAGAAGACGTTGATAAAATTATAGAGCGTGCCAGTATTTGTAAAGACGGAAAATTAACTTCTAATTTTGAATACTTGAGCGACTATGCGTATTAATACAAACAAAAAAGGCTTAGAAAATATCTAAGCCTTTTTTATTTCTGAACAAACACAAAAATATCTTCGTTATCTTTTTTCATATGATACTTTTCTCTTGCAAAAGTCTCTAAGCTCTTTTTATTGTTTTGCAATTCTACAATCTCTTTCTTGTTTTTCTCTATTTCGCTTATGTAGTATTCTTTTTCTGTATTTAACTTATTGCACTTTGTAATTAATTCAAACTGTGTAAACACATCATTCTTGTCAAAATATAATAACCATACAATTAGGCCTATAACTACTAATAAGTATTTATTTTTTAATATTTTAAGGATTACCATTTAATAAAAGTACTATTTTAGTATCTCAAATGTAAACCTATTTGAAATCAAAAACCTATGAAAATTAAAAATGTTATAAATATCTGTTTGTTAGTTGTTTTTACAATCACAACCTCCCATGCTCAAGTAAAAACACTGGCTTATAAAGCAGGCCAACTTAAAAGCCAAAGAGTGAAAGATGCTTATGATACAAAATGGCCCCAATTACAGCAGGATTTAAAAGCAATAAAAGTAAATCCTGATGAATTTGACATATATATGCGCGCTTTTAAATACGAGAAAATTGTAGAAGTTTGGGTAAAAAATCAAGGGGATGTAAAATATAAACTCTTTAAAACTTACGATATTTGTGCTAGTAGTGGAGATTTAGGTCCAAAACGAAAAGAAGGTGATGGACAAGTGCCAGAAGGGTTTTATAAGATAGATTTATTTAATCCAAGTAGTGATTACTATTTAAGTATGCGAGTTAATTATCCAAACTCAAGCGATGTGATTTTAAAAGAAGGTTTAAATGCTGGAGGAGCTATTATGATACATGGCAGTTGTGTTACCATTGGTTGCTTGCCTATGACTGATGAGAAAATAAAAGAATTGTATGTATTATGCTTAGAAGCACGAAATAGAAATGTGCCAGTTTATATAGACATCTACCCAATAAAATTTACTCCCGAAAATATCACTTACCTTGAAAAAAATTATCCGAAAAGTAAATTATCTTTTTGGAGAACGTTAAAATCAGGTTATGATTATTTTGAAGAAAACAAATGGCTTCCAAAAATAAGTGTGGATGCCAAGGGTAATTATTTTTTACCCGAAGAAGAAATCAATCAACAACAAGCAACCAAGCCAGTTAATAAGCTTTAAGCCAAATAAGGATACTAAAAAATAATTGTGCATAACATTACAATTTAAAGAGAGATAGCAATATCTCTTTTTTTATTTTAGTAGAATCGACTTTGTCAGTTCGAGCGTAGTCGAGAACAAGAAAAAGATGGTAATAAAATATTTATACGTTTATATTGTAAGGTGTAATGATGGAACATATTATACCGGTATAACTAATAATATTGAAAAAAGACTTATAGAACATAATAAAGGAATACATACTGAATCTTATACTTATTCTCGTCGCCCTGTAGAATTAGCTTTTTGCGAACTATTTACAAATTACAACTTAGCCATTGAATGGGAAACAAAAATAAAAAAATGGAGTGTCAAAAAGAAAGAAGCGTTAATAAATTCAGATTGGAAAAAATTAATTGAAGAGGCAAAATGTAAAAATGTACCATCACACGAAATATATAATTCAAAAAAAAGCAATAAATAGCTTCTCGACTACGCTCGAAGTGACAAAAAACTAAACATACTTTACAAATTGAAGGATCAAAACATCATACTAGAAACAGAAAGATTAATTCTACGAGAAAAAGTAGTAGAAGATGCGCCATTTTTCTTTGAACTAAACTCAAATTATAATGTTGTAAAATATACAGGTGATGTTTCATTTAATAATTTGGAGGAAGCCGAAAACATTGTGCGCTACGTGATAAATCAATACAAAGAAAATGGTTATGGTCGTTGGTTAGTGACAGAAAAAGAAACCAATAATCCAATTGGTTGGTGCGGTTTAAAATTTCATACAGATACCAAAGAAACGGATATTGGATATAGATTTTTAGAAAGCGCCTGGGGAAAAGGTTATGCCACAGAATCTGCAAAGGCTTGCATAGATTATGGCTTTAAGGTTTTGAAACTTAATCGCATTTATGGCCAAGCTATGAAAGAAAATGTAAATTCTATTAATGTGCTGAAAAAATTAGGAATGACATATTTAAGAGAAGACTTATGTGAAGGTCATGATTCATACGTTTACGAATTAAAAAAAGAGAACTTTAAATAACATGCGTCTTACACAACGTTTACAATTGATTAAATTGACTGTACTAGTTGGATTACTGGCATCTATTTTATTGAGTCTTAATTTATGGGCAGGAGCGCGCTATTTTCCAAAATCAACTTTCATACACGATTATTTTGGTGTACCAGCCCCTTATGATTATTTACAATTAGCCTTATTACTAATTCTTATTATCGCTTCTTTTTTAACACAAAAGAAACTCCCTACTCTACTTTTGGTTTTGTTTTCACTCTATTTATGCTTTGATGACCAAAACAGATTACAACCATGGTTTTTTAATTATGTTCTTATTCTGTTTATCTTATTGTTTTACAAACATCGGGTTGATGAACCAAATAATTACACCACTGTTTTTATATCCTTACAAATATTAGTGGCTCTTGTTTATGTGTTTAGTGGTATCCAAAAAATGAATCCCGAATTTGTACCTGACACATTTGTGTGGTTAGTTGGATCATTTGATGGTGTTTTATCTCCCCGTCAAATACAACTCATGACAAAATTTGGTCATATTGTTCCCTATTTTGAATTAAGTGTAGGCATATTATTATTAATCAAACCTTTACGATTTATTGCTTTGCCCTTAGTTATTTTAATGCATGTGTTTATTTTAATCATGCTTGGACCAACTGGTAAAGATTACAATTCTGTTGTATGGCCTTGGAATATTATTATGATAGCTTTAGTACTATTATTATTTGCTGATATTAAACCTGAACGCTTTTTTGATATTTCATTTTTATTTAAAGGTATTAGCTTTTATATCGTGATTACATTAATGCTGATTTTTCCTGTGTTTAGTTTAAAAAATCAATATGATTCTTATTTATCAAGTTCGCTCTATTCTTCTAATTTAAATGATTGCCAATTAATATTATCTAATAAAGCTTATGATAAATTACCATTTTACATCAAACATTTTACGACTACCGATGATAACCATCATGTGATTGATATTAAACGTTGGGCCATTGATGAATTAAATGTACCCTGTGTGCCCGAATATAGAATATTTAAAACCGTGCATTGGTACGTTATTAAAATAACTGAAACCGATTCGAAAGAAGTAGAATTTAATTTTATTGAACGAGAGAAATTAATTGATTTTTAAAATGATATATCGTACCTACGGCATTTTCATTTTTGTTTCACTATTTAGCTACATATATTTAACTCCTTTGAGGTTGTTTTGTATTTATCATTTAGAAATAAAGGGATAAACCAAATAGTTAATAAACCTATTGAGTTCTATGAAAACATATTTTTCACTATCTTTACTCTACAATTTGTTTACGTAATTATTTATGTAAATGCAACTTTCCAATAGTATGAAAAAAGTATCTTTTCTTTATTTAATGATTATTTCCAGTATTGTATTTGCTCAAATCCCTCCTGGTTATTACAATACTGCTCAAGGTTTAACTGGCAATGCTCTTAAAACTGCTTTACATAACATTATTGATAATCATACACAAGTTTCATATAGTGGGTTATGGAACGCTTATAAAAAAACAGACATCAAACCAAATGGAAAAGTATGGGATATGTATAGTGATATTCCTTCAGGAACACCTCCTTATCAATTTACATTTGTAACAGATCAATGTGGTAATTACTCTGTAGAAGGAGATTGCTATAATCGTGAACATAGTTGGCCACAAAGTTGGTTTAATTCTTTAACGGGTCCTGTTTCTGATTTATTTCATGTGTATCCAACCGATGGTAAAGTAAATGGATTGAGAAGTAATTATCCTTATGGAAATGTAACCGTAACAGATACCATCACTTTAAACGGAAGTAGATTTGGAAATTGCTCTGATTTAGGCTACAGTTTAAAAGCATTTGAACCTATTGATGAATATAAAGGTGATTTAGCAAGAACTTATTTTTATATGAGTACTCGGTATTATACCGAAGATGCAGGATGGTCAACTTCGGCAGCAACCAATAAATCAACTATTCTTCCTTGGCAAGTCAATGTATTATTACAATGGCATCATCAAGACCCTGTGAGTGCAAAAGAAATTGCGCGAAACGATTCTATTTATTACAAATTTCAAAACAACCGAAACCCATTTATTGATAATCCTCAATGGGCCGATAGTATTTGGACAATGGACGTGACTGTGTTTTTACAACAGTATGAATTTGCTTATGCTTTTTCATTAGCACCAAATCCTTCACAAGATGTGTTTTCGATTACAGCTCAAACAAAGTATACAGATAACTGTACTATTACCATAACGGATATTACAGGAAAACTAATCGAAGAACATCATACTTCTTTTATGGAAGCTCTGCAAATAGATTGTAGTAAATGGCAAAAAGGATTGTATTTTATAACAGTGAGTAATTCTCAATCACGTTCTAACTTTAAGTTTTTGAAAGAATAACGATTAATAATCGTCGTCTTCAAATTCTAGTTCAGCATCTTTTTCCCAAATTTCCATTTCGCAGGGCTTGCAATTAAATTTCAATTTATATGCATTGTCGCCATGTGTTAAGGTTAAAGGCTCCACCACTTTTTCGCCCATGGTATCTCTTTGAAAACGGGCGCATTTCCCTAATTCATATTTCACACAGTATTTTGTAACCATGACACGTGATTTACCTGGATCCCATTGTAATTCAAATGCTTTTTCTATTTCGGTAACACCATGACGTTTATAAAATGCTTTCGCCATGTGGTTTGATACGTTGTAAGTAAAATCTAATTGAGAAACAGGATACGGATGATCTGTTTTTTGAATTTGAAATTCTTCGCGGTGGTATTCTTTAATTCTAATATCAATTAATTGTTCTAACACTACCCTTCTTACTTCGTTGATTTTAGAAATTGGTAAAAACCAATTTTGAGAAAACTCAACATTTATATTATCAATAATAAATGGTGTGCCTCCTGCTTTAGATAAATTTTTTTTAATATTTGGAATCGTTGACTCTTCGTTTTTAGCTAATTCTTTTACTGCTTCAAAAGAAGATATACTTTGATGACCATCTTCATCAATAGCTACTAACATAAAACCATCATTGGTTTCGGTAAAGGTAAAATTAACACCAATTTTTCTAATAGCACTATCATCTCTTTCCACCAAACGAATAAACTCAGCATCAGAGTTTCTATAAATAACAGTTCCTGGAGCTATGTTTTTAAATGTATTTGGTACAACAATATTGTTAACGATAATATTAATTTGCATACCATCAGGCTCATTATTTTCATTAATAAAATACAAGCCATCGCCATTATTTAATTTCTCATAATTTTCGATGATATAACCATTGGCTTTAGTTTCAATTAGCTTTCCAATGTATTGCCCTTGTGATTTAGGGCTTTCCCATGAACCAATTTTTTCGGTACGCTTATTTACAAAGTAATCGGTGTAACCTCTGTTAAAGCTTCTGTCCATTTCTGGATCAAAATTGAAAAAGGTTCTACCAGAAGATGCTTTTTGGTATGATTCATTATTTTCTAAAAAGGCATCTAATTTTTTACGTAAATAGGATGTATTGTTTTTTACATACACCATATCTTTTAAACGACCTTCAATTTTAAAAGAAGTGACACCTGCTTCAATTAAATTAGGCAATTGATCACTTAAGTCTAAATCTTTAATAGATAACAAGTGACTATTAGAAATCAAAGTTTTTCCAGTACCATCTACTAAATTATACGGTAAACGACAGTTTTGTGCGCAAGAACCTCTATTGGCACTTCGTTCGCCATTGGCAATACTCATGTAACAATTACCACTAAACGAAACGCAAAGAGCACCAGAAACAAAAAATTCAAGCTCCACATCTGTTGCTTGATGAATGTCTTTTATTTGATCTAAATTTAATTCACGAGCTAAAACCACTCGTTTCATTCCGGCATCTGCTAAAAACTTAACATGTTTTGGGTCTCGGTTATTTGCTTGTGTACTAGCATGAATAACAATTGGAGGTAAATCCATTTCTAAAACGGCCATATCTTGAACAATCAAAGCATCAACTCCGATGGCATATAGTTCGTGTATTAGTTTTTTGCAATCTTCTAGTTCATGATCGTATAAAATGGTATTAACTACCACAAACACTTGAGCTTTAAACAAATGGGCGTATTCTACTAAAGCTTCAATATCTTCAATAGAGTTAGTAGCATTTGAACGAGCACCAAATTGAGGTGCTCCAATATATACAGCATCGGCACCAGCATTAATGGCTGCCATACCTTGCACCAAATTTTTGGCAGGTGCTAAAATTTCAACTTTCTTTTTCATCATTTAGATTGGCAAAGGTCTGCATTTATTTGCTTGATTGCAAATGAGATATGAAATTAGGAATTGGTGAAAGTTTTATGGTTTATGTTATTTTTTAGAGTATGTTGAATTATAGCCTAACTAAAACTATAATCTGTCATAACACGCATACCAAGTATGCCTGTCTTGAAAGTATACGTTATTTTATATCCACCTTTTATGTTTTCTTCGCTTAAAAAAACTCTAATACCATAATAATTTTCATATGCATTATTTTGTAAAGTAATTTCAGTACTATTTTGATTATATGTTCTATATCC
>DIHL01000020.1 GCA_002420145.1 Bacteroidetes bacterium UBA5697
TGCAAATGTATAGATTATTTCTTTACTCACAACTCTTTTTTTGAGTTTTTTTTTAATAATTTAAATATTCTCTGTAAAGTACTGATTTTCTGAATATTATTTTTCAATAAAATTTCTTATCAACTGTTTTAATTATCAATATAAGACTTTCAACGAGTTTTTAAACATGAACCATCTTGGTTTTTAATGCGAATTTATTTCAAGTAGTAGAAATAAATTATTCCTTAATAATAAAACAAAAGAAAAGCCTATAAAGAAAGGCTATTTCATGTTAACAAATTGAAGCGGGACTTCATAATCCCCTTTTCTACAAAGGGCAATAACTGCTTGTAAATCATTAATACTTTTACTTGAAACCCTAATAATATCATCCATTAACTGAGCAGTAACCTTAATTTTACTGTCTTTTATGTCTTTTAAAATTTTTTTAGAGGTTTCTTTTTCAATGCCTTGACGTATTTTAATTTCTTTTTTGATAACCATTCCAGAAGGATAATGTGCTTTACTCTCATCCAAACATCTGGGATCTAAACCTTGTTTAATCATACGACTGTGAATGGCATCAATAATAGCCGTTAAACGCATGTCGTGTTCTGTTACGATACTGATTACTAAATCTTTTTTATTTAATTCTACTTCGCTTTTAGAATCGCGAAAATCAAACCGGTTTAAAATTTCTTTTTTTGCTACGTTAATAGCATTATCAAGTGTTTGCGGATCTGCTTTACTGGTAATATCAAATGACGGCATGTTATACTTATTGTTTTTAGTTTCGAATTTTATCTTTTGATAAAAGTACAAAAAATAAAATTACACAACGACTTTGTTCTTATACAGTATTTTCAAAAGTTTAACCATTTTGTTTGTAAAATGTGTAACATTTATTGATTGCTATCGATATATTTGAGTTACTAAGAAAACGACTTATGATAAAAAAAATAGCATTTGCTTCATTATTAATATTAGCTATGCACTATGCTAATGCTCAAAAATTAACTCAATTCAGTTCCGATTCGGTAAAATTCATTAAAGAATTAAATGAGTATTTTTATGATTTTTCTGCTAACAAACAATCTGCTGAGGAATACATTTTAAATTTTCAAAAGATTTGGAAATCACCTGATTTTTCAAGTAAATATAGAGCCGCTGTTTACAAAACAAGTAACGCCATGTTGCAAAGAAAACTAAAGCCGTATCCTTATTTTATAAGCTATTTAAATGCTGTAGTAAATTTTATTGATTCTAAACAAAATCCAGAAGTATTTGATAATTGGCAGTTATGTATTGAGAAAATATTCAATTCAAAAAATCTTAAGAATTACGGTGAATATTTAGAGATGAGTGAAAATATTTTTTCGAATAATGTGTTTTATAAATCACCCACATACAGCTATAGAAGTGTTGAAACAAATTATAAATTTGAATTTGACTCTATTCCAAAAGTTATTTTTCCAAAATTTACTTTAGTAGGTGCTAGTCCAAGGGGTGATTCTATTTCTATTGAAAATATTCAGGGGATTTATTATCCATCATGGGGTAGATTTATTGGTAAAGGAGGAAGATTAAGCTGGAAAAGAACTGGTGTTGGAGATGACGTGTATGCGGATTTAATAAGAGTTAATCTAGATTGTAAAACTGGAGGATATACGTCTGATTCGGCAACATTTGTTGGCAAACAATATTTTGATATCCCCCAAAAAGGAAGAGTAACTGATAAAATTGTTACTGAAAATGGGGATCCAACCTATCCTCGTTTTGATTCCTACAGTAAAAGATTAGTAGTGAAAAATATTTATCCTGATGTTGATTATGATGGTGGATTTGGTATGCGTGGAAATAAATTTGTAGGTTCTGGTAATACTCAAAATCCGGCAAAACTTTTATTTAAAAGAAATAATGCGAGATTTTTAGAAATCTCAGCACGTTCTTTTTCAATGACAAAAGAAAAAATAAACGCTAAACCTGCATCTATAAAATTTTATTTAGAAAAAGATTCTATTATTCATCCAGGATTAAGTTTTGTGTATCAGGTGGACAAAAAAACTATTACACTTTTAAGGACTGATGATGGACTAGAAAAATCACCTTATTTTAACACCTATCATAAAGTGGATATGTATTTTGAACAACTAGTTTGGAAAACAGATGAGCCGAAAATTGAATTCAACTTCTTGCCAAATAATACACAAGGCGAAGCTTTTTTTGAATCACAAGACTTTTTCTCAAGATTAAGATTAGATGCTATTAAAGGGCAAGAAACGGTTAATCCTGTTCAAAAAATTAACGATTACTATAACAATAATGGTAACGTATCAACATTTACTGTGGTAGATTTTGCTAAGTATATTAAATATTTAGCAGTAGACTTAAGACCAATCATTTTTAAAATGGCCATTTTTGGATTAATTTATTACGAACCCGAAACTGATTTAATTACTATCAGACCTCGTTTATTTGATTACATAAAAAATTTAAAACATGAAAAAGATTATGATATTATAACCATACACTCTGTGTTTCCTAATAAAAATAATGCTACCATGAGTTTAATAAACAATACTTATGATATTACCATCAGAGGTGTGGAAAGTGTTTTATTAAGCGATACTCAAAAAGTATTTATGTTTCCAAAACGAAATGAATTAGTACTAAAGAAAAATCGAACCATTGAATTTTCTGGTACTGTAGCCTCTGGTAAATTTGAATTTCACGGTAAAGATTTTTTATTTGACTATGATATGTTTAAAGTAAAAATGAAAACTATTGACTCGTGTCGGATATACGTAGTTGCTGATGAACCAGATATCAATGGAAATTATCCCTTTAAACGTGTTCAAACAGTTATCGAAAATCTGAATGGAGAATTAAGAATTGATGCTCCAAAAAATCATAGCGGATATGGCAAAGCCACTACTTTCCCTCAGTTTCAGAGCTTTAAAGAAAGTTATACGTTCTACGACAAAAAAACAATCTTTAAGGGAGTTTACAACCGTGATAAATTTTATTATAAACTCGATCCGTTTACGATGGATAGTTTAGATAACTTTAGAAATGAAGGTTTAGTATTTGAAGGCGAATTTTCATCCGCTGGAATATTCCCAACTTTTAGAGAACAATTAAAGCTTCAAAAAGATTATTCATTAGGTTTTATAAGAAGTACACCTCCAGGTGGTTATCAAGTATATGGAGGAAAAGCAAAGTTTGAAAATGAAATCAGATTAAGTAATAAAGGTTTAAGAGCCGATGGAGATTTAAATTATATTACTTCTACTACAAAATCAAAAGACTTTATTTTCTTCCCTGATAGTATGAATACTTTAGCAACTACATACGATATTAAAGAACAAATAGACCCTATTGAATTCCCTCAATCGCACGGAGATACTGTTTATGTGCATTGGGTACCTTATAAAGATATTATGAATGCTAGCGATAAAGCTAGTCCATTTAAAACATATAACAATACATGTACATTTACGGGTAAATACTCTTTAAGTCCCCAAGAGCTGCATGGAAATGGTGTTGTTGACATGGTGAAAGCAGATATTGAAGCCGTTAATATTTTATTTAAACAACACCAATTTTTCTCCGACACCGCAAACTTTCATTTAAAGGCCATTGGAGAGGAAGGATTAACCTTTGCCTCGGATAACGTGAATGCAAAAATGGATTTACAAAAACGCGTTGGAGAATTTGTTGCCAATGGTAAAGCATCTATTGTAAGGTTCCCTAAAAACCAATACATAGCTTATATGGAGCGTTTTAAATGGTTTATGGACTCTGAAGAAATTCAGTTAGGTGATGAAAACAAAAAATTAAATGGAAGTGTAGAAAATGCCTTAGATTTAGAAGGTCCTGAATTCATTTCGGTTCATCCTAAACAAGATTCGTTAAGATTTCTTGCTCCTGCAGCTAAATATAATTTGAGAAAATACATTATCAGTTGTATTAACGTACCATTTATAAATGTAGCGGATGCTCGCCTTTTTCCTGATTCAGGAAAAGTAACTATTTTTAAAAATGCCGTGATTGATACCTTAAAAAACTCTATTATCTTGGCTAATACAGTAACAAAATATCACACTATTAGAAATGTAACAGCTAATATATTTGGTAAAAAAAGTTATTTAGCTAGTGGAGATTATCAATATCTTGATGAAAACAATAAGGCGTATTTAATTAAATTTAATACCATAAAACCTGACACCATATTCCAAACTGTATCAGAAGGTGTGATTACTGAAGAATCTAAATTTCAGTTTAACGATTATTTTAGTTTTGCAGGAAAAGTATATCTATACGCAAACAACAAATTTTTAACCTATGATGGTGGAACCAAAATTGTACATGCATGTGGTAAAATTGGAAAAGCGTACCTAAAATTTAATGGAGAAATTGACCCAAATGAAATTTTAATTCCATTGCCGGCAAACACCACAGATATGAATGGAAAACCTGTTGGTTCTGCTATTATATATGGTCAAGATACAAACATGGTGTATTCCTCATTTGTGTCTTTAAGAGGTGGTAGAAAAGATGTGGATGTAATTGGAGCAGATGGTTATTTAGGATTTGACAAAGAATCTAAAGAATATCGCATTACTAATCAAGAAAAAATGGTTGAACAATCATTACCTGGAAATTACATTAGCTTAAATACAGAAAATTGTACAGTGTATGCTGAAGGTAAAATGGACTTAGGTGCAGATTTAGGCCAAGTTAAATTTAATACTATCGGTATTGCTACCCATAGCACCATTAACGATTCGGCAACATTTGAATTCATGAGCACCATTGATTTCTTTTTTGATAAAGGTGCTTTGAAAAAAATGGTGAAAGATGTGGAAGTTTACAATAACACTCTTGAATCGATTGATTTTAGTGGAAAGGTTTTTACTAAGGGTATTACTGAAATATTAGGTAAAGAAAAAGGTGATAAAGTAATTTCTGATTTAAATTTAAATGGAAGTATTAAAAAAATCCCTGATGAATTTGAAAAAACCTTTATGATTACTAACACAACTATGAGATACGATAGAACAAGTCGTTCATTCTTGTCTGTAGGTAAAATTGGATTAGGCGCTATCAATAAAACAGAAATTTACAAGCAGGTTCCTGGATACATTCAAATACAACGTAAGAAGGGTGGTGACAATTTTACTTTATATTTTGAATTAGACCCTCAAACATGGTATTACTTCTATTATTTTAAAGGCGTCATGAGTGTTGTAAGTAGTAATGCTGAATTTAATAATGCATTAAAAGAATTAAAATCAAAAGATAAAAAACAAGACGTTAAAAGCGGTCCTAGTTTCCAATTCACAACTTGTAGTCCAACAAAACGTGATATGTTTTTAAGAAAAATGAAACAAGTAAACGCTAGTAACGAAGAATAAAATCATTATTTGAATCTTACTCGTACACCTAAAAAGCCCCTAATCCCCTGATTAGGGGCATACATATACGTTGGGTCAAAACTTAATGCATAAGGATTATTAGACGTTGATATGACTTGTCCTGATGAATTATATTGAACCCCTTTGTCAAATGGATCATATGAACGAGCAATACTATTTGCTGGTGGTGTAAAATTCAACAAATTTTTAACGCCTCCATATATTTCAAATCGTTTAAGTTTTTTTGTTATTTGTATGTTTTGAATGCTCCACCATGGAGAGTATTCATCGCGAGGGTCTAATTCTCCTAATAAAGGCAAACGCATAGGACTATAAATGTTTCCTGTATAATCAAAACTCAATCCCATTTTTTTCCATTCATAAGATATAGCCCAAGTACCAGTAACATTTTCGGTTAATATTTGCTGAGAACGAGTTCCATTTTCCACTTTATAATTATCCATATAAGTGCCTCCAATTAATATTTTTAACGGAATCTTTAAAAACTCTAAATCAATATTTGAAGTAAATCCTTGAGAAATAGCAAAGCCATTTAAATTATTAAAATAAATTTTATTAGGATCAGAATCATAATCTGCAATTATACGATTACTAAAACGAGTATAAAAAGCAGACAAATCAATCCCTAGATTAAATTTTTCTTTATAAAATTTAGTGACATAATTTAAATTCATATTCACACTTTGTTCTGGCTTTAAATCATTCACAACCACAACCTCTCTTGAACCAGTTAAAGCCGCATGATCTTCGCTAAATACATTAGCTACTCTATAACCAGTTCCTGTATTAAACCTTAAAATATTTTTCGAATTTAAGGTCCACTTATACGCCAAACGTGGCGTGTAAATATTTCCATGTGCTTCATTATAATCGTACCTAAATCCTAGTAATACTTTATGGTTACAATTCATTTTAATTTCGTCTTGAATAAAAAGTCCTGGTAATGCCACATTACTAGGTTTATTTTTAGGATTTACAGAGTCGTTTGTTTGTGTGATAACCGTATTATCATCGTACCAAGTATAACGGTAAGCCGCTCCCACCAATAACGAATGCTTTTCAAATTCTTTTTCCCAATACAACTGATTGAATAGTATTTTTTGTTGTGCATTAAACTTTGTAGTCCCATAAACTGAATTTTGATCATGGCTATTAAAGGACACATTATAAAAAAAACGTTCTTTTAAAGGCAATTGATATTTAGCTATTACTTCATATCTGCCCGTAAAAATACTTTCTCCATAAATACTATCTGTTCCTCGCCATTGCTTATTCCAATTCATCTCTCCACCCCATCTATCTTCATAAAAATATCTAAAAGCTATAGAGGCTTCGCGATTATCTTTGCGTTCGACATTTAACTTATTAAAAATCGAGAAACGATGCTGTAACGTAACATCCGTAAAGCCATCATGATTATTATCTATAGGATTTTGGTAATTAAAATAATTAATCCCTAATAAGGCATTTACTTTTTTCCCTAGTTTATATTTTAATCCTGCATCTACATTGTATTCCTGATAAGAAGTTGCCATTAAATCAATTGACAACTTATCGGCATTGGCAGTTTTTTTAGTAATGATATTAATTAATCCTCCCACTGCTTCGCTACCATACAATGATGAAGCAGGGCCTTTCACAATTTCAATGCGTTCAACCAAACTATTTGGTATACCTGATAAGCCATAAACAGAAGATAAACCACTCACAATTGGCATACCATCAATCATAATCATCGTATAAGGTCCTTCTAATCCATTAATATGTATATCGCCTGTATTACATACATTGCAATTTAATTGAGGGCGAACCCCGTTTACGTTTTGTAAAGCATCAAAAATATTAGGCGTTGGATTTTTTTTAAATAAAGCTGGTGTATATACTTCAACTGGAACAGGACTCTCTGTTTTAGAAACTTCTTTCATTGTTCCCGAAACAACTACTTCATTTAAATTAGTTTGATTTTCTTTTAATTCAAAAGACAAAGTCACTTCTAATTGAGATTCGGAAATAACGATTTTTTTAGTATGCTTTTCATAACCTATAGCAGACACGATAACCTCATAGATTCCTGAAGGAATGTTTTTAATTTCAAAATACCCCTTTGTATTTGTACTTGCGCCATAAGTGGTATTTTTTAAACCAACAGTTACAAAAGGCAGTGCCTGACCATTTGAGGAAATGGTTCCTTTTAATGTTCCCAACGCTTGAGCAAACAAAAATTGAAAGTGTAATCCAAAAACAATAATCAATACAATTCTTAACATAGTGCAAAAATAAGTAAACACTATTTAATAAAATTAGGTTAACCTAACTATTAAAAAAATCATTATATTTATTCCATGAAAACTTATCGAGAAGAAAATTATTTAAAAGCTGTCTATCAACTCGCCAATCATGACAAAAGTAAAACAGTGAGCCCAACTGATATTGCCAATTGGCTTGAAGTGAAACCGCCTACAGTACTAGAAAAATTAGCCATTTTAGTAAAAAAAGGATATGTTACTTATAATAAATTTGATGGTGCAAAATTAACTCTAACTGGAAAAGACATTGCTTTAAATATTGTTCGCCGACATAGAATTTGGGAAACCTATTTATATAAAGAATTAAAATTTAGCTGGAGCGAAGTTCATGAAATTGCCGAACAATTAGAACACATTAACTCTGACAAATTAATTGATAGGATTTATGATGTGATTGGTAATCCTGATTTTGATCCGCATGGCGACCCTATTCCTAACAAACAAGGCAAACTTCCAAAATCAGATAGAAGACCATTATCGCAAAGTATTAAAGGCTGTAAATGTGTTGTGTTAGGCGTTAGCGAGCACAGCGAAGTGTTTTTAAATTACTTAACTGAACTCAAAATAGGATTAAATGATAAACTAATTGTAGAACAAATTAATGCTTACGACGACTCTTTAAAATTAAGTACAAAAACTAAAGAACATATTTTAATGTCGGCAAAGGCTGCGCAACAAATATTAGTGCAATGTATAAAACCCAATTGTGCTTGTAAATAAAAAGAGGATTGAAAATTATTCAATCCTCTTTTACCGTAATCATTAACTTTTAATTAACCGCCACTGGCATTGTTTTAGGGGCTTTTATTTGATAAGTTAAAGTTAACTTCTTACTATCTTTTGCTTGAATATTAGTTCGCCATTTTAAAATACCCGTAACTTCATCATACTTAGCTCCGGATAACTCCTTTCTTTCAATGCTCACACTTTTATCATGAGATAATGGTAATTGATCTTCTACTTCTATCTCAATTTTTGCTGCGCGAGAGTTTTTCATTGTAATTTCAAAAGTATATTGATGTATAATATCATTATCTAATACTTTTTGAGAGCATTTATCTTTAATTTTTTGGCGTTTGATGGCGATATTTTTATCTATACCTAATGATAATTGCATGGTATCTTCTGTTCCACCCGGCACTAAATTAGTTTCTCCAATATACGAACCATCATAATAAATAGATGCTTCTCCTGCCATTGTAATGGCATCTTCCCAATCCGGTAATACAGCTGTTAAATACACATTATTATTTAATTTAGGAATAGCTTTATAACGATACAATGTTTTTAAATCTTTGACCATAATAGCTGCAAAATGTTCTTTACCATCACTTGGTATATTGTAGTTTAATCTGATTTCATATTCTGTTTCAATTATATTTTCACTAACAGTTGTATAATCATACGCATTTTGAGCAATAACTTCTTTATCCATTGTAGCACTTGTTTTATTATCAGCTGCCTGCTCCAAATAAGAATTAGTAGATGGAACTGAGCCGTAATTTGCTTTCTTATTTTTGTAATTATAATTTGTATAACCTAAATACCAAGGTGATAATTCTGGCAAATTATAAGAACGGTTTGGATTAGCTGTCGATAAAACTAATTTTACGCTTCCCCAATCAATACCAGATTGTTGATGTATTTGTGCTTTGTAAGTTAACTTTACATTTTGATCGCTTGTATTAGCGCGTAAATCATAAGAAGGTGTCCAACCTGCATTTGTGATATAGTAATTTAAATTGATACTTGCTTGCGTTGCTTGGTCAGCAATAACATGTACTAAAATTCTATAATCTACTTTTTCAACTTCACCCGTATTATTTTCGTTGGCTAATTCATTACTCACGTTTACAATACGCTCGTTTAAAATTACTTTTTTAGCTTCTAACTTTTCTCTTTCGCGTTTTAATTTTAATTGTTCTGCATTAATGTTATACAACTTTTCTCGAAGATAAGATAAACCCTCTTTTAATGAGGCTATACTGTCTCTTTTTGATTGTCCTTTATATAAACTGTAATTTAATAATACATTTTTTTCGGTACTTAATGCATCATATTTTAAGGTAATATCCTCAATTAAGTAATTGAGTTCTTTTAAACTATCGTTTACATGCTTTAATAATTTTTTGTAGCGAACATCTCCATTTAATTTTGCTTTATCAAATTCTGGATAATGTACTTCGTGTTGAATATCCGCGATAATAAAATTACCATTACCAGATGCTTGAATCGCTGCAGCATTAATACAGTTTTCTAAACCAGAAAAGATAAGAGTGTTTTGTCCAGCTACTAAATTAATAAGTGAGTTTCGATGAACTTGAGCCCCTTGCGTGTAAACAATAATTTTTTCGGGTTTTGATTTAACTGTTTTTTCTGATTCGATAGCTTTTACTGTAAATATATTTAAGCAACAAGCAAGTAGGATAACATATTTCATAAGATAGATTTTTTAATTTCTATTGAGATGAACAGAAATTAAAAATTCCATAAATGAATTTGAAAAAAATTATCTAGCTATACTATTATTGTAAGGAATACGGTTAATAATAGAACGACCTAATGTCACTTCATCAGTATACTCAAGCTCGTCGCCCACAGCAATACCACGAGCAATGGCTGATAAGGTTAAATTATACGGTGCTAGTTTTTTAAATATAAAGAAACTAGTTGTTTCTCCTTCCATGGTAGCGTTTAACGCCAATATAATTTCAGAGACTTCTTGTCGCGTTACTTTAGCCACTAATGAATCAATCGTTAAATTGCTTGGTCCAATTCCTTCCATTGGCGAAATTAATCCACCTAATACATGATATACGCCTTTATATAAGCCTGTGTTTTCAATCGCCATGACATCTCTATAATCCTGAACAACACAAACAACTTGTTGATTTCGTATTGGATTAGAGCACACTTCGCAAATATCATGATCGGAAATAGTATGGCAATTTTTACAAAATTTTAAATCATGTTTTAACGCTTTTAATACATCTGAAAAATTTGAAATATCTTGTTCATCTTGTTTAATTAAATGAAGTACATAGCGCAAGGCTGATTTTTTACCAACACCTGGTAAACTAGAAAAATGACCGACAGCTTGTTCTATTAATTTTGACGAGAATTCCACGGAGTACCAGTATTAAAAATTTATTTGCTCAATTGAATATTCATATTGATTTCTGCCTGATAAGACACTTTATCAAATACTTCAATATTTTTGGTAATTGATTTAAAGCCAGGAGCATCAATGGTCATTTGGTATTTACCAGGAGGCAAAATTACTACAAAACGTCCATTCGCAGGGTTTGGCAAATAATTACCCATTAATTCTTTTGATATATTATTATTAACAGAAATAAAAACATCACCATAATTAATATCCGCATTATCTTTTGTAGTAAATTCTCCAATTACTACTGAATAATCAGTTTCTACATCATTAAATGTAACGCGATAAATATCAAAGTCTCCTTGTCCTCCGTTTTTAGCTGAAGCAATATATCCGTATTTACCATTTTTAGAAATACGAAAATTCATATCATCATCTGTTGTGTTGATTGGATATCCTAAATTTTTTGGGCTTGAAAAAACACCTGTTGTTTCGTCGTAGTTAGATTTAAAAATATCATGCCCACCCATACTCGTGTGCCCTTTTGAAGAGAAATACAATATTTTTCCATCAGGAGAAATATTTGGAAAATCTTCGTCGTATGGTGTATTAATTTCAGGTCCAGCATTTTTTGGATCAGACCATTTTTTTCCAATCTTTTTGCAAACATAAATATCTGTCCCTCCTACTCCACCTTTACGACTACTAGCAAAAAACAATGTATTTCCATCAGGCGAAATTGAAGCCGCAATTTCATCACCACCAGAGTTTATTTTAGCATCTAATTTTTCTGGTTTGCCATACATACCTTGTGCATCCAGTTTACTAATGAATATATTTCCTTTACCAGAACCTTCTGGAAGATATAATAATATATTTTCTCCATTTTCGCTTAATCCAATCACTTCCATTCCTTCGTTACCAGCATTAATAGGCGCACCAATTGGACTAGCTTTCATGTATTCGCCATTTACAACACGAGAAATATAAATAGAGTTTTTATAATTCCCATTCTCCAACTTCTCGGCATTTTTTTCAGGACGTTTCGTATTGTAAAGTAAAAATGATTCGTTGGATGTCACAAATGGATAATAGTCGCTATACTCTGAATTGACATTTGATCCTAAGTTTTGAAAAATAACATCTACAGGAAATTTCATTAACTCTTTCGCATTAATACAATGTTGTATTTGCAAATCAGCATCTACCAAATTAAATACAGTGCCTTTTGCCTCTTGCTTAAATTTTTGAAACACACTAATGGCATCGTCAAATCTATTGGCATATTGATAAGCTCTTCCTAATAAATAATCCGCATTAGGGTCGTGTTTCTCTTTACGAGTTACAATTTCTAAATAAGGAACTGCTTTTGCCTTATTCATATTATTGTTCAAATAACAAACCCCAACGTTATAATTATAACTTTCATTTCTTGGATCTTCATTTAGTAACTGAAGATAATCCGTTAAGGCATCTTCGTAATTACCTAATTTCATTTTAGCATTTGCTTCATCAGATGATACTTTGGTTAATCCATCTTCCTGACTATAAAATACAGAAGTAAAGCAAGACAATGCTATCAATAAAAAATGTTTCTTCATTATTTAGGTGTGTTAATTTAATAAAACACTAATTTATACAATTTAGGAGAATTGACATGCTAATGTGAAAAACTGTTGAAATAGTTTGAAAAATTAAGGAGCTATTTGCTTAATATTGATATTAAGTACTCCTTAAACCAAAAAACAATGATTCATTCCCTGAAATTTGTTAAGCTAAGTATATTGTGCCTCTTTGTTTTGGCCCTTACTACCACTTGCTCTGACTCCAAACAAGACCAAGATAAACGAACCGTTTTTAACTATAATGAAATGGCGGGTGTGTCTACGCTCGACCCAGCTTCTGCCAACAATACCGAAGTGATTTGGCCAGTGAATCAACTATACAACGGTTTAGTTCAATTAGATGACTCTTTAAAATTAACTCCATGCATTGCAAAAAACTGGACTGTTAGTGACGATGGGTTAACATACATATTTACCTTAAGAGATGATGTTTACTTTCATGACAATCAATGTTTTGAAAACGGAAAAGGAAGAAAAGTAACCGCAAAAGACTTTGTCATTTCTTTTAACCGACTGTATGATGCTCGTGTAAGCAGCGCTGTATCATTATTAGCAAATATTGATAGAACCGAAAAAACAGGCTATAAAGGTTTTATGGCATCAAACGATTCTACCTTTATTGTTTATTTAAAAGAACCCTTTAGTGCTTTTTTAGATGTATTAACCATGAAATATTTTTCGGTTATACCTTACGAAGCCGTTGATTTTTATGGTCAAGATTTTAGAAGAAACCCTGTAGGAACAGGTCCTTTTAAATTTAAGTTATGGGAAGAAGGAACCAAATTAGTGCTCTTAAAAAACGAAAATTATTTTGAGTTTGATGGGAAAAATCGCTTACCTTATTTAGACGCTGTAACCATTTCCTTTGTGAAAGATAGAGAAACAGCATTTATGGAATTATTAAACGGGAAGTATGATATGTTAAGCGGGGCTGATGCATTTAATATTAATGAAGTGTTAGATAAAAATGGGAATTTAAAATCTGCCTATGCCGAAAAATTTGTGATGCAAAAACAAACCTTCTTAAAAACAGATTATCTGGGAATTTTAATTGATGAAAATATTGACATCGTAAAAAAATCACCATTAAAGGTTAAAGCATTACGAAAAGCTATTAATTATGGTTTTGATAGAGTGAAACTAGTACAGTATTTTAGAAACAATGTTGGTTATCCAGCTGTAGCTGGATTTATTCCTAATGGATTACCTTCTTATAACGAAAAAGTAGTAAAAGGCTATACTTACAATCCAGAAAAAGTAAGACAACTATTAATAGAAGCTGGATACCCAGATGGCAAAAACTTACCTGAAATTACTTTACACACTACTGATAATTATTTAGAACAAACAGAGTTTATTCAATCACAATTAGCAGATAACAATATTAGTGTGAAAATTAGTGTGGATAAACCAGTTGTATTGAGACAAGCAGTAGCAAGTTGCGAATACAATTTCTTTAAAAAATCATGGGTTGGAGATTATGCTGATGAGGAAAGTTTTATGAGTTTATTTTATAGCAAAAACTTTGCTCCTATTGGTTCAAACTACACCCATTACAAAAACCCAGAATTTGATGTGTTGTTTGAAAAAGTAATTCGTGAACAAAACCGTGAAGTAAAAAATATACTGTATCAACAAATGGATCAAATGTTAATTGATGATGCTCCAATTGTTCCTTTATATTATGACCAAGTGATTCGTTTAGTTCAAAAAAACATTAAAGATTTTACAACTAACCCAATGAATTTACTGAATCTTAAAAAGGTGAAAAAAGAGCTAAAAAACGATTAATTTGAATATTTTCCGCTAAAAAGAGGCTATCTAACCACAGATAGCCTCTTTTTTTTTGATAAAATCATGTTAACTATTATGTAACATCGTGTAAAACAAATTTTCGAAATAAACTCAATTTATACTTAAATTAGCCCTTTCGAAATTTTATCTGAAGTCTCAAATTTAGTTTTGATTTTTTGGCTAATTTTCTAAAAACGAACTGGTTACTAAAAGCAATGACATTATGTGGAAATATTTTTCGGGTTTATTATTAAGAAATAAAGCAATTTTTACAACGATCGTTTTATTAATTACGGCATTTATGGGTTGGGAAACCTCTAGAGTTGAACTATCTTACGATTTTGCTCAAATTCTTCCTGATACTGATAGCACCTTTATTCAATATCAAAACTTCAAAAAACAATTTGGCGAAGATGGTAATGTAATGGTGATAGGTTTTGAAGACAAAAACCTATTTGAATACGAAAAATTTAACGATTGGTATAAGTTAAGCAATACCATCAAAAACATTAAAGGCATCAAAGATTTAATGTCGGTGCCTACCGTATATAAGATTGTAAAAAACGATAGTCTTGAAAAATTTGACTTTGTTCCTTTAATTAAAAACCCCATTAAAAACCAACAAGAAGTTGATAGTATTAAAGCTGAATTTTTAGCACTACCTTTTTATCAAGGCATTATTTATAATAAAGAAACAGGCGCCAATGTAATGGCCATTACCTTTACTAAAAAGGATTTAAACTCAAAACGCCGTTTAGAAATTGTTGCCCAAATTAAAACCCTAGCCGAAGAATTTTCCGCAAAACATCATGTAGAAATGCATTTTTCGGGCATGCCATATATCCGTTCTCAGGTGATGACAAAGGTATCTCATGAGATGACTTTATTTTTGATATTAGCCATTTTAGTAACAGCTTTAATTTTATGGGTGTTCTTCCGTTCGGGAAGTGTGGTATTTTTCTCATTAATTATTACAGCCATTGGCGTATTATGGTCGATGGGAATAATGTTTATGTTTGGTTACAAAATCACCATCTTATCAGGATTAATTCCACCATTAATTATGGTAATTGGTTTACCAAACTGCATCTTTTTAATTAATAAATACCAAAGCGAATTTGTAGCGCATGGCAATAAAATAAAAGCCATTACTCGCAGTATCGAAACCATTGGAGTTACTTTGTTTTTAGCAAACATAACAACAGCTATTGGATTTGGTGTATTATATTTTACAAAAAGTAGCATGTTGGTTGAGTTTGGAGTTGTAGCTGCCATTAGTGTCATGGCTACTTACTTTATTACTTTAATATTAGTGCCAGTTATTTTAAATTTATTACCTACACCTAAAGCAAAACACACTAAACATCAAGAAGGCAAAACTATTAATAAAGCCTTAGATATGGTGGATCATTTAGTGCAAAAGCGCAGAACGGCTATTTATATTACAACAACTGTTGTTACAGCGCTTGGTTTTTGGGGAATGAGTTTTATTGATATGAATGGATTTGTAGTTGACGATTTACCTAAAAAAGATCCTATTTATACGGATTTACATTTCTTTGAAAAACACTTTAATGGTGTATTACCTTTTGAAATATCGGTGGATAGCAAAACAGAAAATGGATTATTTGCAAACAATGCCAAAGCTTTATATAAAATTAAAGCCATGCAAAAAGTATTTGAAGGCTTTCCTATTTTCTCGAAACCATTATCTGTAGTGGAGGCCGTTAAGTTTTCGTACCAAGCTTATAATGAAGGAAACCCTAAGTATTATAAAATGCCAGGTGTAACCGATTTAAAAACTTTATCAGAATACAAAGGCTCATTAAAAGGGCAAGATAACAAGCTTGCTAAATTTATTGATAGTACAAAGCAAATTACACGCATCAGTTATCAAGTAGCTGACATTGGTTCTAAAAAAATGAAAGAATTGATGAAAGTGATTCGTCCAAAAATTGATTCTATTTTTAGTCCAGAAGAATACAATGTAAGTTTAACAGGACATAGTTTAGTATTCTTAAAAAACAACGATTATTTATTATCCAACTTAATTGAAAGTTTAATTATTGAAATTATTTTAATTGCCATTGTTGGTATTGCCTTATTCCGTTCGGTACGTATTATTGTATTATCCAAACTACCTTGTTTAATACCATTAGTAATTACAGCAGGTATTATGGGCTTTTTAGATATTAGATTTAAACCATCTACTATTTTAATTTTTAGTATAGCCTTTGGTATATCCAGCGACGGTACCATTTATTTTTTAACCAAGTACCGCCAAGAATTAAAGAAAAACAACCGAGGAGCCGCAGCCGCCATTTCGGCAGCTATTAAGGATACAGGATTAAGCATGGTTTATACTTCTATTATTTTATTTTGCGGTTTCTCTATTTTCTCAGCCTCAAGTTTTGGTGGCACAGTAGCATTAGGTGTGTTAATGTCAATCACCTTATTAATATCCATGTTTACAAACATTATTTTATTACCAGCTATTTTATTATCTATCCATAAAAAATCGATGAAAAAAGAAATCATCGAAGAACCTTTGATTGATATTGAAGATAGTTTGGAATAAGAAATCATTAAAAAAGCCTTTCATTTCTGAAAGGCTTTTTTATTATATTTGATAAAGCTACGTTTAAGTATTTGTAACCAATTATAATTAATTGCAATTGGTTTATGAGTCTTAGTGATTAGTTAGCACCAATTGTAAGACGACACCGTAACAGACGAACATAGACGAATGAAATATAAAAATATAAGAGAAGAAGAACTTAAAAATAAAGTCGGTGCGGACTGGTTTAAATCATTCGACACGACAGAAATTTTGGGTAACGTAGATTTTACAGTTTTCCCAAAACAAGACAATATTTTCGGACGGACACCGCTACTTTGGGCAGAAGCTAAAACTGGCAACTTTGACGTTCCGACAATGTTTGTTCAATTGGTTCTTACAATCGGAAAAGCCCGAACTTTTGATAAAACATTGCCTCCTGCATTTCTTGGAGCTTTTGATTTCAAAAAAATTGCATTCGTTCCATATATCAGCGTTCAAGACATTTTTTACATCAACGACTTTAACTGGAATGTAGCACCAAGCAACCACGAGACAAAAGAATTTAAACTCATTAAGGCGAGAATTGAAGCAACATTAAAACAAAATACTTACATCTACGATTATCAAGCAGACGAAAAAGACCTAAAAACATTCATTGCGAACAACATCGCAAAAGCGACAGAAGCGAGTAAAATAAAAATTGATAAAAATAATTTCATTCCAATTTACTTGCGTTGGCTTGACATTGTAAAACCAGTTATTGACGTAAACTGGGACGACCTAAAAAAAGCAAGTATTTTAAACAGCGACTTTTATTTAGCTGACTTGTTTGTAGATGATAAAGACACCAATAAAATTGAAGATGACTCTTCAATCAGAGATAATCTATTTGTAATTTTTCAAAATCAAGGCTATAAAATTGAGAAAGAAAACATCAAGCAAATGTTTGATGCAACAATCAACATACGAAACAAAGAAACCTATTTACAATTTTGGAAACGCTACAAACGTCCGCCAATAAAAGAATTTCAGAACTACATAATTGAACGAAGGGATTTACTTGTTCCGCAAGACATCAGAGAACGAAAAGGAGCATTTTTTACTCCTCGACAATGGGTAGAACTTTCACAAAAATATTTATGTAACTTATTGGGTGAAAATTGGCAAGAAGAATATTATATCTGGGACTGTGCAGCTGGCACAGGCAATCTTCTTGCTGGTATGACCAACAAATACAATATTTGGGCAAGCACTTTAGACCAAGCAGACGTTAAAGTAATGCACGACCGTATTGAACACGGTGCAATCCTATTAGAAAATCACGTTTTCCAATTCGACTTTTTAAATGACGATTTTTCAAAACTTCCACAAGGTTTGCAAGACATTATAAACAACAAAGAAAAACGTAAGAAACTTATTATTTTTATCAATCCACCATATGCAGAAGTTTCAAGTGTTGGAGAGAAAGGAAAAAAAGGAGTAAATCTATCTAAAACGCATACAAAGTATAGCAACGCATTAGGCGGTGCAGGACGTGAGTTATTTGCTCAATTTTTAATCCGAATATATTCCGAAATAAACGGTTGTTTGATTGGTGAATTCTCTACTTTAAAAACTTTTAATGGTTCTGCTTTTGAAAGTTTCCGTAATAATTTCAGAGCAACTTTTGAAAGTGGTTTTATTGCACCTGCATACACATTTGATAATGTTCAGGGAAAATTTCCAATTGGTTTTAAAATTTGGAATACGGAGAAAATTCAAAATATTGATAAAATTAAAATTGATATTTACAATGATAAAGCTGAATTTATTGGAGAAAAGGAATTTTATGTTACCCACGAAAAAAATCAATACATAAATAATTGGATTTCGTCATATAAAGTAAACTCTGATTACATTGGTTTTTTAGCAGGAACAAACGGCAATGATTTTCAGCAAAACGCTATCGTTTATTTATTAAATAAAAAAGAGCAAATGGCTAATCCGAGAGGTATGTGGGTAAGCCAAAACAACTTAGTTCAAGTATCAATTTATTTTACCATACGAAAAGCAATAGACCACACCTGGATAAATCATAACGACCAGTTTTTGTTTCCCAATACAAAATGGCAAAAAGACACCGAATTTCATAATGACTGTTTAACGTGCTTATTGTTCCACGAAAAAAATAATATTCAGTCAGAATATGGAACAAATAATTGGATACCATTTACAGAAAGCGAAGTAAACTCGAAAGAAAAATTTGAAAGCAATTTTATGAGTGACTTCATAAAAGGTAAAATCAAATCAGAGCAACAAGCTGACGGCTTGTTTGGAGGCACAACGACAAACCACTTTGACATCAATAAACCAAGACACTTTTCAATTGAAGCAACAGCGGTTTTTAACGCAGGACTTGAACTTTGGAAATATTATCACGAACAAAAAGGTATAAACGTAAATGCAAGTTTATATGACATTAGAGAATATTTTCAAGGACGCAACGACAAAGGCAGAATGAATTCACGAAGCGACAACGAAACTTACACAAAACTAATAGCTGACTTGAGAGATAAATTAGATTTACTTGCTGACAAAATAACACCGAAAATTTACGAATACGAATTTTTAAAACAATGACGAGAAAAGAACAACTGGTGCTAACAGCGGTTTGGCAAAAGTGGCGGTTCAGTGCTCTGCAGACACATTTGTGGTTAATCAAAGTTTGGTTCTCCGCATCAACATTTGTAGTGTAAATCGCCACCTTCGCCAAGCCCGAAACCGTTAGCAATTCAAATACTCGCTTCCTAGATGAAAGCGATAAAATTTCTAATGATGAAGAAATTCAATTTCAAAAAATAAAAATTCAATCTTCTATTTATGTGAAGTATTTGATAAAGTAAATTACATCACCACTTTTAATTTCGCATACTTCAATAACAAATTCTTTTCACCTGCATTTCTAAAATTAATGCAGGCTTTAGATTCGGGATACACGCCTTCAATAGAAGTTATTTCACCTATTCCAAATTTCTCATGTTCTACGACGCTACCTACTCTTAAACTAGCATTAGCACTATTATCTGTTGGTGTATTAGTAGAAGCCATACGTTTGGCTAATGGAATTAATTTTTTAGGAGGCGCAAAATTAATAGGCTTTGGTTCTTGTTTAGCAAATCCTGTTGTTTCTTTCGTTCTAAAATCAATTGATTCCATTGGTTTTTGAAACGGACGTGTTGGTCGCATAAAAGCATCTTCACTAAATTTTCGTTTCTCTGGTTCCTGAGGAAAATCAACACAGTTCTCATCCAACTCATCAATAAAACGACTAGGCTCACAATAAATAATATTTCCAAAACGATAACGTGTGGTTGCAAAACTAATCGTTGCTTTTTTCTCAGCACGAGTAATCGCCACATAAAACAAACGACGTTCTTCTTCTAATTCGCTTCGGCTATTTAATGCCATTTGTGAAGGAAATAAATTTTCTTCTAAACCAACAATATTCACATAAGGAAACTCCAAGCCTTTAGACGCATGAATGGTCATCATCGAAACCTTATCCGCATCTTTCTCATTTTCTTTTTCTTTGTCAACATCCGTCAATAAAGAAATCTCTTGCATAAACTCATCTAATGTTTTCAATTCAGACGATTGCTCTGGAGAATCAAATAACTCTGTTGGGTTAATTTCTATATTATTAGCAATCGCTTCCTTTAATTCTTCTTCTTGTGGTGTTCGTTCTTGCTCCACAAAATCTTTAATACCATTTAATAACTCTTGTATATTTTCATAACGACTCACGCCTTCAGGAGTTTTATCATGATATAAATCTTTTACCACTCCACTCGTTACTGCAATATGATTCGCACATTCAAAGGCATCTTTGTATGGTATCATCATCGAAAAGGTTTTAATCATTGTGGTAAATTCAGAAATTTTTGCTGCTGTTCCTGAATTAATGCCCGTATTAAAATCTTTTAAATTATCTAACACCTGCCACATACTAATATCATGCTCCATGGCAGCAATCATTATTTTATCAATGGTTGTTTGTCCGATCCCTCGTGTTGGATAATTAATAATACGTTTTAAGGATTCATCATCATTATGATTAATAGATAATCTAAAATACGCTAAAGCATCTTTAATTTCTTTACGTTGGTAAAACGATAAACCTCCGTAAATTTTGTAAGGAATATTTAATTTACGTAAAGCCTCCTCAAATGCACGAGACTGTGCATTGGTACGATATAAAATAGCAAAATCTTTAAAATGCGCTTGTTGTGTAAAATGGGTTTCGTAAATAGAAGCGGCTACTTTCTGACCTTCTTCGTTATCAGTATTCGCTTTTACAATTTTAATCTTCTCCCCTTCTTCGTTATCTGTAAAAATATTTTTCTTGAATTGATCTTTATTAATCGCAATAACTGCACTAGCAGCTTTTACAATCGTTTGCGTACTTCGGTAGTTTTGCTCTAACTTAAATGTTTTTAAATCTGGATAATCTTTTTCGAAATTTAAAATATTTTGAATATTAGCACCACGGAAAGAATAGATACTTTGTGCATCATCACCTACCACACAAATATTTTGAAAACGAGCGGCTAATTGTTTCACAATTACATATTGCGAAAAGTTAGTATCCTGGTACTCATCCACCAAAATATATTTAAACTTACTTTGATACTTAATTAATACGTCTGGAAAATCGCGTAACAAAACATTGGTATTATATAACAAATCATCAAAGTCCATGGCTCCTGATTTGAAATTTCGTTTTTGATACGCTAAATATATTTGTCCTAATAAAGGTTTATTAGATGCTCTATCTTCTGCTTGTGTAATAGGATTATTAGCATATTGATGTGCTGAAATTAAACTGTTTTTAGCTGATGAAATACGATTTAAAACCAAAGAGGGCTTGTATACTTTGTCATCTAAATTCAATTGCTTTAAAATATCTTTAATTACACTTTTACTATCGTCCGTATCGTAAATAGTAAAATTTGCAGGATAACCCAATTTCTCTGCTTCAAAACGCAATATTTTAGCAAAGATGGAGTGAAAGGTTCCCATCCAAATATTTTTAGCTTCTTTGCTTCCCACAATTTTACCAATACGCTCTTTCATTTCACGAGCAGCTTTATTGGTAAAGGTTAAGGATAATATATTAAAAGCATCAGCGCCCTTTTCCATAATATGGGCGATGCGATATGTTAGTACACGTGTTTTTCCAGAACCTGCACCTGCAATAATCATTACAGGTCCTTCGGTAGTTTCGGCAGCCATACGCTGCACTGGATTTAGTTCATTTAAATAGTCACTCATTACCACAAAAATACATTATTATGCAGTTGAAAATAGTATATGTTTAAAAAATTATAAACCTTAAAAAACTGATTTATTCTTACAAAAAGCCTTTTTATTTAGATGAATAGCATTGCAAAAGCAAAAACTATTTGCTTTGTTTGTTATAGTATAATTTGAACTAATTTTAATTGATATGGCAGGCGTTAACAAAGTAATTTTAGTAGGAAACTTAGGCAAAGATCCAGAGTTAAAGTATTTAGAAGGCAATATTGCACGTGCAAATTTCAGCATTGCTACCAGCGAATTTCATAAAGACAAAAACGGTAATAAAATTGAACAAACCGAATGGCATAATATTGTGGTTTGGAGAAGCATGGCCGAAAGTGCTGAGAAATTATTAAAAAAAGGGACTCAAATTTATTTAGAAGGAAAATTACAAACTCGTCAGTGGATTGACAAAGATGGTAATAAGCGAAATATTACGGAAGTTGTTGGGGAATCCTTTTTAGTGCTACAACGTAAAGAAAACTCTACAACTCCTAATCCAAATATTACTGACGATTCAAGTAATGTGAATTTTGATGATTTAGGTAAAAAAGACGGATTGCCGTTTTAATATTTATTTTTTGAACCATAAAAGTCATAAAAGAACAAAAAAGTAATATGTAACTTCTGGGTACATTTAATCCATAAAAGACATTTAAGATAACAAAAGACTAAGTAGCTTGATTCTATTTTTCTTTATGAACTTATATGACTTTTATGGTTTTTTGTTTTTTCAAAAACATAGCAACTTGCTATGTGGTTAAAATCCTTAAATTTGTTTTATGACAACATTATCATTTAAAACCATTTTAAAATTACTGATCGTCAGTATTTCTATAGTTGCATTTTCTTCGTGTGGAGATGATGAAGATGAAGTGTTTATTCCTAAACCAAAAGGTTATCCGAGAGTAGACTTCCCTGAAAAAACATATAGATTATATGATAGTCTTTGTCCGTATAGTTTCGAAATACCAACCTATTCAAGAATAAGTAATGATAAACACCGTGGAGCCGATCCTTGTTGGATAAATGTTGATTTCCCTAAATACAACGCTCAAATACATTTAAGCTATAAGGCTGTTTCTAATAATTTAGATACGTTTTTAAATGACAGCAGAGATTTTGCCATTAAACATCAAATAAAAGCAACTGGCTTAGACGAAACCATTATTATTAGAGATAGCTCTCAAGTATACGGTTTGGTGTATGATATTAGTGGGAACACCGCCTCTAATGTGCAATTTTATTTAACTGATAGCACACACCATTTTATGCGTGGCGCCTTATACTTTAATGTCGTGCCAAATATCGATTCTCTTAAAATAGTAGTAGATTTTTTAAGACAAGATATCGTTCACATGATTAAAACCTTTGAGTGGAAAGGGATTGAGAAAAAGAAAGTGAAGAAGTAGTTTTGTCAGTTCGAGTAGTTCTGCTGACTCTTTGCAGAACGTATCGAGAACTTTATTATTCGTCAACTTCTCGATACACATTTGCAAGAGACAGGCAAATGTTACTCGAAGTGTCAAAGTTTGTCAGGCTGAGCGCCTGCCTAGTCGGCAGACAGGGAGTCGAAGCCTAACTCAACTGATCCGCTAGCATTTCCATTTCACGTTTTGCATCTTTATTATTGTAAATAATATTATTGACTGCATTGGTGATTGGCATATTCACATTATACTTTTTGTTAATCTCCACCACGCATTTCACAGCATAATAACCTTCAGCAATCATATTCATTTCTAATTGTGCTTGTTTAACGCCATAACCTTTTCCAAGCATAGCACCAAACATACGATTACGAGAAAATTGAGAATATGCTGTTACAATTAAATCACCTAAATAAGCAGATGCTTTTGTATCTCTATCTATTGGATGAACAGCTGCTACAAAACGATCTATTTCTTGAATAGCATTACTCACTAAAACCGATAAAAAGTTATCGCCATATCCAAGACTGTGGCAAATACCCCCAGCAACTGCTACCACGTTTTTTAATACCGCTGATAATTCTGTTCCATAAATATCATCGCTACTTGAGCATTTGATATAACGGCAACGCATGTATTCGCACAATTCATCCGCTTTTGCAATATCACGAGAAGCCAATGTTAAATAAGATAATTTCTCTAAAGCTACTTCCTCTGCATGACAAGGTCCAGTAATGACACCAATATTATCTAAAGGAACTTGAAATACTGTGTTCAAATATTCACCAACAATTAAATTATATTCGGGCACAATACCTTTAATAGCAGAGAATACAGTTTTACCTTTAAACACATCTGCTGGTATATCCTTAATGGTATTATTAATGAATGCAGAAGGTACAGATAAAATAATCACATCAGCATTCGTCAATGTCTCCAATAAATCAGATGATAGATGTAATTTATTTAAATCAAATTGCACAGAGCTTAAATAACGTGGATTATGACCATGTTTAGTCATATGCTCTATGTCCGATTGATTTCTAAAGTACCAGCTAACCTTACTAGCATTATTACATAATATTTTTACAATGGCAGTTGCCCAACTTCCACTTCCTATTACTGCTATTCTTTTTCCGTTTGTCATATTTTAGGTTCCCGCAGATTTCGCTGATTATCGCAGATTTTTATTTTTAAGTATACACAATATCATTATCTTTTAACACATCCAATCCTTTTAAAGATTGATAAATGCGTGCTAAAGTAACTACATCTTTTATACAATATGTTTTAATACGTTCAATATTTTTTTCTTCGTAATACACTTTTGCTATTTGACTTCCGTCAATATCATCTTTTGGAGAAGGAATGCCGAATACATGTGCCAATAAATTTAGGGACGTGAAATTTTTAATATCTCCAAAGCGCCACATTTCCATCGTATCCAAATGTTTTACTTCCCAAGGCTTAAATCCTTGTATTTGCAATAATTTTGGAAGGGCAATTTTATTCACTAATAATCTTCTACATAAAAATGGGTAATCAAATTCTTTTCCATTATGTGCACATAAAAAATGGTCTTTGGTATTAAAAAACTGACCTAATAATTTAGAAAACTCGGTTAAGATCTCATGTTCATTATCTCCAGCTATTGCTTTGGTTCTGAATTTGCCTTCGCTCATAAACCCTAAACCTATGCACACTACTTTAGCAAACTCGGCATAAATACCTGCTTTAGCATACTGTTGTTCTGGTGTAATATCTTTACTATACATCCATTTTTTATCCCATAATTCTTTTTCTGTTTCAGATAAAGAACTGTATTGATAATGAATAGGAGCCGTTTCAATATCAATAAACAAAATGTTTTCTAATTTAATAGTACTCATTTTCTTTCGAATTTTTGAAAGGTGAAATCAAATTTATTTTTTTCGTCAGCAAAATGTTTTTCTTCCCATACCAAATCAAATTTAGATTTGTCAATTTCAGGAAAGTAAACATCCCCATCAATCACTGTATGCACTAAGGTTATATAAATAGTATCTGCAGAATCTATGGATTGCTTATATATTTCGCCACCACCAATGATAAATACTTCATTCTCTGCATGCAATTTCACTAAAGCCTCATCAATACTTCCAACAACCGTTAAATCAAATTGCTTATCCGCATTAAAATTTTTATCTCTTGTAATCACTACATTTTGTCTGCCTGGCAAAGTCCTTCCAATCGATTGAAACGTTTTTCGCCCCATAATAACAGGACAACCCATTGTGGTTGTTTTAAAAAATTTTAAATCAGCTGGCAAATGCCAAAGCAATTGATTGTCTTTACCAATAGCATGATTTAAAGATGTAGCTACAATAATTGATACTTTCATAATTTTACTTGTTCTCGACTACGCTCTCACGCCAAGGCGTGATGACAATATTTAATATGCTAAATCTTCGATAAAGAAAAAGAAAACAACAGCAGCTACCCACTCTTTCTTCACTCCTTTACAATCACCAATTCTACTTCCGTTATAATAAATATCTCCGTCTTCTTCTATTTGACCGATACGGCTACCATTTTTATAAACGTCACCATCATTTTCAATCTGCCCAACTCTACTTCCATTTTTATAAATATCGCCATCTGATTCAATTTGTCCAACTCTGCTTCCATTTACATAAACGTCTCCATCTGATTCTATTTGTCCTTTACGAGAACCACCAATATAAATATCTCCATCAGATTCTATTTCACCTTTTTTACTTCCTTTAATATAAAGACTTTGAGCAGAAATACTTGTGCAGAAAAATCCAGCAACTAAGATTAAGATTAGTTTTTTCATGTGTTATTGTTTTAAAAATGAAATCACGCCTTAGCGTGATTTCACATATTTATGGTTATTATCAAATTAATCTCTGTATTTCACTTCCACATTATGAAGTTCAATAATTGGTTTTAAGAACTCTTCTAAATCAGTAACGCATAATTGAGAAGCTGCATCACATAAAGCCGTTTCTGGATTAGGATGTGTTTCGATAAACATTCCATCAATACCACTTGCTACACCTGCTCTTGCTAATACTGGTAAAAACTCACGAGCTCCACCTTTTTTATCAGAACTTGGGATACCATATTTACGCACACAGTGAGTTACATCAAATACAACTGGGTAACCAATATTATTCATATGATAAAACGCACGAGGATCAACAATTAAATCATTGTAACCAAAAGAGTATCCTCTCTCTGTTAAAATCACTTGATCATTTCCACTATCAATACATTTTTGCACGGGATGCTTCATATTATCTGGCGCTAAAAACTGACCGTGTTTAATATTAATCACACGTCCTGTTTTTGCAGAAGCCACTAATAATGATGATTGCATACATAAGTATGCTGGAATTTGCAATACATCACACACATCTGCTGCTGCTGCTGCTTGATCATGAGAGTGAATATCGGTTAAAACAGGAAAACCAAATTGTGCTTTGATTTTACCAAGCATTTCACAACCTTTAATTAATCCTGGCCCTTGGTAGTAACTTAAACTACTACGGTTATCTTTTGTGAAAGATGATTTGTAAATAATTTTGATTTTTAAACGCTCTTGAACTTCTCTTAATTTCTCAGCGGTTTTCATCATAATAGATTCTTCTTCTATTACGCAAGGCCCTGAAATCAAGAATAATTCTTTACTTCCGCACTCAATATCTCCTACTTTTACTATTTTTTTACTCATTGTATTTTGGTTTTAATTTTTGTTACTTCGATTGCGAAGTGTATCAAGATGTTCTCGACTCCGCTCGAACTGACAAGGTTTACAATCTTCTAAATAAATTTTTAATATAATCCATCGTAGCAATTTCTTTATAATTATCACCAAATGCATGGTTCCACATAAATGGTAAATTGTAAGATACTTGTGCCATGGCTGTAATTTGTTCTTCTGTCCAGTCTTTACTCAAGTTTTGTGGTAATTCGATTTTATGCTTTTCAATCATTTGCATAAACTCACTATGACCTTTTAAGTATATATCTCCTAAGTGTTGAAAAATTAAACAGTTTGCATAACAGTGACGAGTTCCTAAAACCATTGATAAGCCATAACTTAAAGCGTGGCAAACACCAACTTCGCTATATGTTAAACTTAAACCTCCCATTAAAGAAGCGACCATTAACTTATCATCGTTTTCAGGCGTGCGACCTGCATTTTCCCCTAAATAAACTTCTCTGCAAAGCTTTAACGATTGCTCACCATAGGCTAAACTAAACGCATTGTTTCTAATTCCTGTTTCAGATTCAATACAGTGAATGTAAGTATCCATTCCTGTATAAAACCACCAATCAGTTGGAACAGATGCAATTAATTCTGGATCTAAAATCACTTGATTAAAAACCGTCCAATCACATTTTAATCCTAATTTTTTTTCAGGCCCTGTTAATACAGCTGTCATTGATACTTCAGCTCCAGTACCAGAAATAGTAGGAACACCTAAATGATAAATACCAGGCTTCTTTACTAAGTTTAATCCTTGATATAAAGTGGATGAACCTTCATTGGTTAACATTAATGATAAAGCTTTCGCAATATCCATAATACTACCACCGCCTATTCCAATCACACCACTTGGTAAACCTTGCTTTGCTAAAATTTCATCACGTAACAAATCTATTTGCTCAGTTTTAGGTTCGTGAGGATCAACATCAATGTAATAAATTAAATCCTCTGGTTTGTTTTGTAATTTATTTGATAAAGGTTTTCCTTTAAAATAATTATCAACCACATAAACAAAGTAGTTTTTATTTTCTTTACGAATAGGTTCAACAGTTTCTGCTAATTGAGCAAACGAACCACGACCGTATGTTACTTTATCAATGTTTTTAAAATTTTTGTGTTGCATTTTTTATTTAAGCATTAACAGGCTTCATAGCCTTTGTAGCACATTCGGAAATTTTAGCAGCTAAGGTTTTTAATTCCTCCTCAGTCCAAGTACAGCGAATACCAAAAGAAATTAAACGACCTACAACTGCTTGAGTTTTAGGAATATCTAAATTATTATAATCTTGAGGCGCTCCTAATAATTGAATTGGCAATTTAGAAGCTGTTTTTAAACCTTTAATATGTTCCCATTGATTAATAAAGTGATACATGTTTGTAAACCAATAGTTAAATCCTGTAACTCCTGCTTTATTAAATTCATCAACTGTACGTTTAGCTGTTTCAGTATCAGGCATT
This sequence comes from Bacteroidetes bacterium UBA5697, assembly GCA_002420145.1. GTDB lineage: Bacteria > Bacteroidota > Bacteroidia > B-17B0 > Aurantibacillaceae > UBA4416. The sequence continues at coordinate 28,812 of DIHL01000020.1, forward strand.
AAGATGTTTAAGAATGTTCCTGAGTCTCCATTATCATCTCCTAATTTAGAGAAACTAATTCCTTGTACTTTAGATAATTCTTTTTGTAAGAACGCTTTGTTTTTTAAATTAGCTGTACGAATAGCTGCTACTTTACGAGTTTGAGCTGCACCTACTGCTGCATGTAATTCAGAAATACGGTAATTAAATCCAATAATTGGGTGATTTTCCATACCACGGTTATTTCCAACATGGTCGTGACCATGATCGCAGTAACTATCCGCTAATTTGTAAACATTCTCATCGTTTGTTACAAAAATACCACCTTCACCTGCGGTTGCAATTTTAAAGAAGTCGAATGAATAGGCACCAGCACTACCAAATAAACCAGTAGCAGTTCCTTTGTATGACGCTGCAAATGCTTGACCAGCATCTTCTACTAATTTTAAATTATGTTCTTTGACCACGGCCATGATTTCATCCATGTTAGCGTTACCACCACACATGTGAACTAAACAAACTGCTTTTGTTTTTGGAGTAATTACTTTTTTAATGCCTTCTGCACTTAAGCATAATGTTTCGTCAATCTCAGCAAATACAGGTAAAGCACCAAGCATTAAAACTGCTTCAATAGTTGCAATGTATGTAAAAGGAGGGCAAATTACTTCGTCGCCTGTTCCAATACCACTTGCTGCTAAAGCCGCTAAAATAGCTGCTGAACCATTTGATACTGCTAATGCATATTTTGCTCCTGTTATTTTTTTAGCTTCTGCTTCAAAATCTTTTGCTTTCCAAATATTATTACGTTGTGCATCATGATTAAAACGGAACATAATTCCAGTTGATAACACATCTTCAATTTCCTTGCGCTCTTCAGCGCCAAATAATTCAGTTCCTGGCATTGTATTGATTTTTAGTTATTTGTGTAAATATTTAATTAGGTAAAAATTCAAAAGTATTCAGTTCATCAATTACTCCAAAATTTACAGAAGACATTTTTCCGTTTTCGAAATAACAATCCAAACCTGCTTCATCAAAGCTTAAACGCTTTTCTCCCCAATCTTGTCTTTCTGTATCAGTAAGCGTATAGTTATGTTCTTTCATTAAATCCGTTAATTGTTGTTCGTTTAATGAAAATAATTTCTTTCCAAACAACAATGTATCTTCATTATCTACTTCCACACTTCCAAACTTCATAGAGTTTTTGTTATCAAAGAACAAAGAAAATCCTGAGTCCCAATAATGATAAACCGTACAAGAAGTTTCTAAAATGTTATCATCTAATACTTGAATTTCTTCTGGTTTTCCAAAAACTAATTCGGCATCAACAGCTGATACACCAAAATTTAATGTGCAAAATCCCTTTAATAAATTTATCTGAGGTGTGAAGTCCATAACTGACTATAAAAGTAAGGCTAATAGCCAGTAAAAACAAGTCAAGAAAATAAATTAAAAAAAAAATAAAAAAAGTTTTGCTAGTATAAAAATCGTTTATATATTTGCAGCCCGAAAAGGAAACAACGTTCTTAAATTCATGATTCTGTAGCTCAGTTGGTAGAGCAATACACTTTTAATGTATGGGCCCTGGGTTCGAGTCCCAGCAGGATCACAAGAATAGTAAACGATTCGGTATTAAGCCCTTAAATGAAAATTTAAGGGCTTTTTTATTTCTATCATTTTTTAATAAAACTTATATCATTTGCTTAACAGCCTCTCTCACAAGCTGTCTTGATAATTTATCGACTTCGATATTATAATTAATCACGGCTGTTGCCTTTTGATGTGCTTTAATTTTCACAAACTCCACTTTAATGGTTGATAAGAGTAACAACAACTCTTTCACTAAATCTATATTTCTAATATCATTTCCTGCTTTAGTCGTATAATCACTCGTTAAAAATTTCGACTGGCGACTTACCAATCCAATAACATACTGACTGTCAGACACTACCTTCAACTCTCGAATTGTTGGAAAATGTTGTAAAACGTAATTTATAGAATTAATTACCGCTAAAATCTCCATTCGATTATGAGTTGTATTTTCTTCTTTACCACTTAAAATTATTTTTTGAGCATCTACTAATATAACTGAAGCCCAAGCTCCTACGCATTTTTGCGTGTGACAAGAACCATCTGTATATATTTCAACAAAACTCATAATTAAGAAACTGAAAGATAGAAACTATTTAGAGTGAAACAACAGATTAATTATTTTAACTAGATTTGACAAGAGATAAAAAATGAGTACTGAAGAAGAAAAAATAATAGAACAAACTAATAACTGGATTAAATCAGTAGTGATTGATTGTAATTTTTGTCCTTTTGCAGCCAAAGCGGTAATGAAAAAAACAATCCGCTACATTATTAAGTCAAATGTAAACATGAATGATAGTTTAGCTGCTTTAAAAGAGGAATTAGATTATCTAGAAACTGATACAGATATTGAAACCAGCTTTATCATTTTCGAAAATGATTTTAAAGATTTTGATGATTACCTAGACTTAGTAAAAAAATCAGAAAAGCTTTTAACTAAAGAAAACTATGATGGCGTTTATCAAATAGCAAGTTTTCATCCTGATTATTGTTTTGCAGGAGAAGATGAAAACGATCCTGCAAATTATACCAATCGCTCTATTTATCCAATGTTACATATTTTAAGAGAAGAGAGTTTAACAAAAGCCTTAAGTTTATATCCTAATCCTGAATTAATTCCTCAACACAATATTGATTTTGCAAGACAAAAAGGCTTACAATATATGCAAATGCTTAGAGCGGCTTGTTTGTAATATTATTTATACTTTTTATATTTAAATTCCAGCTAGCTTTTGTACCTTTATACAGCAATGCGGAATTCGGTTATACATATTTTTTATTCAAGCATCATTGTATTAGCTATTATAACTTCAGCTTGTACAAAAGATTCTGCACCACCAACTTTCGGAGGCTTTCCTACCCAAATTGGTGAAATTTTTACTTACAAATGCGCAACCTCTGGTTGTCACAACGAAGCAAGTTACAAAGGTGCTGCTGATTTAAATCTAAGTTCTTATGCTTCTCTTTTTAAAGGTTCAAACAATGGCTCTCCAGTTATTCCTTTTCGTAGTGATTTTTCTTCTCTATGTTATTTTATAAATACGTATGCTGATTTAGGTCCAAAAAATAGTCCCACAATGCCTTTATACAAATCTCCATTAAGCCGAGAAGAGGTTCAAACAATTAAAACGTGGATTGACAATGGTGCACCTGATATTAATGGCAATATTATGTGGAGCGATAATCCAAACAGAAAAAAATATTATGTTTTAAATCAAGGCTGCGATGTAGTAACGGTATTTGATGCCACTACTCAATTACCAATGCGATATATTAATGTTGGAAATAATTCTTCTGTTTCTGAAAGCCCACATATGATTCGTGTTTCTCCAGATGGAAAATACTGGTATGTGATATTTGTTGCCAATAATATTTTACAAAAATACAGGACATCAGACGACAGCTTTGTTGGAGAAGTAAGTTTGGGAGCTTATCAAAATTGGAATACCATTACCATTAGTAATGATGGCAAAAGAGCGTATTGTGTTTCGTGGCAAACAAATAGTCGTTTAGCCATTGTTGATATTGAAAACATGACATTATTATACAATGTAGGTGGTGGAAATTTTTCAGACGCTCATGGTGTTGCTTTAAACAAAACAAACGATACCATATATATTACACGTCAAACAGGAAACTACATTTTTAAAATTGATACTGCCTTAAATGGCTTTAACGAAGTGGCAATTGATGGTTCAGGTATTCCAAATCAAACATCATCCTTAGACCCACATGAAATTATTTTTTCTCCAGATGGCTCCAAATATTTTGTGACTTGTCAAAAATCAAATCAAGTAAGAGTAATGAGTACTGCAGGTGATGTGTTGCTTCAAACTATCAGTACAGGATTGTATCCATTAGAGTTTGCTATAAGTAGTAGCAAAAACAAATTATATGTAGCTTGTCAAGATCATCCAAGTACATACCCAAACATAAAAGGTTCGGTTACTGTTATTGATATGACTACTTATCAATCTAGCAATTATTCTGTTGGTTACCAACCTCACGGTATTGCCTTAGATGAAGCTAACGGCTATGTGATTGTGGCTAGTAGAAACATTTTAAATAATGGCCCCACACCACATCATACTGGTGTTTGTGGAAGAAATGGATTTGTAAATTATTTTAATATTAACACCATGCAACTTCTTTCTAAAAAAACGGAAGTAGCATCCGACCCCTACTCTGTAGCATTTAGACCTTAATGGATAGCAACTTAAAAAATAAAACAATTTTATTATTTGATGGCTATTGCAATCTCTGTCATTCGTCGGTGCAATTTGTTTTAAAGCACGAAAAAAATAACGACTTATATTTCACTTCTCTTCAATCTCCTTCAGGAATTGAAATTTTAAATCACTACTCAATTAATCCTAAAGAAACTGATAGTTTAGTTTTAATAGAAAAAAATAAAGCCTACATCAAATCATCTGCTGCACTTAGGGTGTCGAAATATTTAAAAGGACTTTATCCTATTGCGTTTGGGTTATTAATCATCCCATCTTTTATTAGAAATTGGGTATATGATTATGTCGCTAAAAATCGTTATAAATGGTATGGCAAAATGGACAACTGCCTTGTTCCTGATGGAAATTTATTAAAACGTTTTTTGTAGCCATTTAACCACATAGGCACATAGAATATTTTTGAATTTTATGTATTAAGAAATCTAGTTCCTATAGCTATCAAATTGAAGCGTTACTTCAATTTCTCTATCTCCTACTCTTACATCAAAAAACTATAAGACTATGTTTCTATGTGGTTAAAATAATTTAAAACAATACTATTATTACTATAAATCGTATTTTTGTTCTATGACTAAACTTTCTGTTAATATTAATAAAATTGCTACCATTCGTAATTCGCGTGGTGGTAATACTCCTAACTTATTACAAGTAGCTCAAGACGCTGAACGTTTTGGAGCGCAAGGTATTACAGTTCATCCTCGTCCTGATGAAAGGCACATTCGTTATCAAGATGTGTATGATCTAAAGCCTTTATTAAAAACAGAATTTAATATTGAAGGAAATCCTAAAATTCAAAAATTTGTTGATTTAGTATTAGATGTAAAACCAGAACAAGTGACTCTTGTTCCTGATGGAGACAATCAACTAACATCCGACCATGGTTGGGACACTATTGCCAATAAAGACTATTTAACGGAAATCATCTCAACATTCAAAAAAGCAGGAATTCGCACTTCTATTTTTGTGGATCCAGATTTAAAAATGATTGAAGGAGCAAAAGCTACAGGCACAGATAGAATTGAATTATATACCGAAGAATACGCGAGGCATTATTCTACAAATAGAGAAGATGTCATTAAACCATTTGCCGCAGCATCTCAACTAGCCAATAAATTAGGCTTAGGAGTGAACGCAGGACACGATTTAAGTTTAGAAAACTTAGCTTATTTTAAACAACATACCGAAAATTTATTGGAAGTTTCGATAGGGCATGCCTTAATCAGCGATTCTATTTATTTCGGTTTAGAGAATACCATTCAACTGTATTTAAAACAATTGAAGTAATTACTTCAAACTTATTTTAACCGTATAAGAACCTGTATTAGAGGCATTATAAACTGTTTCGTAAATAGAAATTAGTAACGTGCCACTGGTTTTAGCACTTCCCGAAAACTTTGCCCCTGCTCTCAAAGCATCATAACTTGTTTCTCCAATTTTATAAACCACATTGCCATAAGTAGGGTAAGTACTTCCTGTACCATAATCATCAGATACTGTTGAAGGATAAGAGGTGCCATTAGCGGCAATATAACTTCCATCTGGTTTATATTTTTGATTACTTAAACTCGCTAATGTTACTTCTCCTGAAGCTGTAATTGTAAACTTCTGACCTGCTTTAAGAGAAATTCCTGTTTTTAACCAACCTCCATTTTGATTTCCACTAATATGTTTACTAGCCATCAATTTCAATACAATTTCATTTCCTTCGGCTTGCATTGAATATAACACTTCTATACTTTTAATTTTTTCTTTAGGAATCAACAAATTACCATACTCTGTTTTTACATCCAATTTCACAAAATCATAGCTTCCGCTCATTTTCAAATCATCTTCTATAAACACAACATCTTCCATTCTAGTCGCATCCGAAACATGATATGTATTTTTTAATTCGCTTAATGCTTGATCAATCGAATAATCTGAAACTATAGTCTCTTCAGTTATGTTTTTTGAATCTTCTTGAAAAGCAATAATGGCTGGAATAGCCTTAATGCCTAATTTAACTAAATCAGAATAAGCAGCTTTCTTTAACTCTTCGGTAGAATTGCTATTTAACACTTTTAAATAAACGTTTGCTTTATCAGCAGTGGCTCTATCATCTCCTAATCCAACTTCTACCGAACTAATATTTTTAATGGGAATAACTAATTGACCATATTTTGTTTTTAGATTAACATCGCTCATTACAGTTGAACCAGAAATAGAACTTCCGTCTCGCAAATTAAGTTTTACGTCTACAGGTTTTTGTGAAAATAACAAACCCGATAAAAGGATTGAAATACTAAAAATGAATGATTTCATATATCTAAATTATTTGTTTTTTTAATGGTTATAGGTATAGCTTGTTTAATTATTTTAATACTCTTGAGACAAACATAGCTATCTCATATTTTTTGATTTTAATGAAAAAGCCTTTGCTAAATTAGCAAAGGCTTTAATAATAAATGAGTTAAATCATTGTAAAACAATTCGTTTTACCTTTGAACCTGATTTAGATTTAACTGTTACAAAATATACTCCAGTATTTTTATCTGATAAATCAATTTTAATTTTACCACCATTAGACTGTACTTGTTTTACCTCTTTTACAGTTTGTCCTAAGGTATTTACAACACTAATTGTAAAATCTTGTACATCTAAAGTTGTAATATCTACGTATAATTCTCCATTAGTTGGGTTTGGATAAACTTCCATATTAACGTTAGACATATTCTCTTCCACACTTACAACACTACACACTGTACTAGTTGCTAAAGACGTTCTTCTAGCACAATATTGCATACAAGCTTGCATACGTGCTTTTTGTCCAGCTGTAAACATTACCATACATTTATCATCTGAATAGTCCATATAGTTTTGATAATTTACACCTGGTGAAGTTGTTGTACATGCATCTGTTCTCACAGCTCCATTAGTTGTAGGGCATGTATAATTTTCATCTGCTTGATTGGGTGTATCTGTTACATAATCGGTTCCACTACAAGAAGTTCCATCATCACCCCAAATATGCCATAAACCTAACCAATGACCTATTTCATGAACTGCTGTTCGTCCTTTATTATATGGCGCAGTAGCAGTACCTGTAGTACCAATATATCGGTAATCAAATACTACTCCATCTCTATTTGCAGCTCCGCCAGCACCCGCCATATCCCCAATAGTGGGTGTAGAAGCACTTGGCACAGTAGGAAATTGAGCATAACCTAAGGTTCCATCATTCATATATACAATCCAAATATTCAAATATTTGGTAGGATCCCAAGATGAATTTGGCTTAATGGTACCTTCAATATACGACATCGTATGTGGAGGATTAGTCCATCCTTTTGAAGAGCATAAAATTCTATCAATTCCAGGCTCTGCCATAACTGTACCAGAGGGTGCAACTTTAGCAGCACAAAAATTAATTTCGACATCAGCAGCCAATGACGCTAGACCAGGTTGAGTGACATGTGTACTAAAATCAGTATTTAGTTTTCTAAAATCATTATTCAATACTGTTATTTGAGAATTTACCTGAGCTTGGCTAATATTCATTGAAGTACCAACAGCTTGCCCTGTATGAATAATATGAAAAACAACAGGAATAGTATAGACAGTAGATGTTTTTTTACCATTGGCAAACTGATTATCTTTTCTAATAGCTTCCTGTACCCATTTTTCGTATGCTTCTGCTTGTTCAACTTCTTTGTAAGTAGGAGTACCGCACTTACGTTTTAGTATTTGGTTATTGTCAGTATTTTGCGCAAATGCTCCAAAAAACATTAAAGAAGATAAAGATAAAGTAGTAAATATTTTTTTCATAGAGTTCTATTTAGTAATACATAGTTACAAAAAATATTTCAAAAAATCAATCCCCTAATCAATATTTGAGGTAAATTAGATGCTTTAATAGATATGTCATTTAAAATATTAATAATTGAAGATGAATTAGCCCTTCAGCAAACTTTAAAACTAAATTTAGAGCTAGAAGGTTATCAGGTTTTCTGCTGTGAGTCTGGTGGTGATGCTATATTACAAATTAACAAACATGCTCCAGATTTAATTTTATTAGATATTATGCTCCCCGTAATAAGCGGAATAGAAGTTTACAAACTGTTAAAAGAACAACAAAATACAACTCCTGTTATATTTTTAACTGCCAAAAACAATGTTCAAGATAAAATTGAGGGCTTAAAATTAGGAGCTGATGATTATATCACAAAGCCATTTGATTTAGAAGAATTATTACTCAGAATTCATAATGTATTAAAACGTAACGTTCCTCAAAAACAAGAATCAAATATCTTTAAATTTGATAGCTGTGAAATCAATTTCTCCACCTTTCAGATTATAACTAGAGAAGGTAAAACTGAAGATTTATCAAAAAGAGAAATGGCTTTATTAAAATTATTAGTTGATAATGTCAATAATGTAGTTTCAAGAGATGAAATACTTGATAAATTATGGACAAAAGATGAAAATCCTTCATCCAGAACGATTGACAACTATATCTTAAATTTCAGAAAGTTATTTGAAGTGAATCAAAAAGAACCTTTACACTTTCAATCTATCAGAGGGGTTGGTTATAAATTTTGTGTTTAATTTTTAACAAATCGCTTCTGCTCCACTCCGTCAATCATGACTGTTTCTGAAAACATTTTTAAAGGCCTTACCCACAAGTTTTCTCCTTCTTTTTGATAGGTTGCTTTATAAACAACCATATCTTCCAAGGTTTCGCTATGCTTAGCAATACCTATCACTTCGTAGATATTACCTTTATAATGTTTGTATAATCCTAATTCCATATTCTTTTATTAGCTTGTATGATCAGCTACAATGACCCATTTTCCATTCAACTTTTTCCATAATAAAGTAAAATGGCCTCCTGACGGTTTTTCTTTTTTTAACTCCCACTTCCCTATCACATAAATACTAGTTTCGGATAACTGAGTTGATTCTAAAATGGTAAATGTTAAAATCCCCATGGCTTCTTTAGTTGGATAACCTTTGATATAATTATCCAATGTTTTTTGCCAGCCATAAGTAATACCTTTACTTCCAATAAATTTCAGACTATCGTTGTTCCAATAGTAATTCATAAACCCTCTCACATCTCCTTTATTCCATGACTCCTCCTGCATTTTCATATTTTCCAACACTTGATTTACATCTTTACTTTGCTTTTGAGCAACAAGACTTAAACCACAAAACAAGTAATAGATAATCAATAGTTTTTTCATCTCTTTAGGCTATAAATGTTAATAATTAGAATAAGATAATGCCTCATAAATTTACATAAATTTTATATCTTTGTCACTCGTTCTTTAACACACTTATTAAGAAAAGCAGAGGGATACGCCCAATGAAGCTTTACCAACCCTTGGTTAGTTTGAAAGTTTGAAAGTTTGAAAGTTTGAAAGTTAAAAAACTTTCAAAACTAATAAACCTTCTAAACTTTGCAACTGATGAGAAGGTGGGAATTCGTCACGCTACAAGCGTGAAAAATAAGTCGGAAACAATTAGTAAACATAAAACATTATAAAAACACTAATCCCTTCTGACTATAAAAACAGAAGGGATTTTTTATTGAATATATGAACACAATACAACAAGAATTAGAAAAAAGAGTATTAGTAATTGATGGCGCTATGGGCTCCATGATTCAGCAATATAAACTTACTGAAAAAGATTTCAGAGGAAAACGTTTTGCTGATTGGCATAAAGATTTACAAGGCAATAATGACTTGTTATCGATTACCCAACCTCAAATTATTAAAACTATTCATAAGGAATATTTAAAAGCAGGTGCTGATATTATTGAAACCAATACTTTCAGCGACACAACTATTGCCATGGCAGATTACGACATGCAAGAGTTTGTGTATGAATTAAATTTTGAGTCGGCTAAAATTGCTAAAGAAGCTGTTGCTGAATTTAAAACAGAGTTCCCTGAATTTGCTTCTATTCCTAAATTTGTTGCTGGAGCAATCGGACCAACCAACCGTACTTTATCATTATCTCCAAATGTAAACGACCCTGGCTACAGAGCTATTACCTTTGATGAATTAGTAGAAGCTTATACCGAACAAGTTCGAGGTTTAATTGACGGTGGAGCCGATTTATTATTAATTGAAACTATTTTTGATACACTGAATGCAAAAGCAGCATTATTTGCTATTCAAAACTATTGCGAAAAAATAGACAAGAAAATGCCAGTGATGGTTTCTGGAACTATTACAGATGCCAGCGGAAGAACTTTATCCGGACAAACAACCGAAGCTTTTTTAAATTCTGTTTCTCATGTTGATTTATTAAGTGTTGGCTTAAACTGTGCATTAGGAGCAAAAGATATGCGCCCGTATTTAGAAGAGCTTTCTAATAAAGCACCTTTTTATGTGAGCGCTTATCCTAACGCAGGTTTACCAAATCAGTTTGGAGAATACGACCAAGATGCTCATGAAATGGGACATCAGATAGAAGACTTTTTAAAAGCAGGATTTTTAAATATTGTAGGCGGATGTTGTGGAACAACACCTTCACATATTAAACGAATTGCAGAAATTGCTAAAGATGCAAAACCTCGTAAAAAACCACAACCAGATACTTTAATGCATTTAAGTGGATTAGAACCTTATACGTTAACTCCTGAAAGTAATTTCTTAAATGTGGGTGAGCGTACTAATGTTACTGGTTCTAAAAAATTCTTACGTTTAATTAAAGAAGGCAATTACGAAGAAGCTTTATCTATTGCTAAAGACCAAGTAGATGGGGGTGCTCAAGTAATTGATGTCAATATGGATGAAGGAATGTTGGATAGCGAACAAGCGATGACAACTTTCTTAAACTTAATTGCTTCTGAACCTGATATTTCTCGTGTACCAATTATGATTGACTCTAGTAAATGGAGTGTGATTGAAGCAGGATTAAAATGTGTTCAAGGGAAAGCTATTGTAAACTCTATATCTTTAAAAGAGGGCGAAGAAAAATTTATTGAACAAGCCAATAAAATAAAACAATATGGTGCCGCTGTTATTGTGATGGCTTTTGATGAAGTTGGGCAAGCAGATACGCTAGAACGCAGAAAAGAAATTTGTAAACGTGCTTATGATGTGCTAGTTGATAAAGTTAAGTTTCCGCCACAAGATATTATTTTCGATCCAAATATTTTCCCAGTAGCAACAGGTATGGAAGAGCATCGTTTAAATGCCTTAGACTTCTTCAACTCTACCAAATGGATTAAAGAAAATTTACCATACGCTAAAGTAAGTGGCGGTGTAAGTAACGTTTCTTTTTCTTTTAGAGGAAATGACCATGTGCGTGAAGCTATTCACTCTGCTTTTTTATTCCATGCTATTAAAAACGGAATGGATATGGGGATTGTGAATCCCGCTCAATTAGTAGTCTATGATGATATTGATAAAACACTATTAGAATTAGTAGAAGACGTTTTATTAAACAGAAGAGATGACGCCACAGAAAGATTAGTTGATCATGCTGAATCATTAAAAGGCATCACCAAAGAGAAAACAGAAAAAGACGAGGCTTGGAGAAAAGGAACTGTTGAAGAGCGTTTAAGTTATGCCTTAGTAAAAGGTTTAGTAGAGCATATTGATGCGGATACTGAAGAAGCTCGCCAAAAATTAGGCAGACCATTACATGTGATTGAAGGTCCATTAATGGATGGGATGAACGTTGTTGGTGATTTATTTGGACAAGGAAAAATGTTTTTACCGCAGGTTGTAAAAAGCGCTCGTGTGATGAAAAAAGCCGTAGCCTATTTAGAGCCTTATTTATTAAAAGAAAAAGAAGACAATGCCAAAGCAGGTATTGTTGGCGATGGCAGAACCAATGCTGGTAAAATTTTAATGGCAACTGTAAAAGGTGATGTACATGATATTGGAAAAAACATTGTGGGTGTTGTATTAGCTTGTAATAATTATGAAATCATCGACTTAGGTGTGATGGTTTCATGCGATAAAATTTTAGAAGAAGCAAAAAAACACAACGTTGATATTATTGGATTAAGTGGTTTAATTACACCATCCTTAGATGAAATGGTTCACGTAGCTAAAGAAATGGAACGTTTGAATTTCAAATTACCATTAATGATTGGTGGCGCTACAACGTCTAAAGTGCATACTGCAGTGAAAATTGCACAAAATTATTCAGGACCAGTTATTCACGTAAATGATGCTAGTAAATCAGTTCCTGTTGCAAGTAGTTTAATTTCAAATGAACTACGCGATGCTTTTATGACCGACATCAATAAAGATTATGAGCGTGTGCGTGAACAAAACAAAAATGCACAATCTCAAAATAAATTAATTTCGATGGCAGAAGCTAGAGAAAATAAATTCCCAATTGATTGGAGTAAAACAGAAATTTCTAAACCAAATTTTATTGGAACTAAAGTATTTGATAACTACGATTTAAAAGAAATTGCTGAATACATTGATTGGACGCCTTTCTTCCATAGCTGGGAAATGAAAGGTTCTTACCCGAAAATTTTAACGGATGCTACTCGAGGAGCAGAAGCCACAAAACTATTTAATGATGCACTAGCCATGTTAGCTAAAATCATTTCCGAAAAATGGTTACAAGCTAATGCGGTAATCGGTATTCATCCAGCTAATACTGTAAATGATGATGATACAGAAGTATATGATGAAAAAGGAAATATAATTGCTACATTCCATTCATTACGTCAGCAAAGTAAAAAACCAGCAGGACAATATAATGTGGCTTTATCAGATTTTATTGCACCAAAAGGCAAGCATGATTACATAGGTTCATTTGCATTAACTACTGGTATTGGCATTGATACTCATGTGGCTCGCTTCGAAAAAGACCATGATGATTACAGTGCTATAATGCTAAAAGCTTTAGCAGATCGATTAGCTGAAGCCTTTGCAGAATTAATGCATAAAAAAGTTAGGAAAGAAATTTGGGGCTATGCAAACAATGAAAATTTAAAAAACGAAGATTTAATTAAAGAAGAATACGCAGGTATTCGTCCTGCACCAGGCTACCCTGCACAACCGGATCATACGGAGAAAAATACCATTTGGAAATTATTAGATGTTGAAAAAAACACTGGTATTATTTTGACGGAGAGTTTAGCGATGGTTCCTACTGCTGCGGTGAGTGGCTTATATTTTGCACATCCTCAATCTCACTATTTTGGAATTGGTAAATTAAACAAAGAACAAATAGAAGATTACGCTAAACGTAAAAGCATGAAAGTAGAAGAAGTAGAACGTTGGTTAGGAAGTGTTTTAGCTTATTAATTTTATGACCGTTGAAACTTTAGTTAAAGAATTAGATTTGTTGCCTCACCCTGAAGGTGGTTATTATAAAGAAACCTATCGTTCGGAAGGGAAAATTGCACAATCGTGTTTATCACCTGATTTTACAGGCGAAAGAAACATGGCAACAGGAATTTATTTTTTAATTGAAAAAGGGAATTTTTCTGCTTTACATAAAATCAAAAGTGACGAAACTTGGCATTTTTATTATGGCGATGCTTTAGAAGTCATTGAAATTAGTGAGCAAGGAATATTAACTATTACTCAAATAGGTTCTCATCTTTTAAAAGGAGAAACCTTTCAATATACAGTTAAAGCAAACACCTGGTTTGGTTCAAGAGTTTCTTGTAATGGAAACTTTTCATTAGTTGGATGCACAGTATATCCAGGATTTGATTTTAATGATTTTGAATTAGTGAAAAGAGACGATTTGATTAAACTATTTCCTCATCACAGTCAATTAATTTCCGAATTAACCAGATTATAAATATGCATAAGAACAAAAACCCTTCGCTTGCATTTATTTTTGCAACCATTCTAATTGATTGTATTGGATTTGGAATTATCATTCCAATTATTCCAACACTAATAAAAGAGCTGAATGGTAGCGATGTTTCGCAAGCTAGTACTGTTGGTGGCTGGTTATTATTTTTATATGCTTTAATGCAATTTATTTTCGCACCAATACTTGGTGGATTAAGTGATCAGTATGGAAGACGGCCAGTTTTATTAATTTCTCTTTTAGGTTTAGGTTTAGATAATTTTTTATTAGCCTTTGCTCCTAACTTAAGCTGGTTAGTAATTGGTAGAATTATTGCTGGAATTTGTGGAGCTAGTTTCAGTACTGCGGGAGCATATATTGCAGATATAAGTCCGAAAGAAAAACGTGCCCAAAATTTTGGATTAATTGGTGCTGCATTTGGTGTAGGTTTTATTATTGGTCCATTACTCGGTGCCTTATTTAGCAAAATAGATATTCGAGCACCATTTATGGTAGCTGGTTGCTTATCGATGTTAAATTTTTTATTTGGATTATTTTTTATTCCAGAATCTTTGGCTCCAGAAAACAAACGAAAATTTGATTTCAAACGTGCAAATCCACTAGGTGCCTTTATTAACTTAAAACGTTATCCTTTACTAACAGGTTTAATTATTGGACAATTTATATTATACGTTGCTGGAAAAACAATTGAAGTTATTTGGGGATACTACAATATTTTAAAATTTAATTGGAGCGAACAAGAAATAGGATATTCATTAGCATTTGTAGGAATCTTGGTATCTCTCGTTCAAGGAGGATTAATTAGATGGTTTATTCCTAAATATGGTCAGGCAAAAGCTATTTTTTATGGAATTGTATTTTATGCGGTTGGTTTATTTTGTTTTGCTTTTGCTACTAATAGTTGGATGATGTATGCCTTTTTAGTCCCCTATTGTTTAGGTGGTTTATGTGGTCCAGCGCTTCAAGGAGTAATATCGAATCACATTCCCGAAAACGAACAAGGAGAAATTCAAGGATTAAACACCTCGTTAATGAGTATATCAGCTATAATAAGCCCATTAATTATGACAAATTTATTTTATCAATTCTCCAAACAAGATGCGGCAGTTTATTTTCCTGGAATTTCATTTTTTATTAGTGGAATTTTATCAATAATAGCTGCCCTAGTCATATACTTATCATTAAAAAGAATTAAATTAGATTAATATTATACAGTATGAAGACTTTTGAAACAAATGCCTTTACGATGACCATTCATGATGATTTGCTAATTGAGTTTAAAGTAAAAGAGAACACTAATTTAGAAGCAAAAGATGTTTGGGAGTCAAGAGACATGTCCATAGATTACATGCCGGGTAAAAAGTTTTTTGTTTTATTTGAAGGAGATGATGATGCTTCTGTTTCGGGAGATGCCAGAAGGGCTGGTGCCTCAGAGGAGTATACCAAGCATGTTGCAGCATTAGCATTATATAGCAATAAGGCTTATGAGAGAATTATTGGAAGTTTGTTTTTAAAAATCAATAAACCATTAGTTCCAACAGAATTCTTTGATGATAGAGAAAAAGCTATTGCGTGGCTTAGAATCAAGCAAAAATCATCGCAATAATTGTTGTTATTTATTAGCATTTTTTAGTATCTATTTTTACAATATATCGTTATATTTATAGTACTATTATATAAATTATGCAACGATTCTTTATTCTTCTTTTAGTTTTCATTAGCAACTCTTTAATTTACTCTCAAAGTAGTTTACCTCCTGGAACTTATACGAGCACTAATAAAAAAGCGATTGCTTTATATGAAGAAGGAAAGAAAATGCTTGATATTAGGAATTATGAAAAAGCTGAATCTAAATTTAACGATGCTATTTCAAAAGATCCAAATTTCTGTGAAGCATATGCAATGCTAGGTTCTCTAAATATTGAAAAAAATAATTTTCAAAAAGCAATAGAAAATTTCAAAAATGCACTTTCGCCATATTATCCAAACAACTATTATCAATTAGCAGAGCTGCAATTTTATGCTGCTGCATATACAGATGCAAAAATTAATCTTGAAAAATATATTTCCATTCCTAGAATAAATCCATCTATCAAAGAAAAAGCATTATTTTTACTTAAATGTGCTAAGTTTGGAGAATTTCAACTTGCATCTCCTCAAAATATTAAACCCATAAATATGGGCCCAAATATAAATTCTGTTAATGAAGAATATTTACCTAGCATAAGTGCGGATAGCAAATATTTTATTTTCACAAGACAATTTACAGAACAAAAAAATTGTGCTTTAGAAGAAGGGCAGGAAGATTTTTACATTTCGGTTGATAATAAAGTTGCTACGCCTATTAGAGAACTAAATTCTCCATGTAATGAAGGGGCTCCTTCTTTGAGTGTTTCAGGAGATTATATGTTTTTTGCTGCGTGTGCCGACAGAGGTGGTTCTTATATGGGTAACAATAATGGATATGGTAGTTGTGATATTTTTTATACTCAAAAAATAAATGGTAAATGGTCTCTACCACAAAATATTGGACCTCCAATAAATACAGCAAACTGGGAAACACAACCTAGTTTTAGTAGTGATGGAAAAACATTATATTTTATACGTGGTAGTAATCGAAATAAAGTTGGTGATGTATACTATTCTGAAATTGGAGCAGACGGAAGATTTAAAGACCCAATAAAAATGGGAGATAATATTAATACAGATAAAAATGAACAATCAGTTTTTATTCATCCTGATAATAACTCACTATATTTTACCTCTAATGGAAGAATTGGAATGGGGAAAACTGACATTTATTTGAGTCGACGCCAATCAGATGGATCATGGGGTGAAGCAATAAATTTGGGATATCCTATTAATACTGCTGAAGGTGAATTTAAACTTGTTGTTGGTCCTGAAAGTAAATATGCTTATTTTTCGAGCGAACGTGAAGGTGGCTTAGGAGGGTCAGACATTTATCAATTTGAATTACCAGAATCCGTTCGTCCTGAAAAAATAACCTATGTCAAAGGCTTAACCTATAATGCAAAAACAAAAGAACCTGTTGATGCTTCATTTGAATTAATAGATTTAGAAACTCAACAATCTGTTACGAGCGCTTATAGTAATAGTGCTGGAGAATTTTTAGTCACATTAACTTCAAATCACAACTACTTAGTAAATGTGAGTAAACCTGGTTTTTTATTTTACAGCGATAATTTTTCGTTAAAAGACAAAGTAGCTGATTATAACAAGCCTTATAAATTACAAATTCCATTACAACCAATCGATACAGGTATTATTGAATTGAAAAATATCTTTTTTGATGTGAATAAATGGGATTTAAAAGCCGAATCAAAAGCCGAATTACAAAAGATTATTACTTTCTTAAAAGCAAATCCTACTTTAAAAATTGAATTTAGTGGGCATACTGATAATAGTGGTGATAAAGTATTTAATAAAACATTATCTACTAATCGCGCAAAAGCTATTTATGATTATGTGATTGAAAAAGGTGCGTTACCAGCTGCAAATTTATCATTCAAGGGTTATGGAGATACAAAACCTAAAGCTCCAAATGATACTCCTGAAAATAAAGCGAAAAATAGACGAACAGAGCTAAAAGTTTTAAGTAAATAAATTAGATTAGCTTATTCATGATTATTGGAAAACATATTAAAAAGCAATACGGTTCATTAGAAGTTTTAAAGGGCGTTGATTTGCATATCAAAGAATCTGAAGTAGTTTCTATCGTTGGCTCCTCAGGAGCTGGTAAAACAACTCTATTAACCATTTTAGGAACTTTAGATAGACCTAGTTCTGGAGAAATATTATTTAATGGAGTGAATATAACTTCCTTAAACGAAAAAAAATTAGCAGCATTCAGAAATCAACATATTGGTTTTGTCTTTCAGTTCCATCATTTACTTCCTGAATTTACTGCTATTGAAAACGTTTGCATTCCTGCTTTTATTAATAAAACTTCTAAAAAAGAAGCTGAACTGAAAGCAAATGAACTACTTGACTTATTAGGATTAAAAGATCGTGCAAATCATAAACCATCAGAATTATCTGGTGGAGAACAACAACGTGTAGCTGTTGCAAGAGCACTAATCAATAATCCTAAAGTTATTTTTGCTGATGAGCCAAGTGGAAATTTAGACAGTGAAAATGCACGAAATTTACATCAATTATTTTTTAAATTGAGAGATGAATTAAAACAAACCATCGTGGTTGTTACTCACAACGAAACACTTGCAAATATGGCAGATAGAAAATTAATCATGAAAGACGGACAAATTCAACAATCGTAATTATCAGCTTTTTTTCTGAAATATCTATCGCCGAACTGAGAGCAATTATCCAAAGGAGAAATGCTAAAAAGCTTTCTAAGCTTAATAGAATTCTTTTATGGGTAAACTATGTGTTTATTATTAGTCTTATTGGTTCTATCGCTTCAAAATATATTTCACCTGATCACTTTTGGATATTAGCTTTTTTTGGATTAGCATTTCCTCTAATCTTATTTGCCAACATTATTTTTGCTATTTATTGGTTTGCTCAATTCCGAATTCAAGCAGCCTTTTCTGTTATAGCAATCCTCTTTAGCGCTAAAACATGTTTAGGTTTT
This sequence comes from Bacteroidetes bacterium UBA5697, assembly GCA_002420145.1. Classification (GTDB taxonomy): domain Bacteria; phylum Bacteroidota; class Bacteroidia; order B-17B0; family Aurantibacillaceae; genus UBA4416. The sequence goes on from DIHL01000020.1 coordinate 47,535, forward strand.
TTTCAGATAGATTTTACGTCTGATACAATTTCAAATAAAGACATTAAAATCATGAGTTATAACTCTATGTTATTTGATTTGTATAATTGGACAAAAAACAAACAAAGTAGAAACATAATTTTAACCACTTTAGCCGAAGAAAATCCAGACATTTTATGCTTGCAAGAGTTTTATACCTCTGAAGAAAAAGGCGATTTTAATAATATTGATACAGTGACTGGTTTATTAAATGCAAAAAATTATCATGTAGAATATACAACTACCTTAAGAGGTAATGATCATTGGGGTATAGCAACCTTTACCAAATTCCCTATCATAAAAAAAGGGAAAATCGAATTTAACACAAGTGCAAATAACCTTTGTATTTATACTGATATTGTTGTAAAAAAAGACACCATACGTATTTATAATATGCATTTGCAATCCATTCGTTTTCAAAAAGCCGATTATAAATTTATTGAGCAAGTGAGAAATGATACAACTGACACAAAAGATGAAATGGAGAAAAGTAAAACCATCTTAAGGCGACTAAAACGTGCTTTTGTAAAACGTGCCGTTCAGGCAGATGCTATTGCTGCTCATATTAAGAATTGCAAATATAAAGTAGTAGTTTGCGGCGATTTCAATGACACTCCTGCTTCTTATGTTTACAATACTGTAAGAGGCGATTTAAAAGATGCCTTTGTAGAATCAGGTGCTGGATTTGAACAAACTTATGCAGGCAATTTTCCTAGATTTAGAATTGATTATATCTTACATAGCAAAGAATTTAAGAGTAAAGAATATCACCACATGACAGAAGCCAACACTGACCACTACCCTATTGTAAGTTATATTTCTTACTAATCAAAAAACAACCAGTTCAATCCAAATTTAAAAGCTCTGTCGTTTTGCAAATAACCTGGAGTTAATGAATAATTGCTTCCCATTAAACCTTGGGTGACATGATCTATTTTAATGAAAAATCTCACTGGTTTGATACGAGCATTTAAAAAGAAATCTACATAAGGATAATCGCCAACTGTTGTTTTGGTTTGCACATAATACTGGTTTGTAGCAGGCATATAAGCATATCCATAAAACGAACTAAAATACTGTGCATTAAATCCAATTTGAATTTGCAAGGCTTTCTTAAATAAATTACCTTGATAATATAAAGCTCCATTAATTACATGATTTGGAACGCTAACAATAGACTGATACGACGAACTCTGATAATTATATTTAGCACCAATTCCTAAGTGCTTAAATAATAAAACATCTTTATTTATAAAAGCCGATATGTTTTGAATAGCAATTGGCGTTTGTTCGGGAATAGCTAATTCATTAAAATAAATCAAATTCTTAATATTCTGGTATACAATTCCCATGTCAAAACGATTATCTATTGTTGATATAGAAAGTAATGCTTGTGTTTTATCCGTTGGAGAA
>DIHL01000005.1 GCA_002420145.1 Bacteroidetes bacterium UBA5697
GTAATAAATACACCAATGGCAATATAGCCTATTAGTGAACTTAAAAAACTTCGTATTTCTTTAATTAATAAGGTAAACATACAGAACTCAAAAATAGCAATAGATTTTAAAATATACTATTATCTTGTATTATCTCGATTTTTTTTAATGTATTTTAGCATTTTATTACAGAATGAAGAATATAGCCCATTTCATATCGTATGTGTTTCATCCATTATTAATGGCTACTTATGGTTGTTTAATTGTGTTTTTTGGATTAACTAATTCTATTTATTTTGTATTTACTCCATTAAAATTAAAGATAGTTTTAACCTTAACTGTTTTTGCATTTACTTTTTTGTTACCAACCTTAAATTTATTGATTTTATATAAATTAAATTATGTGTCTTCCCTAAAAATTGAGAATCGTAAAGAACGCACATTCCCTTTAATTATGACCTCTTTATGTTATTTTGGATTATTTTACATGATATATGATTTTAATATTTGGCCAGCAATTAAGTTATTTATTTTTGGCGCAGGGTTCTGTATTTTATCAGCCGCTATTATTAGTTTATGGTGGCAAATTAGCGCACATATGATTGGAGTTGGTGGTTTAATAGGCGCTTTATTTGCTATTAGTTACTTTATGCCAATTCCTATTTTTACAGCACTATCCGTTTGTTTAATTTTAGCAGGTTTTATTGGTTTTGCTCGTTTGCAATTAAATGCACATACGCCTAATCAAGTGTATGCTGGTTTTGCTTTTGGATGTTTAGTGCAGTTTTCTTTATTTTTTATAGCGCAAAGTCTTACCTTTGTTTAGATTTTAAACATTCATGAATTTAATAACAGGAGCAACAGGATTAGTAGGAGCGCACGTAGCTTTAGCCCTTTTACAGCAAAATAAATCAGTTGTGGCTATTAAACGACAAGGGAGTGATATTTTAAAAACTAAAAAACTGTTTTCTTATTACACTTCAGGTGCTGATATTTTATTTAATAAAATAAAATGGATAGATGGCGATGTGTGTGATATTTATTCTTTGTTGGAAGCTTTGGAGGGAATAGAAACTGTTTATCATTGCGCAGGATTTGTATCGTTTAATTCAAAAGATAATAAACAAATGCATCGCATTAATGCTGAAGGAACTGCTAATTTGGTAAATGCTTGTTTGGAAAAAAACATCAAAGCATTATGTCATGTAAGTTCTATTGCTACGTTACAAAATCCAGATATTACTAAAAATATTGATGAATCTGTTTATTGGAAATCATCTCCAAGCGCCAGTGATTATGCAATTAGTAAATACAATGGCGAACGTGAAGTTTGGCGAGGAACCGAAGAAGGATTGAATGCGGTGATTGTAAATCCTGGAATTATTTTAGGGCCTGGTTTTTGGCACCAAAGCTCTGGTAAATTAATCGAAACATGTTATCACGGGAATCCTTTTTATACTAATGGTTCAAGTGCTACTATTGACGCAAAAGATGTAGCGGATTGCATGATTCAATTAACTGAAAAAAAAGAATTCAGTAAACGATTTGTGTTGATTGAAAATAATTATTCTTTCAAAGAAATTCTATTAAAAGTGCATAAAGCCTTGGGTAAAAAAGAACCAAGTATTGAGGCAGGTAAGGTGTTGTTGACAATAGGAAAATGGATAGATAAAATAAAAGCTTTCATTACGAGCAAAGAGCAATTAATTACAAAAGAAACGATTAATGCTTGTTTAGATAATAACTCATATAATAATAAAAGGGTCAAAGAAACGCTCAGTTATCAATTTATTCCTTTGCAAAACACGGTTCAGTTTGCTTGCGATGCTTACCTTAATGATATAAAAAATAAATAAAATGCTAAAATATTTTTACATTTTTATTGCGTTGGTTGTTACTGCATTTTTGCTTAGCACATGTAAAACTACTGAAAAGACAGTTGTTAAAGAAGAGCTAAGTACAGAAGTTGTAGAAACAGTTAAAGAATATCATGAGCCTGCAACAATAACTTATTTACCACCTCCTGCCGATTCTATTTCTGAAATATCAATCAATTTGGTGGGCGATTTGATGTGCCATTTGCCACAAACTAATAATGCTAAATTGAGTAATGGAGAGTATGATTTTAATCCAAGTTTTGAATACATAAAACCATATTTACAAGATGCTGACATAACGATAGGCAATCTTGAAACTACCTTTGCAGGCACCGTTCAGCCTTATGCTGGATATCCAGCATTTAATAGTCCTGATGCATATTGCACAGCTTTGAAAAATGCAGGTTTTGATTTTTTAGTAACAGCTAATAATCATAGCATGGATACTAGAGAAGCTGGTTTATTGAGAACAATTGAGGTGATAAAAAAACATGGTTTAGGTTATGCAGGAACGTATTTAAATCAACAAGATCACGACTCTATTAGAATCGTAAATATTAAAGGAGTGAAGTTGGGAATTTTGAATTATACGTATGGAACTAATGGCGCTTATCCAAGTTCTGATCATACATATATGCTGAATGTAATTGATTCTGCCGGTATCATTGGTGCTGTGAAAGCAGCTAAAACAAAAGGAGCTGATATTGTTTTGGTGTTTTATCATATGGGTGTAGAAAATGTGACAGAGCCTACTCAAGCTCAAAAAGATGCTGTTAGGTTTGCATTAGAAGCAGGTGCTTCCTTAGTAATTGGAGCCCATCCGCACATGATTGGCCCCACCCAAAAAGTGTACTCAAAAGCTATTAACGATACAGCCTTTGTAGCTTATAGTTTAGGTAATTTTTTATCTAATCAATATTGGAGATATACAGATGCTGGAGTTATTTTAAAATTGATTATTCAAAAAAATTACACAAAAAAAACATGTTCGTTCAAGAGTGCTAATTATCTTCCAACTTGGGTTTATAGGGGAGATGGAGCTAAAAAAATGCATATTTTACTCCCTGCACAATGGGCAACAGATTCCACTAAATTGCCCGATTTTTTGAACACATCTCATCATCAAAAAATGCTGGAAGCCTTTAATGACACGAAACAGATATTAACGAAGTATAATACTGATTTAAAACTGAATTCCGTAAAATGATTGAAATTTTAACATTTTTAAAAAAAATCGCAAAAAAGTTTTGTGTAATAATAGAAAACTGTATCTTAGTATATTATAAACCGAAGATATTTTAGAAAGAGATTTTATGCATATAGCAATTGCCGGTAATATCGGTTCAGGAAAAACAACATTAACGTCACTATTAGCAAAGCATTATAAATGGACTCCGCATTATGAAGATGCAGATGATAATCCATATTTGAATGATTTTTACGATGATATGCAGCGTTGGTCATTCAATTTGCAGGTATATTTCTTAAATTCTCGTTTCGGTCAAGTTCAAGAAATTAGAAAAGGCAAACAAAAAGTAGTTCAAGACAGAACTATTTATGAAGATGCATACATTTTTGCACCAAATTTGCATGCAATGGGTTTAATGACAACCCGCGACTACGAAAACTATTTCACTTTATTTAAATTAATGGATAGTTTAGTAAAAGCACCAGATTTAATTATTTATTTAAGAGCTTCAGTTCCAACTTTAGTAAAACAAATACAAAAACGTGGTAGAGATTACGAAAACTCAATACGTTTAGATTATTTAAAAAGACTAAATGAAAGATATGAGGCTTGGATTACAACATATGAAGGTGGTAAATTGTTAATTGTTGATATTGATGAGATTAATTTTTCTGAAAGTAAAGAAGATTTGGGAAAAGTAATCAGAATGATTGATGCAGAAGTAAATGGACTTTTTAAATAACATATATTGAGCGAACACACACATAGCGAAAAAGAGTTTGTTAAGGAGCAGTACGAGCACATGCTTACTGAACACCAGCAAAACGAAACCGTTTTGGTTTCTCACTATGGAGAATTGTCTCAAAGTGTCATCTCTAATTTAGAAGGTAATGTTGAAGAAAAAATTACGTCTTTAGATATTGCAAAAGGTCCAATCAAAAAGATTTTCTTTATTAGTGTTGAGACCTTACAAAACATGTTATTGCATGGTCAAAAAAATAAAGAAGGCGAACAACATAACTTTTTTATCTTAGTTAAGAATGGTGCTAACTTAAAAGTAATCTCTTCTAATTTAGTTGCTAATTCATCAATTCCTGCTCTTGAAAAACAAATTAATACAATTAACTCTTTTGATGATGAAAAAGCGTTAAAGGCTTATTATTTAGAACATTTAGAAAATAATACGATGAGTGATAAAGGTGGAGCAGGTTTAGGCTTTATTACTATTGGTATGAAGAGCGGAAATAAATTAAAAGTTGATTTCAAAAAAATCAATGATGATTTCTCTTTATTTACATTAACATCTTCTGTTAATTTAAGCTAGTTTTTTTACTGAATAATTTCCTGTTTTTCCTTCTATTAAATTAATCCCACACTCTTTATTTTTCTCCAATAATCCAAATTGGTTTTCAATTCCTAAAAATTTTGCACCATTGCATGTGGCTGCATTTAATAATAGTTCTAATGAATTATTTGGTTGATGTTTTAAGATAGTATTAATTTCATCGATGATAGAGAGATTGGAGTTACTAGCTAAACTATCGGTGCCAATTGTTAGAGTGCAGCCACTAGAATTTAATAAATTAATATCTGGCAAGGCATTTTCGATATATAAATTAGCATTAGGGCAGAGGCACCAATATAATTGTTGATGAACATTTTTTGCAATTTCAATATCCTCTTTACTGCTAAATGTGTTATGAACTAATAAGGTATTTACTTTTTGATTTAAGGAAGAAATGATAGTTTGTAGACTGCTTGTTCCAGTTGCTTTAAAATAATCAATCGAAATTTTTATAGTTTCATATAATCTTAAATAATCGCCAGTTTTTGAATTAAAAAACTCATTCTCAGTCTTACTTTCTTGATTATGAATACTTGTAGGTTTGTTTAATTGAAAGCAATCATCTGTTATTTTTTTTATTAATTCTAACGAAGCACTGTAAGGAGCATGAGGAGCTAGAGATGCTGATAATTGCACTTTGGTATATTCTGATAGTAATTGTTTTCCAGTATCAAAAACTAAATTCGCACGCTCAGGATTTAAGGCGATGAGTTCTACAAAGGTGTGATAATATAAATTAGACTCTTTTTTTATTTTAATAGACTCATTGGTATTACTAATGTCCCCAACAGCCACAATGCCTTGTGTTTGCATTTCTTTGTCAGCTAAACGCATGGCTTCTTGTTGTAATTCTGCCGAAAATTCATTTCGATGTTTTATTACAGCTAATCCAAAATCAATAATGCCTGTTTGTTGTTTGATAAGGTTTTTTAAATGACTTAGTTCTAAATGACAATGAGTGTTTATGAATCCAGGACAGATTATGCCTTCAAAATGCTCTATATTGCTAAACTCAACGTTTTCTTTGGTCGTAATATCTTCTATAAGTCCGCTATCACTTACTACTAATACAGTATTAGTCGGTAAATACTCTTTTCCTGAAAAAATCTGATTGGCACTTATAAAACGCATATCCAAATTTAAGAACTTATTCATCGAAAATGATGTGTCTTTTTCAGTATTTATAGATAACTTTGTAAAATAACATGTCAACAAAAAAAGATATAAGAGCATTAAGCGAAGCACAAATTGTAGAAGTCCTAAAAGAAAAAGGAGAACCTAAGTTTCGTGCGAAACAAATTTATGAGTGGCTTTGGAAAAAAACAGCTCATAATTTTGATGATATGTCTAATTTATCGAAACCATTGAGAGATTGGTTAAAGGAAACCTTTACCATTAATGCAGTTGAGATAAGTGATATGCAAGTGAGTAGCGACAAAACCATTAAGTGTGCTATGAAATTATCGGATGGTAATGTTGTAGAAGGTGTATTAATTCCTACTAAAACTCGTATGACGGCTTGTATATCATCACAAGTAGGCTGTAGTTTAACTTGCAAGTTTTGTGCAACCGGTAAATTAAAACGTTTACGTAATTTGAATGCAGACGAAATTTACGACCAGGTTGCTCTAGTAAAGAATTTAGCTGAAACAAAATACAATCAAACGCTTACTAATATCGTTTATATGGGCATGGGTGAGCCTTTATTGAATTATGCAGAAATGATTCGTTCGGTTGATAGAATTACATCACCTGACGGATTAGGGATGAGTCCTTCGCGCATTACGGTTAGTACTGCTGGTATTGCTAAAATGATTATGAAGTTGGGCGATGATCAAGTGAAATTTAATTTAGCATTATCTTTACATGCGGCTAATGATGAGAAGCGAAATCACATTATGCCAATTAATGAATCTAATTCATTAGATAATCTTGAAGAGGCTTTAAATTATTTTTATGAAAAAACAGGTTCTCGTGTAACGTTTGAGTACATCGTATTTAAAGATTTTAATGATGGAATTCAGGATGCGAGAGAATTAGGTGATTTTTGTAAAAAGACGACAGCAAAAGTAAATATCATTGAATACAATCCAATTGATGATGGCGAATTTAAACAAACAACACCAGAGCGTTTAGAAGCATTTGTTCGTCATTTAGAAGGTAGGGGAGTGATTGTAAATGTTCGTAGAAGTAGAGGAAAGGACATTGATGCAGCTTGTGGGCAATTAGTCAATAAAAATAAATCAACTGTTCAGGTGTTTAAATAAAACAAATGAAAAAGTATATACCAACCAAACAATCAATTGTCGAATGGCTTAAAGCTATAGGTATTTCGTTTTTTTGCGTATTAATTATTCGTTCATTTTTCTTTGAAATTTCACCAGTTAGTTCTCCATCTATGGAAAAATCTTTACTGACAGGTGATTATATGTTTATTAATAAGTTGTCATATGGACCAAGATTATTAAAAACGGTATTTAGCATTCCATTTATTAATCAAAGTTACTATTCTGATATTGTATCATTACCATATATGCGTTTGTTTGGAACGCCTGATGTAGAAAGAAACGACGTGGTGGTGTTTAATTATCCTTTAGAAGATGAACATCCTGTTGATCATAGAACATATTTTGTTAAACGTTGTGTGGCTTTGCCAGGCGATAGTTTTAAAATAGTAGATGGATTAGTATATGTTAATAATAATCCAATTGATAATGAAGAAAATTTACAGTTTAATTATCATTTTAAATCCGACAAGCCTTTAGATTCTGTTTTTACAAAACAATATAATTTAACGGAGGGCGGTAAAATTTCAGACAATAATGATTATTCTTTCACTTTAACTAAGGCGCTTTTTGATACATTAAAAAGTAAAGTTTATATCACTGAAATTGAAAGAAATCATGAGAAGAATGGTATGTGGGATGAATTTGTATTTCCTTTTAATGATCATTATAAATGGAATGTAGATAATTATGGTTCTTTGAAAATTCCTGCTAAAGGCGATACTGTAAAATTGGATTCTTTAAACTTATGTGTTTTTGAACGTATTATTACTGCTTATGAAGGAAATACACTTGAATTAAAAAGCGACAGTATCTTTATTAATGGTGAATACAAAATAACATATGTTATAAAACAGAACTATTATTTTATGATGGGTGATAATCGCCATAACTCTCAAGATAGTCGCCATTGGGGTTTTGTGCCAGAAGATCATATTATTGGTAAAGCAACTCGTATCATGTTTTCTAATGATAAGATGTATAATACAGGTATTCGTTGGGGTAGAGTCTTTCAATCCATCAAATAAAATGAATACTGTTTTATTATCTACAGCTTACTTACCTAATATCACTTACTTGTCTCAAGTATTGAATCATGATGTGATTCTTATTGAAAAACATGAACACTTTGTAAAACAAACCTACCGTAATCGTTGTGAAATATTAACGAGTAATGGAAAGCTAAGTTTGAGTATTCCTTTAGTTAAGCAGGCGGATAAAGAATTGATTTCTGATAAAAAAATATCTTATGCCGAAGATTGGCAAAAGCAACATTGGCGAGCTATAACTAGCGCATATAAAAACTCTCCTTATTTCGAATTTTTTGAAGATGAGTTCAAGCCCTTTTACGAAAATAAGTATGAGTTATTATTAGATTATAATACCCAATTACTTCAAAAAATACTTCATATCTTAAGAGTTAAAAAACAAATTGAATTTACAAATCAGTTTGATATGAGTCCTGTTAATTCTCTTGATTTAAGAGCTCTTTCAGACTTAAATAATTCTGAAAATGTAAATTTAAAACCATACTATCAAGTGTTTGCTGATAAGCAAGGCTTTACTCCAAACTTAAGCTGTTTAGATGCTTTATTCAATGTTGGGTTAGAAACAAAGTATTTGTAGGAGTATTTTTATTTCAATTGTCTAACAGTTACTCAGGTTGCTTCGATTGTTTTTGCAAAAGTTGTATACCCAAGGAGACTTGGTTATGTTAGTGCTTTTAGTCAATATTTATGTGCAAACAGCTAACGTGTCTGCATACATAGTTAACTAAATACTGGTGTCTGTTTGAATTATATTAACAGAAAAACTCCCTTGATTTGTCGGATAGTTAGTGAACCAAATGTTAACTAAGTTTGTTAGAGGTATAGGTTTATGGTCCTCGTCTTCTGATAGTATAATTATTTCACCTATTGTTTTGTCTCCCAACTGTTTTATTTCAGATTTTTCAACCTTTAGTTTTTCTGTCCAAGCAACTATAGCCTTGTCCACATTTATTGCTTGAACTTGAGTGCAATATGTACCGCCTCTAAATTCAACTACAAAAGTATATGTCAAAAGTGTTGATGTTGTCATTATGTGTTCTTTTGTAATTGCGTCTACAATTATTATTCCTAATTAATCGATAAGTATTATTTATACAATTTTAAATAATTACAAAAGATAATAAACGTTTTTTAGTCTCTTCTAACAAATATAATTAAAATTTTCTCCTTTTTTGTTTTCAAATAACACCTTTCAGGTTTCAAAAACCTGAAAGGTGCTTGTTTTAAATTTTAATCCCAATGACTAACACATCATCCGTTTGGTCGTTATCTTGTTTCCAGTTGTTGAATGAGTATTCTAAAAAAGCTTCTTGCTCTTCCATGCTCATATCATTAATGGTAATCAACAAATCTTTAAAGTTTGATTTATTTAGCTTCTTGTTTTTTTCTCCACCAAATTGATCAATGAATCCATCTGTAAACAAATACACGTCATCATTTTTTTGTAATTGAAATAATTGAGTGTCAAATTGCTTTTCAATACCTGAGTAAAAACCAATCGGGTAACGACTACCTTTTAATTCCGTTATTTCACTACCTCTCGAAATCAATATGGAACGGAATGCACCAGCAAAGGCTAATTCATTGGTTGTTTTATTGATTCTTATTAATGAAACATCCATACCATCATTGAATGTAGCATCTTGATTTTTATTAATAGATTTTTCTAGCTCTTCATCCAGTGCTTTTAATATTTCTGAAGGATTAGAAATTTTTCTATTTATAAAAACTTCTTTAAACATCGAATTAGCTACCATGCTCATCATCGCGCCAGGCACACCGTGTCCAGTACAATCAATAGCTGCAATGTATTTGTAAGATTCGTGTTCATAAAACCAATAGTAATCACCGCTAACAATATCTTTTGGTTTGTATAATAAAAACGAATTATCAAAATAATCTCTCAATTGTTCTTGAGTTTGCAAAATAGATTGCTGTATTCTTTGAGCATAGTAAATACTATCAGTAATATCTTTATTCTGTTCTAATAATTGCTTATTGTTTTCTATTAAACGTTTCTCGTTATTTTTGTTATCGGTAATATCATAACCAATTCCAATTAATTGTTCTTCGTTTAAGTAAGACACATTCCAACGAACCCATTTTATCCCACCAGCCGATGTTCTCAGCTTGTGTTCAAACGTTTGAGTAGTAATAGATTGATGATCAAATGTTTTTAAAATTTTATGTTTTACTTCCTCGCCTTCTGGTTTCGAAAAGCGAATAATATCCCACCATGCATTTCCAAGCAAATCTTGAGGATTGTATCCTAAGAGTTGTTGTGCGGATTTACTAACATACTCTATACTACCGCTTTTATTTAAAACGACGATGAGCGTATTTAATTTATCTAGGATTTGATCCTGTATATCAATGGCAAACATTGGTGAAAATTTTAAAAATGGAAAACGAAAAAATTGTGAAAACTGTTGGTACGACTAGCGCATAATAATACACCAAATTCGATTCGGGCAGAATCGATTCACATAATGACAATATGTTGTGGTGTTTTTCACGGAACAAATATAAAACAATATTTATAACTCAAGCATTTATTTGAGAAAAATATATGTTTATGTCAGTTCGAGCGTAGTCGAGAACAAAATAAAGTATCTCGACTACGCTCAATGTGACAAAGTAGTTAATGGTTTTTAATGAAGATTAGAGGATATCAAACTGATAAATTCCTTCCTGGTGGCATCTTTTAAAAATTCGCCAGTAAATGCGGAAGTGGTAGTAGCGCTATTTTGTTTTTGAATGCCACGCATTTGCATACATAAGTGAGAACATTCAATAACTACTGCAACACCATGAGGATTTAATGTATCTTGAATACAATCTCTAATTTCATTGGTTAAACGTTCTTGTACTTGTAGTCTTCTTGCAAAGGCATCAACCACTCTAGGTAATTTACTTAAGCCTACAATTTGTCCGTTTGGGATGTAGGCAATATGAGCTTTTCCAAAAAATGGTAATAGATGGTGTTCGCATAAACTATATACTTCAATATCTTTTACAATTACCATTTGGCTATAATCTTCTTTAAACATAGCCGAACGTAAAATTTCCGCAGGATTTAAATCATAACCTTGGGTTAAAAACTGCATAGCTTTGGCTGCTCTTACAGGAGTTTTTAGTAAGCCTTCTCTTGATGGATTTTCTCCAACATCATCTAAAATGTTTTTATACATATCAGAGATAGAGTCAACTAATTTATCATTGTATTGATCTATTTTTTTATAGCCAGTTATATCGTGTTCAAATTCTTCGTTTAGCATAATTTTAGTTTTTTATAGTGTTGAGTATTTAACCACATAGGTATATAGTTTTTAAAATATAGCTAAGCGTAATAGAAAACACTAGATTGGAAGCGTCGCTTCCAACTATGCAATCTTATCTGACAATTCATGCCATAATATTGGTCTTGTTTTCTATGTGTCTATGTGGTTTAATATTATTTATATAACAACAAAAAGAAAGAAATGTTTATTCTCCGAAATATTCTACGTAGTTACTATCGGTTTCGTATAGTTTAATGCCATGTAAGGCTGCCCCCATCTCTTTAATTTTAGGAGCTAAAATATTCCAAATAAATATGGCTACATTTTCTGTGGATGGCATAATTGGCATTCCTTTCACGTCCATATTTAAATTTTTATGGTCAAGTATTTCAGTTACATCTGTTCTAATAACTGTACTTAAATCTTTTAAATTAACTACAAAACCTGTATCGGGATTAATTTCTCCTTTAACAGTTACAAATAGTTCATAGTTATGTCCATGCCAATTTTTATTAGCACATTTGCCAAAAGTGGCGTTGTTTTGTTCTTCACTCCAAGCCGGATTAAATAATTTGTGCGCGGCGTTAAAATGTTCTTTGCGGGTAATATAAATCATAGTAAATTAACAGTTGTAAAAATACTAATTATAAATGAAGATTCTAGTCGTATCCGCTACACAATTTGAAGTAAAACCATTACTGGATTTTTTGGGTATTGCATTACCTACAACAGGTATGAATAATGCTAATATCGATTTTGAAAATAAAGATATCCAAGTGTTAATTACTGGAGTTGGTATGGTAAATACAGCCTTTATGATGGGTAGATACATTAACAGTTTATACGATATAGTAATTAATGTGGGTGTTTGCGGTGCATTTGATAGGCAGTTAGAGTTAGGGCAATTAGTTCACATCACATCAGATATTTTAAGTGAAATGGGTGCAGAAGACGGAGACGAATTTTTGACCTATGACAAACTAAATCTTCCTGGAGAACATATTTTTTCTGAAAATTATACTATTTCTAATCCATTTATTGATTCGTTAAAAAAAGTAAAAGGCATTACCGTAAACACTGTACATGGAAATGAAATTAACATTAATAAAGTACAACAATTATATCATCCTGATGTTGAAAGTATGGAAGGTGCCGCTTTTTTTGCTGGTTGTACGAGAGCAGGTGGAGATTTTATTCAAATCAGAGCTATTTCAAATTATGTAGAAAAACGTGATAAAAGCAAATGGCAAATGCCTTTAGCGATTAAAAATCTAAATGATTTTTTGATTAATTTTATCAACTCAAAATAATTAATTCAATGAACTTCTCTCTTGGTTTTTCTCCTTGCCCAAACGACTGTTTTATTTTTGATGCCTTAGTGCATAAAAAAATTGATACTCATGGTATTGATTTTACAATTGTGATGGAAGATGTAGAAGCTTTGAATAATAGAGCATTTAAACAAGAATTGGATATTACAAAATTGAGTTATCATGCTTTTATTTATTTAACTCAACATTATGCTTTATTAAATAGTGGAAGCGCATTAGGGTTTAATTGTGGTCCATTATTAGTTAAGGATTCTAAAAATGAGGTAAAGGATATTAATGCGGCAAGTATTGCTATTCCCGGTAAATACACCACTGCTAATTTTTTATTGTCTCTTGCCTTTCCAAATGCAAAAAATAAAAAAGAATTATTGTTTAGTGATATCGAAGGAGCCGTATTATCTCATCAAGTAGATGCTGGTTTGTTAATTCACGAAAACAGATTTACCTACGAGCAAAAAGGTTTAGAAAAGATTATTGATTTGGGCGAATTTTGGGATAGTTTAATTCATGCGCCAATTCCCTTAGGTGGCATAGTTGTTAAACGAAGTGTTGATGTTAATCTTCAAAAAACAATTGATAATTTAATTAAACAAAGTGTAGAATTTGCTTTTGCTAATCCCGAAAGTTGTATGGGTTTTGTGAAACAACATGCTCAGGAAATGAGCGAAGAGGTGATAAAAAAACACATTGCCTTATATGTTAATGATTTCTCAGTAGATTTAGGAAACGTTGGTAAAAATGCTATTCAATTATTGATTGATAAGGCTATTGAAACCAAGTTAATTGAGGGGGTAGCCCCTCAGATATTTGTAAGCTAATTCCGCTTATCAAGTGAAATGTGTTACTCATACAAAAATTGCTCTTAATGTCACAAAATCCTTTTATATTTATAAAAAATAGATTTATGCAAAAAATAATTTTAATAGCATCTACCATTTTATGTGTAGGAAATGCTATGGCTCAAACTTTAACGCCTGGTATTAATTTATCCTATATTGATTCTACAGTTAGCCCAAGAAATGATATTTATAAATTTGCTAATGGTAAGTGGTTAAATACTCAAAAAATTCCAGCTAGTGATGGTGGTTGGGGCAGTTTTAATGAAATTAACGAACGTAATGTTGCTAATTTAAAAGCATTAATGGCTGGATTATCTAAAGACACTAAAGCTGTTGCTGGAAGTAATAATCAAAAGTTACGTGATTTTTATTTAACAGCGATAGACTCTGTAAAAGCAGATAAAGATGGTGTTAAACCAATTAGCGGAGATTTAGCAGCTATTGACGCTATCAAAACAAAAGATGATTTATTTAAAACCACAGCCCTTTTAAATAAAAAAGGAGTGGGTGGTATGATAGGCTTTTATGTGTATTCTGATTTCAAAAATAGTAATGCCAATACTTGTTATTTAGCTCAAACAGGAATGGGCCTGCCTGATAAAGATTTTTATTTTGAACCTCAATATGAATCTGTAAAAAAGGAATATATTGATCATATTGAACGTATGTTTGAATGTTTGGGTAATTACCCAGAATCTGCAAAAGCTAATGCTGCAATTGTTATGAAAATTGAAACGGAATTAGCCAAAAATGCTCAAAACGCAGTTGAACAAAGAGACCCTCAAAAACAATACAATCCATTTACTCAGGCTGAGCTAATGAAATTAACTCATAATGTAAATTGGAATATTTATTTTACTGCTATTGGAATTAAAACTCCTGAAAATTTAGTTTTAAATCAACCTAAATATTACGAAGGATTAAATACAATTATTAATTCAGTATCTATTGCTGATTGGAAGGTGTTTTTGAAATGGAATTTAATTGAAACAGCTGCTCCATATTTATCTAGCAAATTTGTGAATGAAGATTTTAAATTTAATGGAACTGTATTAGCTGGTAAAAAAGAAATGAAACCTCGCTACAAACGAGTACAAGGTTCTACAGATGAGGCTCTAGGAGAGGCTTTAGGTAAATTGTATGTGGAAAAATATTTTGACGACAAATCAAAAAAACGAGTGAATGAAATGGTCGATAATTTAATAGCTGCTTATAGAGTTCGTATTGAGTCTCGTGATTGGATGAGTAAAGAAACAAAGGCACAAGCGCAATTAAAATTAGATAAAGTCATTAAAAAATTAGGTTTTCCTGATAAGTGGATTGATTATACGTCGTTAACTATTGGTAGAGAATCTTATTGGAAAAACATTACGGCTGCTCGTAAATTTCAGTACAAAAGAATGCTAGATAAAATTGGTAAGCCTGTTGATAGAATGGAGTGGGGTATGACTCCTCCAACAGTTAATGCTTATTATAATCCAACATCAAATGAAATAGCTTTCCCTGCTGGGATTATGCAAGTACCGTTTTTTGATGTTAATGCAGATGATGCTTTTAATTATGGTGTGATGGGATCAATTATTGGTCACGAATTAACACACGGCTTTGATGATCAAGGCTCACAATTTGATGCGGATGGAAATTTAAAAATGTGGTGGACCGATTCTGATTACAAAAACTTTACTGATAAAACTCAGTTAATTATTGAACAGTTTAATGCCTTTGTTGCGATTGATACCTTACATGTAAATGGAGAGTTAACTCAAGGTGAAAATATCGCCGATTTAGGAGGGTTAACAATGGCATATTATGCGTATCAAAAATCATTAAATGGCAAAAAATCACCTGTGATGGCAGGATTTACAGGAGAGCAACGTTTCTTCTTAGCGTGGGTACAAGGTTGGAAAACATTAATGCGTGATGCATCTTTAAAACAAATGATAGCAACCAATCCCCACTCGCCAGGTAATTTTAGAGCAATTGGTCCTTTAAGTAATATGCAAGAATTTTACGACGCCTTTGGTGTAAAAGAAGGCGATGGCATGTATCGTCCAGCTGCTAAAAGAGTTAATATTTGGTAGTACTGGTCATGCTGAACTTGTTTCAGCATCTCTTACTAAGCTGCCAGTGGTACTGGTAATTTTAATAATAAAAAAAGGGAGATTTTTTCTCCCTTTTTTATTGACTTCATTTCTTAAGAAATTTGAATTTCTCTTGATAAATTAATTTGAGCATTTGATTTTTTAGGAATCGATACATTTAAAATACCATTTTCATACTTTGCATTAATGCCTTCTGTATCTATTAAATCCTCAGCTAAAACAAACGATCTACTAAATGATTGGTAGCTAAACTCACGTCTTGAATAACGTTCTTTTTCGTTCGTTTCTTCTACTTTGTTTTCGTGTTTCGCAGATATAGTAATGCTGCCATCTTTTAATTCAATTTTAAAATCTTTTTTATCCATTCCAGGCACAGCTAAATCTAACTCAAATGATTTATCCGTTTCTTTAATATTTACAGCTGGTGTGTTAAACATTCTGTTTTGTTTTTCAAAAAAGTTTTTTGAAAACGCATCATCAAATAATAATGGGAAATCAGTAAATAATCTGTTTCTGTCGTTGTTTGTTTTTGTTAATGAGAACATGGCTTCCTCCTATTTTTTATGGTTATTATTTAGTTTATTAAATGATTGCAATCACGTTGTAAAATCGACAAGCCTTGTGCCAATGGGTTTTTAAAGAATTTTTGACATTTTTTTGAGAATTTGGACTGAAATTTTTTCAGAAACAGAGAGATTTTCTGTCGTTTTTTCAGAACTACTAACCCGCTTTCGTTGATAAGTTTGGTTTATTTGTTTAACACTAGGGCTCATAATAAATAAATTTAATCTGTTACAAATAACGATAGAATAAATACCAATGAGCGATATCCAACATTTTTTTAAACCAATAGAATTAGATCAAGATTCTTATTCCGAAAATCAAATAGGAAAAACAATAGGCGCATATACGGTTGATTCAGATTTCCCTGAATTAAAAGATATTGATATGGCCATTGTGGGTGTGTGCGAGGATAGACGTGCTTATAGTAATGTGGGTTGTGCTGTAGCTCCAGATAAAGTAAGAGATTATTTTTATTCGCTCTATCCAGGCAGTTTTCGTCCGCGCATTGTTGATTTAGGAAATATTCAACCAGGACATGATGTAGAAGATACTTATTATGCCGTAAAAACTACGGTTGATTATTTAATTAGAAATAATGTCATTCCAATCATTATCGGTGGAAGTCAGGATTTAACCTACGCACAATTTTTAGGTTACGAAAAATTAGAACAAACCATCAATGTAGTGGCGATTGATTCAACTTTTGATTTAGGTAATCCTGATGAAGACACTACTAATACAGCTTATTTAGGAAAAATTATTTTACATCAACCAAACTTTTTATTTAATTATAGTAATATTGGATATCAAACTTATTTGGTTGATCAGTCTAGTTTAAGTATGATGAACCGTTTGTATTTTGACACGTATCGTTTAGGTCAAGTACGAGACGCCATTGAAGAATCGGAACCAATCATTCGTCATGCGGATATGTTAAGTTTTGACATTACAGCCATCAAGCATAGTGATGCTCCTGCTAATCCTAATGCTTCACCAAATGGTTTTTATTCTGAGGAAGCTTGTCAAATGATGCGTTATGCAGGTATGAATGATAAATTGTCTTCTATTGGTTTATATGAAATCAATCCTGAGTATGATACACATGGAAAGACATCTAATTTAGCAGCACAAATGATTTGGTGTTTTATGGATGGTTTTTATAATCGTAAAAATGATTTCCCTTCTCGCACAAGCCCTGATTATTTAAAGTTTCATGTGGTATTACAAGATGAAAAATATGAAATCAATTTCTTTAAGAGTAAAAAAAGCGACCGCTGGTGGATGGAAATACCTTATCCTCCAACCAAAGGATTGAAGTTTGAGCGTCATACATTGTTACCTTGTTCTTATAAAGATTATGAAATGGCGGTGAATAATGAAATTCCCGACCGTTGGTGGCAAACTTATCAGAAATTAGCTTAAAATATTGATAAATAAAGCCCTTTTTAAACATTAAAAAGGGCTTTTTGTTTCCCTATATAAAACGTACTTTTACTCTGTAAATTTTAAAAATAATGAATGTTCAGTCACTTTTAAAGCGTGCCCAAAATCTTGAATTTTTATCAATTGAAGAAGGCATCTTTTTATACGAAAATGCTCCTACATCAGAGTTGATGTTTGTGGCTAACGAAATCCGAAATACCAAAAAAAATAATTCTAACAAAGTTACTTGGCAAATTGATCGTAATTTAAATACTACCAATGTTTGTATAGCCAATTGTAAGTTTTGTAATTTTTATCGTATCCCTGGTCATGCCGAAGCTTACATCACAGATATAGAAACTTACAAGCAAAAAATTGAAGAAACGATTAAATATGGTGGCGACCAATTATTATTACAAGGAGGTCATCATCCCGATTTAGGATTAAGTTTTTATGTAAATTTATTCAAGGAATTAAAATCTTTATATCCTACCATTAAACTTCACTCATTAGGACCACCTGAAATTGCGCACATTACTAAATTAGAAAAGTCAACACATACCGAAGTTTTAAAAGCCTTAGTAGAAGCTGGTTTAGATAGCTTACCTGGAGCAGGAGCAGAAATTTTAAATGACCGTGTTCGTCGTTTAATCTCTAAAGGAAAATGTACAGGACGTGAATGGTTAGATGTGATGAGAGCTTGTCACCAATTAAATATTACCACTTCAGCTACGATGATGTTTGGTCACGTGGAAACTATTTACGAACGATTTGAACATTTAGTTTGGATACGTGAAGTGCAATCTGAAAAACCTGCTCACGCCAAAGGATTTTTAGCTTTTATTCCATGGCCTTTTCAGGATGATGGCACTTTATTGAAACGTGTAAAAGGTATCTCTAATAATGTGAGTGCAGATGAATATATTCGTATGCTAGCATTAAGTCGTATTATGTTACCTAATATCGAAAATATTCAAGCATCATGGTTAACAGTTGGTAAACAAACCGCACAAATTTGTTTACACGGAGGCGCCAACGATTTTGGTAGTATTATGATTGAAGAAAATGTAGTAAGTGCTGCTGGTGCCCCACATCGTTTTACATATAAAACCATTCAAGATGCGATTAAAGAGGCAGGTTTTGAGCCGCAGTTGAGAAATCAACAATATGGTGAAAGAGAATTGCCTGCTAATATTCAAGAACAAGTTGTCAATTATTAGAATAAGATGAATATAGTTGTTACAGGAGCAAGCAGAGGAATTGGTTTTGAATTAGTGAAGCAATTTTTAAATGCAGGACATACTGTGTTTTGCTTAACTAGAAATTTAGAACCTTTAAATGCAATAATTCATTCTAATATTAAATCTATTTCAACGGACTTGAATTCTCAAGAGAGTATGAACTCTGCTGTTTCTTTTATTAAAAAAGAAGTTACTCATATTGATTGTATTATTAATAACGCTGGTTCATTAGTAAACAAACCGTATGAATCTATTTCGTATGATGAGTTGCAAAAAGTATATCAAGTCAATGTATTTGCACCTTATTATTTAACACAACAACTATTGCCACTACTTGGAAAAAAATCAAAATCACATGTTGTAAATATTAGTAGTATGGGTGGTTTTCAAGGAAGTGCAAAGTTTGCCGGTTTATCAGCTTACAGTTCTTCTAAATCGGCCATTGCTGGATTAACAGAATGCTTGGCCGAAGAATTAAAAGAAAAAAATATTTCAGTAAATTGTTTAGCAATTGGTGCTGTGCAAACAGAAATGTTAGCAGAAGCATTTCCAGGTTATCAAGCTCCTTTATCTCCTTTACAAATGGCCGAATATATTTTTGATTTTGCATTGAAAGGTCATCAGTATTACAACGGAAAAATTTTACCTGTTTCATCTAGTACCCCATAAACTAAAAAACATGAAATCGTTATTTATTTTAATATTTTTTTTATTTAGTATTTCTCTGTTTTCACAAGTAAGAAAATCTAAAATTAAAATTGTGCAGTACATGCCCTATTGTGGTGGTGCAAAACCAGATAAAGAATTAAAAAATACACCAAACAAAGGAATTTCTTATTGTAACAAAAAATTAATCTATGTTTCAGATAAACAAAGAATAGATACACTAACTACTGATAAAAATGGGTATTTGAGATTTAATTTACCTTATGGTACATATTATTTTTATGAACCATGGAAATATTACATGAAAATTCCCAAAGATTTTGATGAAGCTAATATTAACAAAGAGTGTTTAAAGGAAGAGTGGGCAAAGGAGGACATGAAAATTACTATTTCAAAAAAAACAATTACAGTAGTTGATAATTTAAAATTACCAAAGTGCCCTCATCAGTTTCCCTGTTTAATTAATAAGCATTTGCCTCAATAAAATGAGATACGTTTTAACTATAGTTTTTGGTTTGTTGGTTCAATATTTGTTTTCTCAGCAATTGGTACAAACTATTAGAGGAACTGTCATTGATAAACAAACGCAAAGCCCTTTGCCTGGCGCGGTTATATCAATTGTAAATTCAGAACCTTTAATGGCAACTACTACTGATGAAAATGGAAAATTTAGATTTGATAATGTATTGCTAGGACGAAAGCAATTAAAAGTTTCTTTGATTTCATATAAAGAAAAATTTCAAACCGTTGTTTTAACAACAGGAAAAGAAACGGTCTTAAATATTGAATTAGAAGAGAGTGCTGTTCAAGGACAAGAAGTCGTGGTATCAGCAGAAGTTGATAAAACAAAAACTAATAATAAAATGGCTACTGTTAGTTCTCGTGTATTTAGCACAGAGGAAGCAAGTCGTTATGCAGGGAGTAGAGGAGATCCAGCTCGTATGGCAGCAAATTTTGCAGGCGTAAGTGGAGCGAATGACAGTAGAAATGATATTATTATTAGAGGAAATTCGCCATTAGGTATTTTGTGGCGTTTAAATGGGTTAGATATTCCTAATCCAAATCATTTTGGTAGTATGGGCTCTTCTGGCGGACCAATTAGTATATTAAATAATAATACTTTAGATAATTCTGATTTCATGAGTGGCGCTTTTCCAGCAGATTATGGAAATGCAACAGCGGGTGTATTTGATTTGAAAATGCGTTCGGGCAATAATGAGAAATATGAATTTTTAGGAATGGTTGGTTTTAATGGATTTGAATTAGGAGCTGAAGGACCGTTTAGTAAGAAGAAAAAAAATGGTTCTTTTATGGTTAATTACCGTTATTCAACATTATCTATTTTCAAATATATAGGATTGGATTTTGGAACTGGCAGTGCCGTGCCGCAATACCAAGATTTAACGTTTAAGGTAGATTTACCTACTAAAAAAGTTGGTAAGTTTTCGGTATGGGGTATTGGAGGTTTAAGCTATGCTGAGTTATTGCAGAGTCAGCAATCAAAGGATAATAATTTATATGGTTATAGTGGAAGGAATATGTTTTTCCGCTCAAATGTTGGTGCAGGTGGCGTTTCTCATACCTACCTTATTAACTCAAGTTCATATCTTAAAACTAATATTGGAGTTTCTGGTCAGTACAATTTAATAACGGCTGATAGAGTTGATACAAGTACAAAACCTGAAACTGTTAGACCTGAGTATAGAAACATTTCTTATACGACTCGTTATTCATTTAATACGACTTATAATAAAAAATTTAATTCACGGAATTTCATAAATGCGGGTGTTTATGCCGATTTATATAATACAACATTTATAGATAGCATCGATAGTTATGGAACCGGATTTGTAACTCTAAGAAATTACAAAGGTCAAACCGCATTAATGAGAGGCTTTATTCAATGGAAGCATCATTTTAGTGAGAAATTTTCTTTGAATACAGGATTTACCTATCAATATTTATTGTTAAATAATTCTCAATCTCCAGAGCCACGATTAGGATTAAAATATGAAATCAATAAAAAACAATCCTTGAGTTTTGGCGCGGGTCTTCATAGTCAAGTGCAGCCATTATATGTTTATTTTGCCACAGCTAATTTAGGCGGAGGTAAAGTTGTTGAAACGAATCGAAATTTAGATTTTACAAAAGCGGCTCATGCTGTATTGGCTTATGATGTGAATTTATTTAATAGTGTACGTATTAAAACAGAATTGTATTATCAATACTTGTATAGTGTTCCTGTTAAAATTCGTAAGGATTACTTTAGTACGGTAAATCTAGGTGCCGATTTTAATAGCCCTAATGTAGATAGTTTGGTGAATAATGGAACAGGAGAAAATTATGGTTTTGAATTAACACTAGAAAAATTTTATAGTAAAGGCTATTATTTTTTGATAACAGCTTCTTTATTCGAAAGTAAATATACAGGTAGTGATGGAGTTCACAGAAATTCTGCTTTTAATGGAAATTATGTATTTAATGCTTTAGCAGGCAAAGAATTTAAAATTAGAGAAAAGCATATTTTAGCACTAGATGTAAAATTGACGTATGCTGGCGGAAAACGCTACGTGCCAATAGATTTAGCAGCTTCTATTGCTTATCAAGACGAAGTTAGAGATGGTTCTCAGGCTTATATCCCTCAATACGACCCTTATTTTAGAATTGATGTGAAGCCTTCGTATAAATTAAATACAAAACGCTTTACACACGAAATTAGTGTGGATATTCAAAATGTCACAAAACATAATAATATATTTCAACAGCAATATGATTTGAATACTCAATCTATTAAAACGGATTATCAATTGAAGTTTTTTGTAATTCCTCAGTACCGTTTAACGTTTTAGTAATAAATTTATTGATTATTACAGTAGTTGAGATGATATTATGATAATAGTTATTTCTATTATTTTTTAATCATAAACGCTGTATAGCTAGTGACTATTAAAGAAAGACAATGGGTCGTTTTTTAGTAAATCCGTATTAAAAAAATAAATTAAGTTACCTGTATGATTATATGCATAATACCAATACAAAATTAAATCTTGTAGAGTTTCTGAAGTTATTATATTTGTTATACTAATCAATATAATAATTCATGAAAAAAATTCTATCTTTCCTAAGCTTTCTCTTAGCTTTTAATTTTGTGTTTGCGCAGCAAACTAAACAAAATAGTTATTCAACGTTCGGAGCACATCCGTTTTCAACAACTCAAGTGAAATATAAAACTTCTTTGTTGCAACCTGTTCCAACTACTACTACAAGTTCATGTATGTCTATTAATTTACCAACACCAACAACATGGTCGTTGACAAATTATGGTATAGGGACTCCCATTTTTACAAGTGGTTTTGTAAATGGACCGAATACGTACGGAGATAAAGAAAAGGCTATGTACTTTGATGTTTCTGCAAGTGCTAATACAATGATAACCCAGGTTTATGTTGGTTTTGATATTGCCTATTCAGCAACTCCAAGCAAAACGGTTGCAGTTCGTATTTACGATGGTACAAGTGGTACAGTTGGCGCTGCTTTAGGTACATCAACTATTACTATGGGAACAATTATGTCGGATGTAGCAGCTAATCGTTATTCGGTTGTATTTTTCCCAACTCCTATTAATTTACCAGTTTCTAAAAAGTTTTTTGCCAGTGTGGATGTTTCGGGATTACAATGGCCAGTAACTGGAGCTAAAGATTCTTTGAGTATTGTAAGTAATACAAGCCCGCAGACTACACCAACACCAACTTGGGAAAAACAATCAAATAATACTTGGTACAACTACGCTGATGCGGTTAATTCTTGGAGTTTAAATATTTCTTTATTAATCCATCCGTTTTTGACTCAAGCTCCAGTTGTGGCAACTTATACTACATCAGGAAGTACAATTTGTGCTGGTCAAAGTGTAAGTTATAATTCAGCTGGCTCAACACCAGGAACATATCAATGGTCTTTTGGTGCAATTTCAACACCAACTGCATCAGGTGCAACATCAGTTGCTACATATACAGCAGCTGGTACATACACCACTTTATTAATTGCATCAGATGCATGTGGATCATTGGCAGCCGCTCAAGGAACAGTTACTGTAAAGTCTAATCCAGTTGTAACAGCAACACCTTCTTCTCAAACAATTTGCAGTGGAACAAGTATTACTTTGTCAGGTGGTGGTGCATCTTCGTATGTTTGGACTGGTGGTGTAACTAATGGCGTTTCATTTACTCCTTCAGGAAGTTTAAATTATAGTGTAACAGGAACAGCAGCAAACGGATGTACAAGTACAGCTGTTGCATCTGTTGTTGTTAATCCAACACCAACAGTAACAGCCAATACAAGTACAAACTCAGTTTGTGCAGGATCAAATATTACATTATCAGGTGGCGGAGCTACATCATATGTATGGACAGGAGGCGTTACAAATGGAGTATCTTTTGTTCCATCTAATACTAATACATACACAGTAACTGGTACTACAGGTAGTTGTTCAAATACAGCTGTAGTTACAGTTACTGTTAATAATTTACCAAATGTTACAGCTACACCATCTGCAACTACAGTTTGTAGTGGTGCTAGTATATCATTATCTGGAAGTGGCGCATCTTCTTATGCATGGAGTGGAGGAATATCAGATGGCGTTTCTTTTATCCCATCAGGAACCTTAAACTATACAGTAACAGGTACTGCAGCAAATGGCTGTATTAATACGGCAGTGGTTCCTGTTGTAGTAAATCCAACACCAACAGTAACGGCTAATGCATCTGCTTTAACTATTTGTCCTGGGTCTTCAGTTGTTTTAACAGGTGGAGGAGCTTCATCTTATGTTTGGACAGGAGGAGTAAGTGATGGAGTATCTTTTAGTCCAACAGCAACAGATTCATATACTGTAACAGGTACTTCTGGAACTTGTTCAAATAGTGCTATTATAACTGTTACAGTTAATAATTCATTAGTTGTCACAGCAAATACGTCATCTACATCAATTTGTGCTGGTTCTAATGTTACTTTAACAGGAGGCGGAGCTTCATCTTATGTATGGACTGGAGGAGTAACAGATGGGGTGGCCTTTGCGCCGACTTCAACAAATACATATACTGTTGTAGGAACAACAGGGACATGTTCTAACTCAGCTGTAGTTTCTGTAACAGTAAATAATTTACCTGTAGTTTCGGCAAATACAACAGCATCTACTGTTTGCACAGGAAATTCAGTAACATTATCTGGTTCAGGAGCTACATCATATGTTTGGACAAACGGCGTAACAAATGGAGTTTCTTTTTCTCCTACTGCAACTAATGTATATTCAGTAACAGGAACAGATGCTAATGGATGTTCTGCTTCAGCTACTGTTCAGGTTATAGTATCTCCTTGTACTAGTATCGAAGAGGTTAATTTTACAAACACTATCGTTTTATTCCCAAATCCCAACAACGGAGAATTTACTATTCAATCTCAAAAAGAAGATGTTGTTGTTATTTCAAACGAATTAGGTCAAATCATTGAAACTATAGAACTTAACCAAAGTAATAATTTCTCTAGTAAAGTTTCTTCTTTATCAGGTGGTATTTATTTCTTAGTTGGAAAACAAGTAAAGCAAAAAGTAGTTGTTGCTAAATAACTCAAATACTTTATAAGTAAGGAGCCTCTTACTTAATTGTGAGAGGCTTTTTTTAAAATCAATTTTTGCAATATATTTGATTTGAATTTAATAGTGTTTTAACTATGGCAGAAGACTTTAATACACAAATAAATTATCATTTTGGTCACTTTTTTGAGCTGTCTGCTGATTTGCTTTGTATAGCTGGCTTTGATGGTTATTTTAAAAGAATTAATCCTTCGGTATCTAAATTATTAGAATATACAAACGAAGAATTATTCTCAAAACCTATTAATGATTTCGTGCACCCAGAAGATGTCATAATGACAACTAAAGCTCGCGAAGGGCTGAAGAAAAATAACCCCCTTTTAAATTTTGAAAACAGATATGTGACAAAAAGTGGAGAAATAGTTTGGCTATCATGGACATCAATACCGAACTATGACGAACAATTAGTGTATGCTATTGCTAAAAACATAACCTATAAAAAACAACAAGAACAGGAACGTAATTCACTCCTAGTAAACCTAACTAAAGATAATAAAAACCTTAAACAATTTACTTACACTACTGCGCACGATTTAAGATCACCTGTTAATAATTTAAGAGCTGGTTTTGATCTTTTAGATCTTTCGAAAATTAATAATAAAAAAACGCTAGAAATTATCCAGCTTCTTAAGCTAGCTAGCGAACATTTGCATGAAACTTTAAATAAAAGTGTTGATGTTTTAACTCGAAAAGATAATTTGACGGTAGAAGTTGAGGAATTAGAATTCAAAGAAATTTTAAACTATGTTATAAATTCAATCAGTTCTTTAATTTCAGATTCAAACACATCTATTCATATTGATTTTTCAGAGCTTGAAACAATAAAATTTAATAGTGACTATTTAAAAAGTATTTTTTTAAATTTAATTACAAATGCAATAAAGTACAAAAAGCCAGATTGTTCGCCTGTCATTTATATTTCTTCTAGGAAAGCGGATGGACTAAACCAGCTAATTATTTCTGACAACGGCTTGGGTTTTGATATGAATTTAGTAAAAGACAAGGTTTTTGGGTTACATCAAAAATTTCATAATCATATTGATAGTAAAGGTATTGGGTTGTATTTAGTATATAATCATATTACTAGCTTAGGTGGGAAAATTTCTGTGGAGAGCAGCGTTAATGAGGGGGCTAAATTTATTTTAACTTTTAAAAATTAATACTATTTCAACTTTTAAAAAACTTCTGAACTTTCTGAGAGTTTAATTGTTAAATTTGTTACTCACAAGCATTAACTATTAAGAGTATGGTACAATTAAGCACAGATACAGATTTTGAAACTTTATTAAATAACAATAAACAAGTTGTTGTAAAATATTATGCCGATTGGTGCGGCTCATGTAAATTATTTGCTCCAAAATTTAAACGTCATTCAAATGATGAAGCAAATACTGATATTTTATTTTTGGAAGTGAATGCCGAAGAAAATGAAAAGGCACGTAAATTAGGTGGTGTAGATAATTTACCTTACCTAGCTAGTTTCAAAAATGGTGTTTTATTAGAAGGAACAGCTACAAGTAAAGAAGAATATCTGCAAAAAATGATTGATGATTTAAGGAAATAAATACGAATCGATACGAATTTACGAATCAGTGTTTGTTATCTAGCAAACCACTCATGCACGGTTTCGTATATTTGTACGAAATTCGTAATTATTACTTATAAATAAATAATCAACACAATCGATAAAAAATGCAAATTCCTGTAATAAAAAAATTAGTAGAACACTATTCATTAGCTCAATTACAATCTGCCGAAGAAGCGATGTTAGAAGAACAAAAACCTGCTATAGAAGTGGAAGGTAAGGATGAAGGTGAGTGTTTAACTCATGTTTTAGCTTCTATTTATATTAAAGAAAGAATGGAACAAGGTGTGGCTTTTAATCAGGCTTTAAGAGATTTTAGCCAACGTGTTAGAAATAGCATTAGTTAATACTGATCCTTTCGAAGAAGGGTTAGTTTACTAATTCCAATACTTTTATTAAATCCAAATCAACTCCATTAAGAATATCATCTTTGCTATAATATGTTGGATAATCAGGCATTAATCCACGCCCTTCATTTTTGACTTCAATATCATGATAGATATGATACATTGGAGTGAGTATTTGTATTTTACTATTTGGTAAGATAAATTTACCTCCAACTACAGCATTGCTTCCTGCAATATTTCCTCCAGTTTCTTCACCTATAGTTATGGAATTTGCTTTATATTTTAAATAACTAGCTGCAACGCCACTCATCGAAAATGATTTACCGTTTATTAATACATAAACCTGCCCATTAAAAGCTTTATTCTTTTTTGGTAGGGTAATAAAATAATGTCTTAGTCTTCCATTTTTAGGCCATTGAGGCATCATAGTGCTAAATATAAATGGAGTCATCCTAGAACCAAAATTCATTTTATACTTAGGATTAAGTGCCATTAAGTTTGGCTTTCTATCAAATGGCAAATAAAGGGTTTTATGAATCATATAGGATAAAAAATTCATGCCATCGTTTATTTGTCCGCCACCATTATCTCTTAAATCAATGACTAAATGTTGTATATTCTTTTGTTTAATGTCTTTAAATGATTTTCTAAAAAAGCGATACCAATGTTTTCCTTTAAAGTTATTAATATCAATTAGAGCAATGGATTTATCATCGTTTAAAATACTGTAAGTACAAGTTTTTGTTTTTCTTAAAATGGCTACAGAATCTTTTTTTGGTAAAATTAAGGTATCTTTTAATGAAGATATAGCTGATAATTTATAATTTGAAATACTATTGTCTTTGTGTTTTAGTTTAACTTGATAGTCTAATCTAAATCCGTAGCAAAACGAATAATAATATTTAAACCAATTATAACGAATGCCTTGTTTTTTGTAAGTTTCATTATAACCATCAGAAGTATACACAGAAAAAAGAGTTTTTAAAATGTTACTGACTGGTCTGTTATCAATACTTAAAATTTCATCACCAGGTTTTATAGTAGTGTCTTTTGATAAATTATTAAGCACGTATAATTTGTTGGAGTCTGCAATAAAAGTATTGAGTGGTAATATGGGACGGTTTAATTTAGCAATGGCTTTCGAGTATTTTTTTGAAGCTGCTACGTCTGTATGTCCACAGCCTATTTTTGCAATAATTCGTTTGATGTAAAACCGAATTTGCATTTCGGTTAAAGGCGTGTCAATTTTTGATTTTATGCTTACAATAAATGTGTGTAAAGAATCCTTACTAATATATTTATAAGGGTCGGGATGAAATTTGGTGAGGTATTTTTCTGTATAGTCAATGTCTTTTAAAACTTGGGCTACAGAATATTTTTTGTGAACATCAAAGTTCTTAGATTGAGAAAAACTACTCAAGCATATTATAAAACATAATAAACTCAAGTAGTTTTTCATAATAAATAGATTATTAAAAAATTAGTTACTAGCCAAAACGCCCATGCGTTTCCCAAGCCCACTCATAAAATCACGTAATTCTTTAACAGTTGTTTCGTCGTTTGTGGCTCTTAAATAAGTATCTGTTAAAGTAGTAATGTTTTGGTGAAAAAACTTTTTCATTTCATCCACACTCATGTCTTTAGTCCATAAATCAATACGCATCGTATTATTTTCTTTTTCATCCCACAGAGCAAGCATCATACTTTTGCAAATACTGCCTTCATTAGCATCAGGAGCTTCCCATTCAATTTTATGTGGTAATTGATTTTCATCAACGGTAATCTTTAGCTTTATTTCAGATGTTGTCATAGTTGTTGTTGTTTTGTCATCTGTTGCATTCATCAAATAAGATAAAATTTATCTATAGAAAGATGAATGGTTCAGATGTTGTCATATTATAATAGTATTAAAAACTCAAATTTAGTTAAAATATTTGCTTTTAAAGCCTAAAAATAGCCTATAATAAGATACATTTGTGCCATGATTGAATATCCAAAATTAACCTTACACAATGGCAAGGAATTGCCAGTACTTCGTTTTCACCCATGGATTTTTTCAGGGGCCATAAAAACTCAAGATTCTAATATTGCTGATGGCGATGTAGTGGAAGTTTACTCTGCAAAACAGCAATTTTTAGGAATGGCTCAATACCAAAAAGGTAGTATTACCGGTCGTATTATTTCTTTTAGTAAGCAACAAATCAATATTGATTTTTGGGTTAAAAAAATCGAAAAAGCTTTTTTATACCGTCAGTTTTTAAACCTAGCCAATAATCCTCATACAAATGTATATCGTTTAATTTTTGGAGAAGGTGATGGCTGTCCAGGATTAATTATGGATTTTTATAATGGACATGTGGTTTTTCAAGCACACAGTATTGGTATGCATAAGTGTAGAGTAGATATTACCGAAGCTTTAAAAAATGTATATGGTTCTAATTTAAAAAGTGTGTACGATAAAAGTTCTGAAACATTACCTAATAATTATTCTACTGGGTTAAAAAATGAATTTTTATTTGGTTCATGTAATGATGAATTAGTGGTTGTTGAAAATGATGTGAAGTTTTACATTGATTTTATCAACGGACAAAAAACTGGGTTTTTTATTGATCAACGTGAGAATAGAGAATTATTAGGCAAATACAGTAAAGACAAACGCGTTTTAAATACGTTCTCATATACTGGAGGATTTTCAATGTATGCAGCAAACAATGGTTGTGAAATTATACATTCCGTTGATTCGAGTGCAAAAGCAATAGAATTATGTAATAAAAATGCCATATTAAATAATGCGACTAATCATGAAGGTTTTGCAGTTGACACCTTTGATTATTTAAAAGACCATGGGAAAAATTACGATATTATTATTTTAGATCCACCAGCTTTTGCTAAAAGTAGAGATGTATCACATAATGCAGTAATAGGCTACAAACGATTAAATCAAATGGCTTTACAGAATATTAAAAAAGGAGGAATTTTATTTACCTTTTCTTGTTCTGGTGTTATTGATAAAAAATTATTTTACAATACGGTAACGGCTGCTGCAATTGAATCTCGCCGAAATTTGAAATTATTGCATACACTTTCTCAACCTGCCGACCATGTGATTACTCCTAATTTCCCTGAAGGGGAATACTTAAAAGGTTTAGCGTTTTATGTGGAATAAATTGAATACATTTAATTAATCATTAATATTTTATCATGAAAAAAATTATTTTTTATTTTTCCTTACTAATCGCTAATAGTTTTATTAGTCAAACTTATAGCTTTCAAGTGGGAGAAAGACGATCATCAACTTCTATTGAAGATCCAGAAATTGAATACCTTGAAAATTATGGTAAAAAATACCTTTTAAATCAAGCTTATTCAATGAAAGAAGGGATGCAACTACAACTGCAAGGATTTAAAGAAAACAATGATTACTTGTGTAGTAAGAAATTATATGTTCCAGAGGAAAAAATGTTAATCTCTATTTATGAAGGGATTTTAAATCTGGATAATAATATGCAGTTAATTAAATCTACATTTAATAAAGAAGCCAAAAAAACATTTGTATACGCTCATGCCATCAATGAGTATGCTGATGAAATAGATGAGCATAAAGAAATTATGTCTATTCCTGCTGAAAAAGCTATGAATTCAGGAAATTTTTCTTGTGCAACATCACCTAACAGAAAATTTGCTGTTATTTTAACTGAATTGCCATTTGTAAAAGAAACAAAAGAAAAAATCATGATTACTGTTTTTGATAACACTTTAAAAACAGTGTTTTCAAAAGAATTTGAATTGCCTTATGATGCAAGAAGAGGTTTAGCAAATAAACCAGTTATTGCTAATGATGGTTCTGTATATGTTGTCAAAAAAGCGGATATCAGCAAAATGCCAGATTTATTAACGGTTTTTTCAATCTCTAATACTGGCGAAACTATGAAAGAAAATAGTGTGAAATTAGATGATCCTAAAAAAATGGAATCCTATGCATTTAGTTTAAATACTAAAAATGAATTAGTAGTTGTTGGTTATTATACAGAAGATGGGAAAGTGAGTTTCGGTGGAACAAAACAAAAAGGTGTTTTTTGTTTAGGTGTTAATTCAAAAGGAGAGCAATTAATGTATCAAACTTCAGAATTTCCAAAACATTATATCTCTTCTAAAATTCGTCAAGTGTTAGTGAAGGATGATGGAAAAATTGCTATGATTTGCGAAAATTACTCTAAAGTGAATAATAGCACTATGGGGCCAAATAATCAATTAGTTTACACAACAGATATTACACAAGGTGATGCGAATATTCACACTTTAAATGCTAAAGGAGAATTAGTGAAATCATATGAATTTTCAAAAAACAGTAAATCAATTGCTGATGGCGGATTATATGGCTCTGTGTTTGGTGCTTTTCACAACGATAAATTAGTTGTAGTATATAATGATTTTCAGTACAGACACGATGGTAAAAAATACGTTTTAGTGCCTCCAACGATTGCTTGGATTAAAATCCCCATTATTCAAACTATTGATTTAGCAATTAACGATGTAAGAGAAACTGTTTTTATTGATGCTAATGTTGGTGGCAAAGATGATTTAACTCATTTGTTACCCCTAACAGGTTTTAAAGTGTCTAATAACGAATTATTTTTTCTTGGAGGAAAAGACTCTGATGTTATGCCAATTGTATTAAAAATTCAATAAACTATTTTTAATTTATTTTCAATCAATGAATCCTATTTTAGAAGTAAAAAACATTCATAAGAACTACGCTAATCACGTTGCATTAAAAGATGTGAGTTTAGTAGTTGAGCCTCAAAAAATATTTGGTTTATTAGGACCAAACGGCGCTGGCAAAACTTCTCTTATTCGTATTATCAATCAAATTACTGGTCCTGATAAAGGAGAGGTGTTGTTTAATGGCGAACATTTAGCGCCTAAACATGTCGATTTTATTGGTTATTTGCCAGAAGAAAGAGGTCTTTACAAAAAGATGTCGGTTGGAGAGCAAGTAATGTATTTGGCCCAATTAAAAGGATTAAAAAAAGCCGATGCGAAAGCTAAATTATTACAATGGTTCAAAAAATTTGAAATTGAAAATTGGTGGGATAAAAAAGTAGAAGAATTAAGTAAAGGGATGCAACAAAAAGTTCAATTTATTGTCACTGTGTTGCATGAGCCTAAATTATTAATCTTAGACGAGCCATTTAGTGGTTTTGACCCTATCAATGCGCAATTGATTAAAAATGAAATTTTAGAATTAAGAGATAAAGGAGCAACTATTATTTTCTCTACACACAACATGGGAAGTGTTGAGGAGTTGTGCGATAATATTGCTTTGATTAATAAAGCCGAAAAATTATTGGATGGTTCAGTGAAAGACATTCGTAAACAATACAAGAGTAATACCTATCATATTACGTTTAAAGGAAATTTGATGGGCTTTACAAATGCATTATGGGCTGGGGCAGAGTTGCTAGATAAAAAATCTGATGGGGAAGTGCATTCAGTTACTGTAAAATTATTGCATCAAAATAAGCCAAATGATTTATTACAAGCTGTTTTAAGTACGGCCGAAATTTTATCGTTTCAAGAGGTTGTTCCTTCTATGAATGATATCTTTATTTCTGTTGTAGAAAATAAAACAACATTAAATACTCAAAGTACTTTTACCGAATAAATTTTTTAATTCAATCACCCATTTTATATACAATGAATAAATTATTATTAATTATCCAACGCGAATATTTTTCGAGAGTTAAGAAAAAATCGTTTTTAATTATGACTATTTTGGGGCCATTGCTAATGGCTGGCGTTATGATTGTTCCTGTTTGGTTGGCTATGCGCGATAAAACAGAACACCAAATTTTTGTATTAGATCATAGCGGTTTGTTTATCGATAAAATTCCTAACACGAAAGAAGTAAAATTTACTTATGGAACAGGAACTATCGAATCGGCTAAAGCTAAATTAAAAGATGGTCCTTTTGACTTAGTAATGGAAATTGATATCGAAACAATCAACGCACATAAAGCAACACCGTTTTTGTATTATAAAACACAACCAGGCATTGCGGTTGAACAATATATTACCAATACCATGGAAAATATTTTGTTTGATTATCGCTTACAAGGTGATAGTATTGATATAACCAAAATTGATAAAGCCAGAAGACCTGTAGAGATTATTACTTTAAAGGTGAAAGAAGATGGTGCTGATGAAAAAACAAATACCGAATTAAATATGGGTGTAGGTATGTTTTTTGGGATAGCTATTTATTTTATGATTTTCTTGTACGGTTCTCAAGTCATGCGAGGAGTTATTGAAGAGAAAACCAATCGTATTGTAGAGGTCATAGTGTCTTCTGTAAAACCATTTCAGTTAATGCTTGGTAAAATTATTGGCGTGGCTTTAGTTGGTTTAACTCAATTTATATTATGGATTGTTTTAACTACTGTAATTTATGTAGGAATAACTAGCACAGTATTTAAAAATCAAATTCAAGATACGCTCACTCAAAATGCACAGATTGAAAAGGTGATGAAAAACGATATCCTTTCTCAATCGCATAAAATGGAAAAAGTGGGTACACCAAATGAGGTGATTGATATGTTTAATTTTGCAGATGGTTTAAACTTGCCAGTATTAATTACTTGTTTTGCTTTTTACTTTTTATTTGGGTACTTATTATATGCCGCTTTATTTGCCGCAGTTGGTTCGGCAGTAGATAGCGAAGCGGATACACAGCAATTTATTTTGCCCGTCACTATTCCATTAATATTAAGTTTTGTGATTGCACAAGCTATTATGTCAAACCCAAATAGTTCAATGGCTCAATTCTTTTCTATCTTTCCTTTAACTTCTCCAATTGTGATGATGGTGCGTTTACCTTTTGATGTACCTGTTTGGGAATTAGCCTTATCTATGTTTATGTTAGTAGTCGGTTTCTTGTTCTTTACTTGGATGGCAGGAAAAATTTACCGTACAGGAATTTTAATGTATGGTAAAAAAACAACTTGGAAAGAACTAGGAAAGTGGTTGTTTTATAAAGGCTAATGAATTTTAAAGCAATCATTGTTTTAATTGTATGGTGTTTAAATGCTGCAATATGTTTGGCGCATCGCAAAGACATTGTAGTCATTGACGATACAACTATTTCTTTATCAAATAAAGAAGCTATTTTAATTTTACCTGGCTTCAATTCCAAAAAACATGGTGTTAAAGACATTCGAGATTATTTTTCTCATAAAGGATATGACGTCTATATCCCACATTATTTAGGAAGAGATTCATTACAGCAATGTGTTAATACGGTTAATGATTTTATCAATGAACATCATTTGTCTGAGTATAAAAAATTACATGTGTTTAGTTATATTGCTGGTACTTGGGTTTTAAATCTTTGGTTGAAACAACATCCACAAAACAATATTGCTTCTATTGTTTATGATAGAAGCCCCATGCAAGAAAGAGTGCCTTTTGCTTTAGTAGAAGATAATCCGTTTATATTTAAATTGGCATTAGGAAATATTTTAAAAGAATTTGCAAAAACGCCTTATCCTTCTATTCAAAACGATTCAAAACATTTGGGAGTAATAGTGGAAAATAAACCCACTAAACTTTTTTTGAAACATAAAA
The DNA here is from genome assembly GCA_002420145.1 of Bacteroidetes bacterium UBA5697. GTDB lineage: Bacteria > Bacteroidota > Bacteroidia > B-17B0 > Aurantibacillaceae > UBA4416. Next base: position 34,370 of record DIHL01000005.1, read on the forward strand.
AATCGGCCTTAAAATCAGGAGCGATTACTTTTAATTTAGATTCACTTCATCAAAATTATGATGATTATTTTTACGATTGTATTAATCATGATGAGATGTATTTTCAATTTAAAACAATTGGCCCCGAGATTTTATATTTTTTTAAAAACGGTACTTTTTCAAAAGAGGCAAGAAAGGAATTCTACGATTATAATCTGTATAATAAACAGATAGATGACTGTGGAATCCCAAACGGCCATTTTTAACCAATTATTGTCGATAAACGGCTTATTTTAGCCAACCAAAATCTTTGGTTTTCATTCAAATTTCCTATATTCGTAGTGATATATTATGCAAAAAGAGGTATTACTAGAAGTTAAAAACTTAGTTACTGAGTTTAAATCAGATGGTGAATTTGTGAAAGCAGTGAACGATGTATCGTTTACACTTCATAAAGGAGAAACCATCGGTATTGTTGGAGAAAGTGGTTCTGGTAAATCGGTTACCTCTTTATCTATTATGCAGTTAATACCAAATCCTCCAGGACGCGTGTTTGGTGGAGAAATGTTATATCATTCAAAAGACAAGGGCGTTGTTAATCTTCGTAATTTACCTGCCGAAGAAATGCGTTCGTTTCGTGGAAACGAAATTGCGATGATTTTTCAGGAACCCATGACGAGCTTAAATCCTGTTTACACTTGTGGTAATCAGGTAATGGAAGCAATCTTATTACACCAAAAAGTATCTAAAAAAGAAGCTAAAAAGAAAACGCTTAAGTTATTTGAACAAGTTCAATTACCAGATCCTGAGCGTATTTTTAGTGTATATCCTCATCAAATTTCGGGTGGACAAAAGCAACGTGTGATGATTGCGATGGCCATGAGTTGTAATCCTCGTGTATTAATTGCTGATGAGCCAACGACTGCCTTAGATGTTACGGTTCAAAAAACCATATTAGATTTAATGCTTCAGCTACAACGTGAGCACGACATGGGAATTATGTTTATTACGCATGATTTAGGTGTTATTGCTGAGTTGGCAGATAAAGTAATGGTGATGTACAAAGGTAAAGTGGTAGAACAAGGACCTGTATTAGAAATTTTCAGCAATCCACAACATCCATACACAAAGAGTTTATTAGCTTGTCGTCCTCCTTTAGATAAACGGTTGATGCGTTTACCTGTATCTGCTGATTTTATGAGTACGGATGCAGAAGGAAATATGTTGGAAATTCCCACTACGGTGAGCGAAGCTATCAATAGTGTAATCATTACTAAAGAGCAAAGAGAAGCGGAGCATAAAGAATTATATTCTCGTTCTAAGATTTTAGAAATTCAAAATATTAAAACCTATTTCCCTAAAAATAAAACGTTTTTTGGTAAAACCATTGATTACGTCAAAGCAGTGGATGATGTGACCTTAGATGTGTATGAAGGAGAAACTCTTGGTTTAGTAGGGGAGAGTGGTTGTGGAAAAACAACCTTGGGACGTACTATCTTAAGATTAAACGAACCTACAGAAGGGAAAATATTTTTTCAAAGAAATGATTTATTGCGTTTAAAGCCTGATGATATGAGGCAGTTGAGAAAAGATATGCAAATTATCTTTCAAGACCCATACTCTTCTTTAAACCCTCGTATTACTATTGGCGAAGCTTTGATGGAGCCAATGCAAGTGCATAATATTTTGTCAAATAATAATCAACGTCGAGAAAAAGTTTACGAATTATTGAACAAAGTTGGATTAACCGAAAAACAATTTGGTCGTTATCCGCATGAGTTTAGTGGTGGTCAGCGCCAACGTGTGTGTATTGCTCGTGCTTTAGCCTTGAATCCTAAATTTATTATTTGTGATGAGAGTGTAAGTGCCTTAGATGTTTCTGTTCAAGCGCAAGTATTAAATTTATTGAATGATTTAAAACGTGAGTTTAAGTTTACTTATATTTTTATCTCTCACGATTTATCAGTGGTTAAATTTATGAGTGATAGAATGGTGGTGATGAATAAAGGGAAGATTGAAGAAATGGGTGATGCCGATGAAATTTATTTGAATCCACAATCTCAATACACTAAAAACTTAATTAACTCTATTCCTAAAGGACAGTTAACGGATATTAAAGCTAGTATCGAAAAGAAGAAAATGTCCTTTGATATTGCTTAGGTATTGTCATGCTGAACTTGTTTCAGCATCTCTGAGACCCTGAAACGAGTTCAGGGTGACGAACAATTAATAAATCTTTAACCTTTTTTTCTCTGTGCCTCCGTGGTGATTTTATTTTACCTTTGTCTATGCTCGATTTCCTAAAACAATTGACCGACCCACAAAGCATTATCCATTATGGTGGCTTGTGGTTATTGTTATTTGTGGTATTTGCAGAGACTGGCTTATTCGTTGGTTTTTTCTTACCAGGAGATTCTTTAATTTTTATTTCGGGATTATTGTGTGCTACGAAACCACAACTGTTAGACACACCTTTTTTAGTTTTGCTTCCTTTATTAATGTTAGCAGCTATTTTAGGAAATGTATTTGGCTACTGGTTTGGAAAAAAAACAGGAGAGAAATTATATACCAGAGAAGACAGTTTCTTATTTAGAAAAAAACATTTATTAGCGACTAAAGATTTTTATGATAAGCATGGCGGCAAGACTTTAATATTAGGACGCTTCTTACCAATCATCCGAACCTTTGCACCAATATTAGCAGGAGTAATTAAAGTAGACTTTAAAATCTTTATGATGTATAATGTGATTGGTGCTGTTGCTTGGATTGGAAGCATTGCCAGCATTGCTTATTTTTTAGGTAAACAATTTCCCGCTATCGAAAACTATATTGGTTATATAGTGATTGGATTAATCATCATTACTACCATTCCTGTTTTAATGACTTATTTAAAAAGTAGGAAGAAAGTTTAAACTGCTCGTATCCCCCTCTGGAGGGGGCAGGGGGAGGAATTATTTAACTGCACTATTCTCCTTCACAAAACCCTCAATCCTTTTCCACACGTCTTCATTTTTCATAATGGTGCTGTGGTCTTCGTTTACTTCAAAAACTTCTGTATTGCCTTTCCATGATTCCATTAGATTATGAGCATGATGTGGAGGGATCACTTCGTCATTTTTCGCAATAAGTGCTAGAACAGGAGAAGAGATGCTTGTGGCGTATTCTTTTGATTTAAATGGATGTTTAATAAATAAACCAATTGGTACAAATGGATATTTTTCTTGTGCTACATCAATAATGCTTTCGTAGGGTGTAATTAAAACAGTCGCATTGATTTTACGCTGTGACGATACATACGTAGCTACACCCGTTCCAATGCTTCTTCCTAATACAATTACATTTTTTGAATCTACTTCAGGATTGGCAATTAGTTTATCATACACTTCCAAGGCATCACTAAACATAGTTTGTTCTGAGATTTTTCCTTGACTTAATCCAAAGCTTCTGTAGTTCATTAAAACCATGATAGAGTTTGGGAAGTATGCTTTGTAATCTGCTAAATGAGATACTTCTTCCGCATTACCGCCAAAGTATAATACTAATGGTAATTTTTCTTTGATCGAGTCTTTAGAGATATAGCCACAAGTTCTATTACCATCTTTCATCACAAAAGAAAGTGTATCAAACTCAGGATATTGGTTTAATATCTCAGCAACTTCTTTGGGCGTGTTTGGTTGCGGATGAAATAATAAATCATCTTGATTAAAATACAATAAAGCACAAACACCAGCATACAGCACCAAAACAATGATGCCAATAATTTTAAAAAATTTGATGAGTTTTTTGTTCATACTTAAAGATACAAAAATACTTTGATGCTTACTATATTTTTGAATAGGGAGTGTTAGCGGTAGTTTACTTACCTAACAATACACTCAGGTCTGATTTACCAGGTTGTTTATTAAATTTAAAATAATATTTATTAGATTTTTTTACAAATTCAATGTCTGAGTTAGATTTTAAATTCTCAAACAATATTTTGTCGTTTACATTAAGTTCTTTGTTAATAGTCTTAATTGTCAATATAGGATAAGTAATTCTATTGCTTGAATATGTTGTAGTGTCGCCGTCTTTTGCCAACGGCTCAGAGTAGTTAATAAAGGTGGTTTCTACAAGTATAATGAATTTTGTTTCCGTTATTTTGAACACCCCTGTAATATTAAACCCTGTGAAATGTTTTAGAAGTGAACTATTTAATAAATCTTCTTCTTCGTCAATGGTAAGTCTATGTGGTTTTCCGTCTGATGCTTTTATAAACTCAATATATTCGTTAGATTCTTCACTAATTGGATGATCTAGGTCTTCGTATTCTATATCTCTGAAATTGTTTTTTTCAATTACAGAGAATTCTTCCTTATCTATTGTGTCTTTAGCGAGAGTTTCGTCTTTTAAACTTTTCTCTAGTTCTACTTTTTCCTTTTTTTCAGACGCAAAAAACCTTATTATAAAATAAAGGAAAGCAACTACTACTAGGGCTGATATGATATAATTTGATGTCATTTTTGTGGCTAGGTTAATTACTGCTAACGTATCGCAGCTACCAGTAGTACGGCTTGAAACCGCTGCCTACCGAAATGCTATTAACAAAGATAAATGTTTAATGGACTTTTGCAAACTTGCCTGCGGCAGGCAGGGTGAAAATATCCAGATAACTAACGGGAGTCTTTTGCGATGCGGTAGTTATTGCAAATGCATGTGCTTCTGCTCGCATAAGTTTTAGATGCGGTTAGGGACAGTTGTTATTTTGTATATTTTATGTAAATGTTTCGAGCACTTTTCACTGGTTGTTTTCTAACAATTGCTGGTTCCCAGTTGGGCATATTAAGTAGGAAATCAGTAAGTGCTTTGTCAACGCCATACTTCAGTGCGCTTTCAACTTCAATACTTTTAAACTCTCCATTTTTGTCCGTATAGCCTTTACTTTTCATCTCATATGCTTCAACTACTTTTCCTTTTTCGTCTATAACAATTTTATATACTACTTCAAAAGAGGTAAAACCTTTTTTCAAAGCTCTTTCTGGAAGAATAAAATTGGAATTTATGAATTGATTAGGGGTTTTACTATCTCCCATAAATTTTGAATGGTTATTGACAGTGTGGTATATACCTTCGTCATTTGGTTTTAATTGATCTTCATCGAATGTGAACCAGTGCTTATTTTTACCATCGTTAATAAATTCAAAGTCAGTTTTTATTGTTCCATCAGGACGATAATATGTCCAACGTCCTTTTTTTACGCCATTAATGTATTGTCCTTTGTTTTGTAAAGTGTCAGTTAAAAAATAGTCCTTTATTAAAACTGTTGAGTCATTTATTTTTTGTTTAGTACCGTAAAATGTCGCAAGGTCTTTAGTCTTAACAGGTTTCCAATCATTGTCATAAAATGTTGTATCTATTTTTTGAGAATATACATTAAGTGATAAGCTTATCGATGTCAATAAAATTATTCGTTGCATAATATTTAGTTTTGTTACAATTGTGCCTAACGTTTTCGCGCTAAGCAACGGTTTTTCCCGATAGCTATCGGGATGAAACATTGTCTGCCGAAACGCTACTGACAAAGATAAATATTTAATAGTCTTTTGCAAAAGCGAAAATAAATGTCTTTCGCGGAGCGACCTTGAAATTGCAAAAGCTTTGTTATCGCCCGCATAAATCTTAGGTGCTTTTATAGGTTGTAGAGCCATTTAGTTGCATCTAGTTCATGTGTCTGTATACAATAGAAATTAGTTTGTTTTTAGAAAGCGCCCGAATTTTTGCACTGTATTGTCATCGTTGAAATAGAATACTACGTTTCCTTCTGTCTCAATGATAACGTCTGTTTTGTCGAAGTCAGATTGCTTCTCTTCAAATGAAATATTTTGGTCGTGTAAATAGGATTTCAGGTCTGAATAACTGATTGATTGTTTTAGTTTTCCGTATTCTACGTTTAATTTATTTTTTTTAGCTGGTTTAGTATATGTAACTAATACGCCATATAGTTTTTGGTCTATGCTATAGTCAAAATAAAACTCCACTCTGTCATATTTAATAAGCGAATGTCTTTTGTCGGTTTCGCTAATTGGAATTGTCCAATTTGTTTCGCCCAATGCTTCTATAATTGTCTGTTGTCTAGTACAAAAATTAAAATTTGAAAGCTGTCCCTTACGCAAGAATTCTATGATAATTTCTGTTGTCATTTTAAAAGTTTGTTTCGGAGTGTTCGTCCGCCGCTATTACCTATAACGGTTTCAAGCTAAATTTCCGTTTGGATTTTGAAACTATGTCTGCTGAAACGCTACTAACAAAGGTAAATGTTTAATGGACTTTTGCAAACTTGCCTGCGGCAGGCAGGGCGAAAATTGATTAATTGTCTGCCGCTTTTGCAAAAGCCAGAGCCGAATGCCCAAATGGGATTTAGGTTGGGTTATGGGCTGCTTTTCTATTCTTCACTGTCGGCTTGTTCTGCAAAACTTAGCTTTCCATTTGTCAAGTCGAAGGAATGATTAAAGGCAAATGTCCAATCCGTTTCAGGTTTGCTAATCACTCCAAAGAAAACAATTTTGTCTTTGTCTAACTTTTCGAACCAATAATTGTGGATTGTTGCGATGTCCAAAAAGCTTTTATCAGTATACTTTAAAAATTGCTCTTTAATAAATACAGTGTCTAAGAGTATTTGAGATTGTTTCTTAATTGTCACTGATATTTCGGTGTTTCTATACTTGTCAATTTGCTTTACCCCATTTACTTCGTATTCATTTACAAGGTAGGTGTCAAGTTCAGTTTTCTTAATTGTAATTTGGATTTGTCTGTCTGAAATTGTCGTGTCAAATATGTGAGTGGAATTATTTTCTGGAAAAATTCTTACATGCTCTGCAGTCACGATTGAACTGTCGCTATTCTCAATTGTCGATTTCGGTTGTGTCTGTGAATTACACGAAATAAGTAAATAAGCAAAAGTTAAAAATATAACACTGTTTCTCATTTTCGTCTTAAATTTGCCCATAACGTTTTGGAGCTACCAGTAGTGCGGTTTGACCGCTATCTACCGAAATGTTAGTTTAAAGATACTATGTTGCCAGGCATTTACAAAGAAAAAATTAAAACTTTTCTAACGCTTTTACAAAAAGCCCAATGCCCAAATGGCATTTAGTTTGTGTTAGTGGCTGGTTTTATATTTATTTTTTACTGTATCAATTACCTTCGTTTTCCAACCGTTATTATAAAAATACATCTTTTTTATTGTTATAAAATCAAGGCCTCTTCTATATTGCTCTGATATAATTACGGAATCATTTTTAATTACTGTACCATTAAAAAATAAAACAATTTCATTATAGCTGTCTTGTATAACACTTTTAGATATTGTGTCGCCAGCTAGTGAAATAAGAGCATTGTCATCCGCATTAAACAATATTATTCTGTTAGTTGTCTTTGCAATTAAGTTTATATATTTAGTAGAGTCTAAATTAGGTATATAATAAGTGTCTTTTGTCACTTGGTCTTCTTGTCCGCACAAAGTATTTGAATGTGAATTATAAACAATAGTGTCACCGTTTTCAAATGGAACTGTAATGTTTTTACATATTTCCGTTTTTAGGTCTACCGGATTTTGTATGTTGTCAACGCATATTTTTGTCTTACAGTTTTGAGTGAATAAAACTATAAAAATCAGGATGATTATATTTTTGAGTGTTGTCATAAACTTGCCACTAACGTTTTCGCGCTAAGCAAAGGTTTGATTTGAAACATTGTCTGCCGTAACGCTACTAACAAAGATAAATGTTTAATGGACTTTTGCAAAAGCTTTAAGCCTGTGCTGAGCGCAGTCGAATCATCTGCCAAATAGATGTCTAAGCGTTTGTAATAAGTTGCAGTGCGCACAATGCTTAATTAACTTTAGGTCTATGTCCCAAAGCATAGTGCTGCAGATAGTTTCTAAGTTCACTATTATTCGTGACCACTTTAATTTTGTGGTCAAGAAAAAATTCGCATAGTTTTTCGTCAATGCCTCTGTGTATTTGCACCATAAATTTTTTGTTTTTGGATTTTTGGAAAACTGTTAAAGTTGGACTGAATCGATAAGTTATGGGTCTTGTCACAATCACTTTCTCTATATCTAAAAAATTAATTTCAAAGAGCTTCTCAATTCGCTTTGCATATTTATAGTAGATTATCGAGTCTTCATATATTACCATTCTATTATTGTCCACAAATTTTGACAGAATGAAAGGCGGCACAAAGTATATTAATATTTTAAAAATTATATTAATGTCAGCTTCATAGTAGAATGGAATGAAAATGAAAGAAATTCCATAAGCTAAGAACCAGTTATTAGTTTCAAATTGAAATTTGATTTTTTTTGTCATTTTTGTTTTACAAGTTTCGCTCGACCTATTACTTATAACGTTTTCGCGGTTTGCTTCGGCCATTTTAAAACCGTTGTCTACCGAAATGTTTGTTTAAAGATAAATGTTTAGTAGCCATTTGCAAAATGAAAAAATTGTCTGCCGAAACTTTTGCAAATGCCCCAGATGTCTGCAAGGCTGGAGCGAACCGTGTGTTATACCCAGTTGCTTATATTATTCTTTCTTAATTCTACACTTTCAAGAATGTCTGGATTGAAACTGAGTCCGGAAAATTTAGCATTGTCAAACCAAGTCAAAATTTCAGCGGCTTGTTTTTTGTCATTTAGAAACACACAGAAGTCATAAATTAAAGGTGTTTGATAGAAGAGATTTTTTTCTTTTATAGTATTTATAGAAGTTTGAAAGTCGGAATATGAGTCTAAGTACTTTAACCCATAATTGTTAATGTTATTTTTTAGTACATCAATTATTTTAACATTGTCTGTTTGTGCCAAGTCATACCATAAACTTGAGGTAAAATCATTTGACCAATTTGGTATGTCGCGGCCATATTTCACCGACGCAACTGCTTCGTTAATTATTGATTTGTTATATTTTTCTAAATGCCAAGTTTTATAAGATTTAAAAGAAATGTGGAAACTTATGTCAAATGCAGCCGTTACATTACCTGAATTATGGAGGTTTTTTTGAAAATGGATTGTTTGTTCAAGTTGCCCTAAAGTTCGAATTAATGACAGAGGTGATTTTTTTAGCTTGAACCCTTTGTTCTTTAAGTCAGGATAAATGTACTCCTCAATAATTTTGTGGATTCTATCTCCAGGCTTTAGGTCGGCATATAAAAAAACTCTTTCTAGCATTGTATTTGTCTCTTTTTCAGCAATTGGGTATAACTACTCGCTAAGTACTACTAATCCGTTTGTAATTTTCACAAATGATAGTAATTAATGCAAGCGTATACCAAATATAATAAAAAAGCTGCATCTTTTAAATGCAGCTTTTTTGCTTTGTTGGTCATGCTGAACTTGTTTCAGCATCTCTGAGACCCTGAAACGAGTTCAGGGTGACTATTACTTCGCGTATGCGGTAGCTCGTACTTCTCTAATTACTGTTACTTTAACTTGTCCTGGGTAAGTCATCTCCGTTTGAATTTTTTGAGAAATATCAAATGCTAATTGTTCTGATTGTTTATCATCTACTTTATCAGCTGAAACTAATACACGTACCTCACGTCCTGCTTGAATAGCGTATGTTTTTTCTACACCATCATATCCTAATGCTAGTGCTTCTAAATCTTTTAAACGTTTCATGTATTGCTCAGCAACTTCACGACGTGCACCAGGGCGCGCACCGCTAATAGCATCACATACTTGAACAATTGGAGAATATAAAGTTGTCATCTCAATTTCATCGTGATGCGCTCCAATAGCATTACATACTTCTGGTTTCTCTTTATATTTTTCTGCCAACTTCATACCCAAAATTGCATGTGGTAATTCTGGTTCTTCATCAGGCACTTTTCCAATATCATGTAATAAACCAGCACGCTTCGCAATCTTAGGATTTAATCCCATTTCGCTAGCCATAATCGCACAAAGGTTTGCTACCTCGCGGCTGTGTTGTAATAAGTTTTGTCCGTAAGACGAACGGTATTTCATACGTCCTACCATTCTAATTAATTCTGGATGTAAACCATGAATTCCTAAGTCGATACACGTACGTTTACCAGTTTCCACAATTTCTTCATCAATCATTTTTTTAGTCTTCTCCACAATCTCTTCAATACGAGCTGGGTGAATACGACCATCTGTTACTAATTGATGTAAGGATAAACGACAAATTTCTCTTCTGATTGAATCAAAGCAAGATAATGTAATTGCATCTGGAGTATCATCTACAATAACCTCTACACCTGTAGCGGCTTCTAAAGCACGGATATTACGTCCTTCACGACCAATAATACGTCCTTTAATTTCATCACTTTCGATATGGAAAACCGTTACTGAATTTTCAATAGCTGTTTCCGTTGCTAAACGTTGAATAGATTGAATGATGATTTTCTTTGCTTCTTTATTCGCATTGATTTTTGCTTCATCCATTGTATCTTTAATAAAAGCCATCGCTTCGGTTTTAGCCTCTGCTTTCACGCTTTCAATTAATTGAGCTTTTGCTTCATCAGCACTTAAGCCCGATACTTTTTCTAATAACTCTACTTGCTTGCGGTGAGATTTTTCAATCTCTTCGCTTTTCTTTTTATACAATTCAACTTGAGAGTTTAATTGTGTTTTTTGACTCTCTAATTCTTTATCTTTTCTAGTCGCTTCTTCTACTTTTTTAGCTAATTCACTTTCGCGTTGTTTAGCTTTGTTTTCTAACTGAGCTAAATGTTGGTTACGTTCGTTAACTGCTTTATCGTGTTCTGCTTTTAATTGTAAGAACTTTTCTTTGGCTTGTAAAATCTTTTCTTGTTTTAAGCTTTCGGCTTTCACTTCGGCTTCTTTTACTAGATTTTCTTTTGCTTGAACGCTACTTTGATTCAGTCGGGAGTTGGCAATCACAAAACCCGCAACTACGCCGGCAATTAATGCTACGGCAATAAATATAATGGCTAATACACTCATAATTTTTGTTTGTCGCACATTGTTTATATTACTTAATCAAATGCTTAGGGCGACTATCCAAACATTTCATTAATAAAAAACGCACAAACGTTGAATTTCTTCAAAATTTGTGCGTCAAAAAGGGTCTATTTAAAGACGTTATATGTTTATTCTTCTGTTTTTTGTATGTTATCTTTATGTTGAACCAACATTTGTTCTACATCTTCTAACACCAATTTTAGAGTGCTTAACTCTTTCTCGGCTTGGCTTTTTTCTTTTGCTAATTGGCTAACCAATTGTAAAGCAACCATGGCCATCACATCTTTTTTATCTTTTACTCCGTAGTTTCTTTCGAACTCCGAAATTTTCTGATTTATTAGTTCAACTGCCTGTTTAACGTTGCTTTCGTCCTCACTTTTAATTTTCAGCGTATATAAACCGCCGGCAATTTCTACTTTTACACTTACATCGCTCATTAAACTAAGCTAATTTTCTTTTTAAGCACTCAACAGAGCTATACATTTATCAATTTCACGCACCAACTCATTTATTTGTTTCTTCATAACGGTCTTTTCAGAACTCACATTATTAGAACTTCCTGCTAATATAACATTTTTTCTGTGATTATCCAATTCAGTTACGTCAATATTATGAGAATCAACATGTTGCGAAATAGAAGCAACTGTTTCGTTCATTTTTAACAATTGATTTGCCATTTCTTCCTTCTCATTTAACAAGCTTAAACGCTCATCACTTAAAATGTCGATTTGTTTGAATAAACGATCAATAAATGCATCTTGCTCATCCACTTTAGTAACAGATTTTAAGTTGTTAATCTCTGATTGGTAACCAGAAATAGATTCGCTTAATTCAGAAATTTGAGCATTTAAACTAATTACAGATGATTTATATCCAGCTAACTGATTTTCTAATTCTGTTTTAGCAGTCATTAATGAATTTAATTCTCCTTGTAAAGATGAACTAGATTCACTTACTTCTAAAGCAGATTTTAATTCACTACGAACATTATCTAATTCTGTTTTTAATAAATCAAGCTCTGTTTGTAGAGCCATGTTATTAGCAGATAAGGTAGTGATTTCGTAGTTTTTGCTATTTAATGTTTCTTTTAAGTCAGCAGCTTTGCCTTCTGTTACTGATTTCAATTCAGATAATTCTGTTTGAACTAATTGTAACTCAGCTTCAGTAGCTTCTAATTTATCAGCAGTTGCGTCAATTTCAGTAATTAAAGACGTATTCTCCGCTAATAGTTTATTAAACTCTACATCTTTACTTTGTAATAATTGAGAGTTAGAAACTTCTAATTCAGATTTAAAGTTTTCAAAATTTTCTTTCTCTGTCGTGAAAGAAACAGATAATACATTAAATTGATCTTGTAACTCGTTATAAGAATTAGTTAAGCTCGTTATTTGATTGATTTTTTCTTCAACCGAAGCAGTTAATTCAGAAATACTAGAATCTTTAGCAGAGATGATAGATTCAAATTCAGCAATTTTAGAATTTAAAGCACCAACTTGCTCATCAATACTTGATAACTGAGATGTTTTGTAAGCGTCAAATTCTCCAGATAATGAATTGTAGCTATCAATATGTTTACTGATTTGTTCTGCCTTACTTTCAATATCTTTGGTTAATTCATCAATCTTGGTATTTTGTTCATCAATAAAATATACCATCTCTCTGATTTTTTCTTTAAAGTGTTCGTTTTCCACAACCACTTTATTCATGTTATCAGATAATAATAAATTTTTTGTCTCATACTCTGCTTTTACTGATTCTACTAATGAACCAGAAGAGCTAGATGTATTTAATAATTCGTTTTCGTAAAATGCTTTTAACTCATTTTCTTTTTGAGTATACGATTGATTTAATGATTCAATGGTTGAACTCAACTCTGCTTCAAAGGCAATTTGTTTGTTTGATAATTCTGTATTTAAATCTGCAATTTTTGATTCATAAGAATCTACTAAATCAGATTTTTCAGCAGTATAAGCACCAGTTAACGAAGAAATTTGGTTTTCGTAAGAAGATGTAATTTCTGTTTTCTCAATATTCCATTGGTGAGTTAAACCACTAATTTTTAATTCATATTCAGAAGTTAAATTAGAAATGGTTTCAGAGCTAGAGGCGGATAAAGACGCAATACGACTTTCAGATTCTTGTTTCACGGAGTCTAATTGAGCGTTAAAATCAGATTTTAATTGTTCAATTTGTGATTCGTATGATGAAACTGTTTCTTGGTAAGTGGTGTTGTAAGTATTTGTTAAATCGTTAATCTTAGTTTCTAATTCAGTACGGATACCGCTTTGTTGGTAAGATGTATTTGATTTTAATTCCGTTAATTGAGCTTCGTATGATGATTTTAAATTCAAAATTTCCTCTTGAGAAGAAGTTTGTAATTCAATAATTTTTGATTCGTACTCAGATGAAATAGATGCTAATTGACCGTTTAACTCGTCAATTTTGCTCAACAAACCATTAATTTCATCTTGTTTTTCTTGTAATTGCTCGCGAATAGAGTTACGTAATTCTTTAAAAGAGTTTACTTCGCTTTTGTAGTTGGTGTTATCGCGTTCCATAACTACCAATTTGGTATTTAAAACGTCGATAGACACTTGCAAACGTTTACAATCTTCATCACGTTGGATGAGTTGGTTACGATAATCGCTTAATGAACGTTTGATTTCATTATACTCTTTTCGCAGCGCTAAATCGCTATCTAACACTTGTTGCAATTCTGATTTTATATTTTCTACGTTCATGCTCAATAAACAGTTTGTTGTTGGTTAAAAATAGACTTTAGGCGAACTCATTTTACGTAAGCCATTAACTTTACATCAACAACTCGTTGTTAATTAACTTCATACAATTTAACCTTGTCATAATGATAAATTTCAGAATACTATTTCTCCTATTTTTTACACTGAATTGTTCGTTTTTTTATGCACAGTATAACGGTTTGGGGTTTTCGTATCCATTAGATAGAGAGGTTGTTATTACTGGTAATTACGGCGAGATACGACCAAATCATTTCCATGCAGGATTAGATTTTAGTACGGACCCAACGGCTAATTTGCCAATTAAAAGTGTGGGAGATGGATATATTAGTAGAATAAAAATTAGTAGTGTAGGTTATGGACGAGTGTTGTATATCACACATCCTAATGGTTATGTATCGGTTTATGCACATCAAAAAAAGTATGCAAGTAAAATAGACACTTACATTAAACAAAAGCAAATTGAACAAAAAAAGAATGAAATAGAAGTGTATCCAAACGCCAATGAATTACCAATAAAAAAGGGTGAAGTGATTGGTTATACTGGTAATTCAGGAAGTTCAACAGGGCCACACTTGCATTTTGAAATTAGAGAAGAGAAATCAGAAATCCCTGTTAATCCTTTATTAATATATGATGTAAAGGATGATGTGAAGCCAGAATTAACACATATAGCTATTTATAGTACTGCAGATACAAATAGTGTAAAACGCATTTCTTCAGTTCCAGTTAAATATATTGGTGATAAATTATCTTTACCAAAATACACACAAGTGTTGCCAGAAAATACGTTTGCTATCGGTTTTGCTGGTTTTGATAGAGCAAATGCAACTAATAATAAAAACAATATATACGAAGCCAAACTTTTATTAGATGATAAAATTATTTACCATCATCAATTAAATAACATCAGTTTTGATAACGGACGTTACGTCAATGTGTTTAGCGAAAAAGTGGGAGGTATTAAATATCAAAAATGTTTTACTCCCAGTTGTTATGATATAAATATTTATAAGAATTCAATTAACGGTGGTAAGATTGAATTGAAAGATACTTTAATACATACGATTGAGTTGATTGTAGCTGACGAAAAAGGAAATGCAAATCAAGTGCAGTTTAAAGTAAAAGCTTCAAAAATTGAAGGTTATAAATCTAATTCGACATTATATAATGCCTATTGTTTTAAAGATTGCTTGATAAAAAAAGAAGATATTGAATGTGAGATCAAAGCTGGAACCTCAAGCAAATCTTTATTTGTAGCGGCTTATATTAATAAGTTAGGAAAGGCTGTTGTAGGAAATAAAAACGAACCCCTGTTAAAGCCAATAACTTTATCTATTAAAATAAATAAAGTGATAAAGGGCAAGGAAAGTAAAATCATTTTGATGAATGAAGATAATTGTTTGGTTGGTAAATACGAAAATGCTTGGTTTAAAACAGAAAGTAAATCATTTGGTACGTTTGGTATAGGCTATGACACTATTGCTCCTACTATTGTGTTTCCTGTTTCTAAAAAGAAATCTTCGAAAGGAATAGTTTCAAAAACTTCTGTTACCTTTAAAATAGCTGATAATTTAAGCGGCATTGCCGATTACAATGTATACGTAAATGATGTTTGGCAAATAGCCGAATATGATGCTAAATCAAATACAGTTATCTGTTACTTTACTGAAGTAAATCCTAAAACTTTAAGAGTTGAAGTGATTGATAAAGTAGGGAATAAAGCAGTTGTGAATAAGAAAATTTGATCGTAAATATTCTAACTTAGCTTTTTTACTTTTCTATATAAATAAATATTTAATATAATACTCAAAGCTAGTATGGAATATTTAGCAATTTTATTAAGAGTTTCTTTTTCAAAAATTGAGGTATCTGCTTTTGAAAATGATTCCTTGTCAACAGGTTTTGTATTTTCAGTTATAATGGATTTTTTTTGCATATTACCATTTATGTTAAGAGGAATTAATTTTGGAATATAGCAGCGTTGCAAATTACCTATACCTAGTTGTCCAGAAGGATTATCCCCAAATGTGTATATTTTTCCTTGCTTATCAATAGCTATGGATTCAAAACATCCTCCGCCAATATCAGTAATGTTCTTTAACGATTTAATTAAAACAGGGGTTGAGCTACTGGTGGAGTCACCCGTGCCTAACATTCCATAATGATTTTTACCCCAAGCCCATACATTTTCATTTTCATCAATTGCTAAGGAATGCCAACTTCCACAGGCTATTTTTGTGAATTTTGGTAATCCACTAAACATAAACGGTTGCTTATAAAAATTTGTTGTAGTCTCTCCGAACTGAAATGCAGGATCAGAGCCCCAGACCCATAAATTTCCATCCACATCTAAAGCAACAGAATGATGCCACCCTACTGCTATTTCCTTTATCTTTTTTGGTAAACTATTTATTTTTGCGGCATATACCTGAACATTTGGCCCCTTATATCCCAATTCGTTATAATCATTAGATCCCCATCCCCACAAAGTTCCATCTTTTTTTAGTGCTAATGTATGATAACCAACTGAGGCAATTTGTACAACATTATTTAAAATAGAAACTGTCGAATTTACTTTTTGCATCACATACACGGGAAAAGATTTATGCTCTCTGTTTCCATTACCTAGTTCGCCAAAAAAATTATGCCCCCATGCCATAACAGTTCCATCTTTTTTTAAGGCTATTGTATGCCAATGACCTCCTTCTATTGCTACAAAATCCTTCTGAGTTAGTAACTTTTTAGGAACCAATTGGTCAAGAACAGAGGGATAGCCTAACTGCCCGTAGTTGTTTCTACCCCATAAGTATAAATTACCAGTTGAATCTAATGCAATGCTATGATCATAACCTCGCGATATTTTATAAATTCCTTTTAAATTAGAAACTTGTTTTGGATTGGAAGAGTTTACTAATGAGCTATCTCCAAGTTGTCCAAAGTTATTTCTACCCATTGTCCAAACATTACCCTTTTTGTCCAATATTAAAGCATGACCGTTTCCTCCATCAATTGTTTGGCAATTAGCTAGTCGACTAACTAATAATAGGATATTTAGAATAATTAACCTCATAATATTGTAATTTTTGTATTTAATCCTCCAACATCCAAATCGCTTCATTCAATTCGCCTAAAGCTTTATGGTTGTTTTGTGATTTAGCTAAATCAACACCTTGTTTGTAGTAGGTTAAAGCTATATCGTTATTATTAAGCTTTTCATTTACTTGTCCTAGTTGGTAAAAGCAAGGTAAATAATCAGTCTTTATAGATAAAACTTTTTTGAGTTGTTCGTCGGCTTGGTTCAATTCATTTGAGGAAACAAACTCCATAGCCAAGGCATAATTTAAAAACACATCATTAGGTTCGCTCACCAACATGTTTAAAATTTGCTCTTTTCTCGAAAGTTGATTCATGAATTATTCTCCTGCGAATTGCTTTAAGAAACGCACATCATTTTCAAAAAACAAACGTAAATCTTTCACACGGTATTTTAACATGGTAATACGTTCAATACCCATTCCGAATGCGAAACCAGAATATTTTTTACTGTCAATGCCACAATTTTCTAATACTTGTGGGTCAACCATACCGCAACCTAAAATTTCTACCCAACCCGTATATTTACAAACATTACAACCTTCGCCTTTACAAATTGTACAGCTAATATCTACTTCAGCACTTGGTTCTGTAAATGGGAAATAACTAGGGCGCATTCTGATTTTTGTCTCTGTACCAAATAATTCTTTTGCGAAGAAATTTAAAGTTTGTTTTAAATCAGCAAACGATACATTTTCATCAATATATAAACCTTCAATTTGGTGAAACTGACAATGTGCACGCGCACTAATCGCTTCGTTACGATACACACGACCCGGAGAAATAGTACGAATAGGAGGTTTTTGATTCTCCATAATATGAACTTGTACAGAAGAGGTTTGTGTACGTAAAACCATTTCAGGATTTAACTCTACATAAAATGTATCCTGCATATCACGCGCTGGGTGATTCTCAGGTGTATTTAACGCTGTAAAATTATGCCAATCGTCTTCAATTTCTCTTCCATCACTTACCGTAAAACCAATACGAGCAAACACATCAATAATTTGGTTTTTTACTAATGATAATGGATGACGAGACCCAACTTGAATGGTTGGATCTGCAGGTAAAGTTAAATCAATATCCTTATTGGTTGCTGAGCTTGTTGAAGCTTCATGTTTTTCTTTAAGCTCATTAATTTTATCTTGAGCTTTTATTTTTAGTTCATTTAATTTCTGTCCAACTTCACGTTTAATTTCAGGAGCAACAGCTTTAAAATCGTCAAATAAAGAAGTGATTTCTCCTTTTTTACTTAACCATTTAATGCGGTACTCTTCTACTTGTTCTTTGCTTTGCGCTGCAAACTGTTCAACCTCAAGTAATAAACTGTTTATTCTTTCTAACATAATAAATTTGATAATTAGCACAAATTTAAGCAATTTTAGGTAGTGAAAAGTTATCTTTTAGCATATATCCTTATTATTTATTTACTGTTTTTGGGCTTAAACTCAAAAGCTCAATTCTTTATTAGTTATAAGGTATATTCAAACGACACTATCAATGTGATAGACAAGGATAGTTTAAAACAAGGCATTTGGAAAGAATTTTGGGCAAATGGAGATTTAAAAAGTGAAGTATCTTATAGAAACAATAAAAAACAAGGTTTAGAAATTGTTTGGTTTGACGAGCCAGATTGTGTAGAGTTAGAAGCATACTATAAAGATGGATTATTGGATGGCCCTTCTATTTATTATTCAAAAAAGTGTAAAAAGGACTTTTACGAAAATTTTAAAAATGGCTTAAAAGATGGATTAGAGTTGGCATATTATCCCAATGGACGAGTGAAGGCGGAAGGAAATTTTAGAAAAGGAAATTTGGACGGTTATTATAGAATATATGATAAGAATGGTAATTTTTCGTTTGAAAGTAGAAGTACTGAAAGCGAAACCAATTTTAATCCCAATGCTGCTGATACTTTAAATAATGTTGTTTATAATGTTCTTAAGCGAAATAAACAATGGAAGAATAAATTAATTGTAGCAGATTTAACGGGAAGTATGTATCCCTACGCACAGCAAACAAGTACTTGGTTAAAGTTGCATTTTATGAAAGATACAACGAGTCAGCATTTTGTATTTTTTAATGATGGTGATAAAAAAAGAGATGAAGATAAGAAGATTGGGGCCACTGGAGGAATATATCATTGTAAAGCTAAAAATGTGGATGAGTTAATTTCTACCATGGAATTAACCGTTAAAAAAGGGCAAGGTGGAGATGCTCCTGAAAACCCAATAGAAGCGATTATTTACGGATTAAATAAAAGTGGTAAGGTTGAAGACGTTATTTTAATAGCAGATAATTGGGCTAAAGCAAGAGATTTGAAAATGTTAGCTCGAGTTAAAGTTCCTGTGCGCGTAGTGCTTTGTGGTGTTTATGAAGGAATGCATATTAATGAAGATTATTTAAATATTGCTTATAAAACAAAGGGTTCGGTGCATACCATTGAACAGGATATTACAGATTTAATGAAACAGAGTACAGGCAAAAAATTTAATATAAATGGAGTAGATTATATTATTAAAAACGGTAACGTTAAAGTGTTTTAAATCTTATATCTTTACGCTCTATTTTTTGTGCACGTCTATCATCAAATATCTGAATTATCTGGCTTAACAAATACTATTGTTACTATTGGAACTTTTGATGGCGTTCACTTAGGCCATCAAAAAATCATTAAACGATTAGTTGAATTAAAAAATAAGCAAGGCGGAGAAATTGTTGTTTTTACATTTGACCCACATCCTCGTAAAGTATTATTTCCCGAACAAAAAGATTTAAAGTTAATTACCTTAACGGAAGAGAAATGTGAAGTACTAAAACATTTTGGTGTTGATCATGTATTGGTTTTTCCCTTTACTAAAGAGTTTTCGCAAATGCAGGCCAACGATTATGTTGTAGATGTGATTGTAAAAGGTTTAAAAACAAAAACTTTAGTAATTGGATACGACCATCGTTTTGGCAGCAACAGAGAAGGTAGTATTGAAACTTTAAAGCAGTTTGCAACAACTCATCAATTTAATGTGGAAGAAATTCCAGCTCAAGAAATTAATCAGCTAAATGTAAGTAGCACTCGTATTAGAAGAGCGATAGAAGAGGGAGATATTTTAGTGGCGAATGATTTTTTAGGATATTCTTTTTTTATAACTGGTAAGGTCGTTAAGGGTAAACAATTAGGAAGAACCATTGGTTATCCCACAGCAAATATTTCGATAGGAAATGAGGACAAATTAATACCTAAAATTGGTGTTTATGCTGTTAATGTTTTGATTGGAAAACAATCATACAAAGGCATGCTTAATATTGGAACAAACCCTACTACGGATTTAGATAACTCCATAAAAATTGAAGTTAATATTTTTGATTTTGATCAAGATATTTATGGAGAACGCATAAAGGTTGAATTTGTGAAACGCATACGAAATGAAGAAAAATTTGCTAACTTAGATGAACTAAAGCAAGCTTTAGCAAATGATAAAATCGCTTGTACAAATGTTTAAGTCTTTTTTTAAAATAGCATTTATAATTACTTTATCTTTTTCGTTTAAGATAAGTGAGGCTCAGTTGCTAGATTCTTTAGCATTAGATACCATGCAAGGATTTGTTTCCATTCAAGAAGCTATGAAGAATCCAGATGCGGTTATTAAATTAGTTCTTCGTAAACAGCATTTAAAATCTTTCCCAAAAGAAATATTACAATTTAAAAATTTACAATATTTAGATATTAGCAAAAACTCTATTGCTGAATTACCAGATAGTATTTATCTATTAAGTAATTTACAATATTTTGCCTGTAGCAAAACAGGTTTAAAACGTTTACCGAAAGAAATTGGGAAACTAAGTAACTTGGTCTATTTAAATTTTAATCAAAATGATTTAGAGATTTTGCCACCACAAATTGGTAATCTTGAAAAACTAGAGATACTAGATTTATGGAGTAATAACTTAGATGAGTATCCATCTTCTTTATCGGGATTAAAATCTTTAAAGGTGTTAGATTTGCGTAATATTTTAATAAGCGACGAGACGCAAGCTAATATCATTAACATGCTACCTAGAGCAAAAGTGTATATGTCGCCTAGTTGTAAGTGTAAGTGGTAGCTTCGACAAGCTCAGCTACCAAAACTATTACTATTAAACTCCCATTTGTTTTAATTGTTCTTCCAGAAATTTAATTCCTTCCACAAAGCTATGAGGATTGTATCCTAAATCACGCTTAGCTTTATCTATAATAAAGCCAGTAATTGGCGGACGCTTAGCGGGCTGTTTAATGTCAGCTGATTTAGAAGGCTTAATTAATGATTTGTCTAGTTTGTAATAATCAGCCACTAAATGCGCTACTTCTAAAATATTTAAAAAGTCTTTTCCAGAAATATTATAAATACCACTTGCTTTTTTCTCAGCAATTAAAATACAACCATCTGCTAAATCTTCGGCTAGAGTAGGGGTACGGTATTGATCATCCACTACATTAATCGTTTTACCTTGTTCTAAATTTTGTTTTACCCATAATACAATATTGCTTCGGCTCATATTATCTACAATGCCATAAACTAAAACTGTTCGAGCCATTGCCCAATGTAATAAAGAAGCTTGAACTATTTTTTCGGCTTCTAATTTTGTTTCGGCGTAGTAACTTAATGGATTTGGTTTTTCTGTTTCATCTAAAGGCCCGTGTGTGCCATCAAAAATAAAATCGGTTGATAGATGAATAAAGTGAGGTTTATAATTAGGATTTTCTTTTTGTAATTTCTCTAAAACTTCAACTTGATTTTTAACGGATATTGTATTTAAAAGATACGCTCCTTCTTTATCTGTTTCGCAAGCATCTACGTTTGTCATAGCTGCTGTATTAATAATAACATCAGGCAAGTATTTACTAAACACTTCAGCAACATTATCATAATTGGTAATATCTAGCGAAGCATATTCATAACCAGATGTATTTACCAATCTGTTTTCGCCACGAGCAGTAGCAATGCATAATGTGTTAGCTTTATCTTTTAGTTTGTAAACTAATTTTTGTCCTAATAAGCCATTTGAACCAGTAATCAATATTTTTTGCATAGGGTAAATATACAAAAACCATAAATTTAGATTACTTAGAATTGCTTTTTATTTGCATTAAAATGTCAAATAATTTAGCAGTCGCCACAGCATCACCTTCGGCTCTATGTCTTGCGTTATTACTAATCCCTAAAGATTCACATAAAGGGCCAAGACTATATGTTTTTTTGCCAGGTATTAATTTACGACTCAATTTTACAGTGCATAATTTTTCTCTTTCATAGTCATATCCTAAAGAGGCAAATTCTCCTTTAATGAAATTATAATCAAAACTTACATTATGAGCAACAAATGTTCTGTTTTCGGTTAGTTGTAAAATTGTATTTGCCACTTCATGAAATTTAGGAGCATTTGCAACCATTTGATTGGTAATACCTGTAATGTTTGTATAAAGAGGTGAGATATAACATTCGGGATTGATAAGCGTAGAAAATTTGTCGGTGACTTGTAATCCATCATGAATTAGAATGCAAATTTCTGTAATTCGTCCTTTTGGATAATCAAATTTTCCTCCACAAGTTTCTATATCAATAATGGCGAACATGATTGTAAAAATAGTTTTTTATTGAGCAAGAAGAAAATGTTGTTATAAAAAAAGCCCAAATTTCTTTGGGCTTTTTGTTAGGATAAGGAAATGAATTATTTAAAAATTATTTTCTGAGTGCTTGATTCGCCTTGCTTATTACTAACCTTTAGAAAATATAAGCCTGAAGCTAAGTTGTTTTTACTGATTTTAAATTTCGAATCTTCTGTGTTATAAGAAGAAATTATTTTGCCAGTAACATCATATAGCTCAATTTTATGTGAAGTACTTGTGTTTGCGAATTCAATAGTCATATCATTTTCTGATGGATTTGGATATACTTCTGAAATAACGGAGTTGTGAGTTAATTCATTCATTCCAACGCTTGAATTACAATTTAAAACCACATTTGTTGTACACGTTGTATAGGCATATAAATTCGCCGTTTGCACAGGAGTATTAGGCGCAAGTAATGGAGCATCTGTACATCCTAGATTAGAAATCAAAAAGTCTCTCACAAATTTTACAGTAGTATCCATGTATGAGATAGCTGCCGCAGAAGTTCCTGCATAAGGAACGTGGTCTTTTCCGTACCATGTGTAAAAAGGATTAGAAACGCCAATAGCATTAGCTTGTTCTTTTAACATTCTACTCCCATCTAATAAAATTAATTGAATTCCTAGTGGAGCAGCAAATCCTCTATTGTATCTTACAGTTCCATCAACAGTACCATGCATTGAACAAAACGGAACATCACCAGGTTGTATCCAACCATATCTTCCTAAGGCTCCACATAAATTAATAACACCCTTTACTTTTGAAGAGTAGCATTGATTTCCACTATATCCATCCATGCCACCTAAATTAGTTAAATCATTAGGATTGATATAATAATTTACTTCACAAGATTTATCTAAGTAAGCCGTGTGTAATGCTGTAATAGCACCTGCCGAACTTCCTCCAATAAAAATATTATTCGTATCAATTTTATATGTATCAGAAGTTAACTTGTCTTTATAGAAAAAACGAATGGACGCTTTCATATCTTGAACTGCTCTTAATACAGCTTTCACAGCTCCTACCGAATCAAATGGAGTTAAACCTAAACGATAGTTGATAGATACACATACATATCCTTTTTTTGTAAAAGCTTGTGATAATGCAACAACATCAGCATCTGTTTTAGAACCGCCAATAAAACTACCACCATGAGCCCAAATAATTAAAGGACGTTTAGTTTCTATATCACCAGTTGGTTGATATACATCCATTGTTAAGGATTGAGTTGATCCTCCGGCAGTAATATTAGAACCAAATACAACATTGCTAGTTACTGTTACATTTGTAAAAGTGTCACTTGCATATCTTCCAGTTGAACAAGGTGTTTGAGCTTTTAAAAGCCCTAGTGAAGCAACTGTTGATAATGCAAAAAGGTAAATTTTTTTCATAGAGTTAAGTTTAGGTTATTATAAATTTACTAAATATTTTAAATCATTTTAGTATTGGTATAATATTTAACACCAGATACACTAAATGGTTTAGTTAAGGGAAAATTACTCCTGGATATTTCATCGCATCAAGTTCTGGAATTGTTGATTGATATTTGTTATTGATGCTTTTAATAAACTCATTAGCTAAAAAGGCATTCCCTCGTGGTGTTAGATTTAATCCGTCCAAAGAATAAAATCCACCAGATACAAAACTTGCATTAATAGTAACACCATTATATATAAATCCATTTTTTACTTTATTGAAAAGTGAATGTACATCGACATAGGCTAAGCCTTTAGTTTCCGCAATATTTTTCAAAACAGTATTATAATCATTAATAGCATTTTCTATGTTATTTATTTCTGATGCAGTTAAAACATATCTATCAGGAATAGGAATAAGTGAGCCCCATTTGTAACATTTAACAGAATCTAATGGAACATTCAATAAAATAAATTCATCTTCTTGTGCTTGTCTGAAACCTAAAAACTGACTTGTGTCTTGAATGATAAAACCATTGTTGCCAACAGAAAAACTAAATGGAGCGCTTAACGCACCATAATATAAATTTAAATTGGCTGCCGTTAACGAATCTAATTTTAAAGCATTCCAAGCTATAGTGTTAAAATATGCCATTGATTTGATACTAGGAATATTTGCAATAACACCTTTAGCACCATTAGCAGTTAATTTTTCAATCACATTATTGATACTCGCCTCGAAGCCAACTCCTATAGCGCCTGATACAGGAGTGATGTTGTCAGATGCACCACCTTTTAAAGCATATTTTAAAACATCATGTAGTCCTAAGTTAACAGAAAAGAAAGTTGGATTTCTAGAAATGGCATCATTTAAAACAGAAGATGTTCCACTAGAAGCCATACGTTGATAAAAAGGATTAGAGTATCCGTTTATATCTATTTCAATTGATTTTAAGTCAGGGACACCGAAATTATGAAAAGGACCTTGCGAATTATATACATTGTTAGAAAAAATAGTGATATCACCCTGAGAAGCAATTTTTACTGGACCTAAAGAAACCACATTTTGACAATCTGTTCTGTTTCCTAAAATAGAACGGGCATTATTTGCATTTCCCATTCCTATGGAACTTTGAGCATAAGGTATTTTAAAAATTGTTGCTCCAACTCCAAGATTTCTTAATTGTGTGGCCAATAAATTTGTATAAGAATTTCTTTGCCCTTCATCATATAGCGCGCCATCCGAATAGCCTGCTGTCATTGAGCCTCCAATAGCTAAATAATCCGAAGCGTTAATACTACCGGTAGATAAATCAGGCTCATTAAATTTTGGAGTACAAGCTGCAAAAACTATAGCAGTTGTTATGATAAAAATTGTTTTATATAGTTTCATTTTACTTTCTATTAAAATTTATAGCCTATTGAAATTCCTGGCGCACAAACATTGGTCTTAAACGTGCCGCTTAAATTTGTTTCTAAATTGGTATCAGTTCGTTCGAGATGTGTAAATAAAAATGAGGCGTCAATTTTTAAATGTTTTCCAAATTGATAACCAATACCACATGTGTAGTTTACACGATTAGCATCTGGTGTTTCTGGTGTCACGTACCCATTTTGAACGGGAGTGATACCATATGCTAATCCTAAACGTGCAGTAAAATTCGTATTAATTTTATATTGAGCACCGCCTCTAAATGCAAATGTGTTTTTATACATCCTTGCAGATTTAGTATCTAATAGTTTCTCAGTATTGTTTTCGTAATCAAAAGATAAGGTGTCGTAAGCCTTCCAGCCAACATAATTAATATCTAAGGCAACATCTAATTTGTTATTGATTTTATAGGCCAATCCTAATGTAGTAACACTTGGTAAGGGTAATTTAGAAGTAAATTTTCCGCTAGGAAAATTATTAGCTACTGATTCAGGAACTGTAAAAGTGGCGTCCCCATCTTTTACTTCCATATTAACTTTTGAACGATAGGTTAATCCTATACTTAATTTTTCAATGGGTTGAAAATATATTCCGGCATTAAAACCAAATCCATTGGCTTTGCCATTTAATTCGGCATGAGCATAATTGCCATACGCATCATTTAAAGGAATGTCTTTTTGTAAATTTACTTTTCCATTTGCATATACAAAGCCTGCTCCAATTCCTATTTTTTTTGTTATTTTATAACTTACAGTGGGTTGAATAAAAATAGCTCTTAATTCTAATCGAGTTAATGCAAATCTTCCCGTCCAATTATCTTCCCATTGCACTGTGCTTCCAAAAGGAGTGTAAACGGCTAATCCAAATTTTAAATTAGAACTATCTTTTAATTGAAATAAAGCATAAGCAGTAAAAGGAGTACTAACTGGCGAATTTGTATGAGATACTTGATTGGTGGTAGCATCCATATAAGCACCTCTGGCAATTGTAGGCGTTATACCTAAATTAATAGAATTTTCATTTACAAAACATGCCCCACCTGGGTTAAAAAATAAAGATGAAGCATCTTGCATAAATGCTGTTCCTGCGCCACCCATTCCTTGTTGTTTTTGCCCTTGAAGATTTACTTGAAATCCTTGCGAAAAATAAGATGTTGGAATATAAAAGAAAACAATTAAAAATAGTTTGTATAAATAATTCATATAGTATGTTTACAATTTAATAAGGTTAAATTTACTAAAATAGTTCAATAAAAAAAGTCTCTGTATTTGAGAGACTTTTAAATAATGACTTATAAAAAATCACATCAACACATTATTTACTGGTGTAATTGGCGCAGGAATATCTGTTTCATCTAGCATTTCTTTTAAGTCAATTTCTATAGTACGACTAATGTTAGTAATAGGAACATCATTTACACTTCCTTCGAATGGATTTTCAGTAGCTTCTCCTATTCGTTCCATCACATGAAAAACCCATCCCACAATTATTGAACATGGAACAGTTGCCCAAATAAAATTAGGACCAATATCTTGTGATAATTTACCAAACTCTTGAAGAATACCAAAAGGCAGAACACTAATGAATAAACGAATAAACATTTGATTAATAGTAGCAAACTGACGTGGGTATGGGAAATTTTTAATCCGTTCTGATTTCCCTTGGTGGTCATAAAAAGTAGTTAATGTTTTCTCCAGCTCTATAAAATCAAATTCGGATAATTTGCCAGTTTCTTTTAGTAAATGAAGATGCTTAGACTGAAGGCTAATAATTTGTGTAGCTCTGTTTTTTTTACTTAAAATATAGTGTAATTCATCTTCACTTAAGTATTTTTTTAATTCTGTTTCAAGAGGAATTTCTTTTTCAGCTATTTTAATGAATTTTCCATATTCTTTATTACTCTTTAATTCCATATTTTCCCAAAGTCTGGGTTCTCTCATCTGATATCTTAAAGCAGTGAGCCATGCAATATGACGATAGATTAATATTTGAATATCCTTTTTTTCATCTGCTTTTACCATATCCCTAGTTAAGATGCCCCAAGCTCGACTGGTATTTGTAATTCCGCCCCATATTTGACGAGCTTCCCATAATCTATTATAGGTTTGCGTGTTTTTAAAACCTACTAAAAAAGCAGCAGCAGTTCCTATTAAGCCAATGGCAACCCACGGAATAACCAGCCATTTAATGTTTAGAAAATAATAAAGAGCTGTAGGAATTGTTGCCACAATTGTGAAAAGATAAATGTCCCTTCTAGTCCAATATATAACTTCTTTTAATGTAAATCGTCTTCCCGAATGCATACTTATTTATTTTTTCGATTTATGATAGTTTTCTTGATATAGTTTTATCCAATCTTTAACAGTCATTTTTTGCATTAATTCAGCAATTAGATCATAAGGAATTTGGTCAGCCTTTTTAAATCGAATACAGCTTTTACCCATATCTAATTTTGCTTTCGAATGTTTTGGATATTCATCTACAAACCATTGTAATAATTTTGGATCTGCGTAAATACCCATATGATAAAGGGCTATAAAATTTTTTTGAGAGGCAATTCCTGCAAATGGTAAAGGCAATTTTGGGTCGCAATGATAGCCATCAGGGAATATAGAATGAGGAACAGAATATCCCATCATGCCATAACCCATACCTTCTTCAAATCCTTTTGGTATGTTTTTTAAGATAGTATCTCTTAATTTTATAAAATAAGGAGCTCTGTCTTCAGGTAGCTCTTTTAAATAATCTTTTACATTTTTTGCAGATGATTGCATAGCTATAATTTTTGAAATATAAATATAGCAGATTTTATAAAACAAAAAAACCTCCTAAAAAGGAGGTTTTAAAGTGATCCCGATTGGATTCGAACCAATGGCCCACAGCTTAGAAGGCTGTTGCTCTATCCAGCTGAGCTACGGGACCAGTTTTTAAGTAAACTTAAAATTTGGAATGCGAATTTAATACTTTTTTTCCAATATAAAGGGTCTTTTTTTAATACTTTAATTATTACAATATTTTGCTACTTTTAACGCTTTATAGCTTGTGACTAAATTATCCGTCGTTATTGTTAATTACAACGTAAAGCACTTTATTGAACAGTGCTTGTTTTCTGTGCTTAAAGCTTCAGAAAATATTGCTTGTGAGGTATTTGTGGTAGATAATAACTCGGTAGATGGCTCCGTTACTCTTATCCAAGAAAAATTCCCTCAAGTCAATTTAA
This sequence comes from Bacteroidetes bacterium UBA5697, assembly GCA_002420145.1. GTDB lineage: Bacteria > Bacteroidota > Bacteroidia > B-17B0 > Aurantibacillaceae > UBA4416. The sequence continues at coordinate 62,896 of DIHL01000005.1, forward strand.
TTGTCAATAAAACCAATACAGGCTTTTCAGTGGCTAATAATCAGGCACTTAAAATAGCTAAGGGAGAATATGTATTATTATTAAATCCTGATACTGTTGTTCAGGAAGATACTTTCTCTAAAATTTTAGCCTTTATGGACGCTCATCCTGAGGCTGGAGGTTTAGGGGTGAAAATGTTGGATGGACAAGGAAATTTTGCTCCAGAATCAAAAAGAGGCTTACCAACACCTGAAGTAGCTTTTTATAAAATGTTTGGCTTTGCTCGTTTTTTTCCAAAATCAAAACGTTTTGGTAAATATCATTTGTCTTATTTGTCGGAAGATGAGTTAAGTGAAATCGATGTGATGAGTGGAGCCTTTATGCTGATTCGAAAAACGGTTTTGGATAAAATTGGATTTTTAGATGAAACATTTTTCATGTATGGAGAAGATATCGATTTATCTTACCGTATAAAAAAAGCAGGATATAAAAATTATTATTTTCCTGACACGCAAATTATTCATTATAAAGGAGAAAGTACAAAAAGAAGTAGTTTGAATTATGTGGTGATATTTTATAAAGCCATGGCTATATTTTCAAACAAACATTTTAGCGGTTCTAATGCTTTTTGGTTTAATGCTTTAATTCACCTCGCTATATTTTTAAAAGCGAGTTTAGCTTTATTATCAAGATTTTTTAAAGCTTTCACTGTTCCAATTATTGATTTCTGTGTTATTACTTTTGGTTTATTTTTTATTAAAAATATTTATCAACAAAACACGGGTATTGATGGAGATATTTATTCCGAAAAATTATTGAGCGTTGCCTTTCCTTTATACGCATTGGCTTGGATTATCATGGTGTATTTTAATGGAGGTTACGATAAGCCTATTAAACTTTTAAAAATTGGAAGAGGCGTTTTATTTGGTACTGTATTTATTTTAATGGGTTATTCGCTTTTGCCAGAATCTTTAAGATTTTCGAGAGCATTAATTTTGTTAGGAACGAGTTGGGCTTTAGTATGTTTTATCGTTACTCGTTTATTATACCATTTTCTTAAACTAAAGTCATATAGTTTAAGTAGTGCAAAAACCAAACGCATCGCTATTATTGGTGAAGAGCAGGAGTTTAACAGAGTGTCAGGTTTACTAAAAGAAACACATGCAAATCCTGGTTTTGTAGGTTTTGTGAGTGCTGAGGTAAATGGTGTTCACAATCCTTTATATATTGGAAAAATAAATCAAATTGATGAAATTATTAAAGTGTATCAAATCAATGAAATTATTTTTTGTGCGAAAGATATTAGCTCTCAGTTTATTATTAATAATATGCTAACCCTCGTATCGAGTGGAGTAGATTTTAAAATTGCACCGCCAGAAAGTCTTTCTATTATTGGTAGTAATGATGTGGATACTGCAGGTGATTTATATGTAATTGATGTCAATAGCATTTCAAAATCAAATAATAAACGCAATAAACGTTTGTTAGATATTGGAGTTAGTGTTTTAGCAATTGTATTTAGTCCTGTTTTAATTTTTATTCAAGATAATAAATCAAATTATTTTTTAAACTGTTTAAATGTATTATTTGGATTTTACTCTTGGGTTGGTTATGGTAAAATTTCAGATAAGTCTTTGCCTGAGATAAAGCGCTCAGTTCTTTATCCTTCAATGCTATTAGAAAAAGAAATAGACGCCAATAAAGTTAAATTAGCCAACTTAAGATACGCTAAAGATTATAAAATTGAAAAAGATATGATTATCATTTGGAAATGTAGAAAACAATTAGGAAGTTAAATAAATCTCACAAAAAAAGGCTTGATAATATTATCAAGCCTTTTTGTTTAAAGAGAGTATTTTTATTTAACAACAGTAAACAAACGTTTTGTTTGTGATTGTTTAGAATCTGTTACCGTTAAAATATAAGTTCCTTGTGCTAACTGAGAAACATTAATATCTGTGTTGTTTTCTCCAATTGCTGCATCGTAATTTTTAGTGAATTGAGTTTTACCCATCATATCTCTTACTTCAATTAATAAAGTTTCTGTTTGTGTGTGATTTAATTTCACAGTAATATTATTTGAACTAGGATTTGGGAAAATAGAGTTAATAACTACAGAATTTCCTTTTACTGATTCTTTTATTCCAGTTACGATAGCGCAACTATTTACACATGTGCAGTAAGTTGTAGTGTTAGCAATAGTGCCACTGTTCCAGTCTATTCCTGAGAATGGTTGCCCCGCATCACAAATGTCAATATGAGTTGATAATGATCCAATAACTCCTGAATTTAACGATGAACCTGTGATATTAAAACCACCACATCCAGTGGTTGGTCCGAATACATTTGATGAATTGAACCAATCTCTTCCAACACTTACCATACATTTAGTTGTAAAGTTAGCGTTAGTGGCATTGTAAAAATCACGCATCACATTCATGTAATTATTATTAGTGAAATTACTTGAAGTTGAATTTGCAAAATCGTTATTGATAGTAAGATTGCCATTATTTATAAATGTACTAGAGTAGGCGTTTGAAAAACCATCGCCAGTAATACTAATGTTACCATTATTAGTAATAGTTGCTAATGAATCGGCAATAAGCATTGCATTAATAGTCCCAGTATTAACAACAGTTGCATATTCTGCAATAGCAAAGGCATCACTAGTTTGAGTTCCATTGTTGATGTATGAGGAAGATGCATAACGAATAAATAAACTATCAATAATTGATGTGCCATTATTTGTATAAGTTCCCGCAGACTCAACTAATACATTATTTGTATTAAGCATCCCGTAATTTTTTAAAGTACCACCTGAAATCCATAAATTAAATGAATTCATAGTCCCTTGATTACATAATGTACCACCTGACATAACCGTGATGTCGCCTGTTACGGTGCCAGTTGGAGCAATGCAAAACACTTGACCAGAAGATACAATATGAGGAGATGTATCAAGACCTGTAACACTTATGGTGCAGCCAGAGCATTGAGCACTAACTTTTATGCTAAAAGCTAATAAAAATAAAATAACCGTTTTTGTGTAGATTTTTTTCATGTTTTTGTTTTTAAATTTTATGGACCAGTTTATAATATAGTCTTCACTGTTTTTAATTAAATGGAATAAAAATCTACGTCAAAAAATTAAAATCCTAAAACAGCTCTTACTTGCTTTAGTTTTTCTTGGGCTATTTTTCTTGCTTTAGCTTCCCCAACTTCTAGTTCTTTTTCTAATAAATTAGTGTTATTCATCAATTCGTTGTAACGAGCTCTTGGTTTTTCAAACTTAGACAGAATTAATTCATACAAGGCTGTTTTAGCATGTCCGTATCCGTAACCGCCTTTTACATAATTATTTCGCATTTCAGCTATTTGCGTTTCACTAGCTAATAATTTATATAATTTAAATACATTACACGTATCTGGATTTTTTGGTTCTTCTAATGGAGTTGCATCAGTCACAATAGTTTTTACAACTTTTAATAGATCTTTTTCAGGTAAAAATATATTGATGAAATTATTGTATGACTTGCTCATTTTTTGTCCATCTGTTCCGGGAACAATCATCACACTTTCATCCACTTTAGCTTGAGGAATCACAAAAATTTCTTGATTGTATTGATGATTAAATTTTTGTGCAATATCTCTCGTAATTTCAATATGCTGTACTTGATCTTTCCCAACAGGAACAAATTCTGCATCATACAAAATAATATCTGCTGCCATTAATACCGGATATGTAAATAATCCAGTGTACACATCACTTAATCGTTCAGATTTATCTTTAAACGAATGCGCATTAGCTAACATAGGAAAAGGCGTAAAACAGCTTAAATACCAAGTTAGTTCGCAAACTTCTGGTATGCGGCTTTGACGGTAGAGTAAATTTTTTTGTGTATCAAAATCAAAAGCTAGCCAAGTGGCAGCCACTGAATTAACACTATTAATTCTTTGAGCAGCCTCTTTTTGCGTCGTTAAGGAATGTAAATCGGCAATAAAAAAAAGTGATTCGTTTCCTGGTTGTTTACTTAATTCAATAGCAGGTAAAACTGCCCCTAAAATATTTCCTAAATGCGGAATATTGGTACTTTGTATTCCAGTTAATATACGTGACATAATAAGATTAAATTCCTTTTACGATTCCATCTTTGGAATCCTTTATGAAATTTATAATTTGATTTCTGATTTCAGTATTTGGTATTTCTTGTTCAACTAATTCCAAAGCATTAGTAATGTTATGTCCTCTTACAAAAATTAAACGATAAATATCTTCAATTTGATTAATTGTTTCTTTTTCAAAACCTCTGCGTGACAAGCCAACACTATTAACTCCAATATATTGTAATGGCTCACGAGCAACTCTAATATAAGGAGGAACGTTTTTACGAACTTTTGATCCAGCAGCTAAAAAACTATGAGCGCCAACAATTACAAATTGTTGTATTGCGGCGTAGCCTTCAATAATCACATAATCTTCAATCGTTACATGACCTGCCAAACCAACATAATTTGCCAATATAACATTGTTCCCAATAATGCAATCATGTGCTACATGTGCATAAGCCATAATCATACAATTACTTCCAATGTCTGTTCTCATTCTGTCGGAAGTGCCTTTGTGAACAGTGGCGTACTCTCTGATGATTGTATTGTTGCCAATAGTGGTAATCGCTTTTTCGCCTTTGTATTTTAAATCTTGAGATACAATTCCAATTAACGCCCCAGGGAAAATTTGACAACCACTTCCAATGATAGTGTCAGGATAAATAATGGCGTTTGGATGAATGTGGGTATTGTCGCCAATCTCAACATCTTCATAAACTGTTGCAAATGGTTCTATTGTTACATTATTTCCTATTTTAGCTTTTGGGCTAATGTTTGCAAGAGGAGAAATCATAAATTCTTTATTTAATATTATGCTAATTGAGCTTCAGATGTTTTTACTTCGTGACCTTTTACTTTTACAATTTGCGCCATCATTTCACCTTCCATTACTGGTTTATTATTTACATAAGCAGTTCCTCGCATATGACAAATTCCACGACGGATTGGAGTTACTAATTGTAAACTAAATACAACGGTATCCCCAGGAATTACTTTTTGTTTGAATTTAACGCCATCAATTTTAATGAAGTAAGTTAAATAATTTTCAGGATCTGGTACTGTTTTTAAAACCAATACGCCACCACATTGTGCCATGGCTTCAATTAATAAAACACCAGGCATTACTGGATTGTCTGGAAAATGTCCTTTGAAAAATTCTTCATTTAAAGTGACATTTTTAACACCAATGACGTGCTGATCTGAAAGCTCCATGATTTTATCTACCAACAACATTGGTTGACGATGAGGTAATAATTTCATAATATCCATGATATTTAAAACTGGAGGTTTATTCATATCAATTTTCGGATAATCTCTTTCTGTTTTTTGAATTTTAGCCAATGCTTTCAATTTCTTAGCAAAATCAACATTTCCAGCATGTCCAGGACGAGCTGCTAAAACGTGAATCTTCATTGGTTTTCCAACTAATGCTAAATCACCAACAATGTCAAGTAATTTATGACGAGCAGGCTCGTTGAAAAAACGAAGTTTGGTATTATTTAAAACACCTTTACCTTTTACTTCAACATCTGGTTTATTAAATACTTTACGTAAATGGTTTAATTTTTCTTCAGGTAATTCGCTATCAACTAATACGATGGCATTATCCATGTCACCACCTTTAATGAGGTTGTGTGCTAATAATGCTTCTAATTCTCTTAAGAAAACAAATGTTCTACAAGGAGCAATTTCTTTTTTAAATTCTTGGATGTTATACATTCCTGCATGTTGAGTTCCTAAAACTTCACTACCGTAATCTACCATTACCGTAATTCTAAATTCGTCTTGAGGAACCGCTAACATTTCCACTTTTTTAATTGGATCTTCGTATGTTAGGTTTTCAGTTAATTCAAAATAATCACGTTCTGCTTCTTGCTCAACAATACCAGCAGTTTCTAAAATCTCAATAAAGTTTAATGAACTTCCATCCATAATTGGCATTTCAGGTCCAGTCACTTGAATCAAGCAATTGTCAATCCCCATACCAACTAAAGCAGCTAATACATGTTCAGTTGTGTGAACACGTGCTCCATTTTTTTCTAGAGTTGTACCACGAGAAGTATCCACTACTAAATCACAGTCAGCATCAATAATTGGTTGACCTTCTAAATCTGTTCTTTGAAATTTATACCAGTGATTTTCTGGAGCTGGGTTAAACGTTAATGTTACAGGAGCTCCTGTATGTAAGCCTTTTCCTGTTACAGATACTGCTTTTTCAATTGTTCTTTGTTTGTCTGCCATAATTTTTTTGTTGTCAGTCTGTCCCGATAGTTATCAGGAGGAGTCGAAGACTATATTTATTTTAATTTTTTTTCGATGTCTTTCAATCTATCATTTAATTTTGGTAAGCTTCTAAAAAGCACATAGCTTCTTCTGAAATCTCCTAATGGGAATGAAGGAGAGCCTTGTACGATTTCATTTTCTTTTTCGATAGATGAACCAACTCCTGCTTGCCCTGCAATTTTTACTCCATCCGCTATTTTAATATGACCAACGATACCTACTTGTGCCGCAATCATACAATTTTTACCAACTTTAGTAGAACCAGCCACTCCTGATAAACCAGCAATTACAGTGTTCTCACCAACTTCAACATTATGGGCTATTTGAACTAAGTTATCCAATTTAACGCCTTTACGTAAAATAGTAGATCCTAATGTCGCTCTGTCAATTGAACAATTAGAGCCAATTTCAATATTATCTTCAATTATTACATTTCCAATTTGAGGCACTTTAGCAAATTCTTTTCCGTCTTGTGGCGCAAATCCAAAGCCATCGCTACCAATAACAGTACTAGAGTGAACTGTTACATTGTTTCCAATTTTGCATTCGTGATATACTTTAACTCCCGAAAATAATGTCGTGTTATCTCCAATCACACAATTATCTCCAATATACACATGAGGATAAATTTTTGTGTTATTTCCAATCTTCACATTATTACCAATGTAAGCAAAGGCTCCAATGTAACAATCAGTTCCATATTTAGAGTTTTCGCCAATAAATGAAGGTTGTTCAATGCCTACCTTATTACCTTTAAATTGGTTATACATTTCCAGTAAGGTTGCAAAACTAGCGTAAGAATCATCTACGCGAATTAATGTACAGGTTGATTTTATTGGTCTATCAAGGATTAATGTTTTATTGACGATAACAATGCTAGCATTTGTTTCGTATATGTAATTGGTGTATTTTGGGTTAGCCAAAAACGACAATGTTCCTGACACACCTTCTTCAATTTTTGAAAGGTTTGAAACAGCTGTGTTTTCATCCCCTTCTACTGTTCCGCCTAATAAGGCTGCTATTTGAGCTGCAGAAAATTCCATCTCTCAAATATACAGTTTTTCTCTAAAATGTCAAGAGTTAAGTGCTAAGCTTTTTGATAATATTTTGCATCAAATTCCTTGATGATTAAATCGTGTTTTCGGATAGATGCTTTTAACCAATCAATGTAAATATCACGTTTTTCATCTTCAGATAATCCATAATTTGACACTTCTTTTCTGATTCTTGAACTTAGATGATACATACATAAAGCGGCGCAAACACTAATATTAAAGCTTTCAGTAAAGCCATACATTGGTAATTTTACGAATTCATCAGCCATATCTTCCACATCTTTTGTGATGCCAGTTAATTCTGTTCCAAATACTAATGCAAAAGGTTTCGAAACATCTAATTCTTCTAACGAAACACTATTTTTGTGAAGTGAAGTAGCCACTATTTTATAGCCTTGAGATTTTAGGTCAGTTAAACAGGCTTTTGTATTATTTTCGTGATTTTGAAAGCGATTTAATGTTAGCCATTGAGTGGATCCCATGGATACATCTTCACTAATTTTGTACTTATTTCTGTTTTCGATAAAATTAGTGGTTTGAATGCCAAAAATATCTGCACTTCTTAGTACAGCACTGAAATTGTGAGTTTGGTACACATCTTCTAAAACCAACTGCATGTGATTGGTTCTTTCTTTCAATACTTCGTGTAAACGACCTCTGCGGCGTTCACTCACAAAGCCCTCTAAATACTCAGTTAAGGCGTTTTTATAAGCTAAATCAGACATTGCGCAAAGATAGGCTTTTTATGTAATTCAACTAATACACATGGCACTAATCTCTATAAACTAGCCACTTATCACCAAATAATCCGTACATTTGCAAAAAAATACAATAAATGAGTAGAGACAGTCAAGGGCCTAGAAAAACGTTTTCAAAAGGAGGCTCATCAGATTTTAATAAAAGAAAATCTTTTTCAAGTTCCGATAAAGCAAAACGTCCACGTAGTTCTGGAGATTCTTCGTTTAAAAAACGCGATGGAGATTCAACAGAAAAACGCTCTTACACGAAAAGAGAAGATAGTTCTGAAAGACCAAGAAAAAGTTTTGGTGATTCGGGTGAAAAAAGAACATTTGGTAAACGCCAAGATGGAAGTTTTAAATCTAAATCAAGCGGTGGCTTTGGTGGCGGAGAAAAACGTTCATACACAAAAAGAGAAGGAAGTAGTGAAGATAGACCACGCAGAAGTTTTGGAGATGGCGAAAGAAAACCATTTGTAAAACGTGAAGATGGTAAATACGAAAGTGCGGGACCTCGTAAGAGTTTTGGTGATAGAGATGGCGAAAAACGCTCGTATGCAAAAAGAGAAGGCGGCAGTGAAGATAGACCACGTAGAAGTTTTGGAGATGGTGAAAGAAAGCCATTTGTAAAACGTGATGACGGTAAATACGAAAGCAGCGGACCTCGTAAGAGTTTTGGTAACGGAGAGAAACGTTCATATACAAAAAGAGAAGGAAGTAGTGAAGATAGACCACGTAGAAGTTTTGGAGATGGTGAAAGAAAACCGTTTGTAAAACGTGAAGATGGTAAATATGAAAGCAACGGGCCTCGCAAGAGTTACGGTGATGGTGAAAAACGTTCGTACGCAAAAAGAGAAGGAAGTAGTGATGATAAACCACGAAGAAGTTTTGGAGATGGTGAAAGAAAACCATTTGTGAAACGCGAAGGTGGAGATAGCGAAAGACCAAGAAAATCTTATAACGATAGTAAGGCATTTGATAAACCATACGAACCAAGATTATCTAAATCAGAACGTGTGGTTGAAAAATCTAAAAAAGCAGGCCCATCAAAAACATCAACTCAAAAAAATGTGAGTGATGATGCTGTTCGTTTAAATCGTTATGTGGCTAATGCAGGTATTTGTTCTCGTAGAGAGGCTGACGTTTTAATTGCAACTGGCGTTGTTACTGTAAATGGTAAGATCGTTACTGAAATGGGTTACAAAGTAAATCCAACAGACGTTGTAACTTATGGTGGAGTGCCAATTAAAAATGAAGTTAAAAAATATTTAATTTTAAATAAGCCTAAAGATTACATTACAACGATGGACGATCCAGAGGAGCGTAAAACGGTTATGGAATTAATTCGTAAAGCTTGTAAAGAGCGTTTATATCCAGTTGGAAGATTAGATAGAAATACAACAGGTTTATTGTTATTTACAAATGATGGCGATTTAACGGCTAAGTTAACTCATCCAAAATTTAATGTCAGAAAAGTATATCATGTTGTTTTAGATAAACGAATTACTTCTGAAGATTTTAGAACATTGGCGGAAGGAATTGAATTATCTGATGGACCAATTAAACCAGATGCAATTGAGTATGTTGGTGAAGGAAAATCAGAATTAGGAGTGGAGATTCATAGTGGTCGTAATCGTATTGTTCGTCGTATGTTTGAACACTTAGGATATGAAGTCATGAAATTAGATAGAGTTGCATTTGCAGGTTTAACTAAAAAAGATTTACCTCGTGCTAAGTTCCGTTTCTTAACTGAGAAAGAAGTTGACTTCTTGAAAATGTTGGGATAAAAGTTATTTGAGATAAGTTGTTAGTTGTTTGACTAACTAACAACTTATTTCTAAAAACTAACAACTTTTAATATGAATAAAATATACTACCTCTCAACTTGTGATACTTGTAAACGTATTATATCTGATTTAGAATTAAAAGAACAAGGATTTGTATTCCAAGATATAAAGACAGAAAAAATTACTGCTGCGCAATTAGATGAAATGAAAATTGCTGCTGGTAGTTATGAAGCCTTATTTAGTCGCATTGCTCGTAAATACAAAGAATTAGGACTAGGTGAAAAATATTTAACAGAAAGTGATTACAAGAAATTTATTTTAGAAGAATACACTTTTTTGAAACGTCCTGTTATTTTTATTGGAAAGAAAGTGTTTGTAGGTAATTCAAAAACTGTGATTGCAGACGCAAAAGCGGAATTAGGAAAGTAGGGATATTAATTGTTTCGTTTTTTCTTGATTATTCATAGAAGCTACAATTGATTTTCTTTTCTCAATATCCTCCTTAGAGAATTCTTTAGTGAAAAACTGATTAATCGTATCAACATATTGTTGTGGTGTATTGGAAATTTGACAAGCGTTGTTTAAAGAAGTTCCAACTAACATATTTGTATTGACAATTACAAATTTACCAGAGAATAAAACATTTAACAATTTCAGCTTTAATCCTGTAGCTTGTTCAGTATATAAGCAATGAATTTGAGCCTCTTCAATCAATGTTTGCATTTCTAGTTCAGAACAATTTTGTTTTAGTGAAATGTGCGAATGCTTTTTTATTTCTTCTACTAAATGAGATGGAGGATTTAATCCAGCTATGACAACAGGATGAGCTATTTTCGAAAACACATGTTTAATTAGCCATAAAGCGGCATTGTAATTTTCGGAAATAGATAAATTACCATGGTATAATATATAATTTCCTCTGCCTGCTTTACCCTGTAACTCATCAAATTGATGAAAACTTGGCAAATAAATACTTTGAGTGTTTGGATATGTTTTTTTGAAATAGTTTAAATCCGTTTCTGAGACAGATAAAATGCAATCCGCATAAGTAATCTGTTTCTCAAATCGTTTTAATTTAAAAGCTTCTATTTTTAGATATAATTTTTTGAAAAATGATTTTTCGCCTTTAGCTAATTCTACAAAGTAATCATGCTCGATATTACTATGTCTGAATAATTTTTTTCTATTTTTAAAATCAGGGTCGTTTAGTAAATAGCAAGTATGTAATACTTCAAATAAAATGGGATAATTATCTTTTAATAAATTTTGCTTTAACTCATTGCTAATACGCGATTTTACGTTAAAAGGCAATAAAGATAATTGATTTATAAAAGAGGTATTACGTTTATAGTAATAAACCTTCTCACACAATTTTTCTAATTCAGGCGAACTTTTTCTATCTCCATATTCAAAGCAATGTAAGATTACTTTAATGCCTTGTGCATGCAAACATCTTATTTTATGAAATACATCTATTGCGCCACCATAATTGGCAGGGTAGGGTATATCAAAAGAAATAATATGTAAATGACTTTGCACTTAAGCAAAGATAATCGAAAAAATGAATTGCATAATTTAGTTTTTAACCACATAGAAACATAGTTGTGTTGAATAGATATGTAGTTAGCTAAGATATAGAAATTGAAGCGACGCTTCAATCCTAGGTGTTCTTTTATGCAACGTAGTAATAAAGTTTGCAGCTATGTGGTTAGATTTTTTCTATTCAAACATAAAACCGTTTGAAATTATACCAGCATTAAAATTGGTGATAAAACTTCCGTTTGGCTTATAAATCTCAACTTTTGATTTTTGAACATAATCAATCGCATCTGATACATAAATACTATAATCTTTAGGATTAATGCCTAAACCGTAATATAATTTAGTGCCTTGATTGATAAATGCATTAGATGGAAGTGAAGATGATATAATAGGAAATTGATATACTCCATTATTTAAATAATATAAAGTATCTCTTGTTTTATTAATGCATAATTTATTGGGGCTATCCGTATTTGAGAAATTTAAGGTTTGTTCAATTTGTAAAGTCACTGGATTAATTCTACTTAGTTTTCCAGCGATACTTTGCGTACTATTTCCTGTGCTCAAAATCCATACTTTCGAATTTTTATCAATACAAATACTGGAATTTCCTTTTCCAACAGGAATGCTATCGGTAATGACATCTGTCATTGTATTAATTACATAACAATAGTTAGAGTTAGAACAAGTAACAAATGCTTTGCTATAAATTAACGCCATTTGCTCTGTGCCATTCAAGCATGGTATAGTGCCAGAAATGGTATTAGAATTTAAATCAACTATTTGTATTGAATTGGTATATAAATCACTGACATAAGCTTTGTTATAAGTAATTGGTAAAATGTATCGAGGCGAATTTAATCCGTTAATAGTAGCAGTTTTCACAAAATCAGAAGAATTTACAACAACAATTTTATTGGAGTTATTCATAACCACGTAATAGTTATTATTATACTTGGTTATACTTTGGCAAACATTACCCAAAGTGGCATTATTATTTTGTTGCTTGTAGTAATCTTCAATAACTGCTCCAGCTGACGGATCATATAAAGAGATGCTTCCAACTCCCCAGCCAAAGTTGCCTTCGTTAACTACTAAAACTTTAGTATCTGCATTTATTGATACGGCAGTTTTAATTGGCTCTTGCGGTTTATCCTTCACGCAAGAGCCTAATAAAAATGTAATGAATATGAAAAAGTAAAATTTCACCGATGATTATAGTTTAATAAATTTTATTCTTTTAGAAGCAAAGCCATCATTCATTTCAATAAAATAAATCCCAGCTTCGTAATTTTCTGTATTTATTTTTACTTGATTTTCTCCAATCGAACTTTGGATACTTTTGTTTTGAAGCGTTTTGCCAGTAATATCGAAAATAAGAATATTTAATTCGCTTTGAGACACAGATTCAAAATTTAAAAATAAATTTTCTTTTGTTGGATTTGGAAATAAAGAAATAGTCGAAACATTACTTAATTCTTCTATTCCTACTGTACTTTGAATTGTGAAATTATCCATTGAGAAAAAAGCTGGAGTTTTCATTCCAAATGCATTATTATCGCTTGATTTCATTTCAAATGTAAGACTATCAACTTGTCCTAATGATATGCAATTTACATATTGCCAATTTTTAACCACATAATCATTAGCTGTTCCAGCAGGTCTGTAATCAGCTAAATAAAATTCAACACTATCAGTTAACATACTGCCTCCTCTGTAACCTCTCACTAAAATTTTAAACCAATCTGGATATTGACCTTGAGGAATGCTTGTTCCAGAACCTGTTCCTGTTGTGTCTCCAAATTTTCTTCCAAATCCACCACTTTTTATTTCTTTCCAAGCATAGGTTGTATTAGTAATATAAAAACCACTCACGGCTGTTGTGGTATTAGACATGGCAATGACAGCACCACTTTGAACCGTTGCATAATTGTTTCCCCCAAAAGCAACTCCTGGAATACAACCATATAAATTTGTATATGAACCATTTGCTGTATCTAATACATTTGTGTAAGCTGAACCTGACTCCCAGTATCCACCCCAAGATGTATTCCAATGATATCTAAAAGTTGCGCCATTAGAAGAAAAATCTGCACCTGTTGTATCTTTGTAATAAGAGTTTGTTGATAGTGTAAACGTATCAAAAGATATCGTTTGCGCTATAGCCTTTAAGTTAGTTGTTAATCCTATTAGGATTGCTAATTTGGTAATTGTTTTTTTCATGTTTTTATTTAATTATTGATTGTTTCTACTTTTTTCTTTTTTTTATATTTTAAATTAATACCGATTTCGTAATTTCTTAATGGCATTGGTCTATTTGGAATAATTACATAATTTTTATTGAATAGATTATTGATGTTTAAAAATAGCTCTGTATTAATTGTGCTAAAAGAATAATTGTAGGAACATTTAAAATTAGTAATATAATAAGGGTTTACCCAGCTAGTATTATCAGTGGATGTGAATCTATATCCCGTATAGTTATTATTAAATAATAAATTAAAATTTTGATATTTAATTAAAAGTGTTCCTTGTCCATTATATCTTGGGGTAAAAATCACTTGTCTTCCAACAGCATTATCATTTTCGCTAGTAGCTTTTTGATTAGTAGATAAAACGTAGGACGTATGTAGTATTATTTTTATTAAAATATCTTTTTTAAAGTAGGATAATTCTGTTTTTGTTTCCGTTCCTCGGCTATAAACTTCTGCTACATTTTTCGGACTCCAATAAGATTTCTCAGTAGGAAGCCATATAATCCAATTAGTGGTGCGCCTATTAAAATAGGTTCCTTCCATTAATAAAGAAAAATTATTTTTAGAGTAATTTAACTCAATACCTCCATCAATTTCATAGCTATCTTCTGGTTTTAAATTAGGGTTGCCACCTGGATTCCAATATAAATCATTTAATGTAGGTTGTCTGTATGATTTATTAGCATTTACTTTTGCAGCAATGTGTTTTGTAAGTTGATAATGAATGCCTGTATTTCCAGTAAATGGTATTTCGGTTTGATTAGTAGTTTCTTTTCTTAAACTTAAATTATAATTGAATTTAGAGTTGAGTAAACTTAACTTATATGCAATAAAGACTGCTAGTTTACTTAACTGATGATTATTTATCGACTCTATATGATTTTCGCTTGATATTAAATTTGATTGATAGTTAGTGAAATTTACTCCGAAGTTTAACGTGTGATTATTTAGAGAAATAATATTGTCACTCTCTGTAATGAATGTTTTGATTTTACTTTTACTAATTAATAAATTGGCACTACTGTCTGTATAATTTAATTGGTCATTAAAGTAACCAATGCGTATAGTTGAGTTTAATTTTCTTCTCGAATAATTCCAGTCGGCATTTAGTTTTAAGTTTTTGTCTTCTTGGCTTTGTTTGCTTGTTAGTAAACTATATGATGGTAAGTTTCTTTCTGTATTTGTATACCATGCTCTTATATTAATTTTCTGATAAGGTTGAATTAAAACACTTAGTTCTTGCATAAAACCTTGAGAGTTGTAATTAGCGTGAGTTACTTGTTTGTCCGGATTTTGTTTGTCGGTAGTGTCTTTATAAGAGTAATTGTTTGCAGAGTTGTTATAATAAATTTTAGTGTTAGACACAATTTTTTTGTAACTCAATAAAACATTAGTAGCTATTTTTTTTGTATCAAAACTCCCTACACTCATTTGAAGTTGCGTTTTAAATCCTTGATTGAAAAGGGATTTATTTTGTAAATGAATACTCCCACTTATAGCTCCACTTCCCCAAAGTGCACTTCCTCCGCCATATTCAAGAGATATAGTGTTAAAAAACAAAGAAGGAATTATGCTTAAATCTGTTTGACCTAACATGGCATTTTGAATATTTAATCCATTCCATAATATAGCTGTGTGATTAGAATTACCTCCTCGCATGCTTGTGGTAGCAATATTACCATTGCCATATGTTTTTATATGAATAGCGGATTGATTGGATAACAAATCTGATAAAGAACTTGTGTTATATCTTACAAGTGTTAAGCTGTCAATTGAAATAGTTTTTTTTGACGCTTCAATAACCTGTTGTTTGTTTTCGATGATATATACTTCATTTAGTTGATGAAGTGTTGTGTCTGTTGTTTGCGCATTAACTGTTGAATTAATTAAAATACATACACACAAACAAATCAAAAGATTTGAAAACAGATGAGTGTATGTTTTAAAACAGTTCATATTTATATTAATACTACTTTGCTATGAGGGAAAAATAAAAAAACAGCATGTTGCCTAAACATCCTATTTTTTGTTAGCCTTTGTTTCCCCGAAAGCTTCAAAATGCATATTGGCAGGTCTTCTGACTCGTCTCTTGTTTTTAAGCCTTCCCGTCTATTTAAACGACAGTGGCATGTTTTTAAAAACAGTATAAAGACTTACAGCAGCGGGCACTGTTCATGAATTTCACATGATTCCCTTTTAATTTTTGATATTAAGTTTAATATCCAAAAACCAAATTGCGAGGCAAATGTATATAATAAAAACAAAAAACGCAGATTTATTTTAAATGTGCGTTTTTTTATGAAAATAAAAATTACTGGTTAGGTTCCTGAAAGCATTGTCCAGCTTACATTTTCAGGATGCTCTTCTGGTTTTATACTTAATACTGGAACTTTAGCATGATGAATAACTTGTAAAGCATATGGACCTAGAAAGAAACCACTTAACTCGGCGTCTTGATCGGTCATAATTGAAATTAAATCACCTCCTACTTTTTCACAGTAATTTACAGTAGCTACTGCTCTGTTTTTTACATCTTGCAGTAATTCCGTAGAACATATAACTCCTTTATCTTTTGCAGCAGTTGCTACTTGATGAAGCATTACTTCCATCGCTGGTTTTTTACTGGCTTCATCATCTGCTAATAAACCAACTGCGTATATATGAGATGCAAATTGTTTTGCTAGTTCTATAGTTAAAACCACTTTATGTCTTGTGTGCTCTGACGTGTCAATTGGTAAAACAATTTTATGATATCCTAAAGTGTCTGCTGCCTGACTCATAGTTAAAACTGGGCATGGACTTTTTGTTAATACTTTTAAGGTGTTACTTCCAATAGTTAAGTCTTCCCAAGAGCTGTATCCGTGTGTGCCCATCACAATTAAATCAGCATTAATTTCTTTGGCAAATTTCACAATTTCTGTAGTAGGGTTACCAGAATTTACAACGGTTGTTACTTTTATTCCATATTGATTTTTAATATCTGTAGCTAACTCATTTAATTTTTCTTGAACAGCATCCGATGCTTTTTCTATATTTTCAAGTGTAATACTTGGAGTAAAAACGTTGAATTTCTCCCAATGTTTAGTAATGATATGAACTAAATAAATTTCTCCTTTTGTATATTGAGCTAAAAAAGCACCATGTTTTATAGCTAAAAATGAAGTCTCAGAAAAATCTGTGGTAATGATAATTTTGTTAGTGTTTAGATGTATCATATATTTTAGTGTTAGGTTTTTATATCGTGAATTTAATGATTTTTAAATGATAGTGTAAGTCTATGCTTAATGACTTACATTTTCTAATTCTTTTGGATTGTGCTTGTGTTTAAATAATACTGCAAATAAAAACGCAATAATTAGTGCATAAATTGCAAAAGTTAGCCAGATATTATGCCAGTCTTTTCCAGTATCAGAAGTAAAATAATGATCAATTAAATAGCCACTAGTAATACTGCCAAATACAGCGCCAAAGCCATTGGTCATCATCATAAATAAACCTTGAGCAGATGAGCGAATAGTAGAGTCGGTTGATGTTTCAACAAACAAAGAACCAGAGATATTAAAAAAGTCGAATGCCATACCATAAACGATGCACGACATGATAATCATCCATAACCCATCGGTTGGGTTTCCGTATGCAAATAATCCAAAACGTAATACCCAAGCAAGCATACTAAATAGCATCACTTGTTTGATACCGAATTTTTTCAAGAAAAAAGGAATGGCTAAAATAAATAGTGTTTCAGAAATTTGAGAAATAGACATGATGATGGTAGAGTATTTTACTACAAAAGAATCGGCATATTCTGCTTGATGTTTAAAGTCATCCAAAAATACATCGCCATAGGCATTGGTTAATTGTAAGGCTGCTCCTAAAAACATACTAAAAACAAAAAACAAGGCGAGTTTATAATTAGCAAATAATTTAAATGAACTTAATCCAATTAAATCAACGAAGGATTTATTTTGTTCGGTATTATGTTTTGGCTCACACTTTGGTAAAGAAAATGAGTATATTCCTAAGGCAATAGCAGCAATAGCAGCAATGTAAAATTGATTCTCAGATGCTTTGTTACCTGTTAAATTGGTAATCCACATAGCCACAATAAATCCAATAGTTCCCCAAACTCTAATAGGAGGAAAATCAGTTACTACATTTAGATTATTACTTTTTAAAGCATTATACGCAACCGAATTAGATAGGGCAATAGTTGGCATGTAAAAAATCATAGCTATTAAAATCACCCAAAAAAAACTTGATGGGTCATTAATTTGAGGAACATAAATTAATGTCAATCCTCCTAGTATGTGTAAAATGCCATATAATTTTTCAGCGTTCAACCATCTGTCAGCTATAATACCACAAAGAGTGGGCATAAAAATTGAGGCAATACCCATGGTTGAAAAAATAGCACCAAACTGAGTTCCGTCCCATTGTTTAGTTCCAAACCAATAATTAGCTACTGTAATTAACCATGCGCCCCACACAAAAAATTGCAAAAAGCTCATAATAATTAATCGCATTTTTAAACTCATACCCAGTTGTTTTAAAATTATAATAAGAGCAAGATAGAAAAAAAAGATTTAAAAATGTAACTAAATTTTAGTTGAGTGTTATAGTGTTAAAATCTAGAAGTCATGAACACTAAACTAATTGCATTGTCTCTTTTAATTTGTGTTTTTATTATTAACACTACTAATGGAAAAACCAAAGTATCTTTACAAAAAGCGTTTGATAAAAAATACATCACTGCTAAAGCAGTTTGTAAAGGCGGTTTAGAGCTTGATTATTCAGTTTCTAATTTATTAAAGGATTCGGTTTTAATTTTTATTCCTGCAGGTTGGCGCTTTAATTCAAATGCTGGAAAGAATGATTACCAAGATATTTTAACAGTTCATGAGCAAATTTTGGTTTTAAGACCAAAAGAAACTAAAAAGTTTGATATTAAAGGTTATTGCTGCGAGGCAACAAAAAGTGGCCCTCAAAAAGGAGTACCTTACACTTTGGGCAAAATAGCGGACAGTAGTTTAGTATTATTGGCTCGTTATTTAAACACACATAAAATAGATGCAAATACAGAACAATACAGTGTTTGGGCAATTAGTGATGGAAAAGAAACAGCTAATATTACGAGTAGTAATGATTCGATAGCAGCTTTGCTTAGAACATTTGTGGCAACAGTCAAGGGAGAGCCATTACCTTGGTATACTCTTTTAAAAAGAGCTAGAGTATCATCTTCAGGAGAGGTATCAGATAATCCGGTGAGATTTAAGGCAGATATAAATTATAGTGTACCAGAGCCTTGTTATTCTTATTGTTACATTGTAGATGCTAACGGACAAAAGGTTTCTGAAATATTTGGGAAATGGTTATTACCTGAGAATACAGCCTATAATGCTAATTTTAATGTAGCAGGTTTAAAAAAAGGCGAATATAAATTGGTTTTAGAAGGAAAAAATACTCCTTTATTTGAAAAAAGCTTTAAAATTTAATACGTAAAAAATTGATTTTCATTAAATTACATAATTTTAGAGAATTATTCAATTTTTAAATTAATCATTAGCATAATTCATTTATTTTTTTACTTTTGCAGGAAAATTAAAGTATAAAATTATGTATTGGACATTAGAATTAGCATCGTGGTTAGAAGATGCGCCTTGGCCAGCAACTAAGGATGAGTTAATTGATTTTGCTATTCGATCTGGTGCGCCAATGGAAGTAATTGAAAATTTACAAGAGATGGAAGACGAAGGCGAAGCTTATGAAACTATTGAAGAGATTTGGCCAGATTATCCAACTAAAGATGATTTCTTCTTTAACGAGGATGAATATTAAAACAAAAAAGGTTCGCAATTGCGAACCTTTTTTGTTTAGAATAATTAATCATTAATCATGATCTAAAGAAGTTGCTTTTCCAGCCGCTTTCATTTCTTTATGTTTTGCTTTTAATTTTTCTAATTGTTCTGCCGTTAAAATAGCTTTTACATTTTGACGAAATTCTTTTTTCACAGCTTGAAGTTCTCTTTGAGCAACGTCTTTATTTTCAGGTTGTCCTTTATATTTAGCTTTGATTTCATCTACTTTTTTAACTTTAGCTAAAGCTAAATCATAAACTTTTGGTTTTTGCTCTTCAGTAAGAGTTGTTTCGGCATTTAAACCATCAACATGTTTTTGTGCACGTTGTTCAGGAGTCATTTTTTCTTTAGGTGCTTTTTTCTCTGTGTTTTGTTTTTTTGGCGCTTCTTGAGCTGTCATCGCAGTTGATATTGTGAATAAGCAAGCTGCTAATAAAATTATTTTTTTCATATTGGTTGTTTTTTGTTTTTTAATTATTAGTTGTTTTGATTTTCAAAAAGCGAACCAGTTTAAAGTTTATTTGTTAAAATATTTAAAATTACTTGTTAGGTTTATCAGTTGTTTTTTTATCTTTTGATTTATCAGTTTCTTTTGTTTCATGTGTTATTTTGCAAACCTTACATGCTTCGTAACCTTGTTTTTTAGCTTCAGATAACTCTATTCCTTTTTTGCCAGTTTTTGCAACATCACAATTTTTTGCGTGATACTTTTTACCACTCTCAGTTATATAAACAGTTTGAGCTTTAGAAGAAGTGACAATGAAAAATAATAAGACTATTAAAAATGATTTAACGCTTTTCATATTGATTGTTGTTTAATATTGAACTTTCGGTATCATTCCTCTAATTCCCATATCTACAGGTACTTCACCATTTTCTGGTTGGTAATAGCCGTCAGGAGTTCCTGCTTCTGTCCATTCAAAACTTTTATTAGTAGATAATGATACTGTGATAATAATGTCTTGAGTTTCGGTTCCTGTAATGGTTAATAATTGATTTGCACTAGACATATCTGTAAATTGAGCAGTTACTACGCAACTTCCTGCAGGAATTGGTGAATTTGAAAAATTAGGATTAACAACTGTTGTAGAGCCAGCAGGTGCTTGTCCATCAGCTTTCCAATAACCATATCCTGGAATATAAGTTTCAAATCCCCAATAGCCTTGTGGATGGTTGACATTTGGTCCACCAACAGATGCAGAAGGAATATAATCTTGATCTTTAATTTTGTATTTAGTAACATATGTTTTATAGCCTAAAAACGAAGCAACGGTTCCATTGCCAATATGATTTCCTGGTAAGGCATTTGCTTTATAAGGGATATTGTAGTTTTGATATGATAAAGATAAGCGCAACCATTTATAAGTTCCGGGTGTTACTTGGCTTAATGGAGTAGAGTAGAATACAACATTTTCTCGAACAACTACTGATTTACTAAATTGAATAGCCGTTGTGCCGCCTAAAGCAGTTTCTGGAGCGTGATATAATACTTGACCAGAACCTAGAGCGGTTAAATCTCCTTGAGCTAACTCTATATAATGGGCAGCCATTTGATTAAAAATTGGAGAATAAGCGCCATGACCTGAAGGCAACGTTGGAGCAGGATTTCCAAAATTATCTAATCTCAATTGAGTAGAATCAAATTTAAATTTAAAAATTAATCGAGGGCCAGTTCCAGTGGCTGTCCAAACTGTATCAGGATACCCGTCGTCAGCAACGGCTCCAGTTGTAGTTGTTGTGGTAGGAGTTAAATCTTCCTCTTCTGTTTTCTTTTTGCAGGAAAAAATAATTCCAAAAATTAATAGTAATCCAAATAGATGTTTCATGTTGTGAAATTTACTTATCGAAGATATGAAAAATTAGTAATCTACAAAATACAAAACCCTCTGTAAAAACAGAGGGTTTTGTTATTAAAATAAGATGATTTTAAATTATTCAGCTGGTTTTTCTTCAGTATGAGAAGGTTCAACCTCTGAATTATTTGTGGCTAATTTTTTTTCGTTTTCCTCTGCCACATCTTTTGCAAAAGGTCTTTTTCCAAAAATAGTTTCTAAATCTTCCTTAAAGATGACTTCTTTTTCTAATAATTTTTCAGCCAATTGAGTCAGTTTATCTTTGTTAGCTAATAAGATTGTTTTTGTTCTTGCATAAGCAATATCAATCATCTTTTTAACTTCTTCATCAATAGTTTTAGCCGTGTTTTCGCTATAAGGTTTGTTAAAGCTGTATTCACTTTGACCAGAACTATCGTAGTAACTAACATTTCCAATTTTATCATTCAATCCATAATATACTACGCTTGCATATGCTTGACGAGTAATTTTTTCTAGATCACTCAATGCACCTGTCGAAATCTTTCCGAAAATTACTTCTTCAGCTGCTCTACCACCTAAGGTAGCACACATTTCGTCCATGATTTGTTCAGTTGTAGTAATCTGTCTTTCTTCAGGTAAATACCAAGCTGCGCCTAATGAACGTCCACGAGGAACAATTGTTACTTTAACTAAAGGAGAGGCATATTCACACATCCAACTCACGGTTGCATGTCCAGCTTCATGAAATGCAATCACTCTTTTTTCGTCAGGAGTAATGATTTTATTTTTCTTTTCCAAACCTGCGATAATTCTATCCACAGCATCTAAAAAGTCTTGTTTAGTAACTTGTTTTTTATTAGCACGTGCGGCAATTAAAGCAGCTTCATTACAAATATTAGCAATATCGGCACCGCTAAATCCTGGTGTTTGTTTTGCTAAAAAATCAATATCAACACTTGCATCTATTTTAATTTTCTTTAAATGAACTTTGAAAATTTCTTGACGCTCTAAAACATCTGGCATATCAACATAAATCTGTCTATCAAAACGTCCGGCACGCATCAACGCTCTATCCAAAATATCAGCACGGTTAGTCGCAGCTAAAATAATAACGCCACTATTTGTGCCAAAACCATCCATTTCAGTTAACAACTGATTTAATGTATTTTCACGTTCATCATTTCCACCAGCAGCAGCGTTTTTACCACGCGCTCTACCAATAGCATCAATCTCATCAATAAAAATAATACAAGGAGCTTTTTCTTTTGCTTGTTTAAATAAATCACGCACACGAGATGCACCAACACCAACAAACATTTCTACAAAGTCAGAACCTGATAAAGAGAAGAAAGGAACTTTTGCTTCGCCAGCAACGGCTTTAGCTAATAAAGTTTTACCTGTTCCCGGAGGACCAACTAATAATGCTCCTTTTGGAATTTTAGCACCTAAGTCGGTATATTTTTTGGGATTCTTCAAGAAATCAACAATTTCCATAATTTCCACCTTTGCGCCATCTAAACCAGCTACATCATTAAACGTTACATTTACATTAGAATCTTTGTCAAATAAAACCGCTTTAGATTTTCCGATGTTGAATATTTGTCCTGCACCACCGCTTCCGCCGCCGCCCATTCTGCGCATCATCACAATCCAAAGTACTACCATAATGGCAATTGGCAACATCCAGCCTAAGTGGTCGCTCCATTCAGTTCTGTCTTCGCGAGTTGGTGATACACGGAAATTTAAAGGAATATTTGCTGTTTCTTGAATTCTACGAACTTGTTCAATAAAATCTTTTTTATCAGCAATTGATAACTTAAAGTGTGGTCCTGGAGCATTTTTAGGATTTGGAAATAATTGAACTAATTTACCTGATTTATCTGCTTCAAAATAACGAGGTAGTTTTAAACTATCTTGATTGATTGTGATTTCTGCAACTTTTTCATTTACAATCACAATTGATCTCACATCGCCCTTAGCCAACATGTTTTGTTCAAATCTAGTTTGGTCTACTTCATAAAGTCTACCTTCAAAATCTTGACCAAAAAATACGAATCCTAAAAGACCTAAAATAACTAGACCGTAAATCCAGTAAAAGCTATTTCCGCCATTACTGCCACTATTATTTGATCCTCCGAAAGGATTAGAAGGTTTTTTTCCAAAACGATCTTTCATTTTTTCGAATTGTTTTTTTCGTTCCTCTTCAGGAGAAGAAACAGGATTAGGTTCACTGTTTTTAGGAATATTATCTTGTTGTTCGTCGCTCATAATTAAATTATATAACGTATAGTTTTATGTTTTGTTTTAATCTGCTATGGTAGTTATTTTTCCATCGGCCCATAAGCCTTCGATGTTATAAAACTCTCTCGTTTCTCTCATGAAAACATGAGCTACAATATTTACGTAATCTACCAAAATCCATTCTGCATTTTGGTGCCCTTCGCTATGATATGGTTTCTCACCTGTTTTTTTAATAACAGATTCTTCTAATGTATCAGCTATTGCATTAACGTGAGTTGTACTATCAGCATCACAGATAACAAAATAATCAGCTACTCTGTTTTCTAAATCAGAAAGATCAATAACAGTTATGTTTTTTGCTTTTTTCTCTTGCATCCCTTCTACAATTGCATCTAGCAAACTTGTTGTTTGTGCTTTTGTAGAAGTTTTTTTAGGACGTTTTGCTCCACTCGAAACTTTCTTTTTGTTTTCGGTATTAGCAATGCGATTTGCTTCTTTTTGTAGCTCTTCCTTTTCAGTTAAAGGCTTTTTAACTACCTTTTTAGCTGCTGCTTTTTTTGGTGCGGCTTTTTTAGTTGAAGATGCTTTTTTAGTCGCTGTTTTTTTTACTGGTATTTTTGCCATATTTTTTTGTTGCTAATGCTATTCCGTTTTATACTTTTGTTTTTGCTATAAGCAACAAATTTAACCTTTTTGCCTAAATGGAAACATTGTTTATTGGAAAGAACTCGCTTTTTTTACACGAGGTAGAAAGTACCAATACTTATGCCATGAACTTGTTAAGGAATGTTAACCCTATTGAAGGCACAATAGTGTATACTGATAATCAAACTCACGGAAAAGGACAAAGAGGTGCGCTATGGACTAGTAAAATTGGGCAAAACATAACAGTTTCAGTTATTCTAAAGCCCCATTTTTTAGACCTAAATAAATCCTTTTATTTAAGTAAAATCAGTGCTTTGGCCGTATATGACGTATTGACTGATATTTTAGCTAATAGCCAATATGACATTAAAATCAAATGGCCTAATGACATATTGGTGAATCAAAAGAAAATAGCAGGTATTTTAATTGAAAATAACTTTTCTCAGACTATTATTCAAAACTCAGTTGTAGGAATTGGATTAAATATTAATCAAGATGAATTTGGGGATTTTGAAAGGGCGGCAACATCATTAAAACTGCTTTTAAATAATAGTTTTGATAGAAAAATGGTAATGGAATTGTTTTGTCAAAAGCTAGAAAAATGGTACTTAAAATTAAAACAACAAAAATTTGATATTATTAATGAAAGCTATTTGAATAGTTTATATGGATTAAATCAAATTTTAGATTTTGAAGATGTGCATAAAATTGTATTTAAAGGTAAAATAGTTGGAGTTAGTAAAGATGGAAAATTACAGATTGAAAACTCTGATTTGATAGTTAAAGACTTTGATATTAAAGAACTAAAGTTTGCGATTTAGTAATCAGCAAAAACAGCATTACGTGTTATAAAGATGTATAATTAAAAGTAGTAGTACTAATTGTTTTTGTTGATTAATTATTAGAATCACATCTATAACGAGTTAATGACCCATAAAACTGATTAAAAAATGATTATTGAACTATTTATTATGATTAAATTGCATCTATCAATTAACAGTTTAGTTGATAAAATACATTAATCTTTTATGAATTTTTTTAAAGTCCTTTTTGTAATACTTCAGTTTGGGGTTTTTAGTTCAGCTTTTGCTCAATCAACATGTGCTAACTCAGCTCCATTTTGTGCTAATCAAGGAGCCGTGTCTTTTCCTGCTGGTGTAAATAATGGTAGTGCCGCAGCAGGTCCAGATTATGGTTGTTTGGGTTCGCA
>DIHL01000007.1 GCA_002420145.1 Bacteroidetes bacterium UBA5697
ATTTCTCCGTTTGGATTAGCCGCTGTATGAATATTTAAATAAACACCTCCACTTATCATACTATTTACTAGTGATGTAGTCACAGCTGTTCCCGTTATCATTCCTATAATATTATTCCCAACAATATTTGAGCTTAAATCAGCTAAAACGCCTCCACTTGCTCCATAAGCTCCTGCATGTAAATGAGCGGCTGAAATAGCACCACTTAATCCATTAGTTACAACATTATACATTAAGGTGTCAAATGTTGTGTTTACTTTAATACTTGCTACACCTTTTGCTGAGGTAGTAACAGCAGGTGTTTGTTGAGCACCATCAATCCATGCATCAAAAGCAATTTTATCTCCACCCATCAATTGAGCTCTAATTTCTCCTCCAGGATTAGCCATAGTATGTATGTTTAAATAAACGGTACCAGCCATTAAACCTGCCACAACTCCTGCCGAAGGAGTAAAAGCTCCCGAAATGGTATTACCATTAATATAGGCTGACAAATCTTGAACAACACCGCCATTTACACCAACAGCTCCAGAATGTAAATGAGCGGAAGTAATTGCTCCACTTAAACCATCAGCAACTACGTAAAATTTAACTTCACCTTGATGTTTAGCTAAATTAAATACAGCCCAGCCATTTGCCGAAGTAGTTACCGCTGGCACCTGCTGACTTCCATTAATAACACCTGTATAAGCCATGTCAGACTCTAAAGTAATTTGACCTCTTATTTCTCCACTAGGGTTAGCTGCTGTATGAGCATTTAAATACGTAAGTCCTTTCAACAAATTTGACTTAAGAGCAGTGGTTAAGGTAGTTCCTGTAATGGTTGCAACTAGTCTATTACCATTAATGTAAGAACTTAAATCTAATAATACTCCTCCATTAACACCCATTGCACCTTGATGAATGTGTAATCCAGAAGGCGTAGACGTCATGCCACTAAAAGTAATATTGATACACAATGTATCACGCGTAGAATTTAATAATAAACTAGCTACACCAATTCCAGAGCCAGAAACTGATGGAACCTCTTGAGAACCTTCCATTTTAGCAGAAAGCAAAATGTGACTTTTTAGATGCGAAGAAAAAGCACTAAAACTTGAAAGTGTTAGAACAAACACTAAGATTTTTTGAGTAAAATTTTTCATAATTATTTATTTATATGGTTTATACACCATTTACGATAAATAATTACGTTTGGATTTTAAAATAAAAAATAATTCTTTTTTGTTTTTAAAGAAGTAAATCGTTCTGTGTTTTTTTAAAACTCAGCAATTACTGATTGAGATCCTTTCACAACATCTCCAATCTTTACTTTTAATTTAGAGTCAAGTGGTAAATATAAATCTACTCGAGAACCAAATTTAATAAAGCCCATTTCTCCACATTGCGTTGCTTTATCTCCTTCTTTACTGTACATTACAATACGGCGAGCTAAAGCACCTGCCACTTGTCTGAACAAAACAGACTTACCGTTTGAAGAATGTTTTACAACAATAGAGGTGCGTTCATTTTCCGTACTTGCTTTAGGTAAAGAAGCTACTAAAAATTTGCCTGGGTGGTATTTTGCATAAGTTACATCTCCAGCAATTGGATAACGATTAACATGCACATTAATTGGTGACATAAAAATCGATACTTGTATACGTTTATCTTTAAAATACTCCCCTTCTTCTGTTTCTTCAATTACCACAACTTCCCCATCAGCTGGAGCAATAATAGCATTGTCATTAATAGTATGAACACGAGAGGGATGGCGGAAAAATTGAATAACTACGATTAATAAAAAACCAGATAATACGTAGGCAAACCAATGTGCAACAGCAAATTCAGGGAAAATCAATTTTGCTATACTGATAATAATTGTACTAAATAAAATAGTGACTAATAATGTAGGATAACCTTCTTTATGAAATTTCATAGCTTAATTCTTATTTCTATGAAGTAAAAATAAGATATTTTTAACAAAATAAACGTAAAGTAAAAGAAGGTTACTAAAAGCTGATACTTAATAACCTTTTAAATGGCTATTATGCAGCTACTCTTTGTAAAATAACCTTACAAGGTATATCGGAAGTAACCACTAAACTATGACCAATGTGCAAAGGAATTGCGAGGAAATCGCCAGCCTTTAAACTATGAACATCATTTCCGATAGTAATATCGCAAGAGCCTTCTAAGATTAAAAAGCGCTCTAGTTCTATAGTATGTATTTCAAAAGGCGAATGTGTTTTAATCCAGGAAATAGCTGTTGTAGCTTCAGGTGTATACCCAATTATTTTAGCATACATATTTTCAAAATCATCAGGCAATACCATGTCGGCTCTTCTCGTCCACTCTTCAAAATCAATTACTTTAGAGTCTTTAGTTAATAATGGAGGAAAAGACATTGGTTCACCACCTTTTAATCTTTCGGTATAATCAACCACTGCCATTAAAAAAGGCTTAAGGGTTTCACTTGGCCCAACTGATTTTTTAGCGGCATCAATTTCAAGCGCTTTACTAATTTCTTCTATTTCTTTTCTTATTTCAATATGCTTTACTGCCATCTCGTTTACTTGAGCTGTTTCTTCGGCACTAGTCATACCCAACACATATATCTCTAATATTCCAGAATTAATATATTCTTCTATTGCATTCATGTTATTGGAATAATCGTATTTGTTTTATTTCTTCTTTAGTTAATTCTCTTAAGCATAATAATGCTTGCCTTACTTTTGTTTTAACAGTGCCTAGAGGCAAGTTTAATCTCTTTGAAATTTCATCCTGGGTATAACCCTGATAATATGCCAAATCAATTATTTCTCTCTGATCATCTTTTAAGCCATCTACCATTACTTTTAATCCTATCGACTCGTGGCTATTGTCTTCAACAAATAAGTTATTTTTATGATATACGGCATCGCTTGGTTCTTGGATTTTATTTTTTATCTTTTCGTGCTTGGATCTGGTGCAATCAATTGCCATATTTCGACTAATGTTCAACATCCAGGTATATAAGCGTCCTTTTGAGGCATCATAGCTGTCAAAATTATTCCAAATTTTTAGAAAAGTATTTTGGAGCACGTCTTCACTTTCTTCCTGGTTATTAACGATGTTATTAATTACCCCAAACAAGGCCTTTGAATAATTATCATACAAATAAGCAAAAGCTTTTTGATTTCGTTCTTTAATAAGAACAATTAACTCGTCTTGATGATATGTTTGTTTAGCTGCCAATGTGTGTGTGAAGATAAGATATTATACACAAACAAAAAAACAGCTGAATTGTTTCAGCTGTTTTTTATAAATGTTAAATTATAAATCTATTAAGCAACCCAAAGATTCCAGCTTGCATCAAATTTATACCACTTTCCATCAGCTCCCTCCCATTTCCATTCTGGCACATCAGCCCATGTTTTTCCGCCATCTGCCGACCACTTTAATTCTTTTTTGTCAACAATTTTAAGCCATTTTCCTTCTTTGTCTTGCCACATCCCATCTTTTACCGCATCCCATTTTTTTCCATCTTTCGACATCCAAATTGATGCGTCTTTAGGATTTAATTTATACCATGTTTTGTTTGCACCCATCCAAGTTCCTGCTTCTGATTTTTTCCAAATCGGATCATTCACAGAAGATAAAATAATTACGGATGATGTTTGTTTTGCTTGCAGACTTAAGCCTAATGATAAAATTGCTGCTGCTAAAAATAAATTTTTCATAATTAAATGTTTTAAGGTTTAAAGCATTTACGAAAAACTTGTTTCTTTGGATTTAAGAAAATTAAAAAAATGACGAATAACCTTTTAAATAAAATATATTTACTATTTAGCTACTTCATCCTCTGGCCAATGCTTTGATTGTTGTTTTGAGAAACGGAGACCTAACATTAATTCATGAGTGCCAGTAGAATATTTTTTCAAATTAGTTGTCGTAAAATCATACGAATAACCAATCATTAAATAGTTTTTATACATAAATCCTAATAATGCCGTAAAAGCATCATTATGTCTGTATCCACCGCCTAACCAAACTTGTTCTTTATAAATAATCCGCGCACCAACATCTAATTTCACAGGAGCAGGATTTGCATACTTCACTAAAAAAGATGGCTCTACTTTAAAATCATCATTCAAATTAAACTTATAGGCTCCGTTTAATAGAAAGTGAGTTACTAACGTTCCTTTATCATCGCCACTCTCATATAATTTTATTGGGCTTTGATATAATTGAGGAGCACTAAAACCTATATACCATTTTTCGTTATGAACATAAATACCTGCACCAAAATCTGGGAGTATTTTAGTTTGATATTGAGTTAATAAATTATCGTCTCCTGCATCATGTAAATGTAATTTATGCCCGTCTATTCCCCATTGTTGAATCCCAGCACTAATTCCTAAAGATACTCTTGTTTTTTCGGCAACCTTAATATGATACGCATATGCTAGTTTAATTCCTACTCGTCTTGTTGGTCCAACTATATCTGTATAAATATGTGTTCCTAATCCCATATGACGATTTTTTAAAGGGCTATGAAGAGTTAGCATATAAGTTCTTGGTGCATCCGTAATTCCCAACCATTGGTATCTATTATTAGAACGCACATCTGCAAAATTATCTTTCCCAGAAACAGCTGGGTTAATTGCCATTTCATTCAGCATATATTGTGTATACTGAGGTAACTGTTGAGCTTGCAACACACTTGCCAGCAAAACGATAACCGTTATGTATAATAATTTTTTCATGTTATCTAAATATGGTTAATGGACTTGTGTATGCATCTGGATAAGCCGGATGATTTAAGTTGATGATATAATAATAAGTTCCTACTGGTAAATCTTTGCCTTTATACTGTCCGTTAAATGGAACTGTGTATCCTTTTGAATAGAATAATTGTTCGCCCCAACGGTTATAAACTTCCACTTCACAGTCTGGGAATTGATAAATAAAATCGATTTCCCATACATCATTTTTACCATCTCCATTTGGAGAGAAACCATTAGGGATTCTGATTTCAGGATATACAAATACGGTAACTGTATCTGAATTTGTACAACCATTAACATCAACAACACTAACCGTATAAATCGTTGTAATAGTTGTTCCTGTTACAGGATTTGCACTAGTTGAATTATTTAATGCAGAACTAGGACTCCAGCTAAATGAACTTCCTGCAGGACCTGTAGGACTTCCGCCAATTGTAGCAGAAGATAAAACTGGCATACTCACCATTGGCCCAGCATCTACAATTGGTAATGCATTTGAAGAAACGACTATTGTATCATTATCAACACATGCGCCATTAGTAGCAACTAAAACATAAGTGGTTGTGCCAACAGCTGGCGACACAGAAGTTATTAGCGTGCTTGCAATTGGTGTAACTAATGGGGACTCAAACCATTCATAAGTAATGCCTCCACTAGAATTCGAGCCATCTAATAATAAGGTTCCGTTTTGACAAAATACAGTATCATTTCCAGCTAATGCAATTACAGTAATAGTTGAATTAATCACTAAATTAGAATCAATGACACAACCAAAATTATCTGTTGCTGTAATTGTATAAGGTCCAGCGAAAACGTTTGTTAAATCTTCTGTTCCAATATTACCAGGCGTCCAGTTGTAGTTTATTGGAGCGCTACCACCTGTTACGGTAATATCTACGGCTCCATCTGACACTGTATTACAACTTGCATCGGTTACCACTGCAGTTAAACTTAAAGTTGGTGGATTAATTAATGAATAAGCATCAGAAGCAGCACAACCATTAGCGTCTGTTACTATAATAGAATAATTACCTGCACATAAACTATTTGTTGTAGCAGAATTTACATTCGTAGGTGTCCAACTAAAAGTATAAGGCATTGTACCACCCACTGGAATAACTGTTAATGATCCATTACAATCATCATGACACTGAGGGTTATTTAAATCAGGAGAGCTAAATGCAATTGTAGGCACTGTTGTTAATGTATAATTTTTAACTGCCGAACAACCTGCCGCATCAGTCACTATTACTGAATAAATTCCTGCACATAACCCATTAATACTTGTAGTTCCTGTTACTCCTGTTGACCATTGAGGTGTGTAGGTTGGAGTTCCGCCAGAAAGTGTAATAGATATATTTCCATCACATAAAGCTCCACAGGAAATATTATTTTCTGTTGATGTAATTACTGGAGCACTATATGAATTAATAGAATACACTTGGGTTTGAGCACAACCACCATCGCTCACGGTTAATGTATAATTTCCAGGAGCTAAGTTAGTAACCGTTGGTGTACTTCCAGAAGGCAACCATGTATATGTATATGGCCCACCAGTTCCACCAGTTACATTAACAGTAATAGAGCCTGTAGCAGAAGAACAAGAAGATTGAGAAATTTGAGGAGAAACACTTAAAGTAGTTGTTGCCCCTATTACAACACTAGCTGTTCTTGAGCAACCTGTTGCATCGATCATATTACAGAAATATGTACCGGCACATAAATTAGTTAGAGACTGACTATTAGAAACTGGAGATACCCAATTGTAAGTTATTGGAGCTGTGCCACCAACTGCTGTAATATTAATAGTTCCGTCGCAATTTCCTGAACAAGTTACATCTGTTGAAACTATTGTTTCTCCAGTAATGCCAGTTGAATTATTAACAACAACAGTTGTTGAATTCACACAACCATTTCCATCTGTAATTTGAATATCATAAACCCCTGAACATAAATTAGTAGCAGTACTTGTTGTTTGGTTATTAGCACTCCATAAATAAGTATACGGAGCCGTCCCACCAACTGGATTAACAATCGCAGAACCATTACATAAATTACAACTAGGCTGAGTAATATTTGGAGTAAATGTTACTGGAGCAGGAGATGTCATACTTGCTGGTATAACGTTAAAACAACCATTCGCATCAGTAATAGTTACCGAATAATTTCCATTACATAAACCATTTGCTGTAGATGAAGTTTGCCCATCTGACCAAACAAATGTGTATTGTGGAACTCCTCCAGCGACATTCGTTGCCAAAATACTTCCGTTACAATCTCCTGAACATAAATTATTTGTAGCAAAAGTACTACTAGTGATTGTGGTAATACTTGGCAGAGTATAATTTGCAGTTAAGGTACATCCTAAAGCATCTGTTATTGTAGCTGTATAAACACCAGGACAAATATTTGAAATAGTACCTGTACTAGCAGTTGGTGTCCAAGAATAAGTATAACCGCCATTACCACCTGTTGGATTTAATGCAATTGATCCATTACAATTACCTAAACAAGCCGCAGGAACCATTACTTCATTATCATCAATTAACTGAGGCTCTGTTATAGTTGTTGATTGAAAATACAAACAACTATTAGCATCCATTACTTGTGCTGTGTAAGAGCCCGCGCATAAATTAGGATTTAAGGTGTTTGTTGACGGCGCTAAATTTACCCAACTCAATGTATATGAAGGCGTTCCTCCAACTGGATTTGAAACTTCGGCAGCACCATTACATTGACCGAAACAAGCAACATTAGTAGTTGTAATAGTTGCTCCAGAAGGTCCGTTTGAATTACTTAATGCGATTGAGATAGTAGCAGTACAAGAGCTCGCATCTGTTACCACAACTGTATAAACTCCTGCCGCTAAACCTGTCACTAAGGTATTAGTTGCTTGTGCTCCAGAAACAGGAGGTAGCCAATTGTATGTATACGGAGCTAAACCATTAGAAGCAACTGCATTTATAGACCCATTTGATAAACTACAAGTTGCAGGTGCTAAACCAGGATTTACTGTAATAGCTGTAGGATCTATTAAAGTTACTGTTTGAATATCCTGACATAAATTAGCATCAGTTAATGTTAATGTATAAGTACTTGCACATAAATTTGTGACAACGCTATTCGTATTAATAGCTGGCAACTGCCAAGAATAAGAGAATGGGGCTGTCCCTCCTATTGGATTTGCTGATACAATACCATTACATCCAGCATTACATGTTGGATTAGTAAATGTAGTATTAGCTATTAACGCAATAGGATCTGTTAAAACAACAATGGCTTGACCTGTACATAAACTATCATCAGTAACCACAACGGTATAATTTCCTGCGCATAATCCTGTTGGATTAGGAACAGGTCCACCATTTGGCAACCAATTATAATTATAATTAGGATTTCCTCCTGTAACAGTTGTTGCTACACTTCCATTACAAACCGCATTACATTTAGGATTACTAATGGTTGTTGTTATAACAATTGGTAATGGTTCGGTAATATTAAAATTATTTGAACTAGTACAACCGTTGGCGTCTGTTACAGTTCCAGTATAACTACCAACACATAAGCCTCCAATTGTTTGAGTAGGTGTAACAGGTGTTGTATTGTAATCGAAAGTATATGGAGTCGTTCCTCCGCTTGCAGTAATAGTTGCTGAACCATTACATAATCCATTACACTTTACATTAACCGATGTAATGGTTGATGTTAAAGCAACTGGTTCATTAATACTAACTGTTCCTGAAATAGTACAACCATTAATATCACTTGCTGTTACCGAATAAATGCCAGAACATAAGTTCACAATTGTATCAATGTTGGCTCCAACAAAGGTTCCTAATGGTGTCCATGTATACGTATAAGGACTAGTGCCGCCTCCAACAACAGCTCTTACTCCTCCTGTACAATTTGCATTACACAAAACATCTTTTTTATTAAAACTTAGCGTTAATGCTACTGGCTCCGTTACAACGAATGTGTTTGTAATCACACAATTATTTGCATCAGTAATATTTACCGTATAGTTATTTGCGCATAAACCAGTAGGATCCTCCACTGCACCTCCAGATGGTGTCCAAGAAAACGTATAAGGAAGAGTCCCTCCTGTTGGAGTTAAATTAATAGATCCGGTACAAGCTGTATTACAAGTTGCATTAGCTGATATACCAGAAGCTGTAAACTGAGTTGGTTGAGAAATATTTACCGTTTGGTTAGTTACACAATTATTTCCATCTGTAATTACTGGAACATATAATCCAGCGCATAAATTACTTACAGATGTATTTGTAGATGAAACAGGAGCTGGCCAACTAACACTTATTGGTGGAGTACCAACAATATTTAAAGTAGCTGAACCCGTACATGCACCAAAACAAGTTATAGAATTTGAGGTAGCAGTAACAGTTGGTCCAGTTGGATTACTTAAAGTAGTTACTATTGTTTGAGTACATCCTGCAGCATCTGTAATATTTAATGAGTAAGTTCCAGCCGCCAAATTTATGCGAGGGTTTGCTGAAGAGCCTCCAGGAGACCAAGTAATAGAATAAGTTGGAGTGCCTCCACTTATTGTTGCACTAATAGCACCGTCAGATGATGTACAAGTAGTTGGGTTTGTAAATGTAAATGTAGCTGTTAAAGAATTTGTTTCTGTAATTGTAACTGATTGTGTTTGCGAACAATTATTTGCATCTGAGACAGTAAGAGTATAATCTCCCGGACACAATCCATTAATTGACGAAGTTGTTAAGTTGCCAGGTTGCCATAAATAACTTAACGCACCTGTACCACCTGTTGCTGTAGCACTTGCCGTTCCATTACATAAGCCATTACATGTAACATTTGTTTTATTAACTGTTAATGTAATTGCTGGAGGATTAACAAAATTGACAGTACTAGTATTTGTACAACCATTTGCATCAGATACTGTTACAGTGTGCATACCAGCACATAAAGCTGTTGCGGTTTGAGTACTTTGAAGACTTGGAGTCCAAGTAAATGAATAAGTTCCTGGACCTGTTCCTCCTGAAGGATTAGCTGTTGCAATACCTGAGCATACATTATTACAAGTTAATGAACCACCATTTGTCGTAGCT
The DNA here is from genome assembly GCA_002420145.1 of Bacteroidetes bacterium UBA5697. Taxonomy (GTDB): domain Bacteria; phylum Bacteroidota; class Bacteroidia; order B-17B0; family Aurantibacillaceae; genus UBA4416. The sequence continues at coordinate 9,839 of DIHL01000007.1, forward strand.
AAAATAATTACCGTTTGTACAATTTGAACTGTTTGAGTAGTTGTACATCCTTTACTATCAGTTACAGTAACTGTTTGAACTCCTACACATAAATTGTTTGCGGTTTGAGTAGTTTGCCCTCCTGGAGACCAAGAATAAGTATAAGGTCCTGTTCCGCCAATGCCATTAGCTGTTGCAGAACCAATACAAACATTACAGCTTGACTGCACATTACTAACTGAAGCAGTTAAAACTGGAGGTTGAGAAACGTTAGCTGTAGCAGAAGCTATACAACCTAAAGCGTCTGTTACATTGGCGATATAACTTCCAACGCATAACCCGCTAGCTGTTTGTGTAGATTGAGTAGGTACTGAATTCCAACTATAAAAATATCCTGCAGTTCCGCCTGTAGGAGTAAGCGAAACTGTTCCATCACAAGAGCCTGCACAACTAACTGTACCGTTTGTAGTAGTTAAGGTAATTGCTGGTGGCGCCGTTATTGCAACTGTTTGAGTTTTAATACAGCCATTAAAATCAGTTACGGCCGCAGTATAGGTTCCAGCACATAAATTTGAAATAACATTTCCGATACTTCCATTTAAATTAATTGTATAGTTTGGTGTTCCTCCACTTACAGAAGTGGTAGCAACACCAGTGCACTGTCCGTTACAATTTGGATTTGTAGGAACAATATTAATTGTTAAATCAGGAACAGATGTAATTGTAACTGTGGAAGAAGCTTTACACCCGTTAGCATCCGTAACGGTTCCAGTAACAACGCCTGCGCATTGATTTGTAAGAGAGGGCAATGTAGATGTAGATGCGCTCCATGAATACGTGTAAACTGGACTTCCACCATTTACTACAGAAGACACTGAAGCATTACATTGATTAAAGCAATTAATAGTAGTGGAAGTTAATGCTAAGGTAATAGGATTGGGCTGTGCGATATTTATTGTTTGAGTTCTGACGCAACCCAAAGCATCTTCTATCAATAAAGTATAAGTACCTGCGCATAAATTAGTATAAGGAGGATTAGCAGTAACTGGTGCGCCAGATGATTGTAGTGTAAAAGTGTATGGTCCCGTTCCGCCTGATGGTACTGAATTAATTGAACCATTGCAAACCGCATTACAAGTTAAAGAACCAGAAGTTATTCCTGCAGAAATAGCAACTGGTTGTGTAATAGAAACTGTTTCTGTTTTTTGGCAATTATTTGCGTCTCTAGAAATGACTGTATAAGTACCAGGACATAATCCAGTAATGGTTGCTGTTCCTTGCCCTGCAGGATTTCCTGGAGACCAAGTGTAAGTATAAGGGCCAGTTCCTCCTGACATATTAGCTATTGCCGTTCCATTACAAACACCATTACACGTTACATCTGTTTTCACAATAGTTAATGTAGTTGCAGGAGGTTCAGTAATTGTAATTGTATTTGATGTGACACAACCCAATGCATCTGTAACCGTATAAACATAAGCTCCAGCACATAAATTAGTTGCGGTTAAAGTGTTTGAAACTGCTGGAGACCAAGAGTATGAATATATTGGAGTTCCACCAGAAGTGTTCAAATTTACTGAACCTGTACAAGAAGCATTACATAATATGTTAGATTGTGTTGGAGTTACAGACAATATAGGTGGCGCTAATACAGTAACCGTTATAGTTTTAACACAATCTCCATTATTGGTAACTGTACAAGTGTAATCTCCTGCACATAATCCAGTTGCTTGCGCACCAGTTCCACCACTTGGCGACCAAGAATAAGAAAATGGCCCTGTTCCACCAGTAGCTGTGACTGATGCTGTTCCATTACAAACATTACCACAATTTAAATCAGTGTGCGTAATAGTTAAGGTGATGATAGGAGGTTGCGTAATATTTGCTGTATAAGTTGCTGTACACGTTTTAGAATCGGTTACTGTCATCGTTACAACACCAGGACACAAAGTTCCAATTGTTGATGAAGTAGAAGTTGATGGCGTTGAAGCAGATGAAATCCACGAATAAGTATAAGGGCCAACGCCTCCTGTTGGAGCTACAGTTCCCGATCCATTACAAAAACCATTACAACTCACGTTAGTTACTGATCCGTTTGGAGCTACAGGAGCAGGCTGTACCATAGTAGTTGTAAACGTTCTGTTACATCCATTATCATCAGTAACAACAAATGAAAAAGTACCAGCACATAAATTTGTTATAGTAGTTGTAGTAACAGCTGGAATATTTGTATAGGTTGCAACAACTGACGCTGAAGGAGATGAAAGTATTGTAATATCGTAAGGTGGCGATCCACCACTATTAAAAATATTTACTGAACCATCACATAAATTAAAGCATCTTGGCTGCTTTATACCAGAGAAACTCATATTTAAAGGTGTTGGCGCTTGTGGTGTAGGTAGGCTAATTAATTGAGTTACAAATCCATTTCCATCAAACACAAAGATGTCTAATAAGCCCCCGCAAGAACACAGAGAATCTAAAAAATAAATTGGCGGCATAACTCCATTTGCTCCAGGAGGAAAACAACTTGAACCATTGTTAAAAATCATATCATACGGACCAGTTGTACAACCAGCATCAAAACCAACGGTAATTGATCCGTCGCAAAAACCAGAACATGAAGGGTTTGTGTAAGAATAAGTTATAGAACAAGCTAATGGATTGGGATTTATCGCAAATATTTTATAATTAGTTCCAAAATCTACAGCCGAATTAATCTTAAAGAGTGAACTATTATTTTTTTGAGCAATTAAAACTATATCATTAGAATTAAAAGAAACTTTACTACCTAATACAATCCTGTTTTTTATATAAAATGTTGAATGTGTTGATTGAAAAACAACATTATCAGCTACTGACTCTAAATTACCAGCAACTACAGAGGCATTAGACACTTTGTAATTTCCTTTATTTATCTTTAATAGATTGTTATCAGCAATTTTTACGGATTGTAAATCCCAATTACCATCTTCAAATAAAACGTCTGCATTAACAATATTCTTCCAAAAATTTATACTAGAGTAATTTGAAGAATTATTAGAGAAAATTAATTTAGTATTAGCACTGAAAAAAGTTTTTTCATTTAAAATAAAATCTCCGCTACAGTGTATTGTAGATAAATTGCTTCCAGTAAAATGATAGTTATTATTGGTATTCTGAATCTTTAGAGATTTAATGTGATTTAAACCTGTGATATTAATCACCAAATCATTATTACTAGAATTGTTATCAAAAATTAAATCCGAACTTGGATTTGGAGCAATGTTTGAAACTGCTCCTCCAGAAGTTAACGACCAATGATGAATATCATTGAAATTTCCAGAACCTCCAACCCAATACAATGTTTGAGCAGATAAAACGCTAGTAATGAAAAGGGTAATAAATAGTAGCTGTTTTCTCAACATAACAATTTTTAACTTTTACGAATTTAAAATAGTTTAGGTTTCTAAATTTAAGAAAATAACCCTAATATTAACAATTTAACTGTGTGAAACCCACTATTTTTTGATTAAAACACACAAAACAATACAAATATGAATACAAAAGACCCATTAAATACGTGGCAAACTCTATCATCAGAACTAGTTTACGAATCTGCCTGGATTGGAGTGAACAAACATCAGACCATAAATCCTGCTGGCAACCCAGCCATTTATAGTGTTGTTAATTTTAAAAACAAAGCTATTGGCATTTTACCTTTAAGCGAAGACGGATATACTTGGCTAGTTGGCCAATGGAGATACCCCTTAAATGCTTACAGTTGGGAGATTCCAGAAGGAGGCGGGTCATTAGGAGAAAAACCAATTGATACAGCTGTAAGAGAATTGAAAGAAGAAACTGGCATTATGGCTAAAAAGTTTGAGGAAATTATGCAATTACATTTAAGTAATTCAGCAACTGATGAGCATGCTTTTGTTTTTTTAGCAACAGATTTAACATTTGAAGAGGCTGAACCTGAAGAAAGTGAAGATTTAAAAGTTAAAAAAATTCACATCCATGAAGCTTTTGATATGGTAATGAAAGGAGAAATAACAGACGGCATTAGTGTAGCTGCTGTTTTTAAAGTAAAATATTTAATAGATAATGGAACTTTGAAAATTACCAACCCGTAATTTCCCATGTTCCTTGCGAGCGCATCACTTGTTCAATAATATCACGCGCGCATCCTTCTCCTCCATTTCTACTTGAAATATAAATGCAAATGTCCTTTATTTCATGGGCAGAATTTTGTGGGCAAGTTGCAATACCAACTCTCTTCATCACTTCATAATCTGGTAAATCATCGCCCATGTATAAAATTTCCTCTTCATTCAAAGTATGCTCATTAATGTAATCTTTATAGCATTGCAATTTATCATGTTGTGCCAAAAATATATCCTCAATTCCTAAACTCTCCAATGCTTTTTTAACGGTTTGACTATTTCCTCCAGTGATGATCCCGATTCTATATCCTTTTTTCACCGCTAATTGCAAAGCATAACCATCTTTAGAATTCATATTGCGAACAAACTCTCCGCTTTCCATTAAAAACACTTGCCCATTAGTTAAAACACCATCTATATCAAATAAAAATGTTTTAATACGAGTTAATTTTTGTTTGAAATTTTCCATGAACTATTTTGAATGTTGTTGAATCGCAATTAACTCAGAAAGTGTTTTATACACTTGAGTTAATTGTTTATTGTTTTTAATTAAAGTTAAATGTTTTTTCATTACCAACGCATCACTTCGCATAGCAGGACCTGTTTGTGCTTGTTTAGGATGCACTGCTTTAAGTTTTTGAAATGACTGCTGCATAATTGGCAACAACAAATCGGTATCTTTTTTAGTTAAATTATTTTCAATAATTTGGTATGCAACCACATACATAGCATTCGTAAAATTACATGCAAATACAGCCGCTAAGTGAATTTTCAATCTATTTTTTGAATCAATTACTTTTACTTTTTTAGAAACTGAATTTGCTAAATGTTTTAATTTAGTTTCTACTCCTTTTGAAATTCCTTCGATTAATAAAGGTGTGGTTTGCCAATTAATGCTTGCTCCTTTATAAAATGTTTGTAATGGGTAATACACACCGAAGTTTTGAGAAACGCTTTTTAAAATAGACATATCAACACTACCAGAAGTATGCGCTACTATTCCTTTTAATTTTAAAAGCGATACGTTTTTTGCAACCTCAGCAATCACATCATCTTTAACAGCAATAATATAAATATCTGCGTTCTGATTAATTGCCGAATAATCTGTCACTAAATTGCAATGAAACTGTTTCGAAAATTGTTTCGCTTCTCTGGAATTTCGATGATTAAAAACTTGAAGTAGTTTTATGTTTTGAGATAATCGAAATGAATCGGCAACATGATAAGCTACATTACCAACACCAATAATAACTATGTTTAAAGCCTTTGTCAAAGCTTATTGGGCTTTTAATTTATTGACTCTTCGCCTTTCAATAATAGCAATAATAGTTCCGATTATCATCACTAAGCATCCCAACCATAATACATTAATGAAGGGAAACATATAAGCTTCTAAAACAACAAACTCTTTGGTGTTATTTACTTTTTCACTCATTTGAATTTCAACACTTCCTTCATTAGGATTAATTTTCCAGAAAATAAATTTCAATCCTAATTCATTTAATTCAAACTCATCTGGTAACACCATGTTGTTTTTTAAAATATATTTTGGTGCTGCTCTGTAAACTTGTCCATTAATGTCGGTTGCCTTTAAAATAGCTGTAACGATTAACAGACTATCATTTTGAGAATATTGTTCTTCGGTTAAATTAGTAGTGATACTATCAATTAAAATAATGGCATTATCTGCAAAAATAGTATCGTGCATATGTCCAACAAAGTTTGTTGGTTCTTTATACGCATCAGCTTTTACTTCTTTATTATCAGACAAATCAGCATAAGTAATATGTGTATAAATATCGCTACCAATAAAATGCTTGGTATCTGGATTAGACGCCTGTCCCATTCGAGGGTTATCTTGCACCATTGGACTTAATTCAAAAGCCTTAACTATTTTTCCATCTTTATCTTTTTTGAAATAATCCATATGAAAAAACACATCGATTCCCTTGCGCTCTTTTCCTGTATAGGTTACTAAATAATTACCCATTGGCAATGTATCGCCTTTAGTTAGCACTAAGCTTTTTTTAGCACTAAAATTATCTCCTAAACTCGCTACATTTTTTTGCGACGTATTTTGAGAAATAGTTTGTTTTTTAGACGTAGAAACTAAAGCCCCCAATAATATTAATGCAAATCCTATATGAGCAATTGATGCGCCTGCATGACGGACATTGCCTTTTAAGATGTGCATCCAATAACCTAAATTACAGAATACGGCAAATAGAGCAGAAATAAATAATAAGGCATAAGAAATTAAATTCCATTTTTCAGTTGTGCTTGATGAAGAATAATCTTTTAAAAAGTATAAAGGAATAACTGCAGATGCTCCAAATACTACAGCTAAGATTCCTGACAATGTAATGTGTTTTAAAAACTGTTTTGGATCTGTTTTTTTGTATTTAAAATATTGTGTAACCGCCACTAATAATAATGCAATAATTGCAAATGGTGTTTGCCACATATTATAATCAGCTACTTTAATTCCAGCTTTCTCACTTTCGTATAACCAACCTTGAAATAATTTATTCATAACTGGTATAGATGTGAAATAAGTAATAACAAGGGCTGATAATAAAAACACTAGAGAGCCCACAAACATCCAAAACTCTCGAGAATATAAACTCTCTTCTTCCTCTTCTTTGGGAAAAAATTTCATGTAAGAATAAATAGTTAGCACTAAACTAATAAGCATCCAGCCTAATAATAAAGCTACTTTGTGCCCGAAAGTGATTCCGAAAAACAGCATTAATAAAGACACCATGATATAAGATATTCTGATAAGTTTATCATGAATTAATAATATCACACAAATCAAAATAAAAGTAAGTACGTAAATAACTAACTGCCCTTGCATACCTAAATCAGTAAATGCATGCACTGAATTTTTTCCTAAAATACCACTACGCGTTAAGAATGTAGAATATAATACTAACAAGAAAGAGGCAATCGCCAGCAAGTGAGTCATGAATAAAGAACCACCTTTATTTTTATTGATAATCATCACGTGCCCCGCTCCTACCATCACTAACCAAGGAACTAAAGATGAATTCTCTACTGGATCCCATGCCCAAAAACCACCAAAACTTAATGCCTCATAAGCCCAAGCACCGCCCATTAAAATACCAGTACCCAAAATCATAATACTAAAGAAGGTCCATGTTAGAGCTGGTTTTTGCCAAGTTGTAAAATCTCGTTTCCACAAACCTGCAATAGCATACACAAATGGAATTAAGGTTGAAGAAAATCCTAAAAACAAAGTTGGAGGATGAATCGTCATCCAATAATTCATCAATAATGGATTTAATCCTCTTCCGTCTAGTTTCTCCAAATAATTTTCCATTTGCACAAATGGCATATCAGCAAACTGAGGGTTTTCTCGCAATAAAATAAATGGATTAGAACCTAATTTATACTCTCCAAAATAAATTCCAAGAAGCATACTAGCTAAAAACACTTGTACTAAAGCGAAAATAGCCATGGTTGGTGCTTCCCACTTAGCATCAATTGTTTTACGTAAAATATTACCCAACACAACATTCCAAAACGACCATAATAAAAAGCTGCCCTCTTGTCCTTCCCAAAAACAAGACATGATATATTCTAACGGCATTTCATTATTACTATGTTGCCACACGTATGAATATTCATAGTAATGGTTGAACAACATAAAAAATAAAGTTGCTGCAATACCAATAACAGAAATAGAATGAATGGTAAAACTATAGTTCGCTATTTTTTTCCAATCAGAGGTTAATTGCTCTTTTGAATAAAAATAATAACTAACAACCGAAACTAAGGCTGCAACCAACGACAATACAATAAATGCATGACCGATGTTTCCTATTAATAAGTGTTCTCCGATGTAGTTAATATTCTTCAATGAGTAGCGAGTTAATGGTAATTGAATTAAACTTGTGGTTTTCCGTCGTTGTATTTACTTGGGCATTTCATTAAAATTTCATTGGCATGAAATTCATCTCCTTGCATTTTTCCAATTAATACAATTTGTTCGGATTTTTGAAAATCTTGCGGAACGCTTTTATGAAGCACTACTCTCTTTTCAATGCCTTTATTATCGAACATCATAAAAGAACACTCGTCTGCGTTAATTTTTGGATCGTATTGCACAGGAACTATTTTATTTAACTTACCCACTACGTGGTATTCTGTATCTGGATTTGCAGCAGCTTCTGCAAAATCAGAATAGGTTGAGCTACTCTGAAGTGATGTGAAAATAACACCTATCGCTACAGCAATAACTACTATTCCTAATATGTGAATCTTTTTCATTTCTCTTAACTTTTTATGATTACGAATCGTTACGAATCTAAGTTTGCTAGCTTAGCGCACACAGATTAGTATATTCGTACTAATTCGTATTCCTGTTTTTGTTTTCTAGTTTGCTTAATTTTATGTCGATGTAAACCAAATAACCAATCAAACACATAAAGATGATTGAGATTACAGTTATCACTACATAAATTTTCCCTTCACTTCTAAAAGTGTCTGCCATTTCTGGTCCTGCTACTTCCTGAGCTTTTCCCAAAAAAGGCATTAATAAACTTGCTAAAAATATTATTATTCTATTGTTCATTTTCTTTATGTGTTAAAATGGCTAATCGTTTTTTTACATCTAAAATCCAAAGACTTAATAATACCCAACCAATAACCGCTGGATAAAATACTAATCGCATATTACTATCTAAATCATATTTTCCAAAAGCAGGATTTCCTCCATTTCCAGGATGTAATGAATCTGTTAATCTTGGTAAAATCATAATGAATACAAACATCATCACAAAAGCAAAAATATTATACACTGCGGCAATACGTGCACGTTTTTGTTCATCATCGATAGAACTTCGTAAAATAAAATATGCTAAGTAAATTAATACCGCTATCGCAACTCCATTTAATTTTGGATCTTGAAAAGTCCACCAAGTGCCCCAAGTAAATTTAGCCCACATACAGCCAGTTAACAAACCTGGCAAAGCAAAAAACAAGCCTGTTTGAGCAGCTTGATTACTGATGATATCTGACTGCAAATCGTTTTTAGATAATTGTTTTATAGCATAAACCACAGAATATCCCATTTGAAATAGCATAGCAAACCAAATAGGAACATGATAAAATAAATTACGAATCGTTTCATTTAAAATATCTAAATGAGGAACAGGCCCTAGCATTCCCAACACTAAAGTGTAAAGAATTAAGAGAGCTGAGAGTATTTTCCACCATTTTATCATATCAATTTTTATTCTTTCCAAAGGTAATTAAATAATAGCGTTGCCAAAGCAACCACTACAAAATTTAGCATTATTAAGATTAATAAATACTTATAACTCACACTCCATGCTAAACCATCAATAGCGTGTTTGCTCAATTTCACAGAAACTAACAATAACGGCATTAACACAGGGAAACTTAAAATAGCCATTAAACTAATATTATTATTAGCTTTTGAGGCAATAGCGCTCATTAAACTTAATATACCTGAAAATGCAGAAGAGCTGAAAATTAGAGCCAACAAAAACATTCCCATATCTTGCACCATACTGCCCACAAACCAAGAGTAAAAGAAAAAGGTCAATAAGCTTAAAACTGCCATCAAAATCATATTGTACATGATTTTGCTTAAAATAAATTGGCGTGGATGATAGTATAAATAGTTATACAATCCCTTGCCTTTAATTTCTTGCATAAAGCTTTTGCTAGACACATTAACCGATATAAACATGAAAATGGTCCAAAATAACGCGTTCCAAACAGTAGGATGAATGATTTTTTTGAAAGATAAAGCCGAAATAAAAACTGTAGCCACTATATAAACTAAAATTCCGGCAAGAGTTGACTTTTGCCGGAATTCTAGTAAAAATTCTTTCTTAATTAATTGAGATAATAATTGGCTATTCATGAGAGCGCAAATTTACGCTCTATAACTGAAAATCCCAATTTTATCGCATTAATTGAACATAGCCTTTGTAAGTGTTAGGTGTTGCTTCAGGAACACTTAAAATAAAGAAATACGTGCCGTCATTGAATCCGCCACCATTCCAATCATTCTTGTAATTATCCTGCTCAAAAATCTTCTTACCCCAACGGTTAAAAATTGTTAAGTTATTATTTCCAAACACTTCTAAGTTTTTAAACTTTAAAAAATCGTTCGCGTTGTCTCCATTTGGTGTAAATACATTTGGTACCTCAATAAGAGCATCAACCACATAATTTACAACGGCAGTATCCATACATCCATTTGAACCAGTTACAATTAAAACAACTGGAAAAGTTCCTGCTGTTGAATAAGCATGAGTTACTGGATTACCACTTGCTCCATTTCCATCTCCAAAAGTCCAAACTGTAGTTGTAATAGACCCTGAAGCAATTGTAGAAGTGCTAGTGAAATTTATTAATTGTCCGGGAATAACAGGAGATGGAGGAGTTGCCGTGAAACTTGCCACTGGAACAATATCATCAACAACCGTAGCGGAACTAACTGCAATACATCCTTGCGAATCAGTCATTGTTACTGTAACAACTCCCGAATTACAAACTATTGTAGAATCTCCAATAAATGAAGTACTATTTGACCAACTATATGTGAAAGGAGTAAATGAAGATGTTCCTACAGCAGTAATTTCAGAGCATTCACTTGGACAAATTGTATAATCTGGTGAAGATACCGATACCGAAGGACTAGATTTAACAGTTGCAACCGTTGTAGTTCCTGTACATAAATTTTGATCGGTTACTAAAACTGTATAAATACCTTGATTTGGTGTCGTAGCAGTTGATGAAGTTCCCAAGGCTGAAGGTGTCCAAGAATAAGTATATGCTGGTGTGCCACCAGTTACTGTTGGTGTTAATGTTGCATTTAATCCATTACAGAATATGATTGGTGTGCTCGACATAGTTACTGTTGGATTAGCAGCAGCCACAACTGTACATGAATTAGATATAGTACTTACACAACCTGATGCATTATTTGTAACTTGAAGTGTGAGCACTGTTGGGCTAGTAATTGTTAACGAGCTAGCATTTGAACCATTGCTCCAAGTATAAGTATAAGCACCTGTTGGAGAAAAAGATGTAACTCCCACTGTTGCTGATGAACCAGAACACATACCCACTGACGTTGGAATAACAACAGTTGGTGTAGGATTAATGTTAACATTGATAGTTTGTGTTGCAATACAGTTATTTGCATCCACTGTTACAGAATAAACACCTCCAACATTTACAGTGGTTGTTTGTGCTGTGCCTCCATTTGACCAACTATAACTAGTAGCCCCAGAAATTGAAGCAGTTAATGTTGATGTGCCAGTACCGCAAATAGATACAGGATTAGATGTAATACCAACGGTTGGTGAAGCTGTAGATATAGTAAATGTTGTTGATCCTGTACAACCATTTACATCTGTTACCGTAACCGTTTTTACACCTCCAGTAAGAGCAGCAGTTGGTGTATTAATAGGGCCTGGACTCCAAGTATAGGTTGAATAAGCGGGCATGCCTGCTAAAGGTGCATTTAAAGATAAAGTAGTACTAGTAGCTGGCGAACAATAATTTAATGGACCAAATACCACTGGAACTGGATTAGGGAATACCTGAATGGTATCTGAAGATGATTTAAAACAACCTGTTTTTTTAACCGTAACATAATAAACGCCTGTTGCATTAGCTGTAGTAGAACAACCACTTGCTCCGTTACTCCAATACACATTATCATATGCTGCACAGTTTGTTAAAGTTAAGGTAGCACCTGGTGTAGCACAAACAGTACCTGCTGGCGAAGTAGCCAACGTAGGCTGAGGAACGACCAAGTTTTCTATTTTAATAAAATAAGTAGCTGATGAGGATAATGGAGGTGTGCCATTATCAGTACCAGTAATCACAACTGTATGAACTCCAGTTACTGATGGACTAGCAACTACCATCCAAGCATATGTTGTAGTACCTCCTGCACTTGCAGTAACTCCCAATGGTTGAAAGCTTCCTCCTAAAGATGGAGCACTACCATTAATTGTAATAGATTGAGTATTTTCTGGTGCTAAAAAAGTAGTTGTATAAACTAAAGTATCTCCTAAGGCGCATATTCTAATGGTATCTCCACAAGCAGACCCACCACCAGTTGCATCTTGAATAATCGGAGGCAAATTATTATTTGTACCACAAGTATTAAAGAAATAAGATTTGTTATCTAAAAAAGAAACTCCATCATTTAAACCATAAGGTCCATCATAAGAGCCGCCAGCTTGATCAAAACGTCCAATTTGAATAAAATTAGTTCCATCTCCTTTATTTACACCCACTGTAGAAGGTGTTCCCCCGAATCCACCAGTTCCACCAGAAGCAGAACCAGTTGTCCATTGCATATCTCCATAACAAAAAGCTACGTTATTGCCATTTGGCAAAATAGGATCAGTACCGTCGGTGATAATTAACTGAAAATCATTTAATTTATCCGCCATTGAACTATAATAACCTACATTACTCCATTTTACAATTAAAGCCGTAGCTGTCTTTTTAAAATATGGTAATCCACTTCCAGCATTTCTTGTATCAACATCGCCCCAAAATGGCGCAACCATTACAAAACCTGGATCTGGAAAAGGATTTGAACTGAATGTAGAATATGGGCTTCCAAATGAAATGTTCCCATTATTATTAATATAGCAAGAAGTATAAGTTGTTCCATAAAAACAGAAGTTAAATCCTAAAGGAATTAATGCTGTTGAACCATCATCATTTCTGTACTGAGGGGCTACTCCAGAGGTAATTGGAACGATTGAAAAAGTGGGATCAACAGGTAACATACATTGACAAGCTCCTGTACTAGATGTTTTTGCAGATTGCATGCTAACACTAGGATTCACATCTGCCTGCTTACTAATTGGTTGAAGAGAACTATTTGGTCCGTTTATGAATTTATAATTAGCATTAGAAATTAACTTTCCGCTTGCTTTTAAATTTTGGTAATTTTGTTCGGTAATAAAGATGGTTTGTGCTTGAGCAAAAATTACTGAAACTAATAGAATAAATAATAAATTAAACTTTTTCATTGTACAATGGTTTTTATAGAATACCAAACATAATGTTTATTCAACGCAAATCCAATTTATTCAATAATTAATCCGCTATCATGAATAAACTATTTATAGTCCTTTTTTTAATTGCATCTGTCATTTTTCTTTATGCTTTTATCAGTAAAAAGGGCAAGCCAACGTCATCTATCCACCAATTTAAAGCAAAAACACTTGAAGGTGATGATTTTGATTTCGTTCAATTAAAGGGTAAAAAAATATTAATTGTCAATACTGCCAGCAAATGTGGTTTTACTCCTCAGTACAAAGAATTAGAGGAGTTATACCAAAAGTATAAAGACCAAAATTTTACTATTATAGGATTTCCATGTAATCAGTTTGGTGGTCAAGAACCAGGAAATAGCTCCGAAATACATGATTTTTGTACCAAAAACTATGGCGTTACATTTTTAATGATGGAAAAAGTAAATGTAAAAGGTGATAGTATTTCTGATATTTACAAATGGCTAACCAATAAAGAACAAAACGGAGTGATGAGCAGTTCTGTAAAATGGAATTTTCAAAAATACATGATTGATGAAAATGGATTTTTAGTAGATTATGCTATGTCTTTTAAAAGTCCGCTTTCTTCTAAAATTACCAAGTGGATTGAGGGGAAGAAATAATGCGGTCACCCTGAACTTGATTCAGGGTCTCGTTAGATGCGTGATCTCTCGCCTTGGCGTGACAGCTTAACCCTTACCTCAACACTGTGGTTGCATTTGCCTGAATAGTAGGCATAATAATTACATCATTAATATTCACATGAGCTGGACGAGATGCCATCCAATAAATAGTTTCGGCAATATCTTCTGGTTTTAAAGGCTGAATATTTTCATATACTTTTCTAGCTCTTTCTTCATCACCATCAAAACGCACAATACTAAACTCTGTTTCAACCATTCCTGGGTTTACGGCAGAAACTTTAATGCCATGAGGTAATAAATCAATACGCATGCCCTTATTTAAAGCATCAACCGCATGCTTGGTGGCACAATATATATTTCCGTTAGCATATACTTCTTTACCTGCAATAGAACCCAAATTGATGATATGCCCTCCGTTTTTGTTCTCAATTAAAATTTTAGCCACATGTTTAGTAACATACAACAAACCTTTGATATTAGTATCAATCATTTGTTCCCAATGCGCTAATTTACCGTCTTGTATAGGCGCTAGTCCTGCTGCTAAACCAGCATTATTAACTAATACATCTATCTTTTTAAATTCTGAAGGAATTGAATTAATTGCCGCTTCCACTTGTTTTTCATCTCTCACGTCAAAACATAAATTCAATACCTTTACCGAATATTGTTTTGTTAAAAACGCGTTTAACTCCTCTAATCGTTCTTGTCGGCGTCCCGTAATGATTAAATCATATCCATGTTTGGCAAATTCAATTGCTGTTGATTTTCCAATGCCTGAAGTGGCTCCTGTAATTAATGCGATCATAAGCTTAAAACAATAAAGCCTAAATATAAAACATTCATCGTTTATAAAATTTAAATGGGTAAAAAATTGATTTAAAATTTATAAGTATATTTATGCAACTCTTTTTTTGAGGAAGGTTTTAATGTTCTCGACTTCGCTCGAACTGACATATCGTGTTAGTGTGGCTGGTTGACTAAATATATATAAATATGGCATGTGGTAGTTGCTCAACTGGGCAAGATAAAAATAGCGGAATCCCCGCAGGATGCAACAACAACGGTTCTTGTGGAACTGGCGGCGGATGTAATAAATTAAACGTATTTGATTGGTTAGGAAACATGAGTTTGCCTGAAGGTCAAGCTCCCTGCGATGTTGTGGAAATTAGATTTAAAAATTCACGAAAAGAATTTTACCGTAACGTTAATAATCTAACCTTGAATGTTGGAGATATTGTAGCTACGGAGTCTTCTCCCGGACATGATATTGGGGTGGTTTCTATCACTGGCGAATTAGTGCGTCTTCAATTAAAAAAGAAAAACGTAAATTATAATAGCGAAGAGATTAAAAAAATATACCGTAAGGCAAAGCAACAAGACATTGATAAATGGAAAGAAGCTCAAGCTTTAGAAGTGGAAACCATGTTTAAATCTAGAACACTAGCTTTAAAATTAGGTTTGCAAATGAAAATTAGTGATGTAGAGTTTCAAGGAGACAAAAGCAAAGCAATTTTTTATTATACCGCAGATGGACGAGTAGATTTTAGAGAATTGATTAAAGTAATGGCAGATGAGTTTAAAGTGCGAATTGAAATGCGCCAAATTGGAGCAAGGCAAGAAGCAGCTCGTTTAGGCGCCATTGGATCTTGTGGAAGAGAATTATGTTGTTCTACTTGGTTAAATGATTTTAGAACTGTTTCAACCTCTGCGGCTCGTTACCAACAACTATCTTTAAATCCCTTAAAATTAGCTGGACAATGTGGTAAATTAAAATGCTGTTTAAACTACGAGTTGGATAGCTACCAAGATGCCTTAAAAGAATTTCCAGAAATTGATAACAGACGTTTAGCAACTGAAAAAGGCTTTGCTTTTCATCAAAAGACAGATATTTTTAAACGCATTATTTGGTGGAGTTATACAAGCGAACCAGATGTATTTGTTCCATTATCTATTGCTCGTACTAAAGAAATTTTTAAGTTAAATGCAGAAGGACAAAAGCCTGCTGATTTATTAGAACCAAAGCAATACAAAGAATTAGAAGTAGTAAAACAACCAGATTACGAAAACGTAGTTGGGCAAGATTCGTTAACGCGTTTTGATAGTTTGAAAAAGAAAAATAACAAACCAAAACACCATAACAATAATCGCAAACCAAATCAGGCAGGTTCAGATGTTAAGAATACGGGAGAAGGAACTCCTAATAAAGAAAGACCAATTCAGCAACATAAGCCACATCATAATAATAAACCATCACGTCCTGGTGTGACTAATCAAGATAAACAAACTAATCCTAATCAAGCTTCAACTGGCACAGCTCCTAAAAAACCAGTTCACAATCATAAACCAAAAAACCCAAACCAAGGACCTAAACCTCAAAATACTGGCACAGGAGACAGTCCTGGCAATAAAGCGAATAATCCAAACCAGAATAAACCGCATAACCCAAATCATAAAAAACCAGTTCACAACCATAAACCAAAACCTAAAAATGATAACCCTCCTAAAGAATAAGATAAGCCTACTAACGGTTTGTATATTTGTATTAAGTATGATGTTTACATCATGTAATAAAAATATAATATTTAGCGAGTACACAAAATTACCCGAAGAAGGTTGGAAAACTGAAAACAAATTAAAGTTTGAAGTGGATATTAAAGACAATAAACCTTACCATAATGTGTTTTTAAATGTGCGTCATGCCGATTCGTATCCTTATAGTAACTTATTTGTGTTTTTAACCACTACCTACCCTGATGGTAAAATAAGTGTGGATACTTTGGAATGTATTTTAGCCAACAAAAAAGGCGAGTGGCAGGGCGATGGTGCTGGCGATTTATGGGATAATAAAATCCCCTTGAAACAAAATTTAATTTTCCCTCAAGCTGGAAAATACACTTTTAGTTTTGAGCAAGGCATGCGCACCAACCCATTACCATTAATTTTGGATTTTGGGATGACAGTTGAATTGGCGAAGTAGGATTTTGAAAACAATAAGACTATAAAAACCATCCTTATCTACCGAATTACGGATAGATAAAGATGAGAAAATCATCCATATAAGCTAGTTATAGCTAACCAGCCCGCGACAACTAAAAAAGACAACAAAACTTTTATGACAAATAAGCTACTATTCGGACTTCTATCAATAATGTTAATGACTAGTTGTGAACAACAAACAATCATTGACAATAAAGTAAAGGCTGCAAACGACTTTGATATTGTTATTAATCATCCTGACACCATAAGACAAGAACAAGAAATGTTTGCTACAATTCATATTTCAAATACTAAATATAAATTAATGCACGCATCAGTTAAGTGCAATATCTCAGACACTTCAACTGTAGACACTCTAAGAGGTCGAGTTTTAAATTGCAATCATAGCTTGACAGTTGAAAACGACTCTGTGAAAATATGGATGAAAACAGGAAAAGGTGTTGGAAGAATAAATTTTGAAGATATTACTCTACTTGCAAAAGGTGCTGACAATAAATATTACTATCAAAAATGCACGTTTGACTACTATGTAAAATAAACTGTGTAGGGCTGGCAAGCTATAACACACGGTTTGCTCCAGCCTAGCAGACAACAAAGCAATTGCAAAATCGGTAGACAATTTTTTAATTTTTGCTTTGCAATTGCATAGCAACATTGTATCTTTAAACAAACATTTCGGTAGACAACGGTTCCAATAACGGCCGAAAGCAAACCGCGAAAACGTTAGTGGGCATTGTATGACAACTGTAAAACTTAATGACATAGAAATTAATAATTGGGTTGACTACATTCGCACCAAATTTGCCGACAACTATTATTACGACATAGAACCAGACAATTCCGGCTATAAAGTCAAAAGCAAAACCAACAAGACTTATATATGGTTTGACATCGGAGAAGACCCAAAGACACTTTATGACTGCCAATATTTCAATGACGACTGCAAAGGTTGGTCTGGCGAGACAATTGGAGGTGCTAATGAGTGGGGCTTCAGTCAAGACTATGTTGACGCATTGAATTACGTGCTCGACGTTCCAATAAATAATGGTTGGTTAGCAGTTGACTATTATATTAATAATAAGCTTTTGCAATCGAAAACATACAATAGAGACAAAAGTTCAACAATATTCGTTCATTATCATGGCGGCTGTTTTGGTTTCATGTTATTTCCATTCTTTTGGTTTCTTCTCAAACTTATAGACCTGGGTGTAATTGGACAGAAAAGAGAAAAAGTCATAGACCCAATAAAAACAACGACCCACTAACACACGCTAAGGCAACAGTTTGGCAGACAACAAAGCTTTTGCAAAAGCAGTCGCTCCGCGAAAGACAGTTATTTTCGCTTTGCAAAAGTCCATTAAACATTTATCTTTGTTAATAGCGTTTCGGCAGGACACAGTTTCAAATCAAACCGTTGCTTAGCGCGAAAACGTTAGCGGCAACCATTAGGACAGATTAACTTAACAAACATTCTGCAAGCGACAAACAAGCATAAATAAGATTTGAACTATGATAAAATACTTCGTGCAATCAAAGACATTCATTTTAATAACATCCTTATTTTTTTTCACTTCTTACTACGGACAAATAAAAACAAACATACCAACTGACAGTATAGTAGTAAAAAAGACAACTATGAATGGGTATTTGAAAATTCCTAAAACGCCAGGTTTAAGCGAATATAATAACGTTCATTGCGGACTGAGGGACAAATCAGGAAATCTTTGGTTTGGCACTACCGGAGAAGGAGTTTATCGATACGACGGGAATTTGTTCACTCAAATTACTGTGAAAGATGGTCTTAGCAATAATAATATTTCATCTATTATAGAAGATAAAAACGGAAATATATGGTTCGGCTCTGCGAATGGTGTGTCTCGCTTCGATGGTCAACAGTTTTTGAGTATTCCATTAACTGATAAGAAAATTAAAAATTCCCCTTCTGGAAATTCCGTAAATAATAATCTCTTTGCAACAAATGATGTGTTGTGTATTATGCAAAGTAAAACAGGGAAACTATGGTTTGGAACAAGCGACGGAGTTTATTGCTACGATGGGAAAAGTTTTTCTCTTTTTCTTGATAATGATAGTATAATAAATAAGGAAAATCTACTTCTTAAAAAAGTTGAATCTATAATGGAAGATAAAAATGGAAACATTTGGTTTGGTTCATTCATTAATGAAGGCGTCTGCCTTTATGATGGAAAGTCTTTAACTCGACCTTTTTCAAGTATTTTACTTAATAAATTTAGTAACAAAAGAATTATGTGTATTAAGGAAGATAAAAACGGAATTATATGGTTCGGTGCAGGTGCTGGAACTTTCTATTACGATGGAAAAAACTTAACTAATATTACTGAGCAAGCAGCCATCTATTGGACGTATTCTATTTTTGAAGATAGAAATGGAAACCTTTGGTTTGCAACCGAGGATGGCAGAGGACAAATGGATGACCAAGGTGGAGTTTGGCGTTATGATGGAAAATCTTATACTAAATTCACAACAAAAGAAGGTCTTATTCATAATGGTGTATTCTTCACGGTAGAAGATCAGGATGGAAACCTTTGGTTTGGAACCAGAAATATGGGTTTATGTAGATATGACGGAAAAGTGTTTACAAAGTTTTCTGAATAGAAAAGTTTAAAGCGAACTGTAATGAAAGGACACCGCAAAAAAGAAATGGCAGCCGCTAACACACGCTTTATTCAATTTGGGCGGAAGCATAAGGCATTTGCAAAAGTTGTCCCTTCGGGAAAGACAGTTATTTATGCTTTGCAAATGGCTAAAAAACATTTAGCTTTGTTAGTAGCATTTCGGTAGACAGTGTTTCAAATCCCAAACTGAAATAAAGCGCGAAAACGATATCTATGATAAATCCAAATTAAATTTCGAATAATTTTCCTGATAAGGTGTTCCTCTTTTAACAATTGCCATTATTCGCTGAATTAATTTATTTCTGATTGCATTTATCACAGCCATTTTATGTTTCCCCTCCCCAACTTTTCGTTCGTAGTATAATTTAATATCAGGAACATATCGTGTTGCTGATACAGCTGCCATGTGTAATGTTGATTTCAATTTCATATTAGCAAAGTTTGATGTTCCGATCCTGCCTCTTACACTTGTTCCTGATGAATGTTCAAATGGAGCTATACCACAATAACAAGCTAACTGACGAGTGTTAACCATCCTAGTAAAGCCATTGGTGTATACAATTAATTCTGTCGCTAAAACATCTCCTACACATTTTACAGAAGTAATTAAACTAAATAAAGTTTTTAATTCTTCGTCTTCGTTGATTAATTGCAACATGCGTTTTTCTACCTTAACTTTACTTTTTAAAATCCCTTTTAATGCAGCATCATTCAACTTCATCAATTCTTTCCCAATACTTTTATCCACTCTTAATAACTCCTGTGTTGCTATTTTTAAGGATTGATAGTTCTTTGATAAGCGTTCTCTGTTTGCCATTAAATCTTTCAATTTTAATAATGTGCCTGAACTTAATTTTAACAGCACGGCTTTATCATTATTAGTCATTGCATATCGTGCAATACGATATGAATCTACTTTATCATTCTTACCTCTTGTCATGCCCATACTTCGTTTTAAATGTAAAGCTGACTCCATCCATACTTTAGATTCACGTTGTAGCAAAAACGACACTAACTCTCTTGTATAAAGACCTGTGTGCTCCATACAAAACAATGCTTCTTGATAACAGAAATAGGGCTTTTTAGTTAACCATAATTCCATGTTTTTAAAGTCTTTGGCAGTGTTTTCAAACTGCTGATAATCTTGTTCGCCTTGTGCTGTAATTATACAAACATCAATGGTGAGTTTCGATACATCTATACCGATGTACGATTTTTGATTTTCAATTTCTTTTTTCATATTTTTATTTACGTTTTAAATTAACCGGGTTATGATACGTCTCGAAACCTTAATAATAGGCCGCATTGCCTTAATATCTATCTGAGGCTTTCATAACCAGAAGACAGGGTCCAGAATCGTTTTATAGACCTTTCATCTTGTTAGCGCATTGGTCGCCCTGTCTTCGGTTAATTTGATTTATTATACTAAATTTATATCTTATTTATTTAGACTGCAAGTCTAAAGGTTA
>DIHL01000095.1 GCA_002420145.1 Bacteroidetes bacterium UBA5697
AAAACGTCAATTGACGTTTTTTTTACTTTAAAAGAATTCTTTTAATCTCACAATTTTTAGTAATTTTTGGTAAAGGTTACTTCGACATTTTGTACCTTCGCCTGCCTTGCTGAAACCAATTGTTGTGAGAATTTAGTATTAGCCTTAGCATCAGGGTTTTTTAGTGCTAATTGCCCATCTTCATATTTAAACTTTACATCAGAACCTTTGTTTATCGCCCTTAAAAGTCGTCTTGCCGATGACTTAGCGCCGTGAACTTCTAAAGTCTCACCACCTGGGTCGATATAATAAACAGGATTATTACCACGGCGGGCAGGCGGGGAAGCCTTTCGAAATCAAAAGGCATTGAAAACAAAGCACTTACACCAAACGTTTTTAGCCAAACCGACCTAATAAGACTAACTGAGGAGTTAATTAAATTTCACGAGTTCTATAAAATTCACTTTAGGGAAATAAGTGCTATTTTAGAAAAAGACTAATAATAGCCGGATTTCTTAAAAGTTAAGTTTTCTTTATCTACCCCTTCCATTAAAGGGTCTTCTGTTTCAATGTTCGGATCGTACCAATCCACCTTTTTATGCGCCCATTTTAGCCAATCCTTGAGGTCATCGGTCAGACTCTGCTCCTTTGTTGCTTTCTCCTCTAAACTGTCCAAATAAGTCCGAATTTCACTTGCTTCCCTCCAAAGTTTAGCCTTTTTCTTAAGCACCTTGAACTTAACCAATTCATTCTCAATTTCCTGCTCCTTTAGCTTCTTTATTCGATCTTGTTCTGCCTTAATTTCCCTTTCTTTTTCCCATCTCAAATGCATATCTCTTTCTTCAGCACCTTTTATTTCAATCTTTGCTACAATTTTTGATAATTGATTCTCTAAGGGTAGTCTTCCGTCTGTCCATTCAATATTATGATAACTAATTCTTACAGAAAAGACTAATATTCCGGAAGGAACATAATCATATTCTTGCCAACTACCAGTTTTTGGTTTTGGAATTCTATTGTTTTTTTCTCTTATACTAATTGTAAATTCTTCACCATATATTATAAGGTGAGCTGAATCATTCCTAATTTGAAATGCATGCCCTCTCTGCTCCATAGCTTTAATGAACGTATCCATTATTCTTAAAGCTCTACTATAATTAAGTTTGGTTGCAGAAATACTTAATGGACTCCTTAAATAACCAGTGAAGTTTTTGCTAAAGCGATTTTCATTGTTAAAATGTGCTTTTTTGGTTTCAGCTACTAGATTATGCGGCTTTGTAAGTATATCCGGTACAAGAATATTGAGTGATGAATCCGATTCAATTTCATCTTTTAAAACCTCTTCAGGAGATTGTTTACCTTTTAAGTTTTCTTCTCCTTCTTTTCTTAGGTCAAGTGAAATTTCAGTACTTCCATTGTAGTTGGTTGGTAACTCAATAATTTCAACTTCTTTTCCGGCTTTTAATTTCTCCCAATGACCTGCTTTAGGTAGAGGAATATCCATTTTAGCGCAAATTTTTCTTAATCCTGAATCTGAGATTAAATACTTCTTCGCGAGGGCAGTCATTGGTGTAGACCACACTAAGTCATAAAGTTCTTTTCGTTTTATAATAGCAGTAGTTACTTTTTCTTCCATTACCTTTTTTCTGCTTGTTTGTTATATGGGGAATCAACTCCAATACGGTAATACTTCGGGTCGGTCTTTAAATGCATATTTTTTTCGTTATCAAAACCCAAACCTCCCCAATGGTAATATCTATCAAAAATACTTGCCATATCAGGAAAAACAACAACATCATCATCTCCATCAGCAATTTTTTTATCGATTTTACCTTGAAGAAAAGCTCCGCAAACTTCAAGTTCGTCACTACAAAAAAGGTGACCATGCAGCTCCTCCCTTATATAAAGAAAGTGTACTAAACTAGCCGTTGTTTTTTGTTGCTTTTGAAGAGTTAATAAAAACACTTCAAGATCATCAATACCTATACTCCAAGGAAATGAGTCATCTTCATAAACCTCTAAAAGTTCTGCCAAATCAGCTTGTATTAGGCCAAAAGTCTCAAGTGTAACAACTATTGAAAAAACATTGTGTATCTTTTTTGTATTGATTTCAGTAACAAAATTATTCAACCCCTGATCACTATATATCTTAAGTGGTTGTTTATTTATGAAAAATTCTTTTACTCTATATGACTGATCATATCCTTTCTGTATAGTCTCATCAAAATTATTTAAGATTAAATCATACGCCTTATCAGGATCTCGTCTTGGTTCTTTACGTTTTGATGCTTTTGCTTCAATAATAAAAGCTGTACCATTAAAAATAACTAGAAGATCTTGTTCATGAGCTCTTGTCGTATAAAAGCTTTTATATATAGTTGCTTTATTCTTAAAGAATTTTTGAAAAACATGTTCAATTTTATTTTCTAGTTTATCACCTCTTATCTTATAAAATCGTTCGCTAAGATTTACATCATTAATACAAAAACTTGCCAACAAATTATAAATAGCGTGTATTAATTGTTTGGTTTCAATTATTTGGTATTCATCATCACTAACTTTAAATATTGGTTTTATATATAACGGGTTTTGCTCAGTATAATATAGAAATGAAGATTCCTGTCTTTGTGAGGTTAAAGCCTTTAAAAAATTGGTAGCACGATCGTTTCCAAATTTAGATTCAAGATCTGAAAAAGAAAAGCGATACATCTGACCACTATCTTGAATCATATTAAAGAAATTTTTCAAATTTTGGGGCATTTGCTCCATCCATTTATCGGGAGTAATACCACTTTCTGACATCCTTGTCGCAAATTCTTTCCAACTTTCTTGCCCATCTTTATGATTAATTTTTTCATCCAAATACTTATTTGGCAGGGAATCGATATAATTGTAAAAATCAATGAAATCATTGATTTTTAATCCAAATGATGATTGAATTTGTGTCTCTAAAGGAGTAAAGTAATCAATTACACGAGAAATAACTTGCTCTTCGTAATTGAGATGTCCAACATTAAAATAACTTAGGAAAGAAGGCATTGCAACCCTCCTGCGAGTTACCCAATCTTCAGTTATATCATCCGGTTTTTGAGGATAGAAAAATTGATTGTACCCCGACTCTATTTCAATAAGTAATTCTTTAATTCTATCCCATTCAGCATCACTAAATCGCTCTTTTGTAACTTTATTTTGAGGTGATGTAAGGTTAAGCGCTGCTACATAATATAATTGTCGTTGTGGGGAATTAAGTCCATTTAAAGAACCCAATTTATCTGGCGAGGCGATTAATTGCATCATGAGGCTAATATTCCCCATAAATATAGCCGTATCATAAGTAGCTAAAAGTTCCTTTAATTCTTTCGATTTTTGTTCTAAATCAATCATTTTTTTTCATTTATTATATCAAGCTTATTAAATCAAAAGAATTAAAATTATCAATTCTAATATCTGTCTTTATAATTGGTAGTTCTACTCTTGTCAATTGTACAAAATCATTGTAATTTAAAAAACCATTGGTTGGCTTCGCCACTAAATGATATTTCTGATTTTCAAAATTGCCTAAGATTGAATTATCAAATGAAAATAAACCAAGTTTTGCAAAATTTATAAAACTTTCAAAATATAAATCTCTTCGCTCTGGAGATTGATCTTGATACCCAATAATATTTATTACATTTTGATTTATCTCTGTTTTAAACTCGGCAGAAATTAATCTCAATACCCCTGAAATCAGACGGTTATTGTCATCCTCTTGAATTCTCTTTGGCAATATTCCTCCACCAGAAGCGATATGAAATATGCGTCCTGATTGATCAGTGAAAAACCAGTCAATATCTCTTCGATGTTGTTCTTCTTCTGAATATGCCATTATCTAAATGTTATTCTACAATTATTACACATAGGAACCTCTTGCATGGTTCTCGGTCTTATTGCTTGACTAAATATTATTCTATTTAGAGGAATAGTGTTATCAAGAATAAGAAATTTATTTGATGATCTGACCTCTGCACAATATCCTACTAAATTACCATTGACTCTTTCTCCAATATCACCAATTGTTAGAAGCTTTTTTTCTAAATTAATTGCTATTGGATCTGGAGGCTGTCCGCTAGTATCCTTAGCTACATAATATTTGTATTTAGAAATAACAACAGCTGCATGATCATGTCCGAGATTTCTTAATCTCATAGCATATCGATAGGCAATTCTTTCTAGCATTACTTATTATACTTCTTAAAATTCTCAGCCTGCTCAAATATCTCTTTATATACTTCATCACGATCAACCGGAGGATAGCCGCTTTCAGCTAACAAAATAATCAAGTCAACTTTTAATTCCGCTTTAAGGTCATCACGCTTGCTCCAATCGGTGTATTTAGCTTTATCATCAACTACATCTTTTACTTTTTGTGCTAACGGTATTAGTTTCTCATCAGGATAGACAAAGTCATATTTAATTGCCAACGCTTTTAAAATATCATAGAAGGCTTTCTCTTCAAAATCAATTCCCATGTCTTTAAACGAATCCTTTTCCTTTTTTAAAGCATAATACAATTCAATAATTTCATCTGTAAACTCTTCCAATACCTCACTTCGTAATACATCCGATTCTTTACGTTCATTGTATTTTTCTATGAGCATTTGCATACGCTTTGAAAAATCAACGCCCATCATTTTATTTACTTTCCTAATGTCGTCTATTGCTTTTGCTAATAGCTTTTGCAGAAGTTTAATTTTCGTATTTGGCAGTTTAATTTTATCCAGTTTTGCCAAATAGTCTTCATCAAAAATATCTACCTGAGTTTCATTCTCTTCGCCCAGTTTAAATATTTCCTGAACACCTTCACTTTCAATAGCCTCTTTAATCATTTCCCTAACTCGTGCATTCATTTGCGCTGTGTCGGGTGCTGTTCCTTTAGTTAATTTGAAAACGATTGAGCGAATTGCTAAATAAAAATGTATGTGATCTCGCTCGCTTTGACTAAAGGCATCGCTTCCTAAACAAATGTCGTAAGCAGATTTTAAACGCTTCGTTAAATACATAAAACGCTTTTCAAGCTCTTGTGTTACCTGAACAAATTCTGCGCCCATGTTTAAAGCATGAAGTTGATCTAAAGCCGATCCTTTAAAATATTTAGCTGTATCAAATTTGTGGAAAATCTTTGCTAATAAATCTAAATGGTCTTTTACAACTACAATAGATGCCTGTATATCTTCGAAATTTTGGCTGTCGGCTTTGTTGTATTGCGCCAACGCTAAATTCATTTGCTTTTTTATGCCAATGTAATCTACCACTAAGCCTTTTTCTTTACCTTCGAACTTTCTATTAACCCTAGAAATAGTTTGAATTAAATTATGGCGTTGAATTGGCTTATCAATGTACATGGTATCTAAAAAAGGAACGTCAAATCCGGTGAGCCACATATCAACTACAATGGCAATCTTAAAGTTTGATTTTGCAATTTTAAATTGTCGATCTAATTCTTTCCTATCGTCTTTTGTTCCTAATAATTTGTAAAGTACCTCTTCATCATCTTTGCCACGAGTCATTACCATTTTGATACGTTCCATCGGCTTAATTTCTTTCTGCTCCTTATCGGTAAGCTCTGCACCCTCTTCACACACTTTTACTTCAGCCCACTCAGGTCGAAGCTGAATTACATTTTTATAGAACTCGTATGCAATTGGTCGACTACTGCAAACAAACATTGCTTTACCTTTTACAGTAGCACCTTCATTAATTCGGTTTTCATAATGCGTAATAAAATCCTTTGCTAAATCCCTTAAACGCCCCGGATCACCAATTATGGCATTCATTTGCGCCATCGCTTTTTTGCTTTCTTCTATCTGATGCTCGTTACTTCCATCTTCAGCGCAGCGATTATAATAGTCTTCAATCTCATCCAGTTTTCTGTTGTTGAGCAATACTTTTGCAGCACGACCTTCGTAAACAATACGAACGGTAATTTCATCTTTTACCGACTCAGTCATTGTATAAGCATCTATAATTTCGCCAAACACATCCAAGGTCGCATCTATTGGTGTTCCTGTAAAACCGACATAAGTTGCATTCGGTAATGAATCGTGTAAATATTTAGCGAAGCCATAAGATTTGCTTACGCCTTTGTCAGTTACTTTTACTTTTTGATCTAAGTTGGTTTGACTACGATGCGCTTCATCCGAAATACAAATAACATTTGTTCTATCAGTTAATAGCTGAGTATCTTCTGTAAATTTGTGAATGGTAGTTAAAAATACACCGCCACTATTTCTTCCCTGTATTAGTTCTCGCAATTGCGCTCTGCTTTCAACGCTAATAATGGTTTCATCTCCTATAAAACCTTTAGCATTGGTAAACTGACCGGAAAGCTGATCGTCTAAATCTGTTCTGTCAGTAATTAAAACGATGGTGGGACTGGAGAAGTGTTTACTTTTCATTAACAAACGAGTTAAGTAAAGCATCGTAAAACTTTTACCACATCCGGTAGCACCAAAGTAAGTCCCTCCTTTACCATCGCCATCGGGACGTTGGTGTAATTTTATATTTTCAAATAATTTGGTAGCGGCATAGTATTGCGGATAACGACAAACTATTTTTTCGTTCTTCTTTGAACTATCCGGCAAATAAATATAGTTATGGATAATGTCTCGCAAACGCTTGCGATTAAACATTCCTTGCACCAATGTATAAAGCGATTCTATTCCATCCACTTCATTTGCTAAGCCTTCTATTTTTCGCCAAGCATAATAAAATTCATAAGGTGCGAAGTAAGAACCAGCTTTATTGTTAACACCATCGCTAATTACACAAAATGCATTGTATTTAAATAGTTCAGGTATATCTCTTTTGTAACGAACGGTTAATTGTATAAAGGCATCGTGTATTGTCGCTTCTTCACGGATAGCGCTTTTAAATTCAAATACTACTAATGGCAAACCATTAATGTATAAAATTCCATCAGGAATACGTTTTTCGTATCCTATAATTTCAAGTTGATTAACGAATTTATAAATGTTAGTGTCTATACCGTATTGCTCTGAACGTTCGGCAACAATAGTGTTTAAAAATTTCTCATCAGGTTGGTTGTAATTTCCGATATCGTTAAAATTAATCAACTGAATGTAAAGATCTTTCTTACTTCGGTCTTCACGCTTTAACAAAAAACCATCGCAGACCAACTTCATGAATGCTTTGTTGCTATCATACAAATCAGAAGACGGTAATCTCTCCAAGTCGCGAATAATACTTTCTACTTCCGATTCGGTTATTTGTTCGGCTTTGTATTGGTTTAATAAAAAGTCTTTAAGATCTTTTTTTATCAATACCTCTTCCGGATTACGCTGTATAGCCTGACCAAATAGATGAGGAATTTCTTCCTTACCTAAAAGCTCTATAAAAGCTTGCTCTAATTGTGATTCCGTAAATTTACTCATAACCAATTTTATTATCTATTATGTATTTCATAACGCCACCTGCCGGTGTGGTGAAATATTTTTGTAATGGACTATTTGGAACTTTAGGCAATGTTCTTGCAATCGCTTTCATTTCTAATAATGGTTCAATATGCTTCTTAAAATTGTCATTATGCTTTTTTAGCCCCAAACAATCTTCCTGAATCTCCTTGTTTGATTTAGGAGATTGTGTAAATGAAAGTATTTTTAATTGCTCTTCTGTTAAACTATAAGCTTCTTTTATATACTTGTTTATTTGTTTATCAGTAGGTTTTATAAAAAAGATATCTGCTATGCTTTTTGCTAATCTATTTAATTCCTCACTAGAAATTGGAAACTCTTTGAATCTCTTTACTGCTTTATTAATAGATTCTTTAGATACTAGGTCGTTAGCTTGGTCGGTAACTAGGTCGTTAGCTTGGTCGCCGACTAAGTCGCTTACTGGAGCAGCACTAGGGAAAGTCATTCTTAAAAAATTAGCAGAAAACTTAAAGCAATCTTTAGAGTAGCTCTCTAATATACGTGGTACACCCGATCCCAAATGCTCTACTAAATTCAGATCTTTATAAATACGCATGATCTCTTTATTGCGAGGCACAGAATACCCTTCAAAAAACTCATCATGGCTTAAGCCTTCAGGTAAACCACCAGCAGAAGTGATTTCTATTCTATCAGCAAAAATTTCAAATTTAGGTGGAACTTCGGCGGTATAGTCATTATGTACAAAAGCATTAATAACAGCCTCACGTAAAGCAATAGCATCCCACAAACGTTTGTTACCTCTTTCTTTAGAAGTAATTTTAGTAATGGTTTTATTTTCTAAATCTATTTTATCTAATACTTGTTTAGTTGCTTTTACTATTGAACAGTTACCATACTCGTTGCTTTCTACCAAGTTAACTCTTGTAGTTCCTTTGTATTTAGCAACTTTAATGGATGTGCTGTTTTTATCAGCCATTAAGTAAGCAACATAATTAAAATCACCCTTTTCGGTTTGTAGTTCTAAATTAGCAGCAAATCGGGTGTTTAATTTAATCCCGGTTTCATCATAATAAATTTTGAGTTGTTCAAACTTTAAATCTTGCTTATTGGATTTAATTTTACTGATAGAATTACGAGTACGTTTAGCAAATAATTCTTCGATCATTTTATTGGGCATCGGTTCTGCTGCCGTTCCTATTCGGATAAAGCAACCTCGCTCTGACATGCCTTGCTTTTTAATGTAGTATGGCTTTTCTGAACCACTAGCAATAATAATCTTTATAATATCCTTACCGTTCTTAGTTTCACTAATAACATCAAACAACCCCATACAACTAGGAGCGATGTTTGTTTTTAAACGATCTTTTATTTTAAGCATATCGCCATCAGGATCTGCTACACCAACAGCTTTTCCTTTTTTATCAATGCCAATATAAATTACCCCACCTTCATGGTAATTCAAAAAAGCAATTACTTCTTTTTCTAAACCATCTGTGAGTTCTTGTTTATATTCTATGCGGTTTGTTTCGTTCATTTTATATTTATACTAATTGTGCTTCGGTAAATTTATTTAATTAAGGTGAATTTGTTCATCCATCATTTTTTCATAATGCTCTTTTCCGATAGAAATAAAAACTTGTTTAAATACATCGAATAAAATTTGTGGCTGTTCATTAATTATTTTTTGATAATAAACACTATCTAACGCTGATACTTTATGACTTTCATCATTGATTGTAGAAATAAATGCACATCTGATATAGTAATTGGGTTCTTCTGTATTTTCATTTAATATAGCACTCCACGAATCTTTACCTATGCCAATAAAATTTACGTAGCTTTCTATTGTACGCCTCATTGTGTTTGCGATAGTTACATTTTGGGATTTGTTTGCCGGTAAATTTTTACTTAATTCTTTTAATGTATCCCACATTAATGAATAATCATCAAACACTCTTTTATTATAATCACCCGTTATCTGAGATTTGTTATTGGTTTTACTAATTAAATAATGCCAATAGTCTGTGCATAATGGTCGTTTATCAAACGATACTTCTTTGTAAAAATAAAGATTGTGTGTTAGCACAAATACTTGTTCGATACTACTATTTTTAAATGACTGCCGATTTGGTTTTGTGTCGTTACCCTTCCTCCAAATTAATTGATGTATTAATGTAGAAACAACAAATAATACCTGACTATCTAAGCTGGAAACAGGGTCATCTATAACTATTATTTTTTTCTTGGTACTATTTATCTCTACATCATCGGTTCCAATACATAGTTGATAAAAATATAAAAATGAAATAAAGTTTTTTTCTCCCTCACTTAAGCTTTTAAATACTGGCTTGTCGCTATTGGTGTTGTTGCGTTTCAAATAGTATTGAGAAATATTATTTACTTTTTCTTTTTCAATAATTTCGAATCCTTCAAATCCTGCGTTTTTTAAAATAAGATTTATATTGTCAACAGCATCTTTTGTATTTACAGTTTGACTTCTTAAATCTTCAACTTTTTCTTTTGATATTCCTATTTTGAAATTAATAGCTGTTACTACTGCGTCTGCTGATACCTGAATACGAGTATATTTTATTATTCGCTTATCGAACTCTTCTATTTTTTCCTTACAGTTTGAGGCAATAAACATCCAAATGTTTTTAATAAATTTTGTTTTGTTGCTATCCAAGTCTGCGAAATCTTTATCATTTTGCTTTACCAGTTTAATTATTGAAGAAAGTGATTTCTTGAATGTGACCAATGATACCAGTTCTTTTCTTTCATTAGGCTTCAATAGTTTATCTTCTAAAACTGCTTTATTATCAGTAAATAATGTTTGTAATTTATAGTAGATGTCAGCAACATCATTGTTTGGATTAAATACTTTTTGAATTTCCAATACACTTGCTAAAAACTCTTGAGCACCTTGTAAATAAAGATCTTTAAGTTGTTTTATTTTTTCAATCTTTTCTTTATAAGTAGAGTCAAAGAATTTGCTAAACTGCTCTTTTAATGATTCGTCTATTGTTTTTTGCTGGCAGAATGGGCAAACATCATTTGTTAGTTCAATTAATTCTACACCTTTTTCAACCCAACTCCTTGCATCAATGGTTTTAATAAGTGCTGCGATATCAACATCTTCATTTCCAACAATTACCTCGTTTAGTAATTTATTTAATTCAGTTTCGCTTTTTCTTACTTTGGAATAAGCAACTCGATTTAGCTTCTTATTTATATTGATTAAATCTTTTTCGTAAAGGGCATTGTATGTTTCAGACAATGATTGCATTGTTGGAATAACAAAAGTTGGGGTTTGCAATGAGTTCCTTATCTCGTTTAAGTGATTAGGTTTACTACCCGAGTGAGGAAGAGATATTTTTGAAAAAGCTTTAAATGCATTTCTCTCTGCCCAACAAAAGTTTAGCAATTCGTTTTGTTTCTGAATTTTATCTACTTCGCTTCTTATCTTTAATGCATTACGCTCTTCTATTCTTTTGTTGTATCCACTTATAATCGTTTCTTCATCTTTTATTTGCCCATCTATTATTTCATTTACCTGATTTAACGAGAAAACACCTTTTAAAACAGGGCTTTTGTTAAAATTTTCATCGATAAATACTTCATCAAAAGTTAATATTTGATGATTGACAGCATCGTAACCAATGTTTGAACAATCCTTAAAATCTTCATTTTTTTGTGCGTCTGGCAAACTTAAATTGTACAAATACTTTACAATTGTTGATTTACCTGAACCATTAAAACCAAAGAAAAAATTGACCTTTTTCAAATCATTGATTTGAACACCAGTCTCATCGTAGGTCGCAACCTTTTTTATGGCTAATGATTCTATCATCTCTTAATTTTCTATTGTTGCAAGTTTTGAAAGAAGCAAATCCTTCAATGTGGACAGTTTTTGTTTTTCTGTTCTCTTTAGAAAAACATTATTGATAACTTTATTCAAATTTCCCTGTAAACTTAATAGAAACGAAAGTGAGGGAGCTTCAAATGTATAATCTTCAATTGCATCTTTTGTAATCATTCCAACAGTAGTTCCTTTTGTATGTAGTTTGATATGTTCTTGGTAATTTTTAGTTCTTAACAGCTGATATATTACTTCATTATCCAAATTAGATTTATTTACAACTCTATATAAATTAGATGCTATTACCAACTTGTAATTTTCTAAATTCGGTGGAATCATAGCAGGACAACCTAAAATTGGCATATTCTCAGATTGCTGACGAGTAGCTATGATAATATCTTTTGATTTAACCAAATGTTGTTCAGGAACTGTATCCGAATACAATCTCATTCCTTCTTCAATGAATCTATCTCCAAATGAAACACAGCCCATTCCAAGTAAATATGTGTTGCCTATCCCCATGTCATCGCTATTGTATGAAAAACCACCTTTTATTTCAATTAAATCACCAAGACGGTGAATCGTTTTTTCACTACCGTTTTCAAAATGAAAATTGAATATCGCCTGAGCCGTTTCTTCTAGTTTTTGGCAAAGTTGTTCGTTAAGTTTAATGCGATTTAAAACTGTGTTGTATTCCTTTACGATTTCACGTTGTTTGTCGATATGTGGGACGGGTAAAAGTGTATTGCACATTTCGTCCCAATCAAATATTTCTCTCGCACTTCCGTGGCTTTTGAACCTTGCATACCTATCAAACTCTGGTCTGCGAAACCACATCATTAAATATTCGGGATCAAGTTCGTTGGTGTCTTTAACTTCAAAGGGCGTGTATGCTTGTGAAACAAGCATTTTATCAAAACTATCATTTAACGCAATTGCAATTTTATCTCCTCTCCTTGACGTATCTGCGATGTATGTAAACTGATTTTTGTAAACAATTTTATAAGTTTTCATATCTGTTCCAACGAGATTGGCAATTGTTGGAAAGAAAACTTTTGAAACACTCAAACCCATAAGTGGCAAATCCAGTAAATTTGAATTCCGTTCATCAACAGGCTGTATGTATTTACCTAACGGTTTATAATTTGATTTCATACCCCAATTCTTTAAAAACGGTTAATAAATCATTTCTTGATTGTACATCTTCCTTTAAAAGCCCCGATACATCTTTTTGTAATGCAGTGATTTTATCATGAAAATCAATATTCTCATCACGATTGATAAATTCGATATACTTGCTCGGCACTAATGAGAAATCTTTTTTTGAAACCTCCTCTATATTTGCAGAATAACAATACTCGGGTGTGTTTTTATAATGCTTCTCAAACCCTACTTGTTGCCAATTGTG
The DNA here is from genome assembly GCA_002420145.1 of Bacteroidetes bacterium UBA5697. Taxonomy (GTDB): domain Bacteria; phylum Bacteroidota; class Bacteroidia; order B-17B0; family Aurantibacillaceae; genus UBA4416. The sequence goes on from DIHL01000095.1 coordinate 12,680, forward strand.
ATAAGTAGTTGTAACGTCTTTTATATTTTGTGCGGAAAACTGCGTAAATTTTTTCTCAAAAGGTTCTCCCCATTGTCGTAAATCCATAAACAAAATTTCATCTTCACGATTGCGATAGTTTTTTTCTATATCGTTTAGTTTTACTTTGCGTGCTTTTTTGTTATTGTTTAATATCCAAAGTGTAACACTTATATCCGTGGTATAGAATAAGTTTCGGGGCATAATAATAATTGCCTCCACCATTTTATTTTCAATTAATTTTCTACGAATTTTATATTCTTCGCCACCACCTGAGAGTGCGCCATTAGCCAAGATAAAACCTGCTACACCATTTTCGGAAAGTTTAGAAGCAATGTTTAATATCCATGCGTAGTTTGCATTGCTTGTTGGTGGCACATCATAACCTCGCCAGCGGGGGTCGTCTTTTAGTTCATCAGCCGCACGCCAATCCTTTTGATTAAAAGGAGGATTAGCCATAATAAAATCGGCTTTTAAATCGGGGTGTTGGTCTTTACCAAAAGTGTCGGCAGCAACATCGCCCAAATTGGCGGCAATACCACGTATTGCCAAATTCATTTTAGCCAGTTTGTAAGTGGTGTTGGTATATTCCTGTCCGTAAATAGAAACTTCTTTTTTGTTACCGTGGTGGCTTTCGATAAATTTTATTGATTGCACAAACATACCGCCTGAGCCACAAGCAGGGTCATAAATAACACCCTTGTATGGCTCTATCATTTCGGCAATTAGGTTAACAATACTTTTAGGCGTATAAAATTCTCCTTTACCTTTTCCTTCGGCTAATGCAAATTTGCTTAAGAAATATTCATACACACGTCCTACAATATCTTGTTGTTTATCTTTAAGCGTATCAATGTTATTGATGGTATCAAGTAAAGCAGCTAGTTTACTCACATCCATATTTAACCGAGAAAAATAATTATCAGGTAAAGCGCCCTTTAAAGATGGATTGTTTTTTTCTACAGTATGTAACGCAGTATCTATTTTAATTGAGATGTCATTTTGTTTTGAGTTTGTAATAATATAACTCCAACGAGATTCTTCCGGTAAGAAGAACACGTTCTTCATGTTGTAGAATTCCTTTTGCTCAATATATTTTTCTTTGCCTTCTGCTATTAATTCTTGTCTACGTTCTTCAAATTTGTCGCTTGAAAATTTTAGGAAAATTAAACTTAATACAACGTGCTTATATTCAGAAGACTCAACCGTGCCTCTTAATTTATCTGCTGCTGCCCATAGAGTTTGTTCGATACTCACTTCTTTAGCTGGCTTTTTAGGAGCTTTCTCCAATTTGGGTTTTACTTCTTTTGCTTCTTTCTTTGCCATATAATTTAAGATTTTGGTACTTATTGTTCGTTAATTAATTCTTTAGGACTCACTTTCAAAAGTTTAGCAATTTTAAATAAAATCTCTAAGCTTGGTTGTCGTCTATTTTGCACGTAAGAGTTTACCATATTGTAACTCTTGCCCAATTTTTCAGACAACCATGTTTGTGTTAAACTTTTCTCTTCTAATACTTCTTTTATGCGGTTCATTTTTTACTTATTTGAACTAGATAAATGTAGTATTATTTTTCGTTTCATCTCATTTTGTGAGATATAAAAAGAGCTTTTAAATCAAAAGGCATTAATCCCCAAGTTCCCCCCGAATCCTTTCACGGTAACCCCGTGGAAAATTCGGCATTTCCCGAATCCCCCCGGAATCATCCCGAGGTAATCCCCGAATAATCCCCGAATAATTCCTCAAAAAACTGAAAGGATCAGAAAGCTTGATATGGTAATCCCCGAATCGCCCCGAAGTATTTTCGGTGGGAATTACGATAAATTCTTCTTGATCTTTTTTTGCTGTTCTTCAGACAATTCTTTGAACTTTTTACCAAAGGCATTTAATGCCAATCGGTCGGCTTCATCTTGCTGTTTTGGAGATAAATTACTGTACCAAATTAAAGTGGCTATACCACCGCCAATGGCTAATAAAGCCAAAAGGGGTATAAATGGAATAAAGAGTATTACTGCTTTCATATTATTATTTTTTTTAAAGGTTAATGTTTATTTATTATCGTCTTGATTTGCTGCACCAACGGCCAAGGCACCTAAGGCTAAGAATAACAAGCCCCATCCAACTGCCTTACCATTGCCGGATGCTGCTCCTGCAAGTGCTGCTACACCACCTGCAATCATGGCGGTTTGTCCAGCGTTATCTACTTGAGAACTATACTTCTTATTAAACTGAACAAAATTTTTGTAGTGCTCACAGTTATTAAAGATTAGGTTGTAAGAAGTTTTTCCAACCATTGTTAATGCCCTAGTTACAGCTTCTCGTCTTTGAGGCACTGTTCCATAAAAACGTTCAATTTTAGAAGGCACTAACTTCTCTAAAAAGGAATCTACATGAACAGGTTCTAAAATTTGAACGCCAGAGGTATAATTCGCCGCAAAAATAGGATGGTTTGTTTCCGGATGCCTTCCTAAATAAACCGCAAAATGATCTAACATGCCCATAAACTTCTTATTAAGAAGAATAGCATCGGCAGGCTGTAAATTGTTTGCTATTACAAAATGTTCTGATTGACTCATGATATTTATTTTTTAAAAATTTATGATACAAAATTAGCTTGTAGGCTTCTGAATAAATTCGTTATCCAGCAAGTGCTATTGGATGACTAAGAACAAACAGTTGCTTTAGTTGAATATTAAAATACTTTTCTTGATCTGCCCAATCTTTATGTTTTCTGATACAGTCAATTCTTTTTTGTGGCGTTCTACCGTTGAGAAATATGGAATCAAAATTTTTAACATGGCAAGAAAATACTTGATAAAAGCCATTGCAGCCTTCAAACGAGATGAGTTTACTATCTTTTAGTACTGCTAAAAACTGTAGTACACGTTTTTTATTTTGCTCATTAAATTCGATAGATAGATTTTCATCTGGATGATTAAATAGTCTTGCTACTTTATCATTATCTTTTGTAATTTCTTCTTCATTTAATATCTCGATTAGTTTAACAATAGCTTGTGGAGAATCATGCTTCATTATCAAGCCCGGCAATTGAGTAGGTTTACTAGTTGACAATGCTTCTGTATTTGGTAGATGAGAGTACAGTTCTAGTATCATATCATCAGTATTCAAAAACTCCGATAGTTTTTCAAAATCATAGTTATGTAGTTTGCAAGCATCCATTAGCCCGGTAACAATATGTTGTAACTGTGCTTGCTTTTCTTTTTTAGGAACAACTTTAATCACATTAATAAGTAAGCGCTTCATAAAATTGCCCAATAGGTATTCAAGCTTTTCTTTTTCTTCAACCTTTTCACATTGGGTAAGGTTTCTGAAATACTCATTAAACTTAACTAACATGATTACTCCAATTGGAGCAATATTTAAAACTTCATTAGGCTTAATTGAATTCTTTTTCAATTTAATATGCTCATTAATTTGCTCTAAACTCTTAATAATAAAATCATAGAGTTGATGTTCTTTAAGTTGAGAGATAATCTCATTAATGTTGACATTGGCAAATTCTGCTTCAATGATACTTTGAATGGTAATAGTTTGTTGTTTCATAGGCTTTGTGTTTATTGATTTATATTTATTTGTATCCATTTTATAAAAATGTTATTTCCAGTTATAGAGTCCACCACGGTTAACGAATTCGTCAAAATCTGTGATTACTTGATTTAATGCATCAAATACTCCTATTTCTAAAATTGGCTTGCTATAAGAATGATATCCTTTGGTGTTATCATAAAACCTTCCGGCAGGATCAACCATAACATAAGTTCCTCTCATATTTTTATTGTTTTCTACTACTACAGGATATACCGATTCACTAGTTTTGTTAAGCTTTAAAAAAGTTTTTAGTTGATTTTCTGTTATTTCTAATTCATGAAAAAAATTATCATTTTGCCCTTTTACAGATAAAGCCTGAAATATTTTCCAACGCATAGGTTGTAGCTTATTTATCAATTCACTTAATTGTGATTCCTCATAATTGTGAAGATTAACTACAGTGTTTATTTTTAGCTTCAAATCAAACTGTTTAACCAACGAAGCTTTTTCTAAATACCAATTAAAATCGGGGACGATAGAACTTCTCATAAATCGTCCAATTTTCTGATTTGTATCAATGGAAACACTATCGATACTTATTGCAACCCAATCCAAATCATCCTTCACTTTAGATAAAAATGTACTATTAAGTCCACTCCCATTAGTTACAATTGTAGTTGTAAGCCCATTTGTCTTTGCTCTTTTGATTAAATCCTCTAACCAAGGGCATAAAGTAGGTTCTCCACCGGCGAAAGTTATTTTTGTAAAACCGGCTTGTGATAATGCATCAACAATTTTAATTGCTTCTTCTTTAGGGAGATGTCCTTTGGGTAAAACAAATTGCTTAACATCTTTAAATGTTGCAAAACAATATTTGCATCTAAAGTTGCAAGGCTCCCATAAATGGAAGTTAACTGCTGGGATTTGATTGGTTGTGGTTTTCATTTATATGGTGTTTAAAAAGTCTTTTTTTAATCCAAGAATTTTGAGTATCTCTTTTATTCTGTCATCAGGTAAAGCAATCAGCAATTCAATCTTTTCCACCTCATTTAATTCGTTTTGAATGATGCTATTAATCTCATTCTCATCAAGATTAGAGAGGATATACTCGAGCGTTATTTTTGTTAATGTGTGTTCCATTTTAAAGTATTGTCAAAGGAAAAATCAATGTGTGCAGTCATTCTGCATCAAAATATTTTGTTTGTTTTAGATGTGTTTTCATTTGAATACAAATATTTACTACATTAGTGCAGTACATCTGCACACTTTTAATGGCAACAAACAAACACGCAATCATTAGGTATAGAACCTTGGACAAATGCTTTGGCAACAAGGGGCGTAAATATTATTTGAATGATTTGTTGGATGCCTGTAATGCTGCACTTTCTGAAGAAGATCCCAAATCAAAGGGGATTAAAAAGCGTCAATTATATGAAGACATTAGGTTTATGGAAACTGAAGCCGGCTATTCAATTGAACTGGAAAAGAAAAAAGATGGCAGGGATGTGTATTACAGGTATGTTGACACAAGCTTTACGATAAAAGAAAAGGGACTGAACACTTCAGAGGCTTCTCAGATAAATGAGGCATTACAGATACTTGCTAGATTTAAAGGTATGCCACAATTTGAGTGGGTAGATGAATTGGCTGCTCGATTAGAATCAAGTTTTGGATTAAAGGAAGGAGCAGAAAAAATAATAGACTTTGAACAAAATAAATATTTAAAGGGGCTTGAACATATTACCATCTTATTTAATGCTACTTTAAATAAACGAGTACTTAAGGTAAAGTATAAAGCATTCAAGGTAACTCAAGAGCAAGAGATGATTTTTCATTCATACTTTTTAAAACAATATAATAATCGCTGGTTTTGCTTTGGATGGAATGAAGAATTAAGCAAAATATCAAACTTAGCATTGGACAGAATTACTGATTTAAAAGAAATCAAGAAGAAATACATATCAAACGATACAGAAGATTTTGAGGAATATTTTGAGGATATTATTGGTGTAACAGCTATTGGCAGTACTCAAAAAGTAATTCTAAAAGTTGATATTGACTTATATCCCTATATTGAAACAAAGCCATTGCACGGTTCGCAAACAGTTGTTGAGAGGACAAAGGATTATATCATTCTTAGATTTGACTTAAAATTAAATTATGAGCTAGAATCTTTAATACTGTCGCATGGCGAAAGAATTGAAGTTATTGAGCCTATATCACTCAAAAACAAAATAAAGGAGCGATTGGTAAAGGCTTCAAACAAATACAAATAAGAAGATTTTGTTATATTTAAACAATAATGTCAAACGGCGAACTAAATAAAATAAAAATAGAGCTTGATAAAATTTATCGTGAGTTTAAAGATTTTCAACACACAATAAATGATTTGCTAAATAAGCACTCTGATGATTCAGCTTCTTCTACTATTACCAGAGGAGCAATGACATCTGCTGGGGCGAACGCCGAAATTATTTTAAAGTATATTTTGGACAAAGAAGGAATTGTTGTAATCAAAAACAAAGGTAATTCGACTGGGGATCAAAATAAACCAGCTATGTTGAATGATTACATTTATACATTAGATGCTAAAGGTCTTTTACCTAAAGAAGTAAGAAATCACTTAGGAACAATTCAAATTTGGAGAAACCTTTCAGCCCATGGGAACTATCTTGATAAGATTGATGAATCAACCATTGAAGCTATTAATGGAGCTGTAAAATCTATCGCTCGTTGGTTCTTTGAAGATTACTTGAAAGGAGAATATGCTGAATACAGTATTAGCAAGAAGCGAGTAAAAGTAGAGTCGGAAAATACGACAACTAAAAAGGAATTTGAAAAAAAAGATTTTCAAATTGCACCTGATTATAGTATTTTAAATGAGTCCAAGAAAGTAAAAAAGAAAAGATCTAGAACCCCCGTTATACTTTTAATAATTGTCATAATTGGAGGGATTTACTTCTCTTACCAAAAGTTTTATGGAAAATCAAATGACGAACCTGTTGTGAAAAATGCTGTTGGAATAACGGATAAAGAAGAGGCATATAATTTTATCGTAAGTTATTTTAATAGTTTGTCTGAAAAGGGATATAATGCAGATCGATTTTTCGCAAAGGAAGTAAGTACGTTTTATACCAAACACAATTTAAATCCAACAGAAATTGATGTTACTCGTCAACTCAATACGGAGTATATCGATAATAAACATGACATCGACAAAGAGTCATTAAATTTGTTTTCTACCGAAAATGGTATAACCTATTGGAGATTTTGGAATGATTATGTTTGTTACAGACAATCTAAGAAAAAGTTTCAATCTTGTAAAGTACTGATGGAGTTTGGAATTAATACTGACAAAAAAATCACTTCCATTAAAGAAATCGAACATACCGTTCCGAAATATTCAAAAAGTAAACCTTTTTAATAAGAACGATACAAAACGAATTGATTAAACCCTAACCTTCCGTTAAGAGCCGTTTACTGCTAAATTAAAAAACTTTCGAAAGAATTCGAACATTCGCTCCTAAAATGGGAAAGCATTATTTTCATCGCATATAGCTTTGCTATATGCGTTTTGAATTTCTATACCCACCTATTTATAATGACACATAATTCGTTATTGTGTATGGCATCTTTTTATTTAACGTGCAAGTGTATTTCCATGATTTTTTCCCCTCAAAAAAATATAGTTGGAATTGCTACCATGTTCAAAAAGGTGTATCTAAATTCAAATAAAATCGAGAAGGAACGGAGCATGAATAGTGAAAAAGATAGCGAAGGAATGGAAAGTATTATTGATAATAAAAAACAAAAAGGAATAAGTGTTGAGGAGTTAAAGAAATTAAAAAACTATGAAAATGTGTCGGATCAAGAAGCACAAGAAATTGTTTACGCCATAAAGAACTTGGCACTGATTTTTTACGAACACTTGAACCAAAGAAAAAAGCAAATAGAAATACAATATAATAAAGCTGCTTAAAAGAAAGGAGAACAATGACAACAGAAGAAAAATTAATAGCATCAAAGTTTGGAAGGTTTGGAAAAACAGAGCCGAAAAAAGCAGTAACAAATTTGGCTGTTATGTATACTAGAGTTTCTGGCAAAGGGCAATTTGATAAAAACGAATCGCTAGAAACCCAAAGAAAAAGTATTGAAGAATATGCTTTAAGAAATAATTTAATAATTGTTTCTCGATTTGGCGATACTTATGAAAGTGCTAAAACGGATGCAAGAAAGGAGTTTCAGCGTATGCTTGATTTTATTAAACATAGCAAAGGCACACTCAGCACCATATTAGTTTATAAAATGACTCGTTTTAGTAGGACTGGAGGAAAGGCAATTTCAATTGCTGATGAATTAAGAGAAAAACATGGAGTCCATATTAAAGCGGTAACAGAACCCATAGACACTTCAAATGCAAACGGAGTTTTATTTCATGATATGCAATTATTGTTTGGGCGTTGGGATAATGAACAACGCAAGCAAGTTGCAATGGCTGGAATGAAAGCTAAGTTTGAAAAGGGTATTTGGGTTGTTAAGCCGCCACAAGGATATGATATTGTAAGAACGAATGGAGAAAGAAAGATTATATTGAATGCTGATGGTAAGAAAATTAAGAAAGCGTGGGATTGGAAAATACAAGGGTTAAAAAATGAAGAAATCGTTTTAAAACTTCAAGCGCTTGGAGTAAAAATGTATAAGCAGCAATTACACAAAATTTTTGTTAACCCATTTTATTGTGGATTGGTATCACACGGAATGTTAAATGGAAAAGTGATTGAAGGAACTCATGAAAAGATGATTAGCAAAGAGATTTTCATGAGAGTTAATGAAGTAGTATCGTCTTCAAGCAAATTCGGAGTACCTCATAAAATGGAAGATATAAATATTCCCCTTAAGGTTTTTATAAAATGTGCGGATTGCAATCAGCCATTTACAGGCTACGTGGTAAAGAAAAAGAACCTTTATTACTATAAGTGCCGAACTAATGGCTGTAAATGCAATAAAAACGCAAAGTCACTTCATGATTTATTTACGAATGAATTAGAAAAAGTTCAAATAAAGGAAGATTTAACCGAAGCCATAAAAATTGAAATGGAAAGTGCTTTCACAGAGCAGAATAATGAAAATTTTGAAAGGGAAAAGGAATTGAAATTAAGAATGCTTGAGTTACAAAAGAACATTGAAAAATTAGAAGAGAAGTATTTCATTAAGGAAGAAATGAATAAGGAAACTTACGACCGCTTCCTAGCTAAATACAAAGAGGATCATAAGAAAATTCAAAAGGAAATCGATGGTTGTGCCATTTCCATTTCGAACCTCAAAGAAATGATAAATGAAACGCTTGTATTATGCCAAGATTTGCGCAAACTATGGGTAAGTGGAGGGATAAGCCTCAAAGAAAAGATTCAAAAACTGCTATTCCCCGTAGGGATGATTTTTGACAAGGAAACAGGGGCATTTCGAACTCCGGAAATAAATTATCTAATAGCTGAAATCGCCCGACATACGGGCGATTTTGCTATAATAAAAAAGGGACTTAGTTCTCTTTTTGAGCCTAAGTCCCTTTCAGCGGGCAGCAAGGGATTCGAACCCCTTCAAAATCAACATAATAGCAAATATAATAATTTACTCCGCTTTTTCTGAATGAAAATCTACGATACACCGAAGTTTTTACAAAATCAGGTCTTTTTTTTCATATCAGGTCTTAATTTTTTAGGTGTCGGTTTATTTTTAGTTAATTGTTTGCAGCCCATAGTACATTGTTTACATCCAGCACACTTATTATTATTTACTCTTTGTTTGATGGCTTTTTTTACTCTTTCTCTTACATCAAAATCTAAAGGAATATCAAAATATACTTCGTAAGGTGTTCTTGGTCTATGTTTATAATGGGGTCTTATCATATTATAATCTTCAACTACCCATTTTAAGTAATCATCAAGCACTTTAATGCTTTCAAATTTCCTGTTCCTTAAATATCGTCCTTTTATAGTTCTATGAACTGCTTCAACCGGCGAGTTTGAAAAGCGTATATCCTTTAGAGCTCAGGTAACATAAATGTTAATAGGTGATTATAAGCAAGCTTTGACGATTATCTTGTATTATTAAAATAAAAAGGAGTTAATTTCTTAACTCCTTTTTACAAAAATATATTTTATCAATACTCAATCGGTTCGCTTGTTGAATATCTAACGCGAGCAATAATTATCTTATCATCATCTATCTTATAAACAAATCTAATATGAATTACATTAAATTTTCTATAACTCTTATCATTATTAATTTTAAGTTCGTCTGCTTCAAATATCAACGGATTTTTTTTAATGATGTTTAAATTCTTTTTCACATCATCTTTTATTCTTTGAGCTAAAAAAGGAGAACGTTTTTTTATACTTTGAATTATTTCTTTAAAACGCTCTTTCTCGTTAATATCCCATTCTATTGGCAATTCAATTATCTTCTTTGCCATATACTACCAACGATCCATCTCGTTCATAACTTTATCATTTGAAATAGACTTACCACTACGCACTCTTTTTACTGCAGCATCGATTTCGCTGTTATATTTCGATTTAGTATTTTTTGGAGAGATAGAAGCAATTAAATCATCTACAATAACATTTATTGAATGAACAATAGCTTGATTATTAAGAGTTAATAGTTTTACAGCTACTTCATTTTTTTCTTCTTCTACTGTTTGAACTACGGCTTTCTTTTTATTTAATACTGCTGGCATAGTATAGATGTTTTAAAGATTGATGATTTTACGTAAAGTTACAAAAAAAAAATTCAGTATAAAATCACGGATATTGACACTTATAATGTACCTTTTAGTATTTAATTTAAAAAATGAGGCAGATTACCGCCTTTGATTACAATTTGAGGTGCCTCTACTAAAAAAGCGAGCTTGCGACTGGCATAAAATTAAAAAACCCATCAGTTGCCTGATGGGTTTTCTTAGTAGCGGGAGAGTGATTCGAACACCCGACCTTTGGGTTATGAGCCCAACGAGCTACCCCTGCTCTATCCCGCAATATGTGCTTAATACTTAAAGTATTAGGGTAATTATTTTAATTTAAAAAAGAACGTTTTTTTATTGCGGTGCAAAGATATAATTCTTTTCTTTGTAAACAAATAAAAAATAAAACTATTTCACATTCCGCACATAAATCAGGCTTTGTAAGCATCATTGGTTGCCCAAATGTTGGCAAATCAACCTTAATGAATGTATTAGTTGGAGAAAAACTAAGCATCATTACCTCTAAAGCACAAACTACCCGTCACCGTATTATGGGAATTGTAAGTGGTGATGATTACCAAATTGTATTTTCTGATACTCCAGGCATTTTAAAACCTAACTACAAACTTCAAGAAAAAATGATGGAGTTTGTTGTTTCTGCTTTTAGTGATGCCGATGTGTTTTTATTAATAGTAGACATTTACGAAGATATTATTTTAGACGAAAAATATTTAGAGAAATTAAAAGTCACAAAAACACCAGTTTTATTGCTATTAAATAAAATTGATATGGCTACTCAGGAAGTACTGGATGCAAAATTAGCTGAGTGGAAAGAGAAATTACCAAATGCTGAAATTATCCCAATCTCTGCCTTAAAGAAATTTAATTTAGAAACTGTTATGTATCGCATTACCCAACTATTACCAGTTGGAGAAGCATTTTATGATAAAGATACATTAACCGATAAGCCAGAAAAATTTTTCGTTTCGGAAATTATTCGTGAAAAAATATTATTACAATACAAAAAAGAAATCCCTTACAGCGTTGAAGTTGTTGTAAACTCTTTTAAAGACGAAGAATCTATTTTAAAAATACAAGCCGATATTATCGTAGAGCGTGATAGCCAAAAAGGGATCATTATTGGACATAAGGGTGAAGCTTTGAAAAAAGTGGGTACCAGAGCCCGAATAGATGCTGAAACTTTTTTTGGTAAAAAAATATTTTTAGAACTGTTTGTGAAAGTTGCTAAAGATTGGAGAAGTAACGACTCCAACTTGAAAAATTTTGGATACCAAAATTAATCTAACCTTACACAATAGCAGTCTGAAATATAAGATTTATCATGTTTTTTCGATTCTAAAAAGCAGAAAAGATTCCTAAATTTACATTCTAAAATTAATAACAAAACTCGCTTTTTTTAAATGATTTATTTTTTAAATGCATTAATCATATTAGGAACTTTTATACTAATGGAATTAGTTGCTTGGAGTTTGCACAAATATGTCATGCATGGCTTTTTGTGGTACTTACACAAAGACCATCATATACCGCACAATAAAAAATTTGAAAAAAATGATTTTTTTGCGTTTATATTTTTTATTCCAAGTTGGTTATTAATGATGTTTGGTATTATGGACGGCTGTGATTTTAGGTTATACATGGGAATTGGCGTGACACTTTATGGATTCTGTTACTTTATGATTCATGACGGACTAATTCATAAACGTATTAATGTATTAAGTCATACAAAAAATAAATTTTTAATTGCTTTAAGAAATGGACACAAAGCACATCATCAATATGATGCTAAAGCTGATTATAAAAAAGAAAATGATATTTGTTATGGGATGCTTTGGGTTCCAAAAAAATTCTTTGATGAAGTATATGATGAAAAATCATCAAATACTAAGCCTTAAAAATTTTATCCATAATTTTTGCTGAATTCAAACACAAAGGTATTCCAGCTCCTGGATGCACACTACCTCCAACAAAATATAAGCCATTTACTTTTTTTGAAAAATTAGAATGCCTGAAAAAAGCAGCAAATTTATTATGAGAGCTATTTCCATATATCGCACCAAAAGGCGTTAAATAACTCTCTTTTATTTTAGATGGTGTTAACGTTTCTTCAAACTCAATATATTTTTCAACATCTGTATTTAAAATACGATTAATTTTTTCTACAACACTTTTTCTAGCTTTTACAACTAACTCATCCCAATTTTGTCCTTGATCATTAGGAACGGTTACAAACAAAAACCAATTCTCGCAACATACAGGAGCATCATCTTTCACGTGTTTAGATGAAACGTAGATGTATATTGATGGGTCATCGCTTAACGTATTATTTTCAAATACCGATTTAAACTCTGTTTCATCATCTGCCGAAAAAAGCATATTATGGGTATTCAATTTTTCGTAGGTGTTTTTTACTCCCCAAAAAAAGGCAATTAAAGAGCTTGATTTAGGTTGATTTAAAATATGCTCAGGCGCTTTTTCTTTTGGCAATAATTTTTTAAACGTATAGTAAATATCCATATTACTAACGATCTTATCATATTTTATAAGCTCATGATTCTTGGTTTTTAAACCGATAACTTTTCTTTTTTTTGAATCTGGTTCTGTAATAATTTCTTCAACAGTTGTATTATAATAAAAGGTAACTCCCATTTCTTCGGCTAACTTAACTAGAGCAGAAATAATAGAGTACATCCCTTTATCTGGCAAATATGTTCCTAAGTTTATTTCTAAATGTTGTATAACATTCAATGTTGCTGGCGCTACAAAAGGGTTAGATCCAACATAATTAGCATAATTATTTAATAGCTGAATAACTTTTCTGTCTTTAAAAAATGATTTATTTCCATCATTCATGGATTTAAAAGCATCAATCTTATGAAAATTTAATACCCCATAAGCTGTACGTTTATTTAAAAAATTCTTAGCGATGTGTAAAGAGTTTTCTATAAATACTTCATTCGTTATTTTATATTTTGTTTCAATATCTTTTAAATAACGTTTAAACGCTTTTTTTGTGTCTTTTGTTTTTAACTCTATCTCATCACCAAATTTATCTACGTCACTATAAGCATTAATAACGGTTCCATCTTCGTAAAAATATTTAAATGGAGTTTTTAAATGGGTGTATGAAATATAGTCTCGCGGATTTTTGCCGCATAAAACAAATAATTCATCTATCAATTGAGGAAGTGTAAAAACAGATGGTCCCATGTCAAAACGGTATCCATTTTTTCTGAATTCATTTAATTTTCCGCCAGCAATGCTATTTGTTTCATAAACATCAACCTTATAGCCCTTTGATGCAATTCTAATTGCCGAAGCTAATCCAGCGATACCAGAACCTATAATTGCACAAGATTTCGTCATGTTGAGACCCAAAATACTTAATAAAATTAATTAATGAAACTAGGTCAAATATAAAAAAACAAGGAGATAATTCAATAAAATTAAGTGTAAAACGAGCAATTATCAATTAAAAACAATTACTTTTACTTTTGTTAAATGGAAAAAATAAGCAAGGAAAATATTAGCAATGAATTGGTAAAGTTTGTTCAAACTACCATTTTAGATAGCTCTATTACCATTACTGCAGACACTCCATTTAAAGATATTGGTATAGATTCCATGTCTATTATCGAATTAGTTTTATTTATTGAACGTAAATTCAATATACCTATTTCAGATAAAGATTTAGTACCAGATAACTTAAAATCCATCAATACTTTAGCTGAATGCACCTATAAGTGCATGTAATTTATGAGTCGCTCTAAAAAAACAACCAACATACGCTTAACTGCTACTGATTGTTTTATTTTAGCTCTTGAAAAGCATATTCATAACAAAGGTACATCAGGAAACACTTGCAGATATGTATTTGAATTAGAAGGCAAATTAGATGTAGATGCATTAAAACAAACTCTAAAAAACAGCAAAGAAACCCAGCATCTAGCCTCTTTTGCAATGTATAAGAGTGGTTTATTTAGTGTTCCTAAATGGAAATCATACAATAATATTGAGATAGACGTTACTGTTCATGAAAGCGATGCGTTTCTTCCTTATTCTATTCTTAATAAAATTATCACAAGCCATACGGCTCCATTATTTTGTTTTGATGTGATACACAAAAGTAATGGCAATTCAACTTTAGTATTCTCATGGAATCACTTAATTATGGATGGATATGGCGCTGTACTATACTTAAAATTATTAAACAACATTGGTAACGAAAAAAGTTTTATTGAAAAAAATTATAAAACCAAAATAAACTACCATACTTTTAAAGAAGCTGTTAAAGCTAAATTTTATTTATCTGCTTCATCCAAAAAACTAACATCTGGAATTAGTCCAACAACACATTATGAACAGGTTACACAGAAAATAAAAGTCATAACATTTACTAAAGAAGAAACTATCCAGATAGATTCTATAGCTCCAAAATTAGGTTCTAAATTTGGAAGAAGTCCTTACTTTTTAGCTTGTGCAGCAAAAGGCGTCAATGAAATTTTAAAACGAAGAAATAACACGGTAAACGATTTCTGGATTCCAGTTCCTCAAAATCAAAGAAAAAAAGGCGCAATGGGACCACTCCTAGGAAATCATTTGTCATTTTTATTTTACAGAATTAACTCTTCTTTACTAGATTCGATTGAAAAAAGTGTAAAAGACATTAATGAGCAAATGGTAACTCAAGTAAGAAAGGGGATTCCTAAAGCATATGATGTGTTGATGAATTACTTAAAACGAATTCCTTCTGGCTGGTATTACAATCTAATTAAAGGGCCGCAAGGAGATTCTCTTTCAGGTTTTTTATTTACGTTAGCAGAAGATCATCCTTCTGAGCTTTTAAAATTTGGGAATCAAAAAGTATTAAATGCCTTAAGCTTTCCTCCAAATACGTATCCTCCAGGACTAACATTTGCTTTCATGCGCTTCGAAGAAAAATTACAATTAATGATTTTGTATTACGATGAAGTATTAAGTGAAAATGAAATTAAAACTCTTGAAAATCAAATAAAACATGAATTGATAAATGGAACTCCGTTCACAAATCAATAAGCATACACTAACTATTTTTTTGATAACCATAAACATCAAAGAAAAATGACCACTTATCATTAATCCTTTTCTTTGTTAATTCATCAATTCCTAAATAAGAATTCTTTTGATAATTCTCAACGTCTTTAATCTCTTCTTTCAAATAGGGTTTTGCTTTCTCAAAATCACCCAATTTTAATTGAGAATATGCTTTTTCTAATTGTTCAAGTGGAGATGAAACAAAATCTATATAAGACATTTCTACCAATTGATTTGCTGGGATGAGTAATTTATCTACTAAATATTTTTTATACAATTTTTCATAAGATGTAATAATGAAATCTTTCATGAACTCATTTTCAACTTGCTGAAAACCTAATAAAGGAAGAATTTTCTCGTATAATTTTTCAGTAGATTGATATACATCATAAGGATTACGATGAATATGAATAAAACAAGCATCAGGATATAACTCCAAAATTTCTTTTACTCGGCCTGTATTAGCAGGACTTTTAAGTAAAATACGCTTTCCTTTATATTTGTAGGTAATTTTTTTTACAAAAAAATCTAAGTGTTTTTTCCATGTATTAACCTCTTTTTCACTATCACTTTCAAATACAACCGATTCATTAAATATCTTATAAATATTTTTAGGAAAATAATACCCATGCACCATTGAAACATTGCACATACTGCCAATTGCAAATTCCTCTTCTTTTGGCTTATCTGCACCCGATTTCACATTATCTTGAGGACGAGTGGCTGGCATTGCCATTTTTAATATTCGTCGCGTAAAACCTCCTATACTTAAAAAAGCATTTGGTATTAGTGCCTCATTAGTTGTACAAAAACAAAAATTAGGATCTTTACTTAATACATATTGCAAATAGGTGGTACCGCTTCTTGGGTGACCAATAATAAATACAGGTCGCTCAACTTTAATTCGATTAATTCGTTTGTTGTACTTAAGTGCTTCATATAGTTGAAATGGAGAGTTTGTTACAATATTACCTGTCATAAACAACACTTTAGGTAATGCCCTCAAATCAATTGCAAATTTATTTTTAGCTAAAAACGTTATCCAAACTGGCAAACTCATCCCTAAAGCAGTATGAGTTACTAAATTTAAATGGTTTTTAAAGCTATACTTGATATTCATTTACTAATAGAATTAGGCAAATGTAACCATTTAAATATAAACTCTTTACCCTTAAAATTGTTTACCTAAAATAATTTTAATCAAAAAAAATACACGTCCTTTTTTTTATATTTTTACATAAACTATTATTGAATCACTTCATACTTACATGAGCTTAAAAAAACTCTATATTTTTTTATTAATGTTTTCAATAATTCCATTGGCTTATTCTCAAACTACCACCGTTGAAGGTTTTATTAAAGACAAAGGGACTAACGAAATAGTTCCTTTTATTCATGTTTTTTATAAAGGCACACAAATTGGAACGGCCACTGACACAGCTGGTTACTTTAAATTAACAATCAGTAACGATAAAATAAAAGAAGACTCTTTAGTCATTTCATCATTGGGTTATAATTCATTAAAAGTTCCTGTTAAACGAAATCAAAAACAAAACATAACGATTGAGATTACTGCTCAATTTTATCAATTACAAGAGTTTGTTGTAAAACCAGGTGAAAACCCAGCATGGGCCATTTTAAGAAAAGTAATTGCTAATAAAGAGTTTAATAATCCAGATAATAAAACAAATTATAAATGTGATGAATATTCTAAAATCAGATTTGATTTAAATCACTTTACCGATAAAATAAAAAAAAACATTGTGGTTCGTCCCTTTGATTTTATTTGGAAAAACACCGATACGACAGAAGATGGCATTACCTATTTACCAGTTTTATTGGTAGAAAAAGTAATCCAACATTATCACCAAAAATTCCCTAAAGAACAAAAAGATTACGTTAATGGCATTAAAACAGTTGGATTTCCTGGGCCTAACATCGTAAAATTTGTAGATGATTTATATTTCACTCCCAATTTTTATGATAACTATGTCACTATTTTAGATAAAAATTTTCCTAGTCCATTAAACGACAACTACAAATTCAATTACAAATTTTACTTAACGGATAGTTCAGGGATAGGAAATACCAAAACATATAAAATAACGTTTATCCCAAAACAAAAAAGAGAATTAGCTTTTACTGGCGAAATGTATATTGACTCTACCAACTATGCCCTAAAAGACATTACGGTTCGTTTTGACATAATGGCTAACGTTAACTTTGTGAGAAGTTTTTGGATTAATCAAAAATACGATAGAGTTCAGGGCAATCACTCTATGCTAACAGAATCTAATGTCATCGGAGATTTTACGGTTATAGAAAACTCTTCGGATCTCACTGGTTTTTTTGGACGTAAAAATGCTAAATTTTCAAACTACACCATCGATAGTATTTTACCAAAAAAGATTTTCAAAGGAGCTGATATTGTTGTAGAATCGGATAGTTCGAAAACAAAAACCGAAGAATATTGGCAAGAGCATAGAGCCATAGAATTTTCTAAAGAAGACAAAGGCTTAGTGAAAATGTCAGACAGTTTAGTAAAAGATCCACGTTTTATTTTAAGAAAAAAAATAGCAGCAGCTATTGGCAGTGGTTACTATCCTGTAGGAGCAATTGATATAGGAGATTTTTACTCATTTTATAGTTATAACAATATTGAAAACTCAAGGTTTAAATTAGGATTAAGAACAAATGAAAATTTCAAATTACCAGTCTCTCTTTCAACTTATTTAGCTTACGGCACCTTAGATCAAAAATGGAAATACAAACTTAGCTCTGAAATTACCATTGGGGAAACGAAACATAAAATTGGCGCATCGTATCGTTATGATATTGACCAATTAAGCAGAAGCTTTAATAATATAGAACTAGATCATATTTTATCCTCTTTTGTGCAAATAGGAAGTTCTCCTGCATCAAAAAACTATGTAAAAGATTTTAATTTGTATTATGAGAACATTTGGTCTTCTGGCTTTGTTACCCGACTAAATTACTTTTACAACAACATCGCTCCTGTTAAAGATGTGTTATTTAATTATATTAACTCTGATGGATATCTTGAAAACCCAACTGAATTTAGCGCTTCTGGTTTAGACTTAACTTTAAAGTTTAGTCATTTAAACAAAAAAATAAATGGAAATTTTTATAACAAAAGGGATAATAAAAATGCTTTTAGAAAATATCCTGATGTTACATTTCAATGGAAAATAGCTGACAAAAACTTAGGTTCTCAACTAGATTTTCAAAAAATTCGTTTATCATTTAAACAACAAATACGACTTCAGAAATTAGGTTACATCAAATATTATATTGAAACAGGAAAAACGTTTAATACTGTTCCCTATCCTTATTTAGATTTACCGTACGCCAATCAATTGATTGTAATGGACGAATACGCTTTTAATTTGATGAATTTTTTAGAATATGCTGCTGATGAATATGTATCTGCACATATAGAACATCATATAGAAGGCTTATTATTAGATAGAATCCCATTAATTAATAAATTAAAATGGAGAAATTTTATTTTTGCAAAAGGATACTATGGCAATTTAAGTTCAAAGAATAATAATAAGATTTACTTATTCCCTAAAGACTTAAACAAACTCAATGAACCGTATTATGAAGTTGGATTTGGTATCGAAAACATTTTTAAAATTGCAAGAGTCGATTTTATTTGGAGGCTAACAGATATTAATAAACCTGATGTATATTATTTTATCGTAAAACCTTCGTTTAAATTTGCGTTCTAATTAATCGCAGAAACAATTTACTTTAATCCTCTTGTCATTTCTCTTTTTCCTAAAGCACCAAGTAGCGATTGTACTTTAAATCCTGTTTGTTTCATATTTCGTTTCATTTGACCTTGTGCGCAATAAGTTACTAAAACACCATTTACCTTTAGTAAATCATACATCTTTTTAAAGACAGATTCTGTCCAAAGTTCAGGTTGTTCAGAAGGAGAAAAAGCATCAAAATAAATGATATCAAATTGTTGAGGAGAATTAAATTCTTCAACCAAACACAAATGCTTTATTAAAGAAAATGAATCCGAAATTTGCCCTACTCTATTCCATTCTTGTTGATGCAGTTGATTAAACACTACTTTCTCTTCTTCTGAAAATTGATTTGTATAATTAAGTTTAACTGATTCTATTATTGGGACAGGATAAGCTTCAATACTCTGGTAATTAATTTTCAAAGCATGTTCTTTAGCATACAAATAGGTCATGAAAGCATTCAAACCAGTACCAAAGCCTACTTCTAAAATAGAAATTTCTTTTGATTGAAATTGCTCATGGACATACTGTAATCCATTTTGAATAAAAACATATTTACTCTCGGAAATAGCACCTCTTGTAGAATGATAGGTAGCCCTAAAACGCTCACTAAACAAGGTGTGTGAGTTATCGTCCGTTACTAAAAAAGAAATAGGATGCGAGTCTTTTTCTTCCATCGTTCAATTCGTTAAACTTCGTAACTATATTCCCAAGCCGATTTATAAAAGTTATGCTTTTCACAATACTCAATAAACGATTTATA
Source organism: Bacteroidetes bacterium UBA5697 (assembly GCA_002420145.1). Taxonomy (GTDB): domain Bacteria; phylum Bacteroidota; class Bacteroidia; order B-17B0; family Aurantibacillaceae; genus UBA4416. Next base: position 32,628 of record DIHL01000095.1, read on the forward strand.
AAATGGATGATTTCCAATCGTAGCTGTATCCATAATAACCACCAATTTTTTCTTAGCGCGTGTTAATGCTACATTCATACGGCGAATATCTGATAAAAAGCCTATCTCGGATGTTGGATTACTACGCACTAAAGAAATATAAATCACATCACATTCTTCTCCCTGAAATCCATCAATGGTTTTCACTGCCAATTCATTAATAGGATAAGCAGAATGATCAAAATCTGCTAATTTTTCTTTTAGTAGTTCTATTTGTTCTTTGTAAGGAGAAATAATTCCTACATCAATTTTAGTCGTTTCTCCTGACATTAAATACTGCTGTAACAATAAATCCAAATGTTTAAATAAAAGGTCAGCTTCGCCTTTATTAGATAAACTTAGTGTTTCTGGATTTTGCAATTCATCAAAACTACAACCTGCTGTATCTACTAATTCCACTGGGATGTGTAATAGATCAATATCTTCATTTGTAGAAAGTAAAGTATCTTTTACCGTTGCATCTGCTTCTAGCTCATTATTATAGAAGTAGTCATTACTAAATTGCATGATATGCTGATGCATACGATACTGCCTCGTTAACAAAGTAGAAATGGTATCGTGTTTGATACATTTATCCAACATCGTTTTATCTAAACCTTCTTGTTTTGCTTTCACGCTTTTAACAACAGGTGGCAACTGAAAATGATCGCCACTAAAAATAACACGATTACATTTTAATAATGGAATCCATGAAATAGCTTCCAATGCTTGTGATGCCTCATCAAAAAACAAAGTGTTAAATTTTTTCTTAGACAAAGCTCTGTTTGTAGCTGTAACAGGCGTGCAACAAATCACTTGTGCGTTTTCAAATAAGGAATCAACAATATAATCTTCTAATAAGCGAGATTCTTTAATACAATTCCTAGCTTCCGAATAAAATAAAGCGCGCTGCTTCGCATCTTCTTTTCCAAAAGTTCGTTTAAACTTAGATGCCATTTTAAAATATTCTTCGGCAGTTTTACGAAGACTTTTAATGTCTTTATAATTAATATGTGTTTGAATTTGTCCGTCAATCGTTGTTTTTTGCAAATCTTCAGAAACTCTAGCAGGGTGGCCAACGCGTAATACATTAACACCCTGTTCAATTAACTTCTCAGTTAATAAATCAACCGCTGTGTTTGTTGGTGCGCAAACTAACACTTGTTTTTCTATTTGTAACACTAAACGAATAGCTTGTACAATAGTGGTTGTTTTACCAGTTCCTGGAGGTCCGTGAACAACAGCTACATCATTAGCAGATAAAATATGACGAACAGCTCTATTTTGAGATAAATTTAATTGAGGAATGACTAAACTTTCATCAATTTTTTCGAAAGTAGGCACTTCTGTTCCTTCAATAATTTCTCTCAACTCCGCTACTCTATTATTTCTGGCACCAATCACTTCATCTAATGCTTTTTGCATTTCAATGTAGCTATTATCATCAAATTGAATATTTACTCCTAACCTACCCTCGTAACACCAATCTGGTAATTCATCTGTATGAAGAATAATCTTCATTTTATTTTTACCCGATTGCTTAATTGTTCCTGTTAACTCCTGCAAATCATCCGGATTTTTATTAGAGAACAAAGTCACATTTTTACCTGCACTAAATTGGTGTGGTGTATCTAATTGATTAGTTCGTTCTACTTCAATATGCACATAATCCGCATAACCCAATTCATCTGATAAAATTTGAATAGGAAACCAAGTGACTCCATTCTTTTTTCTTTGTTCTATACTGGCTCTTAAAAACTGTTCTTTGTATTGATAGTAATCTTCTTCACGTTCTATCAGCAACAATTCTTTAAGATGTTTTATTCTATCAATGCTATTACTCATAACGGTCTGATTACGAATGAGTACGAATATACGAATCTGCGTTTAGCAAACCTCGATTCGTATATTCGTATTTAAATTCGTAATTATTAATTATTTTTTGTTCTTTTCAATTCGTAGCTATATATCTGCCTACCTAACTCTGCCAAAAAAGGCAAAGCCACAATATTGTATTCATACTTTCCGTCATTTATAATTTGATTTTCGTTGGTGTAAATCACAGCACTTAACATAAATTCTACATTCTCTTTCTTATTTTGAATATAGGCGCAATCCACCATAAAGCCATAAGACTGACCAACGATATTGGTAATTTTAATATCTGAGTTTGTAATAGCCTTCTTACTATCTCCATAAATAAAATACTTCTTATAACTATCAAAATAAGTTTTAGAATTATAAGTTGGATGAGAACTCTCACGCGGATACATCGTTAAATGATTAATTAAAAACTGTCTATCCTCTTCCATCATATCAAAACGTTGTTCTAATGGCAAGTAGTTACTAAAAATCAATCGTTGTAAAATAGAATGAGTGTTTTGCAGTGACATATAATTCATATTGGTAAAGTCCTTTGGTTGATTGATTTTTTTATTATTTGAATTTATGTACGCCTTACCAACTAAGACTTGACCTAATGGATGAGTATAAACCTTAGTTGCTGTTTTTGGCTCCAAATAAATAAATCCTCTTAAATTTTTATCTTGAAATCCAATAGGATTAGTTGTTGTATGCTCAGTTCCTTTGCATCCGCCATCAAAACGATGAACAATACGAATATTTTTATAACCTAACTCCGCCAATCGATCATGAATATAATCAACCCCTAAAAATTCATAAATGCGTCCGTATGCATAATTATCACTTACGAGCGCCATTCGTTTGATATACTGAGCAACGCTTGGGTAACCATTAATCGAAGTTGTATCTTTCCTCACACTTCGCTGGCAAGCATTTGCACTATCGGTAAACATAATCGTATTACTGTATATTTTAAGCTTCTTAGTTTTTTCTAAAGCTAAAATAGAACAAGGCAACTTTACCAAACTCGCACAATAAAAATAATTAGTTGAATCAACTTGATAAGTATAATTTTTGAAACTCGGCTTACCTTCGGCGTCTCGAGTTATTTGCGTATAGATAATTTGTAAACGGTATTTCTTAAAATTGGAGTTCACTTTCTTCAAAATAGCCTTTTTATTTAAAATGGAATCAAACGAAAATTCTGTTTGACTTTTACCAAATAAAAAAGACAAAAGCATTGATAAAATTAATATCGCTCTAAATACTGTTATATTTTGTTTTTTATTCATGATACAGTTTATACAAATATAAGTATAATCGAACGATAGATGATATTGATAAGTGCTTATAAATTTCAGCATAGGTTGATTTTAAAAAGTATAATTTTGCTCTTGAATGGACTCCATAAATCAGCCTAGACACAAATATGAATTGACAGAGAAATCTTTCAGCGATTGCCTACCTGATTATTTAAAATTTGCATCTCGATTGTTTTTCACTCCCATTGAAGTTGCCAAAACTGCCAGTGCATGGCTCACCGAAACTGATGCCAAACATATTTTAGATATTGGTGCTGGTGTTGGAAAATTTTGCATTACAGGCGCAAGACAAAGTACTAGTCATTTTTACGGCATAGAACACCGAGCGAGCATTGCCAAAATTGGAAATCAAATAGCCAAGCACTTTGAATTGTCAAATGCTACAATCTTACATTCAAACATTTTAGATGTTGATTTTTCAAATTACGATGCCTTTTACTTGTTCAATCCATTTTATGAAAATTTGGAACATGCCAAACGATTGAATGATGAAGTGCAATTAGAAGAAAGTTTATATCTAAAATACTTAAACTATACCGACGAACAATTAGATAAAGCTAAAATTGGCACACGTTTAGTTACCTATCATGGAAATAATTTTGAAGTCCCAAGTTCTTATACTAAAGTACAAGATGCTTATAACGGTGATTTGAAGCTGTGGATTAAACGAGAATAACCTTAGTTCTGCTTAGTAGCAATCATAAAATTACTATTCTTATCTTTAAAGTTATATCCAATACCAAATCCAATTGGCTTAGCCCCTTGTTGCTTATACAACGAATCTAAATCTTTTTGATAGAATTGTGCAAACATAGGAATTGGCTTTAAATACTGTCCAAAGAATGAGTAATTCCATTTATTAGTATCATCTAAGAAATAATGAAATGCAATACCACTATCGTCTTGTACCACATGTTGACTTTGACCTAAAATAATTTTTCTAATCATTGAAAAATAATCTTTATGCATTAAATAAGAAGCGCCTTTTAAATACGTATTGACTGTACCCATATTTTTTAAGTAAGCCATAAAACCTTTATTGTGTTTTAAGCCACCATCCGCTGCGTTTAAAGAAAAGTAATATAAAGTCTTTGGTTGATGATGAATATCATTAAATTTAATTTCTACCCCTCTTGTATTCGTTTTTAATTTCTTTAAATCTGTAAATGATTTCACAAATTGAATATTTCCCAAGCTATCCACTGTTACTGGCTTAGCCGAACTAAATTGATTACCTGTGCGTTTTAAAAACAAAAACAATAAATGTAAAGTACCATCTACTTCTTCGTTTCTTAAATCCTTGCTCATACTTTCTGTTCTAAAAAAGCTGAATTTTAAAATCGCATTTAAAGACGTATTTACTTTGTTGAAATAAGTATCTAATGAATCTGTTTCTTCTTTTTTAAACTCGGGCAAGCTTCCAACTGGCTCCAATCCAATCATTACGTATTTATCCGCTTCAGGAAAAAATGTTTGAGCATGTAAAATATCTGGGCCAGAGAAAGGATAAAACAAAGTTGATTGAGGCTTCACCACTTTTGAAATTTCATTCTCTTTAAACTTTCTTAAATTCATTAAACGAGTAGAATCGTATTTCATCCAACGTTTATCAAAATTTTTACTAAATATCTTAAAATCTGATGTTGATTGAATATATTGATATACAGGACTTGTATCCAAAATACCCGACATAATATCAGCAATAGCATTTAATGAATCATTTAATTTTAACTCTAAAGATTTTGCCATTTGAAGTGAATCATTCAATGGTGTTTCAACCACAGCATCAACTTTAGCGGTGTCTTTTCTTACTTCCGCATGATTTTCTGAAGTAGATGAAGAACATCTCACAATAAATAATACAACAGCAACTAATAAACTAATTTGTTTCAACATAACTCTTTTCTTTTTTTTCTGATAATGATTTTCCAATAAAATAAACGGCTCCGCCAATAGCTACATTTAGTAAGCCTAATAACGATTCGGTAGGTTTTTGAGTAAACACAAAATAAATCGTAAATCCATTTAATAATAAAAACAAAATGGGCGTTACTGGATAACCCCAAGTTTTATAGCCTGTATTTTTTATTTTTCTTTTTCTTAAAACAAAAACACTACTCACGGTTAAAAACGTAAAGATGCTTAAACTAAATCCGACAAAGGTTAACACCGCTTCGAACTGAGCAGTTACAATTAATAAAACAGTGATGAATGATTGCGTAATCACAGCCATATAAGGCACATGGTATTTATTTGTTTTAGCTAAAACAGATAGCATTGGTAAATCTTCGCCCATCGATTTAATAATACGTGGTCCAGCCATAATCATAGCACTGATGGAAGACAATAATAAAAAAGCAATAATCAAGCTCATCATTTTGCCAAAGTATTCACCAAAAATATGTGTTGCACTTACATGGCCAATTTCTAATACACCTGTCAACTCACTCATTGGTGCGCTGTATAAAAACACAAAATTTAATAACACATAAATAACTGTTACAATGAACGTTCCCAGCAATAAAGCTTTCGGTAAATTCTTTTGAGGATTTTGCATATCGCCTGCTAAATAAGAAGCGGCATTCCAACCACTATAAGCGTATGATACATAAACTAATGACACCCAAAAACCAGCACTAAAAATTTCACTCATCGAATTTGTTTGTGGCAAAATAGTGATTTCATGACTTGGAGTATGAATCAAACCCGCCGTAATAAAACAAATGATAACAGCTACTTTTAAAATCGTTAATGTTTTTTGTACACCACTTCCAAATTTTAAATGCATCGCATGCACTAAGGTAATCACAGCCACAACTGTTAAAGCGCAAACTGTAATATTAATTTCAGGAATAATTTTATTGACATAAGTTCCTAAAGCCATAGATGCCAAAGCCACTGGCGCTGCAAAACCCACTGTAGAAGAAACCCAACCCGACATAAAACCAACACTAGGATGCATTAATTTTGATAAATACACATACTCTCCTCCACTTCTAGGAATAGCTACTCCTAATTCTCCGTACACTAAAGCACCGCAGAAAGAAATGATACCGCCCAACAACCATAATACTAAAATGCTAAATACAGAATGAATGTCAAATAACTGAAAACCTAAACTGGTAAACACACCTGTTCCTATCATATTAGCAATCACCAACGAAATAGCGGTGTAAAATCCAATCTTATACGTTGAGTTCATTAATCGAATGATTGTGTTGATTTAGATGAAAGCTCTAACATAATTTGGTACTCTTCAGGAGATAAATCGTTATAATAGAAATTAATTGGATTTACTTTCTCTCCATTTTTTATGACTTCGTAATGCACATGTGGTCCCGTACTTAAACCTGTACTTCCAACATATCCAATTAAATCACCACGTTTTACTTTCACACCTGGCTTTGTAGCCATTTTACTCATATGTCCATATAAAGTCTGATAACCATATCCGTGATTAATCACCACGTGATTACCGTAACCCTGAGCCGCTGCATCTGCCACTTCCACCACTCCATCTCCTGTAGCATAAATTGGCGTTCCTTGCTCTGCCGTAAAATCCATTCCAGGATGAAACTCTTGTGTTTTGTAGATAGGATGTGTTCTCCAGCCATAACCACTTGGAGCGTGTTTTAAATTTTTATTATTTAAAGGCATAATAGCAGGAATAGAGGCAATCAATTTTTCTTTTCCTTTAGCCATTTTTACAACTTCATCAAAAGATTTTGATTGAATATATAATTGTTTTGTAATTCTATCCAAACGCTCTGTTGCTTCTTTCATCAAAGCAGTATTATCATAACCCTCTAAATCTTTATAACGATCACTACCACCAAAACCAGCCTGACGTACTGAATTAGGAATAGGCTCTGCTTCAAAAATCACACGATAAATATTATCATCTCTATCTTGTAAATCATTTAATACGGTTTGCACCTGATTCATTTTTTTATTCAATAAATCATATTGTAATTTCATAACCTCTGCCTCTCTTCGTAATTGCTTTTCTTTAGGTGAGTCAATAAAACGATAGGCGATTAACATTGTTACAGTAGCAAATACAAGACCAATACCCAAGTACGAAAGCACCTGCAATAATCGCTGCTTAAAAGTAACTTTTACTTTCTCGTAGGTTAAAGATTTGGTATTAAACTTATATTTTACTTTTGACATGTTAAGCCCCTAAAAAAGGCTAACAAATATAGCAAATACATTGATTTGTAAAAGCTGTTTTATTTGTAAAATCTTGCTAAAAAGTGAATAATTTGTGATTTGTGATGCCAGTGTTTTTAGTATATTCGCTACTTCTTTTTAAAACACTATGGAATCAAATAAAGTACGTCAAACATTTTTAGATTTTTTCAAATCAAAAGGTCACGAAATCGTGCCTTCTGCACCAATGGTAGTTAAAGGCGACCCAACCTTAATGTTTATTAATTCGGGTATGGCTCCTTTTAAAGACATTTTTTTAGGGAATGCCGCCATTAAATATCCACGTGTTGCGGATACTCAAAAATGTTTACGTGTAAGTGGTAAACACAACGACTTAGAAGAAGTTGGTGTTGATACCTATCACCATACCATGTTTGAAATGCTTGGTAACTGGAGCTTTGGTGATTATTTTAAAAAAGATGCCATTGCTTGGGCTTGGGAATTATTAACAGAGGTTTATAAAATTGATAAATCACGTTTGTATGTTACAGTATTTGAAGGTAGCGAAGAAGAAAATGTTCCATTTGATCAAGAAGCTTATGATACTTGGAAATTATATATTGAAGAAAAAAGAATTTTAAAAGGAAATAAAAAAGATAATTTCTGGGAAATGGGTGATACTGGACCTTGCGGACCATGTACAGAAATTCATTATGATGGAAGAAGTGACGAAGAAAGAGCAAAAGTTGATGGTGCTACTTTAGTAAATAATGATGATCCACAAGTTATTGAAGTGTGGAACAACGTATTTATGGAGTTTATGCGTAAAGCAGATAAAAGCTTAGAAAAATTACCTGCTCAACACGTTGATACAGGTATGGGATTTGAGCGTTTAGTGCGTGTTTTACAAGGTAAACATTCAAATTATGATACAGATGTCTTTACTCCTTTATTAAATAAAATTGAAGAGTTAAGTGGATTACGCTACAAACCAGAAGACGAAGAAAATCACAAAAAACAACAAATCATCAATATCGCGATGCGAGTGATTGCTGATCATATTCGTACAATTTCTTTTTCTATTGCAGATGGTCAATTGCCAAGCAATACAGGTGCGGGTTATGTAATCCGTCGTATTTTACGTCGTGCGATTCGTTATGGATATCAATCTTTAAATATCAAGGAGCCATTCATGTATCGTATTGTTCCAACATTGGCGCACCAATTAGGACAACAATTCCCTGAATTAAATACTCAAAAAATATTAATTGAAAAAGTAATTAAAGAAGAAGAAATTTCTTTCTACAAAACTTTAGAAATTGGATTAAAACGTATTGACCAGGTTTGTATTGATTTAACAGCTTCTCATTCAAGCAAAGTAATTGATGGCAAAGTGGTGTTTGAACTGTATGACACTTTCGGTTTTCCATTAGATTTAACTTCTTTAATTGCACGTGGTTACGATTTAAGTATTGACGAAGAAGAATTTAATCGCTTGTTAACTGAACAAAAAAATCGTTCGCGCGCTGCAACATCTGTTGACACGGATGATTGGGTAAATGTAAATGCACCTAAAGATGAAAAAGCATTAACTGAATTTGTTGGTTACACAGAATTAGAATGCGAAAGCAATATTGTTCGTTACAGAAAAGTAAAAGCAAAAAATAAAGAACAGTTTCAATTAGTTTTAGATAAGACTCCTTTTTATGCAGAAAGTGGCGGACAAGTTGGAGACTCTGGGACTTTATCTAATATCAATGAAACAATCACTATTGTTGATACTAAAAAAGAGAATGGTGTCATTATTCATTTCTGTGATAAATTACCAGATAATATGAGTGCTACTTTTTCGGCTAAAGTAAACAGAAGCAAACGTACATTTACAGAAAATAATCATAGTGCAACTCACTTGTTACATGCTGCTTTACGCCAAGTATTAGGAACACATGTAGAGCAAAAAGGAAGTTTAGTAAATGATGAGTATTTACGTTTCGATTTCTCTCACTTCTCAAAAATTACGGATGAAGAGTTAGCACAAATTGAAAAAATAGTAAATACAAAAATTCGTGAAAACATTACTAGCAATATTCAGCAGATGAGTATTGATGATGCTAAAAAAACAGGCGCTATGGCTTTGTTTGGCGAAAAATATGGAGATATTGTTCGCGTAGTTGAATTTGATAAAAATTATTCTATCGAATTATGCGGTGGAACTCACGTTAAAGCAACTGGACAAATCGGGTATTTTAAAATTATTTCTGAAGGTGCTGTAGCTGCTGGTATTCGTCGTTTAGAGGCTGTAACTGCAGTGAAAGCAGAAGAATTTTTTGATAATCAAACTGCTACTTTAAATGAAGTAAAAGCAATTTTAAAGAACAACAAAGATGTCGTTAAAAGCTTAAGTAATTTGGTTGAAGAAAATAACGACTTACAAAAACAACTACAATCTTTATTAAAAGAAAAAGCTCAAACTATTAAGCAATCCTTATTAACTAAAGTGATTGCAAAAAATGGCATCAATGTGATTGTTGAACAAATATCATTTGATAGTGCTGAAGAAATTAAAAATATCTTATTTGAAATTCGCAATCAGGTTGAAAACTGCGTATGCGTAATTGGAGCCGAAGTAAAAGGTAAGCCTAGTATCTCTGTAATCATTGATGATAATTTAGTGAAAGAGAAAAACTTAAATGCTGGCAATATCATTCGTGATTTAGCAAAAGAAATCAACGGCGGCGGTGGCGGTCAACCTTTCTATGCCCAAGCAGGAGGAAGTAAGTTAGAAGGTTTAAGTTCTGCTATTGAAAAAGCGAAAGGATTGTTTTAATTAATTTTGGAACGTAATTTGAGTAAAGAAATCATATAAATTGGTTTCTATACTCATTTTTTTACTTTTCCTCTTCATATTTTACCCTCTCAAAATTCACTTCACTCAACAAAAAGGTAATTTCACCCATTGAAATAGTATTTTCGCTCAATCAAACTAAAAATAATAGGTTTGATTTTCAAGCACTTAAGTTTAGAGCGGTATTTATTTCACTTTTCCATGTAACTATTTGTATCGTTTAGCATTATAAACCTACAATGCTTTTAGACGCAGTTCATATGGAATTTTCACCCCGATATCACCATACCGCAGATATGTTGCTCGATGAGCAAATGATCATTGAAGCTGCAAAACAAAACCCAGAGCACTTTGGGCCATTGTATGACAAATACTACAAACAAATCTTCGGATACGTTTACCAACGTATGGATGACAAAGACACTGCCTTTGACTTAACTGCTCAAGTGTTTTTAAAAGCATTAACTAATATCGAAAAATATGAATATAAAGGCGTCCCTTTTGCAAGTTGGTTATACCGTATAGCTCATAGCGAAGTGATGCAACTATTTAGAAACAATAGTAAACTTAGAACTGTTAATGCAGATATTAGCGACTTAAGAAATATTTGTGAAGAAGTTGAAGAAGAATACATGGAACAGTACAAAGGTATTTTAATGACAGTTATCAAGGATTTACCTGAAGATGAATTACAGTTAATTGAATTACGCTTTTTCGAAAAACGCGCTTTTAAAGAAATTGCTGAAATATTGAATTTAACTGAGACAAATGCAAAAGTGAAATTGTATAGAATATTAGAACGAGTAAAAAAAACGTTGACTAAAACATCCAAATAATGGGAACAAAATTTAATCTAGACAGAAAGCCAGTAACGGACGAAGAAATTAATTCACGCAAAGATTTTGGTGAATTAGTCAATAAATTTAAAAAGCAAAGCATTGAGAAAGCCCGAAGTGATGTAAACTTTTTAAAAAACAAAAAGGCTACCTATTCGGCAATTATAGCAGGTGTCGCCGTTGTTTGTACCGTTACTTATTTCGCTGTATTTAAAAAAGAACCACCAAAAGAAACCGCCAATGATAAAATAGTTACTACCCAACAACAACATACTACTTCTCCCGAAAACAAGCAAAATAAAGCTTTTATTGCACCTCCCATCTCCAAACTAAACGTTCCATATACTTCCTATAAAGTAAAATCCGAACATGGAGCAACCATTAAACACAAATCCAATTCAAAAATTATCATTCCCAAAAAAGCCTTTGTTGACAAACAAGGGCAAGATATTGTTGGGGAAGTTGAAATCAAATACAGAGAATTTCATAACCAAGCCGATATTATAGCCAGTGGAATTCCTATGACTTATGATAGCGCAGGAGTTCAATCTCATTTTGAAAGTGCTGGGATGATTGATATTAAAGGATATCAAAATGGAGAGCCTGTTTTTATCAATCCTAAAAAGCAAATTACAGTTGAATTTTCTTCTGAACATACTGCAGATAGATATAATATGTATGAATTAGATACGGTTGCAAAAAACTGGACCTATTTAAGTAGAGACAATTCTTTAAAAAATAAAAAACAATCTATAGCGAGTCAACCAGCAAAACAAAAAGAAATCGAAAAAACTGATTCTCCTAAAGCTCAGGAGTTACAAAAGCAGATTGATGCAATTCCTCCAAAAATAGAAGCAGAAAAAACAACTTATACTCAAAAAGTAAATCAACTTCCTAAACATACAGAGCCAAACAAACCAACAAAAGCAATTGCAGGTCGACCTCAATTTCAATTAGAAGTTAATTATAAAGAGTTTCCTGAGTTACAAGCTTTTAAAAATGCGGTGTTTGAAGTAGGAACAGAAAACAAAAACTACAACTCTAAATTAGCTGATATTACTTGGAGCAGCGCCGAAGTTTCTGAAGGTCCTCAAAAAGGTAAAAATTATTTATTGACTTTAAAGTTAAGAGAACGAGTAGAAAAACTGATTGTTTATCCAGCCTTAACAGGAGCTGATTACGACAAAGCTTTAAAATCTTATGAATCTAAGTTTGCTGACTATAAAAATTTAGCAGCTAAGCGCGAAGCCGATGAGAAAAGATTGAAAGAAGAATTTGAAGAAAAGCAAACTGCTCTTTTTGAAGAAAGAAAAAAATTAAAAGAAGAGCAAGTTCAAGCAAATATTAAATACTGGAAAGAACAACAAGCAAAATTGGATGAAGAATATAGTTCGATGGGTAACCAAGAAAAAGTTGTAAGAATATTTAACATTAGCCGTTTTAATATTTATAATTCTGACTGCCCTAAAAGTTTACCAAATGATGCTAAAATAAACCCTATATATGTTTTAAATAATGGTGCTTCAAGAATTATTCCAAGTAATATATATCTAATTTCTCATTCAAGAAATTTAGTATATAATTTACCTTACGGACAATTACCTTATAACACCAATGAAAAATACAGTTTATGTGTTTTATCAAAAGGAAAATTGTATTTATGTAACAAAGAAACTTTTACTACAATCACAGCAGCCAAACAAAACAAAATACCATTAACTGAATTAGATGCTAATGTAAATGACGCGGCTGATTTAAAAAAAGCTATGGGGATTTAAATTAAGGACTAAAACCACTACTATATTTCGACAAGCTCAATAACCATGAAAAAAATTATTTTTGCAACTAGTGCACTAGCTATTCTATGCTTATCTTTCACTAAAGAAAAAACTTTTACACCACCTGGTACCATTCAAATTAATGACACCTTGTTTGCTGATGAAACGGAGATTTCGAACTTCAGTTGGATGGAATATGAATATTGGACTATGGGCATTTATGGCGCAAATTCAAAAGAACATTTAGCAACTTTGCCTGATACATTAGTATGGAGAGAAAAATTAAGCTATAACGAACCTTATGTAAAACATTATTATAGACATATTGCCTACAGAGAATATCCCGTTGTTGGTATAAGTTATGAGCAAGCTATAGCATATTGCAAATGGAGAACTGAAAGAGTAAAAGCATTTTTGACTTTAAAAAAAACATTTAAATACAATAATTTCGAATATCGTATACCAACTAAAGATGAGTGGGAAAAACTAGCAGAATTTTCGACTCGTATTCTTAATAATAATGGGAAAGATGAAAAAGGAAAGTATCGAATAAATTGTGCGCACCCTGATACGATAGGAACCCCCTACCCTGATGTTACAGCTCCAGTAAAATCTTATGCCAAAAATTTATTCGGCTTATATAACATGCTTGGCAATGTAGCTGAAATGGTTCAAGAAAAAGGAATTTGCAAAGGCGGAGGCTGGAAAAACAGATTGGAAGAATGTAGAGTTGGGAAAGATCAAGAATATGCAAAAGCAAATGCCTGGTTAGGTTTTAGATGTGTTTGTATAATTAAGAATAAAGCGAATAGTTAGATTTCTCTGCACTCAGACAGTCAAGGAATTAACTAACAAATCAAGTTCTTCTTTAGTATTAAAAGAATGCAAGCAAATTCGAAGTCTTTCATGCCCTTCTTTTACTGTTGGGCTTTTGATTGACTTCACGAAAATATCTAATCCTTTTAATTTCTCTTCAATTTCTTGAACTTGATTATTACCAGAAATTAATTTACAATGAATAGCGCTCTCACTTTTTATAAAATACGGGGAGTTATTTTGATGAGAATTAAAATAAGAAATATGACTTCTAAGTTTTTCTATTTCAGTAGTTTTTAAAAATAATTGATAGGCTGCTTTAATAGCTAGCAAACTATGCTCTGACATCGCCGTAGTATAAATAAATGAACGAGAAAAATTAATTAAGTATTTTTTTAATTCTTCACTCCCCACAATAGCAGCACCGTGACAACCCATCGCCTTACCATAAGTATAAATTCGAGCAAAACAATCCTTCTCTATATTAAATTCCTCACACAATCCTCTTCCTTGATTTCCAAACACTCCAATGGCATGAGCCTCATCAACGATTAAATAAATATTGTCATCTTTACAAAGTTTTGCTAATTCTACTAAAGGAGCATTATCTCCATCCATAGAATAAACACTTTCTACAACAATGTAAATTTCATTAAATGATTTTTTATGTCTTACTATTAATTCTTGTAAAGATTCCAGATTATTATGTTTGAATTTATAGTGTGTCGCAAAACTTAAACGAATACCATCAATTAACGAAGCATGAATTAATTCATCGCTTAATATTAAATCGCCTTTTTGAGGAACACTTGAAAGCAACCCTAAGTTTGCATCATAACCTGAATTATAAATTAAAGCTGATTCTGCATGATGAAATTGAGCGATTTCTTTTTCTATCTCATTAAACAATTCAGAATTTCCACTGATTAAACGAGAACCAGTTGAGCCTATATGAATTGAGGTATTTAATGTTTTAAGTTCTTCCAGCAAATAACCTTGGGAAGAAAAGCCTAAATAATCATTACTCGAAAAATCTATTCTAGGATAAGACGACATAAGGGAGCGTAAGCTCCCTTTATCTATTCGTTGTTGTAATAAGGAGGTAATGGTTGATGGATTTTTTTTTTGTCCACTCATATTTTGCTCTACCTCTTTTATATAAAATTTAAACTAATTCTTCTTTTTTCAATTTATCTACAAAAGCTTGTTTTGTATTTAAACCTAAAATTTTAAACATCTCCATATCCTGATTATATAAAGGATTTGGAGTCGTTAATAATTTCTCTCCGGCGAAGATAGAATTAGCTCCTGCCATAAAGCATAGAGCCTGTCCTTCCATACTCATACTTAAACGACCTGCTGATAAACGCACTGCTGTTCTTGGTAATATAATACGAGCTGTTGCAATCATACGAACCATATCCCAAATTGGCACTGGTGGTTGATCTTCCATTGGAGTACCTTCTACTGCTACTAAGGCATTAATAGGAACTGATTCTGGTTGAGGACGTAATAAACTTAACGTATATAACATCCCTACTCTATCTTCTACTTTCTCTCCCATTCCAATAATTCCACCTGAACAAACAGTTAAGCCTGCTTTACGAACATTATTAATAGTATTTAAACGATCGTCAAACTTACGAGTAGAAATAATGTTTTCGTAATTCTCTTCGCTTGTATCAATATTATGATTATACGCGTACAATCCAGCATCAGCTAAACGCTTCGCTTGATCTTCTGTTACCATTCCTAAAGTAGCACAAACTTCTAACCCTTTACTATTAATGGTTTTAACCATATCTAATACAGTATCAAAATCTTTATTGTCACGAACTTCTCTCCAAGCTGCACCTAAACACATGCGACTAGCACCTCCAGCTTTTGCATTATCTGCAGCAGCATTTACTTCAGGCACACTCATTAATTTATGAACCTTAACCTCTGTATGGTAACGAGCTGCTTGAGGGCAATAAGAACAATCCTCAGGGCAACCGCCAGTTTTAATTGACAATAACGAACTCACTTGTACTTCACCAACAGTATGATGTTGCTTGTGAACTTCTGCAGCTCTATATATTAATTCCATCAAAGGTGTATTATACACCTCCAAAATTTCTTCTTTAGTCCAATCTTTAGTTGTCATTATCTATTTTCTAATTCAAACAAATTTACTACAAAAGCCACAAACCACAAAACCTAATTATTGGAAAACTATGTTAGTAATTTTCAGCGAATTACAGGTATCTTTTTAAGATAAGTGCGTTATTTGTAGTAATGAAGAAGTTTATTGTTTTATCCCTATTTTTATTTTTTATTGGTCAACTACCAATAAGAGCGCAGTTTAGTGAAAGTAAAGAGCGTAAAAAGATGTGGCGTAAATCAGGGAAACGACATAAACCACGCGAAGCTTACAATCCTTACTTAAAAAAGAAAGAAAAGCCCAGCCAGCAACTTAGTAAGCAAAATGCGAGAGAGCAAAAACGCCAATTAAAAGCCGCTAAAAAACAAAAACGAAAGAGCATGAAAAAACTAGGTTATAAAGAAACGAAAGTGAAAAGAGCATAAAAAAAGGAGGTATTAACCTCCTTTTTTATTGACATTAAAAATGATTATTTATTTATCATTTCTTTATAATTGAATAATTGATTATCAGAAACAATGTTTAATTGATATACACCATTTGCTAAGTGTGATAAATCCATTTGAGTTTCGAAAGAAGTAGTTGTTTGAGTAAATACGTTTTTACCATTAACATCAAATACACTTACTTGAGCATTTAAAGCTGGTGTTTTAACTACAACTAAACCATTTGTTGGGTTTGGATAAATAGAAACCACATCTGCATTTAATGTTTGAAAACCAGTACAAGCATTAACCGTCATAATATCAACTGCATCAGCAAAACAATTATTTCCATCTGTATAAGAATACATAATTGTGTAAGTTCCAACACCAACTGTTGCTGGGCTAAATACACCACCAGTAACTCCAGGCCCACTGTATACACCTCCTGATGGAGAACCACCAGCCAATGTTACTGTATTTACAGTCACACAATGTAAATCAGGATTTAAAGTTAAAGATACATTTGGAACGGCATTTACAGTTACTGTGGCTATTGCTGTATTTGAACAGTTATTAGCATCAGTTCCAGTTACCGTATAATCAACAGGAGATGTAGTTGGAGTAACAATAATACTAGTAGTTGACTGTCCAGTATTCCAAGCATAAGATACAGCACCAGTTGCTGTTAATGTAGCTGAATTACCAGCACAAATAGATGCAGAGTTTACAGACACAGATGGCAAAGCATTTACAATAACCGTTGCTATTGCTGTTGCTGAACAGCTATTAGTTGATGTTCCCATCACTGTGAATGAAACTGGAGATGTTGTTGGAGTGACAACAATACTAGCTGTTGTTTCTGCTGTATTCCAAACATAAGAACTAGAGGTGCCAGTAGCTGTTAATGTAGCTGAATTACCCGCACAAATAGTAGCAGAGTTTACAGAAATAGTTGGAGCGGCATTTACAGTTGCAGTTGCTACAGCTGTTGCTGTTCCGCAAGCATTACTAACAGTTAAAGTATAATCACTAGATGTTGCGCCAGTAATAGTTGTACTAGAAGCATTTGGTGAACCTATTGTTCCAGCACCTGTCCAAGTGTATGTAAAAGGAGCATCTCCTAAAACAGAAGAACCTAAATTTAATGTTTGATTATCACAAATTGGCGAATTACCTGTAATGGCAGAAATAGTTGGAGAAGCACATGGTAAAGCTGACCCAGTAGCTACGCCATCAATATTGACGTTATCAATACTAAAAGTTCCACCTGATTGTTCTGCATTCCAACCATAAAAACGGAAAGATACTGAAGATGTAATAGTTGCCCCAAATAAGCTAATAGTGCTACCGTTTTGTGCAGAACTAAGAGCATCTAAATTCCAAAAGAACTCATTTGTTCCTACTACCGATAAATTTGTATTTGTAGTTACAGAAGCAGGTAAGTTATTAGTAAACCCATCTGCACTTGTTCTTACAGCGTAATTTCTGATACCAGCAGCCGAACGTTGAACAGTGAAAATAATCGAATTTAAAGCAATTGTATAGCCGTTTACAGGAGTTAATACAATTTCATAATATTCTCCTGTATTAATAGCGCCAGTCATAGTTGAATAAGTATCAACACCCGAAGTAGCTCCTAAAGGCCAGCCCACGAAAGAGAAACGTCCAGAAGCATTAGGATTAGCAGATGGTGTTCCAACCGCTGTAAAAGAACCAGAGGTAATTCCAGCTGCTGTAGGCGTTGGAGTTGGATCAATTAAACCTGTACTTGGCGTTACTGCCGAAAAAGGATATGTTAATGTAAAACTTTGTGAATGTGCTATAAATGCCGCGCACATAAATGCCATTGAAAGTATTTTTTTTATCATAATTGTTTTTTTAGATTTTCTACAAATTTAAGGGATTAAATTCACATGAGTGTTAAGCCAATATCAATAATACTGGCAAAAACTCATTTTTTAATAACATGTTATGAAAAAAAAATGTTAAACTTCTTTTTCAGTAAAAATAATATTTAAACCTTCTAATTCAGAAAGCATTGGCTCATAAATCTCTTTTACGGTCGGAATTTGAACGCCATACAATTTAAACTTTCCTGTTAAGAAATTTTTAATTGATATTGCTAAAGGCAAGCCTACTGTTTTTGCCATAGCTGTATGTACCTCATCATCTCCAATGACCACTAAAGAAGATTCTAATTTTTTGTTGGCGCCATTCAAGGTGTATTCAAATTGATGCTGCATCACAATCATATCCTTGTCTCCAGTTTTCAATAACCATTTCTCTTCTAATAAATTTTGAAGCAATTCTGCAGGAGAACCTTCTTTCAATTTAATTGGACGATTAGAGAATAATTCTAAAAATTCTAATTTAGACATTACCTCAGCATCTATATCAACCCCCATAAAATTGACTAATTTATCTTTAACCGAAGCTGAACCTTTTGGCAAAAACGCTTCTAATAAATCGGTATAAGTTAAAGTATTCGCATTTTTAATTTTATACGTATCGTCTGTTAATCCTAGTTTTACAAACACGTTCCATGCTTTACAATACCCTGGCATACGCAAGGTGCCACGCAACATCGTACTAGCGTCATTTAATCCATAAGGCTCTTTGTATCCTATACTATCACGGTTGGCATAGGCATCAAATTTACCGTAACCATCCACTTCGATTGTTTCTATTTGAGTATAAATACGATTGTAGGGGATGAATTTTAATTTACCTTCTTCAATAAATTGTGCCGTACCCTGTCCTGCTAAAATTACATTACGAGGATTCCAGCTAAATTTATAGCCCCATGGATTATCGTTACTCTCGGGAGCCACCAAGCCACCACAAAATGATTTAAAGCTAGTAATCTTTCCTCCTTTATCTTGTATTTCATGAATTACTTTCATGGCCGATGCATGATCAATGCCTGGATCTAAGCCACATTCATTTAATAACAATAAGTTTTTTTGTTTGGCTTCTGCATCCAAGTCTTTCATATCCTGACTTACATAACTAGCTGTGGCAATATGTTTCCCTAAACGTACACAATCTCTAGCCACATCGCCATGCATAAAGGCTGGCAACATAGATACTACAAAATCTGCTTGTTTAATTAATTCTTCTCTTAACGATACATTATTTACATCAAACTCTACCGCCGATGCAACTTCTGTATAGTTAGTAATTTTAGATTCTACTACTTTTTTGTTAGCATCAGCAATCGTTATATGCCAAACATAAGTTTTGGCATTCGATAAAAAATAATCGATTAAACTAGATGAAGAGCGCCCAGCTCCTATTATTAATATTTTGCTCATAAAATAATTTCTGCACAAAAATAACCTTAAATTTGTTATCAAAACATATAATATGGTTCAAAAGATAAAAGTCCTGTTGTATTTACTTTTTTGTGGACTTTCAATTCAATCTCAAAACAACACTTTAGTTATTTTGAGTGAATCTGGCAATCCTTTTTTTCTATCTGTAAACAATGAGTTAATTAATAAAAATGCCCAATCTAACGTCAAAGTATTTAACTTCAATATTGGTTGGAATCATATCTTAATTAAAATACCCAATAAAGAACAATCTCTTAAAGATTCTATCCTACTGAGTAATAAATCAAAATTTTTAAATAAAGAATTTACTTATGTATTACTAGATAAAGAGGGGAAATTAACTTTGCAATTTAAATCGGTTTCAGAACAATCTGGTCCCGAAACTCCTCCTGTTCCAGAAGCACCAAAAGAAACAGTGCCTTTAGTAGATAATAGTATTTACGGCAACTTGTATCAAGCCGTAAATAACAAACCTGTATTTTACAAAAATTTTGATACTGAGACCTCTACCTGCAAAACAGGTTTAAATGACAAGGATATTAAATATGCTCTTACTCTTTTTAAGAAAGCAAATGATACAGAGGCCGCTTACAGATATTTAAATCAAATTATTGAATTAAACTGTTACAATGTTTTGCAACTAAAAGAATTATTGGAATCAACACCAATAGATATGGATAGATTAAACTCTGCAAAAAAAGCATACATTCATTTATCAGATAAACAAAATGCAAATACTTTATTAGTGATATTTAAATATCCTACAATGAAAGAGTCTTATACTTCTTTTATCAAGGAACAAGAAAACATCATCAAGCAAAAAAACATGAATTGTAAAGAGCCTATAAGCGATTCTAATTTCGAAGAATTATTAAATAAAATCAAAAAAGCACCTTACGAAAACGAGAAAGTAGTAGTGGCGAAAAAATTATTAGTTGATGTTTGCTTATCAAGTTCTCAAGCAAAAAAAATGAGTGAATTATATACTCATGATAGAGAAAAAATGGAATTATTAAAATCTGCCTATAATGTTTTGACAGATAAAAATAATGCTTCTATTTTAGCTGATGAATTTCAATTTAAAGAAACTAAAGAAGACTATTTAAAATATATTTCTCAATAATATGAACTCAAAAAAACTAACACTCGTTGGATTATTAGGCGCTATTTCTGTTACATTAGGAGCATTAGGTGCTCATTTTTTAAAAAGCAAATTACCAACAGGATTAATTACTCAAGATCAATTAATAGGATTTGATACCGCTGTAAAATATCAAATGTATCATACCTTAGCCATGCTTGCTTTAATTTTGCTTTCAAAACACACGACACATAAATTTATTAATTGTGCTTATAATTGTTTTTTAATTGGAATATTGATGTTTTCTGGGTCTCTATATCTTTTATGTACCCGAAATTTATTTGGAGCTGAGTGGTTGAAAGTATTAGGCCCTATTACCCCAATTGGAGGTTTATTTTTTATTGCTGGCTGGATTCTCATCATTCTAGTAGGATTTAGTAGTAATAAGAAGGATTAAAATTTAACATTTTACTTTTTGTTGATTTTCTGAATATTTAGAAAAAAGAGAGATTTTTTCTTATCTTGTAGAGTTCTAAAAAGTATAAAAATGAAACGTATATACGCCCTTAGCTTAATTTTTTTAAGCTTTAATTTATTTTCTCAAAGAGGTAAAGAT
>DIHL01000093.1 GCA_002420145.1 Bacteroidetes bacterium UBA5697
GTTATCAGAAGATCCTCCATCTATTACAATATATTCGAAATTATCGAAATCCTGATTAACAACACTTTCAATTGTCTTTTGGAGACCTGAAGCATCATTAAAATTTATTGTTATAATCGATAACTTTAACATTTGTAATAATTTTTAATTGTACTAATTATTTTTTTCGTCTATAACTTTTTGATAAACATTCAATGTATTTAACGCAGTATTACGCCAAGTAAATTTCTTTACGTTCTCTCTTCCTAATTTAACTAAATTATTCCTTAAATCTTTATTATAAAACAATTTATCCATAGAACTTCTAATCTCTTCGGTATTTTCACAATTAATGGCTAATGCACAATCATTAGACACTTCTGGCAAACTACTTTTATTAGAACATATTACCGGACAATCATTTGCCATTGCTTCTAATACAGGCAATCCAAATCCCTCATAAACACTAGGATATATTAAAAAAGTAGCAAATTGATACAAGTTTACAAGTTCTAAATCATCACCCTTAAAATAAACCACATTCTCGGTTAATTGGAGTTGTTTTATAATTTGGTTTTCTTCCTCAGAAAAATCACTACTTCCAAAACACACTAATTTAGCTTCATTCTTCAATGAAGTTTCTGAATAAGCCTTTAAAGTATTTATAAAATTTTTGTAGCCATTTCGTTTACCTACGAACAAAATATATGGATGAGAATATAACCTATTTTTTTGCTTAAGAAACTCATCTACTCCATGATAAACAACTGAGGTTTTAGAAATATCAACATTGTAAAAATTTATTAAATCATCCTGAGTATTTTTAGAAACACATATGATATGTTCTGCATTTTCAATTGATTTTTTCTTTCGCGCTAAATACTCCTCTGTATCTATAAAATCTAAAGGAAACTTTTCATAAATCAAGTCATGAATTGTTATAATACAATTAGTTTTTTTAGATGTATATAACTCATAACCATTATATGTTTGGTGAATAATATCAATTGTTGGGTTTGATAATTTATTTTTTTCCACATACAAATTATAAACATCTGTACAATTATAAAATCTATTGTTTATAAACTTTCTTTTTAGGCAATCGTAGGGCATACCTGAATATTTAATACTAGAATTAATTAAATATTCATTTTTATGAATTCCAGCAACAACTGTGATTTCAATATTTTTTTCACTTATTAAATTCTCTATAAGCTTAACAAAATACTTTGATATGCCGCCATGTTGCTGCATTCTAAATATTTGACTATCATAAGCTATGTGCATACTGAGTAATTTACCTGAATAAATATTTAAACTTATTTTGAGATTTTCTTCAAAATATAATCATAATCTGGCTGTAATAAAGAAGTCTTAACTGACGGTTGTGACACAAATCGACCAACTATTTTATCTGTTAGGGATCTTTTAGGAAAAAAGGTATCATCAACTATATGTTGTTCAATTTTCTCTTTAGAAAAAAAATGTAAATTATTATGGTTAGTATAAAAATGTAAATTATACTTATTTGCTATAAATTTCAACGACGCTTCTGAATAAAAAGCTATGTGCTGTCCTGTTTCTGGAGCAACATACCACCAATCCTTAAACGTATTAATATCTGAAGGTATTAACGTTGTAGAAAAAATAATATTACTTGAATACTTTAGCATTTTTTCGATTTCTTCTAAAGGATTTTTTAAATGTTCAAATACCTCAAAAGCGGTTACGATATCCATTTTTTTATCTGGACAATCTGTAATATCAAAATGTTTTGAAAATAAATTATCACAATAAATATCTTGACGATAAAAATCATAGCCTTTATCTCTCATCATTCTCACAAACATACCATAACCACCACCAAAATCAATCATTGTTTTAGCATGAGGGAAACAATTATCGATAATCTTAGGAATTTGTTCTTGCAAGTATAAATTTCGACTTATTAAACCAATATCTAAACTCGTAATTACGTTCTCATAAGCCTCTGGTAACCAATATGGTTCTTCTGTTTGAATAAATTTACAAGAATCACATTGATGATAGGTAACATCATATTTTTTTAAAACCTTAGTTTTAAAAATTACAGACGTATTTTGGTTACAAATTTGGCAATTCATTGTTTTAAATTGTATTTATTGCTTCTTGAAGCTTTAGTTTAAAATCCTGTTTAAAATAATCAAAGGTATTATATCGACTAGTGTATTCTATGATTTTTGCATTTTGATTCTTTAATTCATCAATGCTTAACAACTGACTTTCTTTAACAGATTCTTTAATTGCATTAATGCTCAATTCTTTAATGTTTATTCCATATCCATTCAAATCAACATCTGCCGTTTCAGGAACAATAGGAATCAATCCTCCATTTGCCATACACGTTATTACTGATGGAGAATTTCCTTCAGAGGCACTAGGAAAAATAACAAAAGCGCAAGTGCGAAGAATATCTTCAAATATCTTTGACTTCACATCAACAAAACCGTGATAAATAATATTCACATTAGAATCAATAATTTGCTTACTATACTTAAAAAATTCTGGTTCACCTTCTATGTTACCGCAAATATGCAAACTAACATTTTGCATATCTTTAAATGAATCTAATAATAAGTCTAATCCTTTATGGATTAATCCACCTACTCCAAACCATAAATAATTTTTCTTAGCATTAATCCATTCATCATCTGTTCTATTAAACGAATGATAAATAAATACGGGTGCATGAATGGTATTTATATTCTTTAATTGATAAGTAGATTTAGCAAATGTACTTCCATGTAAAATAACCCAATCAGAAAATTCATGCTGCAAAGGCCAATCTTCCTTAATATATCTAGTTGATGAAAATAACAATTGATTATTACGTTTGTAAAAATCATTCAATCTATTTAAGGTAGCTACATTAGAAAACAAAGGATTACAACCTGTACCAAACCAAATTACTTTCGTTTTATCTTCAGACTTCTTATTCTCTATGACGTAATCTAAAGCTTTACCTAAACCTATTACTAATTCATATTTCTTAAATTCACCTTTAAAATCATCTCCGCAATCAATAACATCAACATTATATCCTAAATCACTCAATATTTCAGCTATAAGAAATGTTGTATATCTGTTTGTATGCGTTCTGTCATTTCTGTTTTCTGGATTAGTAAAAACACTTTTGATATAAGATAGTAAAACAGTCTTATTATGAGACGTATTAAAAACATTTGGAATAACTACTGGAACATAAGGTTTCACCTCTACCAATTCGTACCCAAAAACTGAGACAATTTTTTTTAATAACTGTTTAATTTTTGATATCATTTTGAGGTATAAATCAATTAGCTATGATTAAATAATGACTGAGTCTGTTTTTTTCCACTCTATAACGGGCAAAATAGCGCCATTTCTACCTTCTGTTGTTTTAGCAACAGGACTCGTAGAATCTAAAATGCTAAATAATGTATCGTAATTAAATACATCCAATACTTCAACTTTAGGAATAGTTGCTGCAGCAGAAATAATATACTCTCCTTCTCGCAATAAATCCATCGGCAACTCAATACTGTATTTATGTAATCCTTTTTCCCATACTTTATTATCATTCCCCTCTGTGTCTTTATCTTTTAAGCACGTAGTGAAAATAGTGCCATATTGCAAATGTTTTAGTTCAAGACTAACATCATAGCCCCTACTTTTCTCTAACACTTCAAACCCAATTTCGATAAACCCTTTATAAGCATTATTGATTTCTGAAACAGTAGTTTGAACATGATTCAGAACTCTAACACTCCTGATTTTTAATTTTGCACCTTTTACAGGAGCCGAGTCGTCATAGTTTTGTCCTGTATTTTTCTCTCCCCTATGTAAGTATGTATTTATTATACTATCCGTCGGTCCCATTCCAACAAATTGTCCCTTTTCAAGTAAAACAGATTTATTACATAAAGCAGATAATACTGCCATTTGATGACTCACAAATAAAATAGTTCTACCTTCTTTTGTGCTTACCTCATTCATTTTCCCAAGACATTTATCTTGAAATGCAGCATCTCCAACGGCTAAAACTTCGTCTACAATTAAAATGTCAGGTTCTAAATGAGCTGCTACAGCAAACGCTAAACGTACGTACATGCCGCTACTATAACGCTTTACTGGAGTATCAATAAATTTTTCTATTTCGCTAAAAGCAACAATTTCATCAAATTTCCTATCTATTTCGTGCTTATGCATTCCTAAAATAGAACCATTTAAATAGATATTTTCTCTACCCGACAAATCTCCATGAAATCCAGTACCAACCTCTAATAAAGAAGCCATTCGTCCTGTATATTCAATTTTACCCTTAGTTGGAGGAGTAATGCGTGATAATATTTTTAATAGAGTAGATTTTCCTGCTCCGTTTCTTCCAATAATCCCAACACGATCTCCTTGTTCAACTTCAAAAGATATGTCTTTTAATGCCCAAAACTCTTCGGTTTGTGGTTTACTTGTTATATTTTTTACATTTCGTAATCCATTTAAAAAGCTACCAAACAGAGTATCGCTCTTAGGTAATCCACCTTTATTAAGTAAATATTGTTTACTTAAATTTTCAACTTTTATAACTGTGTTTTTACTCATTAAATATAATCCACAAAATTACGTTCGAACTTATAAAAATATTTTATCCCAATGAATAGAAACAAAAAGGAGACACAAACTGATAAAGAAAAATAATAGATATTATAGATAGAGTCGCTTCCAAATAAAGCGTATTTAAATCCATCAATTGCTCCTACCATAGGATTTAAACAAAACAACCAATGCAACCAACTTGGCATTCTATCTAAATAATAATTGGTATTGAAAATGACAGGCGTAACATACATTCCAAACTGAAGTATTACTGGAACGATAAACTTAACATCTCTGTACTTTACATTAATAGTTGCAAAATATAAACCTAAACCTAATCCATTAATAACAGTTAACAGTATAAATAAAGGTGCAAATATAATTTGCCAATGAAGACTTTGACCAGAAATAACAAATAAGACAACTAATATGATAAGTGAAATAAAAAAATCAACCAAACACACTAAAATGGTACTTAATGGAATGATAATTTTAGGAAAATAAACCTTAGAGAATAAATTTGAATTACTAATAATTGAATTACTTACATCATTAAAAACATTGGAAAACAACTGCCATAACAACATGGCAGAAGCTACATATACAAAATTAGTGGCTGTATTTTCTGAATTACTAATTTTAGTGGAAATATAACCAAATACTAAAATACTCATCAAAGGCTTAATTAAAGCCCACATAATCCCAGCAAAAGCTTGCTTATAACGCACTAAAAAATCTCGTTTAGCTAAATTATTAAGTAAGCTTTTATATCTTATAATATCATTCCATGAAAAGAATGAACTTAAGTTAGGGTCAATGATTATTTTATCCTTATTCAACGGTCTAATATATAAAATAAATAACTACAATTTGGCTATAAAACCCTAAAGATACTGACTTTATTTATTTAACAACATGTTGAATTTATTTATTTTTATTATTTTAGGGTTCAATTTTACTATTAAATAAAATTAATAAAAATGGATTTAAAAACAGTATTAACAAGCATTTGCGACCGCTGGAAGTATAAACTTGATGAAACTTCTCCTGGACTATTTAGATTGGACGTAGCCATGAAACAAACAGACGGCTCATTAAGATACCAATACGTATATGCTTGGGTGATTAAGGAACGCTATTTAGGAAAAGACGTTTTTTACTTTAATAGCCGTTGTGGAGTTTATACTCCCAATATTAATTTATATCAGATGTTGAAGGAAAGTAGCTACTGTACTTATTGCTCTGTTATTATTACAAATGATAAAAAAACAGATGGAACGCCTTGCGAATCAGTTGTTGTACATGCCATTCAACCAATTGAACTTACCAA
This sequence comes from Bacteroidetes bacterium UBA5697, assembly GCA_002420145.1. Classification (GTDB taxonomy): domain Bacteria; phylum Bacteroidota; class Bacteroidia; order B-17B0; family Aurantibacillaceae; genus UBA4416. Next base: position 5,921 of record DIHL01000093.1, read on the forward strand.
CGAAGCCATTATAAATGATGTGATTTGGGATATTGCGACTAATGCCGATATCATTGAAAAAAATTATTTTGGAGGGGATAATAATTAAATTACTTTACTGAAAATGAATTTCATTTTCCTAAAAATCACCCTATAAAAGAACAGTTCGTGCAATTTATGTTTTTCGCTAAATGAAGAAAGCAAAGCTTGATTAGCTTCGCAGATCCCTTAACCCCCAGAGTCACAGTAAAATGAAACCTTTCAGGTTTTATTTTTTTATTGCTCAACTTGCAAGAAAGCAAGCTTTCTTGCTGTTTCACATAAAAAAATAAGCCCCGCAATGCGGGGCTTTCATTTTACTTATCAGCGGAGAAGGAGGGATTCGAACCCTCGGAACAGTTTCCCGTTCGCATGTTTAGCAAACATGTCCTTTCGGCCACTCAGGCACCTCTCCAACTCTATATTTAAATAGAGAATGCAAATGTAGTTATTTTTTTAAATTATTAAAAAATAAACAAAAATTATTTTCATCCGTCAATTTTTGTATTTTTAGTACCATGAAGTCGCTACTATACCCCTTACTTTTTATCCTATCAATTACATTTACAAGTAGTTGTAAAAAAACTCAAAGTAATACTTTGGTTGTTCATCTATTATCAGAGCCTGACGATATGCATCCAACTAATGGCGCTTCTGCTGTTAGAGCTGAAATAAATCTCTATACCAACCTTAGTTTGCTACGTGTAAATTACAAAACTGGAGAGTTATTGCCCTGTTTAGCAAAATCCTTGCCTACTGTTTCTGAAGATGGTTTAAATTATAGCTATGAACTAAAAGATAATATAACTTGGGATGACAATTCTCCGATTACTGCCAATGACATAGTCTTCACAACAAAAGCTAGTAAATGCCTTTATACCAATAATATTGGCTTAAAGCCTTATTGGGAAAACATTGATGACATTATTGTTGACTCTAAAAACAATAAAAAATTTACCATTAAAATGAAGCGTCCTTATATTTTAAATACCTGGTTTTGGACTGATTTCCCTATTGTTCAAGCTGCGTTTTACGATAAGCAAAATGTATTGGCAAAATACAGCAATGCTCAATTAACCGATTCAACTTTTTTAAAATCAAAACAAGACATTAAACAATGGGCTGACGAGTTTAATAGTCCTAAATATTCAACTGACACACAATTTATGAGTGGTGCTGGGCCTTATAAAATAACCAAATGGGACAAAGGGGTTAGTATCACATTAGAAAAAAAGAAAAATCATTGGTCAGAAAATTGTCAAGAAAACTGGTATTGCCAAGCTAATCCTGATAAAATCATTTTAAAATTAAATAACAACAATGCTTCTGCTTTATTAGAATTGAAAAATGGATTAATCGATGTATCAACTATGATTGATTATTCGTCATTTACAGAGTTATCAAAAGACGAAGCATTTAAAAAGGATTTTACTTTAAAATTAGCAGACACTTATAACTACACTTATGTGGCCATGAATATGAAACCAGATGGCAAAAAACATAAAAAATTATTTACTGATGTAAATGTGCGTAGAGCAATGGCATTATTAACGCCTTACAATCAAATTAACAAAACCTTATATGAAAATAATAATAAACAAGTAGTTGGACCTATCTCTCCAAACAAGATTGATTTCAATGCCGATTTAAAACCATTAGAATATAATGTAGAACAAGCTAAAGAATTATTAAAACAAGCTGGTTGGGCTGATACAGACAATGATCAAGTGTTAGATAAAATAATTGACGGAGAAAAAGTAAAATTTGAATTCAATATAAATTTTATGGCTGGTTCTAAAGTTTGGGAAGATTTAGCGAAACAATTAGCTGAGAGCTTTGGAAAAGCTAATATATATGTCATGCTAAATCCTTTGGATTATAATGGATTCTTCGGCTCTGTGACTGGTCATAGTTTTGATATGAGCATAAGCGCTTGGCAAAGTAGTGCACCGCCAGAGGATTTTTCTCAATTATGGTCTTCAGCTTCTTGGGCAAACAATGGCTTAAACTTTACAGGTTTTGGCACTCCTCAATCGGATGCCTTAATTGATAGTATTAATACGTGTATGGACGAACCTAAAAGAATTGCTCTTTCAAAACGTTTTCAAAAATTAGTATACGATGAGCAACCCTATATTTTCATGTTTACACAAACTCGACGAGTAATCGTGAACAAAAAATGGGATAACTTAGAAATATATACAGAGTATCCTGGAGTTTTATTAAACACTTTAAAACTGAAAGATTAATACATGTGGCCATATGTATTAAAACGAATTCTTTGGTTTATACCTACTCTATTTGCGGTAACTCTTATTGGATTTATTTTACTAGCTAATGCTCCAGGTGATGGCGTTAACAGTCTTGTCATGTCTTCTAATTCGGGAGGCAGTTTAAAAACCACTCAAGATATTGAACAACAAAAAACATATTGGCGTAAACAATTAGGATTAGATTTACCCTTGTTTTATTTCTCAATTTGTAAATTATCTGAACCAGATACCTTATATAAAATTAACGATGATGTAGAATTAGAGAAAGCAAAAAAGCATATTAAAACAACAGGAGGTTATAAAAATTATCTTCCTAAAATTGTTTGGTATGGCTCTAGCAATCAATATCATCGCTGGTTATTTGGAGGTTACAATTCAAAAGGCATTATTCGTGGAGATTTCGGTTTATCTATTTCAAAAAAAGAACCCGTAATAGCCATCATCAAAGACAAATTAATCTGGTCTTTATTTTTTTCAATCCTATCAATCATCTTAGCCTATGCGATTAGTGTTCCTATTGGTATTAAAATAGCACGACAACCCGAAAGTAAATTCAGTAAAGGCTCCCAATTCATTTTATTTTTAATGTATTCGATGCCTTCTTTTTTTGTAGGCGTATTATTACTAATGCTCTTTGCTAATCCTGATGTATTATCTATTTTTCCTCCATCTGGCATAAAACCTATTGGAGGTTATGATGATGATACTTCTTTGCTAGAAAAATTTATTGATTCTGTTCCTTATATGATACTGCCTTTAATTTGTTATACCTACTCTTCCTTAGCATTTATATCTAAATTAACTGCTACTTCTATACAAGAGCAATTACAATTAGATTATATCAAAACAGCTAAAGCAAAAGGATTAAATGAAAAAACAATTATTTGGAAGCACGCTCTCAAAAATTCTGCCTTACCTTTAATCACTGTTTTTTCTTCTGTATTTCCTAGCATTGTAGGAGGTTCTGTAATTATTGAAAGCATTTTCACCATTCCAGGTATGGGTTTGGAAACTGTGCGCGCTATTATTGCGCAAGACTATCCCGTAGTCATTGCTATTATAACTCTATCATCCATTTTAACCATTTTTAGTTACTTATTAGCAGATATACTTTACGCTTGGATTGATCCTAGGATTAGAATAACAAAATAAATGAACGTAAAACAATCATATTCATCCTTTAAAAATATACTCTCAAAAAACAGAGTATTAAAAAGATGTGTTTATGTTTTTATACTTTTTGTTTTCATTTCTATACTTGCTCCTTTTATTGCCAACGACAAACCTTTAGTTTGTAAATACAAAGGACAGTGGTTATTTCCAGCATTCTCACTTAAACATCAAGCCATCGTAAATAATGAGATTATTAATTATAATATGGCAAAGGATTGGAAAACCCTCGAAACCGATTTTGCTATTTTTCCACCATGTGCCTACTCTCCTAATACAATTGATGCAGATAATGCGCCGAGAAAAAGTCCGTTTGATGAACAAATAATGACTTTGAAAAACGGACAAATTATCTCAATTCCTCTAAAATACAGACATTGGCTTGGCACTACACAAAATGGCAATGATGTATTATCTTGTATTATTCATGGCACTAAAACATCATTAAGTGTGGGCATTTTTAGTATGCTAATAGCTGGATTACTAGGAATACTTTTAGGGGCTTGTGCGGGATACTTTCAAAATAACACTTTGAAAATTGGATATATTCAAGTATTATTTTTATTACTAAGTATATTTATCTCCTACTTTTTTTGTTTTATTATACGAGCTGATAAATTATCCGAAGCCTTTAAAGAAGGTGGATTAGGAATGTTTTTTCAGATACTATTAATTATATACATATTTATTCAAAACACTTTTATTTTGTTGAGATTGGGAAAATGGATAGATGAAAAACTAAAAACAGATAATCGTTTTTATTTACCTATCGATGTCATTATTTCAAGAATCATTGAAATTTTAAATTCTATTCCATCTCTCTTATTAATCATCGCTTTGTCGGCTATTTCTAAACCATCATACAGTTTATTAATTATGATCATTGGTTTTTTAAGTTGGACAAGTATTGCCCGTTTAACGCGCGCAGAATATTTAAAAGCAAAACAATTAGATTACGTGACTTCTTGTAGAGCAATAGGCATGAGTAATTACAGAATCATTGCAAAACATATTTTACCAAATGTATTCCCATTATTATTAGTTCAAATTATTTTTGGTTTAGCAGGAGCTGTGCTAATTGAAGCCTCCTTATCTTTTATTGGCGTTGGAGTTCCTTTAAACATTATCACTTGGGGTAGCTTATTAAACGAAGCTAGAGAGCATTTTTCAGCTTGGTGGTTAGTGGTGTTTCCAGGACTTTGTGTATTTACTCTAATTTTTATTTACAACAAAATAGCGACTGAGATTTCAAAATTAAAATAAAAAAAGCGCATCTTAACAGATGCGCTTTTTTTTAAACAATCAATTATTATTACTCTTTAATAATTTTCTTAGTAATCATTCCTTCTTGAGAGTGTATCTTGATAAAATAAATTCCAGATGCCTGATTTAACATATTAACTTCAGCTTTACCACCTTTCATTTCAGTTTCAAACACGGCAGCTCCTAAAGCATTTACCACAGTTAATTTAATTCCTATACTTGAGGAATAATTGATTGTAAATAAATCTTTAAAAGGATTTGGATACACGTTTAATTCTTCGTCAAATTGCCCAGCATTTGATATACCTGTACAAGGACTAACGCTTTGAGTAATAACTGAAGAATTAACACATCCATTACCAGCCTCTCCTGTTACTGTATAATCAACTGTTGCCGAAGGGCTAACAACTATAGAAGAACCATTTCCTGTCGTACTCCAAGTATATGTATTCGCTCCACTAGCAGTTAACGTAGCTGTTTGACCAACACATAATAAGGTGTTAGAAGATATAGCACTTACAGTTGGAGATGCTATTACTTCAACGGTTGCTGTTTCTGTTACTTGCAAACTACATCCTGCAGCAAATCCGCTTACTGTATAAACAGTACTTGAAGATGGACTAACATTAATAGATGCCGTATTTTCACCTGTATTCCAACTATAACTTGAAACACCTGTTGCTGTTAATGTTGCTGTATTTCCTGAACATAATGTCACCGAATTCACAGATATGCTTGGAGTAGTTGTTATAGTTACAGAAGCGGTTTCTGTATTAACACATCCAAATGCTGATGTACCCGTTACTGTATAATCTGTATTCGCGGTAGGCGAAACAATTAAATCAGAACCTGTTGCACCAGTACTCCAAGAATAAGTTGATGCTCCTGAAACAGATACTGTTGCAGTACCTCCTGCGCATATAGTTGAATTAACAACACTTAATATTGGTAATGAATTAACCGTAATAACACTAGATGCTGAATTCTCACACCCATTCACATCAGTTCCTAGAACACTATATGTTGTTGTAATTAGTGGAGAAACAGTTATTGACGGTGTTGTTGCCGATGTATTCCATGTATATGAACTCACGCTACCAGAAAATATTAAGTCTGATGTTTGACCTTCACAAATGACACTATTACTTGCAGAAATAGATATAGTTGGTAAGGAATTAACATTAACAGATGTTGTATTTGAAACAACAACAGAGCATCCTGCTAAATTACCAGAAACGGTATATACTGATGTTGACGTAGGTGTTACTACAATAGAACTTGTTGTTTCTGATGTATTCCATGTATATGAGGTAACACCTGATGCTGTTAAGGTTGCAGAAGATCCAGCACAAACTGTAGCTGTATTTAATGAAATAGTTGGTAATGCTCCTACCGTGATAGATGTTGTACCTGTATTAGCACAACCTTGAGATGAAGTACCAGTTACTGTATAATCTGTATTTACTGAAGGCGAGACAACTAAATCTGAGCCTACAGCTCCTGTATTCCATGTATAAGTGGACGCACCTGATGCTGAGACTGTTGTTGTTCCTCCAGCACAAACTGTAGAACTTGTTACCGAAATAATTGGCAATGCATTTACAACAATATTTTTAGTAACTGTATTTTGGCAACCATTCGCATCATTTCCAGTTACACTATATACAGTTGTAACAGTTGGAGATACTGTAATTGAAGATGTTGTAGCTGATGTATTCCATGTATAAGATGTTACACTACCCGAAACTGTCAAATCAGAAGACTGACCAACACAAATAGAAGAACTATTAGCAGTTATACTAATTGTTGGCAAGGCATTAACAACAACAGTTGATGTTTGAGACGCAATCGTCGTACATCCTGATTGCTGACCAGACACAGAATACACTGTAGTTGTTGTAGGCGTTACAATTATAGAAGATGTTGTTGCTCCAGTATTCCATGTATAAGTCGTAACTCCTGAGGCAACCAATGTAGCAGATGCTCCAGCACAGATGGTAGCTGTATTCACTGATATACTTGGAGTAGAACCAACATTTACTGAAGTTGTCGAAGTACCTACACAACTTAATGAAGATGTCCCTGCAACTGTATAAATAGTTGTTATGCTTGGAGTAACCACAATATTGACTCCTACTGCTCCAGTATTCCAAGTATAAGTAGATGCTCCAGATGCTGTAATTGTAGCGGTGGCTCCTCCACAAATTGTTGGACTTGTTACAGATATAATAGGTAATGCATTTACTGTAACCGTTTTACTTGCAGAATTTTGACAACCAATTGCATCCGTTCCTGTTACACTATAAGTCGTTGTTATAGTTGGTGAAACAGAAATAGTATTGCTTGTTTGAGTTGTACTCCAAGTATAAGAAGTTGCTGAACCCGTTGCTGTTAAAATTGCTGATGAGCCAAAACAAACAGATGAAGCACCTGTAATTGATACATTAGGAGCTGTCATCGAAACAGATAATATTCTAGTTGAGCTTGTACCACAAGCATTAGATGCTTGAACAGAAACAACACCTCCGTTCGTTAATGTTGTCACTGTTATTGTATTCGTTGTACTAGATCCTACCCAACCACTTGGTAAAATCCAGTTATAAGAAGTAGCTCCACTAACAGCAGCTGTCGAATAAGTGTATGAACTATTAGCACAAACAACCGTATTACCAGAAATAGAAGAAGGAACTGCAGGAGTTGTGTTTACTACAATAGCCATAGGAATTGATGTTGCCGTTGTTGTACTTAAACATGAAGCATTTGATGTCATAATAACAGAAACCGTATTTCCATTCGCTAATGTATTATTTGTGTATGTAGCAGATGAGCCACCTACCGTTACCCCATTTAATTTCCAAACATAAGTTGGTGTTGTTCCTCCAAAAACAGGATTTGCAGAGAACGTTACTAGCGTTCCTGGACAAATAGTATTTGATGGAGAAGCGCTTACTGTTACAGATGGAGTTTGACCAGAAACGATACTAACTGTCACAGAATTTGACAATGCAGGATTATTTGAAACACAAGATAAATCTGATGTTACAAGACAAGAAACCACATCATTATTTGAAAGTGTATTAGTAGTATATGTTGCACTTGTTATACCATTACTAGCGCCATTTACAAACCATTGGTATGTTGGAGTTACCCCTCCATTAGAAATACTAGTAGTAAATGTTATTAATGTTCCAGGACATACTGAATTAGATGGACTTGCCGCTATTGATACTCCAACTGGGGCTCCTGCTGGAGAAACATTAACATTTACAGTATTTGATAAAACACATGATCCATTTATTGATTGAACAGTATATATTGTTGAAACCGTTGGAGATGCTATTGGATTTGAAATATTAGAAGCTGATAATGATGCAGAAGGTGACCAAGTATAATTAATTCCTCCTGAAGCGTTTAATTGTAATGTATTACCTAAACAAATAGCTGTTGAACTTGGAGTTGCATTTAGTGTGCCATTAATAATCGTTAATAGAGCATCGCTTAAATCTAACGTAGTTAACGTTGTTGCTGATTGAACTCTTAACAATACATTACTTGAATTAATCGTATTTGGAACAACCCAATTATAACTGTGCGTTGAAGTTGTATAGTTTGCAACTATTGATGTCCAAGAAGAACCACTATTAATTGAATATGCCAAATTATAAGAACCAGTAGACAATGCATCCGTCCAATTAATCGTATATGTAGAACATCCTTTTAAAGTATCTCCTCCATTAGGATTTGATAAAGTAATTGCAGGAGGTGTATTTTGAATAATAAATACTTGATCACTTGTATCTGTTTTACAAGTATTGATATTATCTCTAACTATTATTCTACAGTTATTAGAAACTGTTGCTGGTACAGTCCATGAATATGTATTAATAGATGTGTTATATCCCATCACAATATTCGTATAAGATGCTCCTCCATTAGTTGAATAGAAAATATCATAAATATTTGAAATACCATCGGATTGCCATTTAATTGGGTATACAGTTCCCACTTGCATTACTCCTCCAAAATTAGGTTGAATGATAGTTACTGGTTTTGTTATCGTAAACACATTATCGCTTTGATCACCATATGAAGTTGCTGAAACTGGAGTCACTCTTACTCTAACCTGAGAGCTTGGTGTGTTTGGTATACTCCAATTGTAAGTAGCAGGATTAGCATTTGAAACCCAATTATTAACAATAGTAGTCCACGTACTTCCATTATTAATACTATACTCTATTAAATAAGTATTCCATGCGGGAGAACGATCAAATGTAATTGATGTCACAGTACATCCTCCCCAAATTGTAACTCCATTATCGCCATTAGGAGTAATAACAGTAACTGCTGGTTTAATAGTAAAAGTAGCATTACTAACATCATTTACTGTAACACTTGTACTATTGCTAGCTCGCACTAAACATAATGTACTAGAAACATTTGGCACGGTCCAGTTATATGAACCATTATTGGAAGCTCCTGTCGTTATGGTTGTCCAACTTGTTCCATTATTCAACGAGTACTCTAATCGAACACTCGTGAAAAAAGTCGCCGCATTCCATGTTATTACATAATTTGTTCCTGAATACAGAATCTCACCACCATTTGGAGTTATTAATATTGGCTGTGCTGGTGTTATCGTAAAAGTTGAATT
>DIHL01000091.1 GCA_002420145.1 Bacteroidetes bacterium UBA5697
TTTTAGAACACATAAACGACCTAAAAGAAAAAACCTTACCCATATCTTATCCAGAAATAAAACGAATCGGAATCAACAATTCGTTTTATTCTGTTGCTGGTACACAAGATTACTTGCGGAAATTAGCAGGAATAGAATTGAAACTAAAATATTTTGAACTTTAGGATTGTAATTTATTTTTTCTATCAATATATATTTTAAATGCTAATAAAAGCATTAGAATAATAAGACCACATAAAGTTATACTTAGCCCTAATTTCTTTAAACGAGGTTCAAAAGTTAATTCAACTTTATTATTTCCTTTATTAATCAATAAACCGGTTAATCCAGCGTTTATGCTATATAATTTCGCATCGGCATCATTTACTTTAACATTCCAATCTTCATCAAATGGCATTGGAAAAAAATAACACTTTAGTTTCATTCACATTAATTAAACCTGTAATATTGTTTTCTGAGAATAATTTAAAAATAGATATCATGCAGTCTAAAACTGCTAAATATCCATCCTATTATGTTCCTTCAATTAAAAGGGCAACTGGTGAATTAAACTTAGCTGTGTACACTAGTATAAAAGAATCAATTGATAGAACGATACAATTTTATTCCGACAAAAGTTTCAATCCAAATCATAAATTATGAAAGCATCTGATTATATAGCAAAATTTCTAGAAGCAAAAAAAATAGATTTTGTTTTTGAATTATCTGGAGGTATGATAACTAATTTATTAGACTCCCTTCATCTTCAAACAAAAATTAAAATTGTAACCATGCATCATGAGCAAGGTGCTTCTTTTGCGGCTGACGCATACGGAAGAGTTACAGGTAAACCAGGAGTAGCATTTGCTACTAGCGGACCTGGTGCTACCAATTTAATTACTGGCATCGGTAGTTGTTATTTTGATTCAGTTCCTGGGATTTTTATTACTGGTCAAGTAAATCGTCATGAATTAAAAGGAAATAGAAACATTCGTCAATTGGGATTTCAAGAAACAGACATTATATCTGTAGCAACACCTTTAACTAAAAAATGTTATCAAGTAAAAGAAGCATCGGAGATACCAGGCATTTTTATGGAAGCATTTAAAATAGCCACCGAAGGAAGACCAGGCCCTGTGTTAATTGACATCCCTATGGACGTGCAACGAGGAAATATCGATTCTGATCCAGTTACTGATGCACTAAAAAATGAGCATACGCAAGAAGCATTTGGCTGGAAAAAAGAATTAAATCAATTATCGTCATTACTGCATAGCTGCAAAAAACCAATGTTATTAGTTGGGCGTGGAGTAAGATCTGCTTTTGCTATCGAAGAATTAAATTCGTTTTTACAATTAACCAAAATACCAGTAGTAACGACGCTTTTAGCAGTTGATGCGATTCCTTTTAATCATCCTCAAAGAACTGGTTTTATTGGAAGCTATGGAAATCGCTGGGCAAACATTAGTTTTGGAGAATGCGATTTACTAATAGTTGTTGGTAGTCGTTTAGATATTAGACAAACAGGAGCTGATAGTAAGTTTTTTGAGAATAGAGACATTTTCCACATTGATTGTGAAGAAGGAGAAATCAATAATCGTGTAAAAGGATGTGTGCCAATTGTTGCTGACTTAAAAGATTTCTTCAAAGCGTTCAATCAACAATTTAAAACAGAAAATTATTCTGTTAAGCAAGAATGGTTTTCATACATCGACGACTTAAGAAATCAATGGCCTGATAGTAAAGAATTAGATACAAAGGGAATAAATCCTAATATTTTCATCCACACACTTTCAAAAAACTCTACTAAAGCAAAAGCATTTTTAGCTGATGTTGGTTCTCATCAAATGTGGACAGCACAATCTTTAGAAACAAATAAAGATCAGGTGTTTTTAACCTCAGCAGGAATGGGAGCTATGGGTTTTGCTTTACCTGCTGCCATTGGCGCATGTTTAGCTTTGAATAATGAGCCAGTTATACCAGTGATTGGAGATGGCTGTATGCAATTAAATATTCAGGAATTACAAACGATTGTTAGAAATAAATTACCAATAAAAATCATCGTTTTAAATAATCAGAATTTAGGAATGATTCGTCAGTTTCAAGATTCTTATTTTGAAGGGCGCTACCAATCAACTTGGTGGGGATACTCTGCACCTGATTTTGAAAAAATAGCAATTGCTTATGGCATAAATGCTAAAACAATTTCAACAACTGAGGAAACAGAAGCTGCTATAAAATGGATGTGGAATGAAGAAAACAACAATCAACCTGTATTATTACAAGTCATGATTGATCCTCATACAAACAGTTATCCTAAGATAGCTTTTGGGAAACCAATTACAGAAATGGAGCCGTTTTCGAAACCAATAGAAATGGAAGGAACTTAATAAAAAATTAAGCTTTTTCTTTTCTACTTCTCATAAACGTAAAACCTAACAAGCCAATAAACACAAGAATAGCTGCTATTGAAATTGCGGCTCCTTTTGCTTTTAATCGTGGTACAAATGTTAGCTCTACTTTATTATTTCCTTTAGCGATTGGCAAACCAGTTAAACCAGCATTAATTCTGTATAATTTAGCCTCCACATCATTCACTTTTACATGCCAGCCTTCATCAAATGGGATTGAGAAAAATAAAGCTTTAGATTCATTTACATTAATTGAACCTATGATATTATTTTCTGAGAATTTAGAAATAACAAAATTATCTTTCTTCAAATCATTAACGTAAGCCATGTAATTATCAAAAGTAATTGGCGCGGCTGTATCAGCTACGTTAAACGCTTTCAAATTAGCGAAAGTAGATTTGTCTTCGTTACCAATTACACAAGCTCTTAACAAACAAAAATCTTTTTGTGTAGGTGATAATTTTTTAAATTCATCTTCGCCAATAGCTTTATCATAAGTAAATCCAAATGGTAACACAAATTTGTTTTTATAAACGGTTACATCACCAAACTTAGCGATAGAATCAAAGCCCATATTTTTAACAGCACCATCTGTTCGTTTTGACAACCAGTATTTACCACTTGCAATTGAAAATAAAATTGGTCTATCTCCTAACCCTTTTGCCCAACGTGTAGAATTCTCATCTTTCACATCTATCACATTTAAATCTCCCAAAAACTTGATATAGTTTTTTTGATTAAATGAATAATATGAAGGAGTTCCATAAAAATTCTGAACCTTCGCATCATTGATACTAGAGTGAATTGCTAAACCTGAACTATAATCCTTATTGATTCTAAAAAATCCTTTATCCGTATTTTTTAAAAACGCTACAGATTCAACGGTATAATCATTATACCCTACTTTATCCTTTAGCATTGAACTTGTTACAACATCTCTCTTATTAACTGTTATTCCTGAAAAATAAACAACCTCAATAAAACAAAATACAATCAAAACAATTTTAGAAATTGCCTTTGTATTTGCTTTAGCACCACTTAATCCAAACAATAAAGCTCCATAAACAAAAATTAATAATGTTACAAATGAACGTAAGCTTGTATTAACTGCTGGCTTAAATTGAGTAGCTGGAGTGTATAAGAAAATTAACAGCACTAATATGGTTATACCTAATACAACTTTATTGATGGTATTTTTTTGTTCGATATAACTTACCGCTCTAGCAGAAAACATGACCATAAAAGCCACAATTACTAGAGATAGCGTTCTGTAGTAATCTCCTGAGAATGCCCAAAATGCATAACGGAAATAAGGGAAAATGATTGGTAAACAAAATAAGACAGTTATGGCTCCATAAAACATTTTTTGACGTTTAGAAAGCGAACTATAAAACTGAGGAAATGCCACTAAGCAAAATATACCGCAATAAAATAGAGGAGCCTCTAAATAATTTTGCCATCCTTTAAAGTTGCTACCAGTTCCAAGCATGTCACTTCCGAAGGCTCTAAAAGTTGTTGTAAAACGCAACACATCATCTGCAAAACCAAATAATGATTGTTGCTGTAGTTTAGCAAAAAAGCTTGATTCTCCTCCTACACGTGGACTTTCTAAGTACTGTAATACATCTGGTAATAATTGATACGCAGTCATTGCAACTCCAATAGCAGCTAAACCAACTGTTTTTGACACAAAAATAAAAAAGGCCTTATTGTCTTTTTCGTGCGTATCAAAATATCTTGCTGTTATATAAACTGATAAAACAATGGTGTATGGGAATAATAAAAATGGTTGTAAAAACCCTAAGCACATAATTCCAAAAACGAACCAAAAATATTTCCCATGGTTTAACCAACGCTCAAAACCGTACAAAATTAAGGCTACATATAATGCTTCTACTGAGAAGATGGCCCAACATCCTCCTAAAATTACAAATCCAGAAAAAGCATAAAGAATAGCAAATACTAAAGCTGAGAAATTAGAAAGTTTTACTTCTTTTAAAAATTTGTAAAACACTAAGCCCATTAAACTAATCTTTAATATTTCCATAAACACTAAGCCGTATGGAATTTGAGACTTATCGAAATAGGTTAAAAAATCAGAGAAAAAATCTCCTAACCAAATAGGAAATACATTTTGTCCCATTCCCTGAGAAAAACTCCAACCCGGAACACTTTCTGTTTTTAGATAATCTGAAATATTAGTTAACCAAGGGAAATAGATATTGATAGAATCGCTACCAATATCTCTAAATAAATAAACCTTTTTAAGAGATATAAAATCACTAAACACGATGTAACATGAAAGAAGTATTAGACCTATTAAATAATAAAATTCTTTCCCTTTAATAAAAGAATCATAAAAATTAGATCCTGAAGAGTTTGATGTTTCTGACTTAATGTTATTTTGTTTTGACATATGAAATGATATCTATGCTTAATTTTAGTGTACTAATATAAAAATTCTATATCAATTATTTAATATCGGGAGCTTGATATTCAACCCCATTACCATCAATTTGATAGATTTTAAATGAATTTACTTTGAGACTAATCCTTTGTTTTTCAATATTCCAGAAAAAACAGGCTATTTTACTCGATTTACGAGGTAAATTTCCAGTAATAACACTACATTTTATATGATTTCTGCCATTTAAATTATAACCACTCCATTGCAGCGGATACCTTTTAAAATAAACAGCTTGCTCGGTAGAATCATTTACTTGAAGAACAAACCATGCATTTAACGGAACTGGCATTTCATGAACATCAAAATCAATTTCGGCAATTAAAGGCTTGGTATTATTTAATAAAGTATCATTACATCCATAAATACCAATGAATTCATTATTATCATTTTTGAATCTTAAATCTTTGACTTGATAAACTAAAGTTCTATTAATTTTTTCTTTTCTCTTTAGCAAAACAAATCCCCAATCAGGCTCTGTATCAATCACGTCATAATAAGATTTATAATATTTCTCTTCCAGCTTTGTAGCTATGTAATAATCACAATTCATTTGCATAACCTCTGTTGGGTCCGCAGAATACAATTCACCTTGATGACGATAATTCATGAACCCATAAAACAATTCTCTTACTATATGCCCACCTATAGTAATACGTTCGGTTGATTTTGCTTGTTCATTTATGAGAGTAGAATAAAAATGTTCAGGAATAGTTTCATATACATTTAATGAATGTTTTCTAAAATTTAAATGAAAGGCAAAATGAACTACAAAAACGGCAGAGCCAGCGTAAAGAATAATCTTATTGTATTTTAATGGCAATAAATCCAATGTAAACACAAAACATAAAACAAAAAACAAATAATAAAACAATCCCGTTCTATCTTCAGGATAATTAACTCCCATAATCTTATGCATTAGATAAAAGCCTATACATAAAACACTAAGAGTAAATGCAAATAATAACGAGAAGTTCGGTTTTTTAAATTGTGTAGTTATTTTCAGCAAACTACTTTTATTTAGATAAATAACAAGAATCATAGTTAAACCAAACAATGACACTAAAAAATATTTTAATACAGGGGTGGAATAACCCACTAATAACTGAATTAAAGAAACAAACGTAACTTTCCAATAACTATCTCCTGCTCCGTAATATAAGGCTCCGTTTTCTTGCAAATAAAAAGAGAATGAAAGCCAATAATAAATGCCTCCAAAATGAATTAACCACATTAATATATGTAATGGCTTAAATAAAATTTTATTAAATAATTGAATTAAAACCACTATACCATTTAGTAATAAAACGATAATTATTAAAATCAAATTTGCACTAATGGCTAATTGAAAAAACAACAAACTAAAAATAAATTTCTTTTGATTTGTAAAGTCATTTATGTACTCTAACATTAACGCTATGCCCATCAATAATAGTCCCATTGATAATCCATAACCTCTGCAAGCACTATAAAAAGACAACCAATGAAATGACAATAATAAACTACAAGTTAAAAAGACTTTAGAAGGTAAATTTTGTAAATGATTTGATATTCGAAAAGTAGCTAGAATTAATAATAGTAATCCCAATAGATTTGGCAAACGCAAAGAAAAAGGAGATGAACCGAATACTTGAAAACAAACATTACCTAAAAAGCTATTCAACACATGATTATTTGCATCTACCTGTGAGTGAAATGGCAAATAATTACCAGACTGAATATACATGAAAAATGTCCCAGCCTCATCATGACTAAAAGGTACTAAATAGCTTCTACATGCAACTATGATAAAAACAAATATTGCTACAGTCCAAAAAAAGGAAGTGAAAAAAGTTGTTTTATTATCAATAATAGGCTTCATAGTTTTATGTACCAAAGATATTTTCATATATCAAATCAATATATGATATCAATAAATATAGCATAAAAAAAGCAGAACAATTTTGTTCTGCTTTTTCATAATATATAATAGTATTAAGGTGCTGGCGAAGGAGTTGGAGCTGCAACTGGTTGCGCTGGCTGAGCTGCTGGTTGTGCAGCTGGCATTACTGCTCCACCTGCTTTAGCTTTAGTAATAGAACCTTCTGTTTCATCAGAACTTTCTGTTAATCCTGCTTTTTTAGGTGTAGATAATAAACTAAACACTAATAATAAAATAGCTAATGTCCAAGTTGCTTTTTCAATAAAATCGGTACCACGACGTGCACCCATAATTTGATTAGCCGCTGAGAAGTTACTAGAGATACCTCCACCTTTTGAATTTTGAACTAATACTACTAAGATTAGTAATACACATACTACGATGATGGCGATGGTTAAAATTGCTTGCATAATTTATTTGTTAGTTTTCAGTTTTTCTATAAGGGATGCAAAGTAAACACTTTTTTGTGGAAATTTCAAACTTAATATTTCATATGCACGAATTGCCTTTGAAATATTTCCTTGTAAAGCGTAAATTTTGGCTAAAGTTTCGGTTACTAAATGTTCATTTTCCAATAAACTCTGCTTGGCATCAGTAGCTGGAGAGAAAAATTTATTAGTTCCCAGCTTAATTCTACCTGGGTCAGATTCAATGATTTTATCAATTAATTGCTTTTTTTCATCAAAAACAGATGGCTTTTTGTCAATTTTTAAGGTTTTTTGCTCTTTTTCCGCACTTTTACTTATTTCTGAAGTTTCAATCTTAGTTTCAGTTTGAAAGGTATGAGCCTCTTTTTGAATTGTTTTTAACCAATCTGTAAAAGAACTTGGCTCAACTTTCTCCTCTTTTGCTAATTCAGGAGTTTTAATAATATCTGTTTGAACATAAGATTGAATGATGCCTTTGCTTATTTCTTTCTCGATATCCTTATTTAATTTGTCTACGTCAAACTCCTGAACAGGCACTTCTGTGTCATTTTCAATCTGTTTAACAATATCTATCTCCTGAGTAGTTGTTTCTTCCTGCTTAATAGATTTTTCTGGGGTAACTGTTGGATTTGATACAGTATTGATGTAAATAACCTTTATATCATTATTTGTTACTGTAACAGGTCCTGATTGTTGCTTTGGAGTAACTTCTGGTTCAACGACTTCTTCAGCCTTAACATCCACTTTAACAACTGGTACTTCTTCAACCGTATTTGAAATTGAAACAATTTCTTGTTGATGAATTAATTCATACAATACAGCTCGGCTATTAGCAACAATAGCCGTTTTACGTAATTGTTTGGAATAATTTATTGACTGTAGTTTATGTAAGCCTTTTGTATATAATAAATGTGCCGTTTCAAAAAATGGATACTCACTAATCAATACTTCCAAATCAGATAGATGCAATTGCTCTATCTTAGAAGGATGTTTAACGATATCTATAAATTGTTGCTGTTGCATTACCAATTATTAAAGGCTTTATTAAAAATATCTTCAGTTAATTGTCTATTAATTTCAGTTAACAAAACGTCTTCTTGAGCTGAAATAGCTTCAGAAGCCTTAAAATCAGCAAATCTTGTGAAATTTTGTTCGAAGCTTTTAGTCTCATCGAATTTATTAATATACTTAACGCTAACCGTAATTGTTAATCGATTATTGGCAGCCAAATCGTTACTTTGAATGGCAACTGGAGCAATATTATAATCAATAATGGAACCTTCAAACTTTAAATCTCCATTTTGTTTCATTAAGGATAAATTAGTTTGGGTGGACACCACATCTCTTAACTTTTCTGTAAATTTTTGGCTAATAGAAGGACTTCCAAGGGTTGTATTATTAGTAAAAAAAGCAACGGACACCGTCTTAGCTTCAACAGGAATAGTGGCTCCGCTTAAAGAATATCTAGGTTTACAGCTATTTAAAGTAAAAAGTGTAGTAAATAGAATAAATATGTAGACTAGTTTTTTCAATTTAATAGTGCGAATTTAGCAAAAATTTCCTCCCCATGTCCTCTCCAGAGGGGACTAAGTTTTAATCAGATTATTCCATCGCTGGTTTAATATTAATAACCTTTATATTTTCAGGATTAAAGTACTTTTTACAAATATCTGTTAGCTCTTCTGCTTTTATAGTTTTGTAGGTTTCAATAGTTTGGTTATACTTTTTGTAATCCATAAAATAGTATTCTGCAAAGCCCAACTTATCAGCAATAGCTTGATTTGAGAAATTTTGGAATATTTGACTTGCTTCTAAATTTTTAACATAATTATCAATTAACTCTTGTTCAATTCCTTCGTTAATAATATCATAAATTTCCTTAGAAATCATTTTTTTAACCTTTGCATTTCCCATTTGGGCTTGCATAATCACATCAAATGATGCCATGTTTGAATACAATCGTGAATCATCTGAAGCGGGCTGTATAGCGTAGGCTAAATTACCATTCTCAACAATACTATTATTTAAAATAGAATTTGGGTTACTAAACAATAAATCTCTTAATAAATTAAACTTATAGTAATCTGGAGTGCCAACAGCTGGTGCAGGAATAACGTAGGAATAAATTTGAACTGGATAGTCCACCTGCATATCTTCTATAGTTGGAGTGAACGTGAATAAATCTGGTTCTGTTTTTTTTGCATTTAACGGTAATTGCTTTTTAATAGGTCCAAAATATTTGGATGCATAATCAAATATCTGTTCAGCTTTCACATCACCAACTATAACTAAATAAGCATTATTTGGACTATAATATTTGTCATAAAAATCCTGACATTGTTTTGTGGTGAATTTTGTAATCTCTTCTAAATAACCAATAACATCCACTTGATAGGGGTGACCAGCAGGATATAAATGTTTGTATTTTTCGGAAGATAATCGGTTGTACCAATTATTTTCTCCTAAACGTAACTCTTCTCCTACTACTTCACGTTCTGTATCTAATACCTTTTGATCTAAAATCAAATTCTCCATTCTATCCGATTCCATAGCAAATACTTTCTCAATATTTTCTTTTGGAAGTTCTTGCCAATACACTGTTCTATCAAATGTGGTATAGGCATTTATTTGCGCCCCCAACTTTTCCATTTCATGAATGTATACATCGCCTTCTCCATTAAAATTTTTAGATCCTCTAAACATCATATGCTCAAACATATGAGCCATGCCTCTTACTCCATCCCATTCATCTTTACTCCCTACTCTGTACCAAACTTCCATTTGCACCATTGGCGACGTGTTTTTTTCGCACACAATCACTTTTAAACCATTTGGCAAAATAAATGATTTTATAGGAAATTCAATCGCTGATGAGTTCATACAAATTCCTAAAAATGCTATTAATACAACTATATATCTCATTCTATAATTTTTAAAATTCCAATCCTAAACCAATTAAAAAACCTTGATTAAATTTACCATAAGGGCCATAACCTAATACATAATCCAATCTAATAATTTGAAAAATATGTTCAATACCAAAATTAACTTCATAATACTGATCTAATTTATCGTTAAACAATATGTGACCACCAACTACTTCTTGGATTCTATATTTTTTAAGCAAAGGAATTTTATTAAAAATAAATCCATTAAAATGATGTTCTGTGTGTCCTTCGGCATACCAATTTTTAGTGCTATAGGTATAATATGGAAGTAATTTAAATGAATTTAAATAATCGTTATTTGCCAAAACAGTTTGGTTCCCATCAAAGTGTTTGTAATCAACAAATTCAACATGCTTATTACTTAAAAAATAGCCACCTTTTAAACGATAAGCAAAGGTTCCAAATAATCCCATTTTAATATTGTCATCAATACTCATTTTTGCTAAATCATAATCGGCTTTCGTATTTAAACCAGGAATTGCTTTTGTATATGAAAGATTAATGATTGGAAATTTACTTCCAACAATTATTTTTTCGTGAGGTCGTGTATAATATTTTTGTTTAAAGCGGATAGATACTCCTAATTCAACAATAAAGGAATTATTAACCGTAAAGCTAGAATCATCTGTATGAGGATTTAAAGGATCATTACTCGTGAATAATTTATTTTTATTATCAATCCATAAATCATTGGTTGTATTTCTAAGTGCTGAACGCTCTGCATATTCAGCTTTAAAATTAGTAATCAATCCATTTATTAATTCTCTTCTATAATCAAAACCTGCATAAGTTTTTTTATACAACTTCATGAGGTTGTCATTATTGAATAACGTATAATAAGTATTCATAGAGGCATTAATAGGCTCATTACTATTAAACTGCAGCGCACTTGTTCCTAATTTCACATTAAAAGATTCAAACTTTTCTGGTTTATGTAAGTATTTCCAATTGATTGTCCCTCCCCATAAATAGTTAGAAAACCCGTATCGAACGGCAGCAGAAATATTATGATATTGATTATTCTCATAACGCTTTATCATATTTACTTTTACAGAAGCGTTAACTCCCTCTACTGTGTTGTATTGTACTCCTGAGGTTAAAAGCCCAGAGGTATTTAAACTGAATTTTTTAGCTGATTTGTTATAGCTATAACCTAATATTAAATCTGAAAAAGTTAATTTATTACCTTGTCTGTCTAAACTATCTTTATAGCGATCACTATTTTTAATTTTCCCTATGCTATCTTTTCTTCTATAATCAGCTTGTTCTTCATCTGTTAGTGGAACAGGGCGAGTGGATTCCCAATAAGCTGTATCTTTTTTATTAGCACCATCTTCTACTTTTAAGACTTCGCTTTTAAAGAATTTTTTAGGGAATACTGGATTCATGTCATAATCTGAAAATACGGCATTAAAATAACCATCACCTGAAAAACCAAAGACTTTGAAATTAAATGTCATATTTAAACCTGTTGACATCCATATGGAATCATTAACTGGTGCATTTAATTGTTTGATATGAAGCGTATCTACAAAATCAATTTTTGCATCTTTGGTTAAATACACATCGGCACTATGTACTCGCCATGTATTTTCTTGAATATAAATAATACCTCTAAAACAAGGGTCGGTTTTACGTTTAGGTGTTATTTCAATCTTGTTTAACATTTTACCATCTTCAAAAGTGGTTCCAAGCAATTTATAACGATAAGACAATAATGCATTTTCATTGATTGGAGAAATAAAAGGCCTATCACTTAATCCATCCAATGTAATTAAGTTTTCATAAACACTAAACTTCATATCACTCACTTGATTAAAACTAAAAGCTTTATTGTCTCCACTAACTTTACTTGAATACATAATTTCCTTTTCATCATTTGGCTTTCTGTAATGGTATTTAGTTTCGCTTTCACTCAAATAAACAACACCTAATAAAGTAGAATCGATTTTTTCACCATTAGGACTCATGGCATTTAATAACTTCACCATCTTTTTAGGATATTCTTTTAAACGCTGTAAACCTTTAATGTATGCTTTGCATGTAAAAGCATTAACTTGATTTAAATAATATTTTCGTTTTTTGATAGCTTGACGAATCACTGCATAAGCAGGGTCTTCTCCATCTTTAATAACCACTTCTTTTAACTCATAGCTTTCTGGACTTAGTACAACATTTTTAGTAACACTACCTTCTACTGTTATTTTCTCAACCTTCTTTTTATAACCTACATATTGAAAAATTAGTTCGTAAGAACCTGGCTGGAGTTTCAAGGAATAAAAACCATCCGCATTCGCATTTGTACCTTGAGTAGTTCCTTTTACTAAAACAGACGAAAAAGACAAAGCCTGATTTTTCTCATCAGATATTTTTCCACTCACTAAAAAAGTTTGCGAAAAAACCTGTGAGCTTAACAGTAAAAAAATAACAGAAAAAATAATGCTTTTCATAAAAATAATAGACGTTTAAGATAAGCAAAAAGTTACAGTTGACATTCGCTTAAATCACATTTTATATTAAAATAAGGCATAAAAAAACGCTGACTTATCTGCCAACGTTTTTCATAAAATAGTGATATTATTCTATTTGTCTTTATTCAACATAATTTGTTTTTCTAAAGAAAAAGTATCTGTTTTACCTAACTTTAATTCAACTTTTTCTTCGGCTGTTTTATATCCTTTTTTAACCACTTTAATGGTATAAGTCATATCTCCTTTAAGTGTGATAAAATATTCACCATTTTCGTTAGTGATAGTAGAAGCAACAGAGGCTCCAGATGGATCTAATATTTGAATATCAACGGATGCGATACCAGAACCTTGAAACCCATCACGAACCGTGCCTTTTAAAATACTTAATCCTGAATTTACTTTTTTTACACCGTCTTTTTCTAAAATTGCATAATTCGATAAGTCAGCTTTATAAATATCGCTTTCCCCTATTCCTCCTTTACGCTCACTAGCAAAATAAGCCGATTGAGCATCAGCACTTACAACTAAAGGGCCATCTTTATAAACTGTATTAATTGGGTATCCTACGTTAACAGGCTTAGTCCATTTGCCACCCTCTAAAGTTGTCTTAAATACATCATAAGAACCCATTGAACCTTTTCCATCCGAAGAGAAAAATAATGTTTTTCCATCTGGAGCTAAAAATGCTCCTACTTCGTCGAATTCTGTATTAATTTCTGGACCAAGATTTTCGGGCTTACCCCACTCTGTTTTACTAATTCTTTTCACCATCCAAATATCTCCTCTTCCGTAACCACCTTTTCTTTCGCTAATAAAATACAATGTTTTTCCATCTGGAGAAATGCATGCTCCACCTTCCCAATAAGTAGTATTTATAGGCTTTCCAAGAGCCTCTGGTGTTTTCCATTTGTTGTTTACTACTTTAGAAACAAAAACATCTCCTCCTCTTGATTCATTATCTGTTAAATCATTCTTATAAATAAATATTTGTTTTCCATCTGGAGAAATGCTCGTGCAAGCATCGTGCGCAGGCGTATTAACACTACCAGGAACGTCTTCAGCTTGACCCCATTTTTTATTAATCGTATCCCAGTTTGAAATAAATATATCTTGAAAGTATTTACCATCACCTTCCACATCAATAGGAGAATCAGTCATTTCAGGACGACGTGTATTAAAGACTAACTTCTTACCATCAGCACTAATACATGGAGTTTGTTCATCAAATTTAGAATTGATGGCAGTTCCTAAATTATCAATTTTCACATCTATTGGTGAACTCATGTGTTTTTTAGCATTATTACAATGAGAAATATATACATCTACATCTTCCATTTCTGCTGTTTTAGAATTAACAGAAGTTTTATAGGTATTAAATTCAGCTAATGCATCTTCAATTTTCTCATCCATTAAGTATATTTTACCCAACACTAAATGAGATTCAGGTTTAACATCCTTATTAGTTGAAATAGCTTTCTTCAAATTTTCTAAAGCCAAATCGTATTTCTTTAGCTGAAATTGGCAATATCCCACATAATGCAATACACTTGCATCATCTGGATTTTTTTGTAAAACTTCTTTATAAATATTTAAGGCTCCAATATATTGCTGTGCGTATAATTTTTGTTTGGCCATAGCCATTTTAACCTGATCGCCAGCATCAAGTGCCTGAACATTAGTTAATATCGCAAAAAAGCACACGGATGTAATAAATTTCTTCATTTCTGTTTTCTATAAAAAGTAAATACTCGTTTATAAATATATAAAAAAGGATTCAAAATGAAGATTATTGTGTAAAAAATGCTTCGGTTTCTTAATATTCTGTATTTTTAGGGCATGAGTTCTATTGGATTTTACATAACACTTCCCTTTCTTTATCTAATATCTATACTTCCGTTTCCCACATTTTATTTAGTATCAGATGGCGTTTACTTTTTATTATATAGAGTTATAGGATACCGAAAAAAGGTAGTTTACGAAAACCTAAAAAATTCTTTCCCAGAAAAAACACATGAAGAATTAAAACTGATAGAAAAAAAATTCTACCAATACCTATGTGATTTATTTTTAGAGACCTTAAAAACATTGACCATTTCAAAAGAAGAAGCTATTAAACGTTGTTCTTTTAACGAAAACACCAAAACCATTTTTAAAGAATTGAATGACGAAAAAAAATCTTGTATTTTGGTAATGGGTCATTTTGGTAATTGGGAATGGGCCGGTAATTCATTTAGCTTAATTAATCCTCAGCAACTTTATGTCATCTATCACCCTTTATCAAACAAACACTTTGATAAATTAATGTATGACATGCGTTCTCGATTTGGTACTAAATTATATGCCATGAAAGACACCATGCGCGAAATGATTAAAAACAGACATGAAGTAAATGCTACAGCTTTTATTGCCGATCAAACTCCATCACCAGAAGGTGCCTATTGGACAACCTTTTTAAATCAAGATACTCCTGTTTTTTGGGGAACCGAAAAAATTGCACAAAAATTAAATTATCCTGTTGTTTACGTAACCGTAAACCGAATAAAAAGAGGTTATTACGAAGTAAATACCGAATACTTAGTAAAAGAACCAAAAAACACTCAAGAAGGCGAAATATCTGAATTACACACAAAAAAGTTAGAAAAAGACATTATTGCGCAACCCGAAATTTGGCTATGGAGCCACAGACGCTGGAAACATAAAAGAAAAAAGCCATCAGATATTTAACTGATGGCTTTTTAAATGAATTGAAAACTATTCTTTTCCTGCTTCAGCTCCTTGAGCTTTTTTCTCTTCGTTCTTTTTAAATGTTTTATTCAAATAAAATAAACTCTTATCGTCGTAACCAACGCGTTTAATCATATCGATTAATTCATTAACTCCTTTTTCAGATTGTTGTTGTTCTAAAACAAAGGCTTCTAGAAATTTGAAAGTTGCAAAATCATTTTCTTCATAAGTTAATTTTGCTAATTTATTAATAGCAACTGTAACTTCGTGCTCTAAATCAAATACATATTGAAATACATCTAACAAATTTTTCAATTTCACCGATGTGTCTTTCATTGGTTTAATATGCGCAGAACCACCATAAGTATTTAAATACTTATAAATTTCAAGCATATGTTCTCTTTCATCATTACTAGCATTATAAAAATACTCAGCAATACCGTCTAGGTTTTTTTCTTCGCACCAAGTAGCTAAAGTTAAATACGCATTTGAAGCATAAGCTTCCTTTTGAATTTGCTCATTAAGAGCATTTTTTACTTTATTAGATAACATTCTTAAAGGGTTTATTTATTTGATAAACAATATTACAAAATTTAAACAAATTATACCCTTAAATATGCTATTAAATTTAACTTTATGGAAATTTAAAAACCATTCGTCTTTTATATAAATAATGGTTATGAAAGTATATTATATCCTAATAATGTTAAGCTTTATTTCAGTATTTAAGGCGCAACAAACAATTACTATCATTGGAAAAGTAAAAGATGGTAATACTAACAAACCACTGCCTTATGTGGCAGTGCAGGTGCAAAATTCAAACTACGGCACAAATACCTCAAAAGATGGCTCTTTTCATATTTCAATTCCCGCTAAAAAACACATTTCAGTATTATTTAAGCTATTAGGATATACCAGCAGAATAAAAGAATATGATTTAAATGAAAGTCAGGATTCATTATTTATATCTATCAATTTAAATCAATCTTACTCTAGCTTAGATACCTTTACGGTATATGCCAAATTAAAACCAGATACACTAGTAGGCTCTCCAAAATACAGTATTTATGATTTTGATTTTTACGAAGACAAATTCATTTTATTAACTGCCGAAAAAACATTAGAAAAAGCGGAACTTAAATTAGCGGATGTTAATGGTAAGATTATAACTAGTTACACTGTTCCTAAAGAAGGAGGAGAAGCCAAAGAATTTTATCACGATTACATGGGCTATACAAACTTAGTATGCAAAAATTATATTTATAGAATAAATATGTATCACGATAGATTTGTATTAATTCCATTAGCCGTTGAAGATGTCAATGCTTTTATAAAACCTATTATAGATACCATTAATGGCAAAATCATATTTTCGGATTACTGGAAAGAATATCCCATGTTTAACTACTTTAGCTTTAATGAAGCCGATAGCATAAAAGCACAACTACATACTGTAGAAGACAAAGAAATGATGCATGCTTATAATTTTGAGTATTACTCCTTAATGCCAAAAGAAAAGCTAGCCGCTCGACGATTAGCCATGGAATATAAAACAGATAAACACATTGTTGCTTCTCTCATGAGCGGATTCACTAAAAGCATGTTTTATGAACCTTTATATGCGCCACTTTATATCATAAAAGATACTATTAGTGTTTTTGACCATTACAAAGATCATTTATTTCATTTGGATAAAAACGGACACAAAATAGATTCTATTCCTATTAACTATAATCATCCGAAAAATTGGAAAGAATGGAAAAACAAGATGTTAAAAGATGATATCAATAATTTAGTATATGCTGTATATGATAAAAATGGGCATAAATACATTAAGCAAATAAGCACACAAACAGGTAAAGACCTTGGGAAATATAATCTTCAATTTCACAGTGCGGATAAACTAAAAATACATGATGGGTATGCTTACTACATCTATAGGCCTTATGAAAGCACACAAGAAAAGTTTTTTTATAGAGAATTAATAAAACTAGAAAACACCCATTGAGGTTTTTTTTATTGAGTTTTTATTTGCATTTTCGTTATTCATAATAACAATACATGACAACCCTAAAAACTCCTGTTCTAACAATCATTTTAAGTGCTGTTGCTGCTGTTATTGAAACGATTTTAATTTCATTTATCGCCTACAAAATCAATAGCCATTTTGATTTAGCCATTACTTTACTCTCCTTTTTCATTTCATTTATTGTTAGTTTTTTCGTTATCTATTTTCTATATAATAATGTCATTTTCGAGAAAATTGACAAGCTTTATTTACTTGTAAAATCTCAACAACCAAAAGAAATTCCTAACACTGAATTTCAACTAGATGAAGTAGATGCGATTGACCGATTAGAAGAAGAAATTAAAAAACTAGCTCAAGAAAGAATTAAAGAAGCTGACCAAAGTAGAAACTTGGACAGCTACCGAAAAGAATTTTTGGGAAATGTGTCCCACGAACTAAAAACTCCCATTTTTAATATACAGGGCTATTTATCAACTTTGATTGATGGAGGTATTAACGACCCATCGATTAATGTTGAGTATTTAAAAAGAGCCGACAAAAGTGTAGACCGAATGATTCAAATCATTGATGATTTAGAAACGATATCTCAATTAGAAGTTGGAACGCTTGAATTAGAATTAGAGACTTACGATATAGCGCAACAGATAAAAGATGTTTTAGAAGCTCTTGAACTACAATCTAGTAAAAAAGGAATTAAACTTCAGCTTGCAAAAAAATACGATAAACCTATTTATGTAAAAGCTGATAAATTCAGGATTCGTCAGGTACTTGTTAATTTAATTACCAATAGTATTAAATACGGTAAAGAAAATGGTAAAACGACTTTATCAATTAACTTATTTGACGAGCAAGCAATTGTAGAAATAAAAGACAATGGTATTGGAATAGCCGAAAAACATTTACCTCGTTTATTCGAACGTTTTTACAGAGTAGATAAAGGACGAAGCAGAGAACAAGGTGGAACAGGATTAGGTTTAGCTATTGTAAAACATATTATCGAGGCTCATGGCGAAACAATTGATGTAATTAGCACTATCAATGAAGGAACAACGATTTCATTTACGTTAAAAAGAAGTAATTAAAAAATTAATATAAATGGATTTCACTCCTCTCTTCCATAATTTTGCCAAACACATTACCTTAACTAAAACAGAGGAAAAATACATTACGTCTTTATTAGACTTTAAAATCATTAAAGCAAAAGAATTTCTAGTTCAACAAGGAGAAATATCCAAACAGTCGGCCTTTGTATTAAATGGCTGTTTAAGAGGCTACACCATTGATAGCGAAGGTACTGAACATGTACTAAGTTTTGCCCCAAAAGATTGGTGGATTGCCGACATGTATAGTTTATTATCTCAAAAGCCTGGCAATTTAAATATTGAAGCCATGGTGGATACAGAAGTTGCTTTAATTTCAAAAACTAACCAAGATTTAATGTATGAAAAGGTTCCTAAGTTGGAACGTTTCTTTCGTATTATCATCGAAAAATCTTTAGTGGCTTACCAACAACGCTTGAATGATAATTTAAGTTTAACTGCAACCGAACGTTATATGAAGTTTTGCAAAACCTATCCTCAACTCATTAACAACATTCCTCAAAAGCAAATTGCCGCTTATATTGGTGTAACACCAGAGTTTTTAAGTAAACTAAGAGCCAAACAAGTAAAAGCAAAATAAAATCATTTCTTAATCTAGGTTAAGTATTTTCTCCTTCAAACGGACGTACCTTTGATTCATCAAAACGAATCATTATGGACAGAAAAGAATTTTTAAAGAAAGGCTTATTAGGTACAGGAATGTTTGTAGCCTCCGCTGCTTTAGGCAATGTTATTAAAAATGACATTGACGAATTAAAAGAACTAGACGTTATAGGATTTAATCATTTACCAAACAAAACATCAAAAATCATGAAAAATACAATTTTGCACAAATCAGAATCTCGTGGAGATGCTAACCACGGATGGTTGCATAGCA
Organism: Bacteroidetes bacterium UBA5697; assembly: GCA_002420145.1. Lineage (GTDB taxonomy): Bacteria > Bacteroidota > Bacteroidia > B-17B0 > Aurantibacillaceae > UBA4416. Next base: position 19,353 of record DIHL01000091.1, read on the forward strand.
AACACACTTTTAGTTTTGCAAACTATTATAACCCAGAAAGAATGCACTTCGGCGTATTAAGAGTACTGAATGATGACACTGTAGCTGCAGGTATGGGCTTTGGAACTCACCCACATGATAACATGGAAATTATTAGTATTCCATTAGAAGGTGATTTAGAACACAAAGACAGCATGGGCAATACAACCGTTATTAAAAATGGCGATATACAAGTGATGAGTGCCGGAACTGGTATACAACATAGCGAGTACAACAAAAACAAAGATAAAGCCGTTAAGTTTTTACAAATTTGGGTATTCCCCAACAAAAAAAATGTCACTCCTAGATATGATCAAATAACACTGAAATTAGAAGATAGACATAATAAATTACAACAAATTCTGTCTCCTAATACGGATGACGAAGGTGTTTGGATTCATCAAAATGCCTGGTTTCATTTAGGGAAATTTGATAAAGGCATTACTACAGACTATACCATTAAAGGAAAAGGAAACGGTCTGTACATTTTTAACTTAACTGGAACTTTAGAAATAAATGGGCAGTTAGTAGAAACTCGTGATGGTTTTGGAATTTGGGATACCGACAAAATCAACATTAAAGCAAATACAAATTCTGAATTTTTAATCATGGAAGTTCCAATGACAGCATAAAAAATCTTTGTCAGTTCGAGTTGTCACGCTGAGCGCCTGCCTTGTCGGCAGACAGGGAGTCGAAGCGCGAGAACAAAAAAATAAAACATAAATAACTTAAAACTAATAAAAACATGAGCACAACTAAATGGGCATTAGACCCAACACACAGCGAAATTAATTTCAAAATTAAACACATGATGATTTCTAACGTTACTGGAAGTTTTACCAACTTTAATGTAACAGCAGAAACTGACGGAGATAACTTTGCTAATTCAAAAGTATCATTTACAACGGATGTTAATTCAATAAATACGAATAACGAACAAAGAGATGGTCATTTAAAATCAGCTGATTTTTTTGACACAGAAAAATATCCTCAAATTAAATTTGAAGGAACTAAATTTGAAAAGGCACCTGATGAAGCATATGCATTACATGGTAATTTAACTATAAGAGATGTAACTAAGCCAGTTAGCTTAAAAGTTGACTTTGGTGGTATTGCAAAAGATCCATACGGAAACATTAAAGCTGGTTTTACTTTAGATGGTAAAATTAACCGTAAAGATTTTGGTTTAACTTGGAATGCCGCAACCGAAGCTGGTGGTTTATTAGTAGGTGAAGATTTAAAAGTGCAAGCAGAAATTCAATTAGTAAAACAAGCTTAATTAATTTCTATTTATTGAGGACTAAAGTCCAATTGTATAATTAATCTTCATAAGCCCAGACTTAAGTCTGGGCTTATGAACTATATAATAAAAGGCTTTAGCCGTGAAATAAAACAGATTGTATTACTATTTTTATAAAAAAATAAACATAAAATGAAGCCTCCTAAAAAATGGAAAATGGCCATCCTTATTTGGCTAGCTATTTACCCATTAATCACCACTATATTTGCATTACTAGGTAAACAATTAATACTAATTGAACCATTACCATTACGTACTTTAATCATCACTGTTATTGCTGTTCCAATTATGGTATTTATATTAATACCATGCTTACAAAAATTATTACATAACTGGTTATCAAAATAAGAAATCATGTATAAAAAAATTCAATCCATACACACAGCTCCTGAAACTATGATGGGGGCTATAAAAATACGTCAAGCTTTTCCTCTAAGAGGAATTGAGCAAGTGAGTCCGTTTATCTTATTACATCACTTTGACTTCACCTATTTACCACACGAAAATAATTTCAATGTATCACCACATCCACATCGTGGTTTTAGTCCGGTTACTTTTTTATTTGAAGGCTCTATTGAACATGAAGATTCTGTTGGCAACAAGCACGTCGTTTATAATAACGAAGTACAATGGACAAATGCAGGCAGAGGTATTATACACAGCGAAAAAGCAGATAAGGCTTTTGTTGAAAAAGGTGGGCGTTCTCAAGGCATTCAATTATGGATTAATACACCTAAGGCTGAAAAAATGAATCCTCCTTCGTATCAACCAATTACTAAAAATGAAATTGTATTGATTGAAAAAGAAGGTGTTGAATTTCGTTTGATATCTGGTAAATATGAAGACAAAAAAGGACCTGCAAAATCTGATGTGGTAACGGCGATGTTGCGCATGAAAGCAAATAGTGAGTTTTCATTACATTTTCCTGCCGACCATAATGTAACGTTTTATATATTGGAAGGAGAATTGAGTTTAAACACCAATCAAACTATTAAGCAACATGATTTAGTTGTATTTGAACAATCGACAGATGAGATACTATTGAATGCAAAAGCTGATTCGAAATTATTAATTATGGCTGGTGTTCCTATTAATGAACCAATGGTAACACATGGTCCGTTTGTGATGAATTCTGAAACTGAAATTTTAGAAGCCATGCGTGATTACCAACAAGGAAAAATGGGATTTTTGTATTAAATTTAATTTATGATTAAAGCTATTATTCACCAAGAGCCTTATGTTACTGAAATTTCTTCAGAAACAAATTCTCTTATTGCAGATGAGCCTGTAATACATGGCGGTAAAGCAACAGGCATGACTCCAATGGAATTGCTTGCCTCATCGTTAGCAGCTTGCACTTGCATTACCTTACGTATGTATGCTAGCAGAAAACAATGGGATGTGCAAAGCATCGAAACGCATATTGATATTGAAAGTAAGAGCACACAAACTGTTTTTAAAAGAAACATTTTTTTTAATGGAACATTAAGTAAGGAACAAACAGAACGTTTATTAGATATTGCCAATCACTGTCCTGTTCATAAATTATTAACCAATACGATTATCATTAATACTTCTATCAATGACTGAAATTACTAAGAAATATAGTAACGATGAGATTACTATTGTTTGGAAACCAAGTGTATGCATCCACTCTACACTTTGCTGGAAAGGACAAAAAGGATTACCTCAAGTATTTAATCCAATGGTAAAACCATGGATTAAACCGGAAGGTGCATCTACATCAGAAATTATTGAAAGGGTAAATAACTGCCCATCAGGTGCCATTAGTTTTTATTATAATAAAGAAGAAAACAAACCCATAGAAACTAAAGCAGAAAGTATTGTAGAAGCTATGCCAAACGGACCATTATTGGTTTACGGAAATATTGTTGTAAAAGATAAAGAAGGAAATCAAACTCAAAAAAATAAAGTAACAGCCTTTTGCAGATGTGGGGCATCATTCAACAAGCCATATTGCGATGGGACTCATACAAAAATTGGATTTGAGGACTAAAACTATTATTTTTGACTATTAAATAATTAAGCATTATGAACAAAATTGATAAAATATTTGAGAACAATAAAGCATGGATAGTTGAGAAATTAGCAATCGATGAAAACTATTTTGAAAATTTGTCTAAGGGACAAAATCCTGAATTTTTATACATTGGTTGTTCTGATAGCCGAGTAACTGCCGAAGATTTAATGGGAATGCAGCCAGGCGAAGTATTTATTCATCGCAATATTGCAAACCTTGTAAATAATGTTGACTTAAATGTGATGTCGGTTTTAAACTACGCCGTAAGACATTTAAAAGTAAAACATATTGTAGTGTGTGGTCATTATAATTGCGGAGGTGTGAAAGCAGCTATGCAACCAAAAGACATGGGTATTTTAAATCCTTGGTTACGTAATATCAGAGATGTGTACCGCACACACAAAACAGAATTAAACGCGATACAAGACGAAGAAAAAAGATATGAAAGACTTGTAGAATTAAATGTACAAGAACAATGTGTTAACTTAATTAAAACAGCAGCCGTGCAAGAAGCCTACAAAGAAAGAGGTATTACGGTGCATGGTTGGGTATTTGATATCCATACCGGAAAACTCATTGATTTAAAAATTGACTTTCCTAAAATATTAGGTGATATTATGGAGATTTATAAACTCTATTAAAAGCAAAAAAGGTGTTGAAAAATCAACACCTTTTTTATATAAAAATTTTAATATTCCTACTTCTTAAACTTCCCCTTCAAAGCTGCTAATGCCGACACCATATCATTTGGGTCGTAAGTAGCTACTTCTTCTTTTTTAGGAGCCGGTTTTTTATGAGCCGTTACACCTTCGCCTTTCATCGATAAAGCAATACGTTTACGTTTTACATCGCACTCCGTTACATTTACCCACACTTGTTGCCCTACCTTAACCACTAAGTTTGGATCATCTACAAAGGTATCACTCAACTGAGAAATATGCACTAAACCGTCTTGATGAACCCCAACATCAACAAAGGCGCCAAAATTAGTCACGTTAGTCACAATGCCTGGTAAGCGCATGCCTTCTCTTAAATCTTCGATACTATGCACATGCTCATCAAAACTAAATACTTCAAATGATTTACGAGGGTCACGGCCTGGTTTTTCCAACTCACTCATGATATCTTTTAAAGTGGGTAAACCAATCGCATCGGTTACATAAGACATTAAATTAATCTTCTTACGCAATTCTTTATCTTCAATCAAATCATCAATACTGCAATTTAAATCACTAGCCATTTTTTCTACAATATGGTAAGCCTCAGGATGTACCGCACTTTTATCCAAAGGATGAATACCATCTCTGATACGTAAGAATCCTGAACATTGTTCAAACACTTTATCACCCATGCGATTTACTTTTAATAAATCTTTACGAGATTTAAATGCTCCATGTTCGTTACGGTAATCCACAATATTTTTTGCTAAGCTTTCGCCAATACCAGATACATAAGATAGTAATTGTTTAGAAGCAGTATTCAACTCAACCCCTACTCCATTTACACAACTCATCACCACATCATCCAATTTATTTTTCAAAGCGGTTTGGTCTACATCATGCTGATACTGCCCAACACCAATCGATTTTGGATCTAATTTCACTAACTCTGCTAATGGATCAGCTAAACGACGGCCGATAGAAACCGCACCGCGCACGGTTAAATCATATTCAGGAAATTCTTCTCGAGCTACATCTGATGCCGAGTAAATAGAAGCTCCCGCTTCACTTACCATAATGACTGGGATTGTTTTTGGTAATACTTCAATGCTTCTAATGAATTGTTCTGTTTCACGAGAAGCCGTGCCATTTCCGATAGCAATGGCTTCTAATTCGTATTTAGCACATAATGCCATCACCACATGTTGCGAATCCATTACACGGCGTTGAGGCTCATGCGGATAAATAACCGTTTCTTCTAATAATTTACCTTGTGCATCTAATGCTACTACTTTGCAACCTGTTCTAAATCCTGGATCGATAGCCAACATTGATTTTTGTCCTAATGGCGATGCCAATAATAACTCACGTAAATTATCCGCAAATACTTGTATCGCTTTTTCATCCGCTATTTGCTTAGTCATTAAACGCATTTCGGCTTCAATGCTTGGCTGCAATAAACGTTTGTAGCCATCTTCAATAGCTAAAGCAATTTGCTCAGCACACTCATTACGAGAGGTGATGAATTGTTTTTTTAATTGCTCATGAGCTACTTCATCATCAATGATAATATCTAAAATTAAAAAGTCTTCTTTCTCTCCACGACGCATGGCTAACATACGATGGCTTGGGCACGACATTAAAGGTTCTTCCCACTCAAAATAATCTTCAAATTTTTGTCCTTCTTCCTCTTTTCCTCTAATCACTTTTGTTTTAATGATTGCCGATTTTTTGAATAAAGTTCTCATGCCTTCACGAGCAACCGCATCTTCACTAATAATCTCTGCAATAATATCTCTTGCGCCAGCTAAAGCATCATCAGGATGTTCTACACCTAATTCTTTATTTACAAACTGTAAAGCCTCTGGAAATAATTCTTTAGTTTGTTGCGCTAATATTAATTGAGCTAATGGCTCTAATCCTTTTTCGCGAGCGACAGTCGCTTTGGTACGACGTTTGGGTTTGTATGGTAAATACAAATCTTCTAAAGTCGATAACGTTTCTGCTGCTATAATTTTATCAGACAATTCTTGTGTTAACTTACCTTGTCCTTCAATTGATTTTAAGATACTTTCACGACGTTGTTCTAACTGACGTAGACGCTCAATTTCGTTTTTGATCGTAATTACTTGAACTTCATCTAAACTTCCAGTTACCTCTTTACGGTAACGAGAAATAAATGGTACCGTAGCACCTTCGTCTAATAATTCAACAGTTGATTTTACTTGTTTTGCATCGATTTTTAATTCAGCTGCAATTTTAAAAAATAAAGAAGCGTCAGTCATTTTATAATGTTTTAATTAGTCCTATAAACAAATATAAACCTATAAAACCTTTGATTTCATTGGATTTATCAACAGTTCGTAAATTTAATGAGCTTATAAACCACTCACAATTAAAGACTTATGAAACTAAATGTTGAAAAAATAATTTGAGTTTGTTTTACTCTATCTATTCGATAATTATGTCAGTTCGAGTAGAAAATCATGCCTCTTTTAATTTTCGTATCGAGAACCAAATCAATAACACTTCTCGATACATTTTTTGCAGGAGTCAGGCAAAAAACACTCGAAGTGACAAGATAAAAGAATTAAAAAAGAGATAAATCAAAAATCAGTTAAAATTATTGTCCTTTTTCAAATACCTCTACTTCGGCTAAAGGACTGAATAAATACACTGAGCCTGTGCTGATTTCTTTGCAACGATAACGTTTACGAAGTTTCTCCCCTTTTTCAAAAATACGAGAACCATTATATAAAAAATGGGTGCGATAGGGTAAGTGCTCTAATAAAATTAAATGCCCGTTTGTTTCGTGATTGTCATACAATTTCAATGTACGCATTAAAGTAGCATCGCTACAACTAGCGGCAGCAGGATTTTGCAAGTACTTACGTAATGCATACAAAATATCTAATGGTAAATTATCAGTACTTAAAAATGGAGTCATCAGTACCCTAAAAGAATGTTTCCATTCTTCTCCGTGAGGTGCAACAGTATTGCGATGTTTATTAAAGGTATGTAAATGAGCTATTTCGTGAACTAGAGTAATAAAAAATGAATATTGATTTAAATTATGATTAATCGTAATGGTGTGATTTAAGCCGTCTCGTGGCGACGTATAATCTCCTAATTTAGTACTACGTTCTTTTGTAATTTTTAATTTAAAATCAAATTCAATAATCCAAATGGCAATTTGAGGCACAGCAAATTCAGGAATATATTTTTTTAATATCTCCGAATTACGTTGTATTTGCTGTTCTCTTAAAGACATTTAAGATTTAAAATTAAAAATTTAAGAAGTATGAGATATTAAACAAATCTAAAATCTTACTTCTAAAATCATAAATCAGTTAGGGTTTATACTTTGATTTTGATAAAATTTTCTGAGCATCTTTTTCGTTCATCAAATCTTCTAAAGTCACATTTTCATTATGCTCCATGTATGATTTCACAATTTGTCTGCCTAACCACATAGCCACTCTTGGCGGACACTCTTTACTGATTGCTCTTGTAAAAGGACCATCACTCGTAAATTCTGACACTAATTTTAAATCATTATCATACAATTTATTATCCTTTGCAAAAAAGCCCCATACGTTTTTTTCGTAATTATCTAAATATTGCATTTGAGCTGTTGTATAACCCATTTTAATTGAATCTTGCACATGAGGCATTAAAGCATCGCATACATAAAATATTTTACCATAAAAAATCATGTGATTTAATAAATTATTGACTGGATCGGCATTATCAAATTCGGTGATTACCCATCCGCGAACGGCATCTGATAATACATGTTCCTTATTCATGGTACGCGTTCTAAACTTAGGCAACTGCATCATGCTATAAAAAGCATTGTTACTTCCAAGATACATGTCTAAGCCAATTCCAAGAGTTGAATCGGCATACACCACATTATATTGAAAGCCACTCATAAATGTGACGAATTGTTTTGGTGTTTTACGTTTCGGAAAAAACACTTTAAAGCGTTTTACCACTTCAGTCATATCATCTCCCATTAATTCTACATCGTTATCTGTATACACTTTTCCTAAATCGTTATATGCAGTTTTAATGTCTGAATTTGAAATAAATCTTAATAAGGTTTGTGAATACAAAGAATCAATTTTTCCTCCATTGTTTACAATAGAGGAAATATAACGTGTGTAAAATGTAGAGTATTTGTGTTGATACTCTTTCATCTTTTGAGAACTATTTTCTTGAGTCAACAAAAAAACATCTTTATCCAAGCGCTTAAACATAATAGGCTCTAATTCAACCTTACTTGTATCGATATCTAATTGACTATGACTACAACTTGTTGAAAAATTAACAAATAAAACAACTGCAATAGCTTTAAAAAGAATTTTCATACCAAAAATTATATTAATTTTACCATGTTAAATTATATAAAAAACAAAATACATGAAAAAGATTTTACTTATAGTTTCAAGCACATTATTGTTAGCTAATACTTTTGTGGCTCAAGATGATGCTGATAAAAAATTCCGTTTTGGATTAAAAATTGCACCTACTCCAACTTGGTACAGAAGTAATGATTCTAAAGCAGTTGAAAAATCAGGTACAAAATTTGGTTTTGGATTTGGCTTACAGGCAGAATTTCGTATTAATTCAACAGCATCATTTGTAACTGGAATTGGTGGTGATTTCTTAGGCGGTAAACAATCATACAAATTAGGACAAGGTTATGTTTTAGACAAAGACAATAACTACGTAGACTCTAAAGATGCTGGTTTTGGACAAGGAGTTACAGGTTTATACAATTCAACAAACAATGGAAATAAATTATACGAGATTAAAAGTAGAACCATTAAAGCAACATACGTAACAATTCCTGTAATGTTAAAATTAATGACCAAAGACATTTCTGGATTTAAATATTTCGGTCAATTTGGTGGCAATATTGCTATACAAACAAAATTCAGAGCAACTGATGAATTAACTGAATTAAAATACAATTTAGTTACAAATCAATACGAAACTAATGGTTCTGTTACTGTATCAGACATGAAACCATCAGGAGATTTAGTGCCAATTAATATTGGATTAAATGCAGGTATTGGCGCAGAGTATAACTTATCTGGATCGACATCAATTTTCTTCAGCGTAAACTACCTAAGAGGTTTTATTAACCAATATCAAGGAACATCAGATATTATGGTTGATAAAATTAAAGATAACATTAATTCAGGTGAGACTCCAGCAAAATCTAAGCAAAGTGCATTTTGTGATGGTATTCAAATTAACGTAGGTGTTTTATTCTAATCAAATAAATCAAATAAAAAAATCCCGGTTAATCCCCGGGATTTTTTATTTTTATACAGTTCGAAGATATAATTTATGAAACATCAAAAAATCATCACTCATATTGTAAATTGGTTGAACCAATATTCTATAAATTCAAAAACAGAAGGTTTTGTGATTGGAATATCTGGAGGTATAGATTCTGCTTTAACATCAACATTATGCGCTTTAACTGACAAAAAAGTGATTTGTTTAAATATGCCCATTAGACAACATAAAACTGAGTATGATAGAGGGAATGAACACATTGAATGGCTTAAGAAAAACTATCCCAATGTTTCTAGTGCTGAAGTAAACCTAACATCCATTTTTGAAGAAATGGAAAATACTTATGACAAAAACATTCAGGATTTTTTAACGATGGCTAATACTAGAGCCAGATTAAGAATGACCACCTTATACGCCTATGCAGGGCATCATAAATTATTAGTGGCAGGCACAGGAAATAAAGTAGAAGATTTTGGAATTGGTTTTTACACAAAGTATGGTGATGGTGGCGTTGATGTTAGTCCAATTGCTGATTTAATGAAGTCGCAAGTATATGCCTTAGCCGCATCTGTTGGTGTGACATCAACTATCTTAAATGCCCGACCGACAGATGGTTTATTTGCAGACGGAAGAACTGATGAAGACCAAATTGGGGCCACTTATGACGAATTAGAATGGGCCATGCTTTATATTGAAAATAAAGACAGCTACGAACTAAACGAACGACAAAAAGTAGCCATGCAAATTTATCAAAGCAGAAACAAGGCAAATAAACATAAAATGGATCCTATTCCTGTTTGCTTAATTCCAAAAGATTATTTAATTTAATTACATGGAAAAAAGAAAATGTTTAGAATGTGGCGAATCATTTAACGGTAGAGCTGATAAAAAATTTTGTAGTGATTTATGCAGAAATGCATACAACAACAAATTAAACAGCGACCACGTTAACTATGTTCGCAACATTAATAATATTTTAAGAAAAAACCGACGAATTATAGAAGAATTACTACCTGAAGAAACAGCCAAAGTATCTCAACAAAAATTAGTGGATAAAGGCTTTAACTTTAATTATTATACCAACATTACCACCACAAAAACAGGAAAAAACTATACCTTTTGTTATGAATATGGGTATTTACCTATTGAAGGCAATTATTATTTATTAGTAAAAAGAAAGGTTGAGGCATAGTGTCATGCTGAACTTGATTCAGCATCTCAAGACCCTGAATCAAGTTCAGGGTTACGTAACTCCACCACTATTAATCCTCAATAATAATAGAAACCTTATCTACTGGCCCATTCATAGGAGGCAATAACTTGGTGATTTTAACTTTAGTTTCAATCAATTTAGGAAACGCATGAATAATTCTATCGTAAATTCTTTTACCAACTGTTTCAATTAATTTAGCTGGAATTGCCATTTCTGCTTTACAAATTTCAAAAACAGTACAATAATCAATGGTTAAATTTAAATCATCTTTAACCGCTGCTTCATGAAAATCATATACCATGTATACGTCTACTATATATTCTCCTCCTACCTTTGTTTCTTCAGGTAAACAACCATGGTAAGCATATAATCTGATTCCTTCTACGTTAATTTGATTTTTCATGTTTTATTGTTTTTAATTGCAAGAGCCCTAAGTTTATTAACGAAGAACGCCTAGCATTTATTATATTAAATCTAAACTGTTATTTCTCCTCTTAAGTTTGTTTCTAATAATTGTTTTGATTTTGCTAATGATCCTTTTTTACCAAGCACATACATCAATTTAGTAATAGCACTTTCAAATGTGATATCGTATCCACTAATCACCCCTATTTTTTTAAGAGCGCTACTTGTTTCATACATTCCTTGTATCACTTTACCTTCGGCGCACTGAGTCACATTATAAATTATGACTCCCTTATCAATTGCCTTTTTAAGAGCAGATATAAACCATTCTTCAGTACTCGCATTACCAGCCCCAAATGTTTCAATTATCACCGCTTTTATTCCAGGAGTATTTAAAATAGATAAAGTAATTTTTTTACTTAATCCAGGAAATAATTTTAATACCACAATATCGTTATCTAATTGTGTATGAACAGATAAGTTTTTTTTAGGTGATTTTAATAAAGCAGAAGTATTGTATTGAATATCAACACCTGCCTCTGCTAATGCTGGATAATTAGGTGACTTAAAGGCATCGAAATGTGCTGAATTATATTTATAAGTTCGGTTTCCTCTGTATAATTTGTATTCAAAATACACACACACTTCAGTTACTATAGGTTTTTTATTTTTTTGAGCAGCTGCTATTTCAATAGCAGTGATTAAATTTTCTTTACCATCCGTTCTAATAATACCAATTGGTAACTGAGAACCTGTTAAAATAACTGGTTTTGATAGATTTTCAAGCATAAAACTCAAGGCACTTGCCGTGTAAGACATCGTATCTGAACCATGAAGAATCACAAAACCATCATGTTTATGATAATTTTCTTTTATCATATCAGCAATCTCAACCCAAACTTTGGGATGCATATTAGAAGAATCAATTGGATGCTTAAAGGAAATCGAAGATAAATCAATATCAAATTTTTCTAACTCTGGAATTTGTTTAGATAAGGCTTTAAAATTAAAGGGTTTTAATTCACCAGTACGAGCATCCTGCATCATACCAATGGTACCACCTGTATAGATAAGAAGAACTGAGGGTTTTGAATGTGCCATAAAGTAAAAAAGCCTAAGACAAATGTCTTAGGCTTTAATTTTTCGTCGTTAGAAAGGTAAATCGTCGTTATCTGAAATACTGCTGTTGAATACTGGAGCAGCTGTATTTTCTTGCATACCTGCATTATTTTGAGCAGGAGCTGAAGACTGGCCCGCAGCTACTTTTTCAATTCTCCAAGCTTCTAAAGTATTAAAATACTTAATCCCTTGTGGACCATTCCACTCACGACCACGTAAGTTAAACTGAACTTTAATTTCATCACCTTGATTAAAAGAATCAAGCATGGTGCATTTATCTTGAGTTACTTGAAAACTCACGTATTGAGGATACGGAGTACTCAAATCTGTAGCTAAAACAAAATCTCTCTTCTGAAATTTCTCACTCACTTTTTGCGTGTCGTACTTTAATTTTAATTGTCCTGTTACTTCCATTGTATGATATATTTACGTTATTGATTTACAGTTTATCTATTTTAACAAATTTACAAAAGTTCAAAAGAATTTTCAGGAAAACTTAATCACAAAAAAGGCAATGTTTTAACAATTTAAGGTGTTTTTTCATCCTTAAACCCTGATACCAATCAACAAAACATCATCCACCTGCTCTAAATTCCCTTTCCAATTTTCAAATGTTTCGTTTAAAATCTGCTTTTGCTTATCCATCGGTAATGTATAATTAGCCACAAGTAACTGCTCTAATGGCTTATATTTAAATTTTTTGCCTTTAGGTCCGCCAAATTGATCAGCAAAACCATCAGTTAACGAATAAACCACATCTCCTTTTTGTAGCTCAACTTTTCTAAGAGAAAAGGGTTTCATATCACTATGCTTACCAACTGGCATTTTATCAGCAGGACAAGAAATTAGTTCGCCATTTCTGACAATATAAAAACTATTATTGGCAGCAGCATACTCTAAAATATTGTTTTTAAAATCAAACGCACATAAAATGCAGTCCATTCCATCTTTTGATTCTTCTACACTTCCCTCTGGATTTAATGAAGAAATAATTTCTTCACGAATATGGTCTAAAATCAAATTAGGACTCTCTATTTTTTTCTCAATGATAGATTCATTTAAATAGGAAATATTTAGCATACTCATAAATGCCCCTGGAACACCATGTCCAGTGCAATCTGCCGTACATAGATAAAACTTCTCCACATCACTATTCGGATGTTGATGAGCGATTGCGTAGTAAAAATCTCCACTCACAATATCCTTTGGCTTATAAAGAATAAAGAATTTTTTAGGGTCTAAAGTTGTTTCCATATTATCTATTTAATCTATTCAAAGATTTATTAATATAATGTTCCGAAGTAATCAATGCTGTTTGAATACGTTTAGCATAATATATACTATCTAAAATCTCTTTTTGTTTTTCTTCTATAATATGTTTTTGCCTAGTAAGTTCAAGATTAGCTTTTTGTTTTTGAAGGAAACTACGATAAATAAAAATAAAGAAACCAATCACGATTAATAAAACCGCACAAACACACCAAATGAAAACTTGTTGCTGTTTTTTTTCTGTTTGGGCAACCGCTTCTTTTTTTAATTGAAGTAAATAACTTGTTGCTTGTTTTTTCTCAAATTCAAAATTCATTTCAAGTCGAGTAGCTTTTTCGGTATTCTCTTTATTAGTTATACTATCTCTATAAATAACATATGTTTTAAAGTATGTTAGAGACTTTTTAAAATCTTTTGTTTTGTTGTATAAGGTATATAGGCCCGCATAAGATTGTCTTAAAAGTTCAAGCTCATTTAATTGTTTGGCTAGTTCAAATCCCTTTAATAAATAAACTTCTGATTTTTTGTAATCTTTCATTCTCAAGTATGTTTCACCCATACTTAAATATGATGAAGCTGTTCCAGGGATATCATTTATCTCTAATTGTATTTTTAAAGCCTCTTGAAACTTCATCAACGCTTCTGAAAAACGACGCTGATCATTATAAATATATCCAATGTTGCCATGTGTAACAGCAATACTTTGCTGATCATTAAATTCTATCATTAAAGCCAAATACTCTTCATACATTTTTAAGGCCAAATATTTGTATCCTTGAGCCGAGTATACTCCTGCAATATTACTGTATGTGCCAGCTATACTATATTTATCTTCAAACTCTTGAAACAAAATGAGTGCTTTTTTATAATATTTTAAAGATTCCCAAGTATTACTGAGCATACCGTGAATATTACCAAGACTTAAAAGAGAATTTGCGATTCCTCTTTTATCATTTATTTCTTCTCTGATTTTTAATGTTTTTAAATACAATTCTAAAGTTTCAGGATAACGCCCTTGCTCATAATACATATTCCCAATATTCCCATAAGCAGACGCCTCTCCTTTTTTATCATTAATTTTTTGGCTAATTTCCAAAAACGAATTGTAATTTTTTAAAGCATTATCGTAATCTCCAATCGAATACTGATTTAAACCTAAAACATTATGATACATACCCAAACCTTTTTGACAAGTGTTATTTACAATTCCTGGTTTAGTGTTTTGAGACAGTAAAAACTCTGACACTAATTTTATTTTTTTTGCATATAAAATTGAGCTATCATATTCTCCTATAAAAAAATGTTGTCTAGCTATTTTATTTAATAAAAAAATCTTATTCGTATCATTATGACTCAATATTAAATCCCTTTTCAGAGAGTCTAAATCATCGCTTTGGCAAACAGCAATATGACTGATAAAAGATAACAGCAATAATAATTGATATTTAAAAATTAATCTCATGAATCAATTTCACTTTCGTTACTCAATCTGTTTAAATTTTTATCAAAATATCTTTCAGAGGTCATTAGAGCTTTTTGAATTCTACTAGCATAATAAATACTATCTAATATTTCTTTTTGTTTTTCTTCAATGATGTGTTTTTGATGGGTAATCTCTAAGTTAATTTTGTTTTTCTCTTTATAGATTTTAAATACGTAAAATGTAAATCCTAAAACCAATATTAAAACACTAACTATACTCCATAAAATAATTTGTTGCCTTTTCCTTTCAGCATTTCTAAAGGATTCAATTTTCTCCTGTTCTAATGTTTCTATGGCT
>DIHL01000052.1 GCA_002420145.1 Bacteroidetes bacterium UBA5697
TTGAAATGCTAAATCAACATTTTATAGTATAAAACATTTACAATTAATTAATAAAAGTTATTTTCACTTTCATTAAACTTTAATGTAATTTTACTTGACCTTAAATTTATAATTATGAAAAAAATAAATGTTGCCATTAACGGATTTGGAAGAATAGGAAGAGTGTTTTTTAGAATTGCTTTTGCTAATCCAAACATCAATATAGTTGCTATTAATGATATTACAGATGCTGAAACTTTAGCACACTTATTAAAATACGATTCAGTTCACCGACGTTTTAATGCCGAAGTAAAACATGATAACGACCATTTGTATGTAAATGGAAAAGAAATAAAAATATTTGCTTCTAAAGATCCTGAGAATTTACCTTGGAAAGCTTTAGATATTGACATCGTTATTGAATCAACAGGTTTATTTTTAGATAAAGCCTCTGCTCAAAAACATTTAAATGCTGGTGCTAAAAAAATCATTTTATCAGCTCCTGCCAAAGATGATGACATTAGAACCATCGTGATGGGTGTGAATGACGAATTATTGCAAGCCGATGATTTAATTGTATCTAATGCCTCTTGTACAACTAACTGCGCATCACCTATGTTACAAGTTCTAAAACAATGGGGTATTGAGGAAGCGTATGTTACAACTGTTCACTCCTACACTGGCGACCAACGTTTGCATGACGCGCCTCATAAAGATTTAAGAAGAGCGCGTGCGGCAGCCATGAGCATTATTCCTACAAGTACTGGAGCCGCTAAAGCTTTAGGTAAAATTTTTCCTGATTTAGAAGATAAATTAGGTGGTTGTGGAATGCGTGTTCCTGTGCCAGATGGTTCGTTAACCGATATTACTTGTGTATTAACTCAATATCCAAGTGTTGAACAAATTAATTCAGCATTTAAACAAGCTTCTGAGGGTTCGTTGAAAGGTATTTTAGAATATTCTGAAGATCCTTTAGTCTCTGTTGACGTTATAGGGAATCCTCATTCGGTAGTGTTTGATAGCGACTTTACAAGTGTTGTAGGTAATTTGGTTAAAATCATTGGTTGGTATGATAACGAATTTGGTTACAGTACTAGATTGGTTGATTTAGCGATTAAGATGCAGAGCATTTAACCTTTTCTGCCATCAGGCAGGCGTGAAGGATTTAAAGGTGTGACGTTGAGAAAAAATAGTGAGATTTTGTCAGTTCGAGTAAGCGCTTTTTTTGCGCTGTATCGAGAACAATTATGACACACTTCTCGATACAATTTTTTGAAAGAGGCAACAAAAAATCACTCGAAGTGACTTTACTACTTTTTCTTTAACGTTTTTTGTATCCTTTTTTTAAACCCACGTTATAATCTTCATTATTTTCGCTTTAAGCAAAACTTTATGAAGAGATACCTACTCTATTTTTTATTACTAAGCTCTATCTCTTCTTTCTCTCAAAAGTTGAGTATTTCAGGAAACGTTCAGGATACCACCGCTAAAGGTCCATTATCAAATGCCATCGTTATGGCGATTAAATTAATGGATTCTACCCTAGTAGATTTTACCAGAACTAATAACGAGGGGATTTTTAAATTAAAGCCCTTGCCTATCGATACCTATCAGGTGGTTATTTCGCATCCAAAGTTTGCCGATATGGGCTACTTTGTTTTTGGAGATAAAAAAAATTTAGAATATGATTTTGGGAAAATTATCCTCCAACCTAAAAATGTATCTTTAGATGAAGTCACTATTTTTGCATTTAAAGATCCTATTTATTATAAAGGTGATACTTTAATATATACAGCTGATTCGTTTAAAACCAAAGCAAACGCCACCGTAGAAGATTTATTAAAAAAACTACCAGGGCTTAAAGTGGATAAGGATGGTAAAATTACCTCACAAGGAAAAGCCGTTGATAAAGTATTAGTGGATGGTGATGAGTTTTTTGGAGGCGATCCAACCGTAGCAACTCGTAACTTAAATGCCAATTCAATTGAATCTGTTCAGGTATATGAAAAGAAAAGTGATGATGTTGCCAATTCAAGTACTGGCGAAGAAACTCAGAAAATATTAAATCTTAAATTAAAAGACGAAGCTAAAAAAGGATACTTTGGTAAAGTATCAGGCGCTAGCGATTTTCAGAAGTTTTATGAAGGTGAAGCCTTAGGAAATTATTTTAAAAAGAAATTAAAAATCTCAGTCTTTGGTTTAGCAAGTAATACCCCTAACTCTAGTTTTGGTTGGGACGATGTATATAAGTATGGCTTAAATAATGAATTTGATAGACAGGAAAATGAAGATGGAGGCTGGTCAATGTCCATTTCAAACTCTCAGCCACAAGGTATTCCTCAAAATTTAAAAACAGGATTTTACTACACCGATAAGTTGTCGAAAAATACTAAGCTTAATTTTAACTACTCATACAATAATAGTATGGTCAATTCAAAAACCACTAAAAAAGCTCAGTATTTCTTAACCGATACAAGTTATACTTCCGACAATTTAGTAGAAAGTATTCAAAAAAATGAAGCGCACGCTTTTAATTTAGGGCTTGAGCAGCGCATCGATTCTCTAACTGATTTGTATTTGAATTCAAAAATTAAATTATTAGGAAGCAACTCTTCTAGTAAAGATGAAACAGATTTTTTAAGTAGCGATAATATAAAAACCAGAAATACATCTATTAGCAATTCAAATAAAAGTTCGGGTTATGATATCTCTAACAATTTAAAATTAATTAAACGTTTCAAAAAGAAAGATCGCTTACTAAATGTATCTTATAGTAATTCTTTTTCAGAAACTAATACGGATGGCATTTTAAAAACAGATAATTATTCTTATGCCGACTCCGTTGATTTTTTAACCTCTATTAATCAAAAGAAATCAGGATTAAATGTGAATCAAAGTCATATAGCTGGGATTTCTTATACCGAACCTATTACCAAAAAAATAAAAATTGAAGTGTCTTACGATTTTATGCATTATAACAGTAAGCAAGATAAAAAAGCACTTAATAATATTTTAGGCGAATACACTGAATTGGATTCAACGGTTACCAATAATTTTATAAACGTAAAACAAATTAATCGTGCTGGTTTAAAGTTTATATATGAAGTAAAGAAAATGCGTTTTACCATAGGAACAAAAGCGCGTAACGTATTTGTAAATAATAACAACATTTTCAAAAACCAACACATTACACAAAACTTTAATAACATATTGCCATTCTCAACCATACGATATAAGTTTTCTGACAATAAAGCCTTAGATATAAAATACACGACAGGCTCTCAAAACCCAACTATTAGTCAATTACAACCCGTTAGAGATAATTCAAATCCTAACTTTATAAATATTGGTAACCCTAGTTTGTTGCCTACATTTATGCATAGCATTAATTTAAATTTCAATTCATGGAAATCAATTAGTGGAAAATATACTTGGATGGGTTTAACGTATAATTATATTAATAATGATATTGCTACAGCCACTTCTTACGATAGTATTGGTAGGACGGTGTCGCAAGCTATTAATGTAAATGGCAATTTTAATTTTAATGGATATCTTGGAACGAGTATGCCTTTCTTCTCTAAAAAATTAGAAATTGGGCCAAATCTTTGGGCGTCTTATGCCGAAAATAAATCCATGATTAATGGATTAGAAAATAAAACCGAAGATATCAGAAGTAGTATATCAATGGACATAAGATTAAATTTAGAGAAATTTAGTGCGGGGGTTTCAGGTTACTATTCTTATAATTCAGCTTTTTCTTCTTTAAATAATAAAAGCAATACACCCTACTCTTCTCAAGGCTTATCAGGTAATGTTAGCGCTAAGTTGCCTAAAAATTTCTTGCTAGAAAGTGATGCTAATTACACCATTAATAGCAAACGAAGCAATGGTTACAATATTAACTACTTAGTATGGAATGCATCTTTTTCAAAAACATTCTTTAAAAAAGAGAACTTTATTTTAGGAGTTTATGCGTATGATATTTTAAATCAAAACATTAGTGTAGATAGAGATATCAGTAGTAACGTGATTACAGATATTAAAACAAATATCATATCAAGATACTTCTTATTAAAGGCTACCATTAAGTTTAACAGTAATAAAACAAAGGAGGAAGATGAATTTTAATAAATACATAATTGCTTTTGTTTGTTTATGGATGACAACTCAAGTGGCCTTATCTCAAATTACGTATGGTAAAATTACTTACGAGCGTAAAACCAATCTCTACAAGAAATTTAAAAATAATGGAGATGTAAAAGAATGGTTGAGAGAAGAAGATAAAAACAAAGTAGATGTGTTTGAATTATACTTTGATGATTCCTTATCTGTTTTTAAACCTCAGGAAAGTGATTTAGTGGAACGTATGAGTTGGGCAACTACAAAAAATGTGGTTTACCAAAATCATTTATCCAACAAGCGCTTAACCGAAAAAAAGATATGGGGTGAAACATTTTTAGTAGCAGATTCCATTCGAACATTTAAATGGAAAATAACTGAAAGCAAACGAAATATTTGTGGTTATCAATGTCGGAAAGCTATTTGGCAAGCCAATGACAGTACAAGAATTTATGCATGGTTTTGTTCAGAAGTAAATTCATCCATTGGTCCCGAAAGTTTTGTTGGTTTACCTGGCGCTATTTTAGGTTTAGCTACAGAAGATGGAGGCGTGATTTACTTTGCAAAAAGTGTGGAAGTGGTAAAACCCGAACAAACCACACTCCTACAAAAGAAATCAAAACAAAAAATTTATAAAGCAGCAGAATTAAAAGCTCAACTCGAAAAAGATTTTGGGAAAGAGAAATGGGGAAAGGCCATGATTTATAATAATTTTGCCATTTGGTAAAAATTTTGTTTGTCTGATTAAACATCAATTAACACGCCTCTTTACCTCAAAAAGCCAATCTAAATGCCACATTTTACATTTCTTTTTTTACATTTGTAAAAGTGCAAAAGGTAATTTTATATATCATCTGTTTCATTGGTTTTTACAATCAAGGATATTCTCAGTTAGTAGCAAATGCTGGTCCTGATTTAATTGGTTGTTTAAATGGCACTGTTGTTATTGGTGGTTCGCCTAGCGCAACAGGTGGTACGCCTCCTTACAAATATTTATGGCAGCCAAGTACTTATTTAAGTTCAACAACAGTGGCTAATCCTACAGTTACTAATATTACATCAGATATAACTTACACTTTAACGGTAACAGATTTTGATACAACGATAGTGTCGAATACCATGTATATTAATTTAGATAAAATTCATACGTTTAATGCAGGCATTGATACGGGCTATTGTTTTGGTCAAGAAGCCAATGTGCAAATAGGCGCTACTAATAACAATAATGCATTTCATAATTTTAGTTGGGTTCCAACAAGTAGTTTAAATAATGCAGCAGATGCTCGTCCCTTTGCTTCGCCATCCGTAACCACAGTTTATACATTAACTGTATCAGATGGCTTATGCCCTAATAAAATATCACAAGTTACAGTTTATGCTTTTCCTGCTCCATCCATTGATGCCTCTCCTGATACAACCATTGATGAAGGTCAAACCATTACATTAATTGGCGCCACAAGTGGTACAGTGTTTTGGTGGCAACCTGATTATAATATTAAATACCAAAATACGACTAATCCAGATGTTTGGCCTACCACAACTACGACTTATACATTTACGGTTGATGATCAACATGGTTGTTCTAATACAGATGTAGTAACTGTTACTGTGAGACCAGGAACCGAATTGTTTTTTTATAACACCTTTACTCCAAACGGCGATGGAGAGAATGATTATTTTTACATCGGTAATTTGGGTAAATATCCCGACAATAGTTTGAAAATTTATAACCGTTACGGTAAGCAAATTTATAGTGCCACCAATTATGATAATACTTGGAATGGTACTTATTTAGGAAACACGTTACCCACAGGCACTTACTTCTACATTTTTAATGATGGAGTTGATAAGCAATATAAAGGCAATGTGACTATTATTAGATAGTTTAATTTAATTGTCAATAACTAGTTATTTAATATTTCCATCTTTTTCCCCTCTTTATCAAAAAAAATCCTATGTTTATAGGCTAATTTTTTTGAACGTTGGAAGCCGAAGAAACAATATCTACTCGTCAATTATACCCCTACCAAGAAGAGGCTGTTAATACTATTTTCAATAAGCTTAAAGATGCTAAGCCTAATGAGAATATATTATTTCAATTGCCAACAGGTGGAGGAAAAACGATTATCTTCTCGGAAATAGCCAAACGATACATCAATCATTTTAATCGTAAGGTTTTAATTTTAACACACCGTATTGAATTAAGTAAGCAAACCTCGGATGTATTAGCAAGCATTGGAATTAAAAATAAAGTCATCAATTCCGAAGTTAAAACCTTAACACAACAAACCGAATTTCAAAGTTTTACAGCTTTAGTTGAAACATTAAATAATCGTTTACAAGAAGACGAACAATTTTTAGAAGATATTGGATTAGTGATTGTGGATGAGGCTCACTACAATTCGTTCCGAAAAATATTCCACTATTTCGAAAACGTTAATATTTTAGGTGTTACAGCAACTCCTTTAAGTAGTAATAAAAAATTACCGCTTTATCAAACCTATAAAGAAATTTTAGTTGGAGAAAGCATTCCTTCCTTAATTGAAAAAGGTTTTTTAGCTGAAGGGGTTACCTACTCTAATGATGTTAATTTAAGTTCGTTACGTGTTGGGAATAATGGTGAGTTTACAACAGGCTCTCATGAGATATTGTATACTCAAGCCATGATGCAAGGCAAGTTGTTAGATGCTTACGAAGAAATTGGAAAAGGAACTAAAACTCTTATTTTTAATGCAGGTATCTTAACAAGTATAGCGGTTTACAATATGTTTAAAGCTAAAGGCTACCCTATTAAATATTTGGATAGTACATTTAGCGATAGAGATAGAGCTGAAACCTTAGACTGGTTTAGAAATACTAAAGATGGTATTTTAAGTTCGGTAAGTATTTTAACTACAGGATTTGATGAACCAGAGGTTGAAACCATCATCTTAAACCGTGCAACAAAATCATTGACTTTATATCATCAAATGATAGGTCGTGGTTCTCGTATATTGCCTAATAAAAAGAAATTTAATATTGTTGATTTAGGAAATAACTCACGTCGTTTTAATTTATGGCAATTCCCTATTGATTGGAAACACGTGTTTGTAGCTCCTCATTTATATTTAGAGCAACGTTATAAAGATGAATGGGATTATGAATTAGAAAACGATTACGAATTACCAGATGACATTAAAGCTCGTTTTTTAAATTCATCAGCCGAGGCATTTGTAGTTCGTGAACGCTATTTACAATGTTTACGTAAAGGATTAAAACCTCAAACGGTTTTAGACCAATCTTTAGATGATCATTTTGGACGAATTAAGGATAATGCCGCTGATTTTGATGAAGCTTTTGAATTATTTGATTTATTGAGCGAAGAAGTGAAATACAGAGTGAAACAATTTGCTAAATGTATTAACGCTACTAATAATTATACCGATTATCAAACCCAAACCTATAGTAGTAAATTACGTCGCCGATTAATTGGCTGGTTTGTAGAATAATCTTTTAGGAATAGAAGATTGAGATTAAATTGTTTGTGAAAAATTCTGTTTTTGTGGTATATTTGGGTAAGCATTTTATCCATGAAAAAAATATTTCTTCTTCTAGTTATTTCGGTTTCTATAATTTCTTGTAAAAAAGATGAAGTTATTCCGCCAAAGGAATTACCAATGCCCGATGTCATTGATACCACTGGTTTTTTAGAAATTCATATTGAAAATGTTGTTAATGGCGCACCATTAAGTTTACATACCTCTACTTATGTAAGTTCGGCAAACGATACTTTTTCAGTAGACATTTTAAAATATTATATCAGTAATGTGCAATTAGTGACCGCTTCAGGATATACTTATACAGAAGTGGAAAGCTATTATTTAGTTGACCATTCTCAGCCAAATTCATTGCACTTAATGATTAAAAAAGTGCCGTCTAATCATTTTTCATCTATCAATTTCACCATTGGTGTTGATTCTACTAGAAACGTATCTGGTTCTCAAACAGGCGCCCTTGACCCTCTAAATGATATGTTTTGGACATGGAATTCAGGATATATCATGGCAAAAATGGAAGGACATTCTCCTCAATCTCCCGAACCAACAAAAAAAATAGTGTATCACATTGGTGGTTTTTCAGGGAAATTTTCAGGAATCAGAAATGTGTCCTTAGTATTTCCAAATACAGCAGATGTTACTAAAAACCACATTCCTATCTTAAATTTAAAAGCAGATTTATATCAATGGTTTGTACAGCCAAATTTTTCAAATTTTAGTACGTCTTATTTTATTACAAGCATTGTTCAAGAATCTAAAGATATGGCAGACAATTACGCTAATATGTTTTCGGTTGTTTCTGTGGTAAATTAAAATGAAAAAAACACTTTCCATATTATTTATTTCATTCATTGCGTTTTCTTGTTCGGTTGATCCAGAGATAAAACCCATAATTACCGAGGATGAAATTAAAGAAGTAGTACCCGAGGGGTGGCCTACTCCGATATATAATTTTAGCAGTAATCCCCTAACAGCTGATGGGTTTACTTTAGGGCGATTTTTATTTTACGATCCAATATTATCTTCAGATAATACTATTTCTTGCGGTTCTTGCCACCAGCAGTTTGCTGCGTTTGCTAATGTAGGACACGACATAAGTCATGGTGTTAATGGATTATTGGGAACCAGAAATACACCTGCTATTCAAAATGTAAATTGGTTACCGGCTTTTATGCACGATGGTGGTATCAATCATATTGAAGTCATGCCTTTGGGACCTATTACTAATCCTGTAGAAATGAATGAAACAATGACAAATGTTGTTGCTAAATTATCTGCCAGCGGAAAGTATAAGCAATTATTTACCAAAGCCTATGGCGATGATATGGTAAACACTCAACGTATTTTTAAGGCAATAGCACAGTTTATGGGTACTATGTATTCATATAATAGTAAATACGATAAAGTAAAATCTGGAGATGAGAGTTTTACGGCTCAAGAACAATCTGGATATACCTTGTTTGTTCAAAGGTGCTCTTCATGTCACAAAGAACCTTTATTTAGCGATTATGATTACCGAAATAATGGTTTGGTGGCTTATGCTGATAGCGGAAGAGCTCATATTACAGGAAATCCTTCGGATAGATATAAATTTAAAACACCTTCATTACGTAATATCGAAAAAACAGCACCATATATGCACGATGGTCGTTTTTATACGTTAGATCAATGTCTAAATCATTATGTTTCAGGTATTGTTTCTAGCTCTACTTTAGACCCATTATTAGTTGGTGGTATTAGTTTGTCAGCTCAAGATAAAAGCGACCTTATTGCTTTTCTGAAAACGCTTACTGACACTAAATTTTTAACAGACCCACGTTATTCTGAAATTCATTAATAGTAAAAAATGAAAAGCTTATTTAAACTTTTTTTAGTGTCTATTTTAGCTTTAGCAGTTGTTTCTTGTACCCAAAACAGAACTGGCGGAACTGCAACTTTAAAAGGCAAGGTTGTTCATCATGGGAAGGCTATTGCTAATGCCTATGTTTACGTTAAATTTAACACCTCAGAGTTTCCAGGAGATAATTATAACTCTTATGATACGTATGTTGAAGCTGATGCTAGCGGAAACTATTCAATCCCTTTTTATCAAGGAACTTACTATATTTTTGCTATGGGTAGAGATATGGATATAGCTTATCCTTATAAAGTTCAAGGAGGGCTCTCTATTTCTATCAGGAATAAAGAAAATTTAGAGAAAGATATCGCTGTAACCGAGGATTAATTAACTTTTTAACGTTAAAAACCCTGCTTTTTTCTTTTTAATAGTAGATATTTTTATTTATCTTCGCAACTCAAAATTTTAAATGTATTATGTCTGAAGAATTAGAGCAAATAGAACAAGTAGAAAGTAATATCGAATCAGAATCATCATCTAGTAAAAAATCAGCTGGAAAACAGTTAGATTTAGGAGGTTTAGAATTCTTTTACGAGAAAAACAAAAAGGCTATAACTTATGGTGGTGGTGCTATTTTAGCTATCGTTGCTATCTTCAGTTTCTATAAATTTTACTATTTACCAGGTCAACAAAAGGAAGCAAATAACGAAGCGTTTTTTGCTCAAACCTATTTTGAAAAAGATAGTTTTTTAGTGGCTTTAAATGGTGGTTTAAATGTTCAAACTGCTGATGGTCCTAAAACAATGATGGGTTTTAAAGATATCGCAGAAAATTACAGTGGTACTAAAACTGGTAAATTAGCTAATTATTATGCTGGTATTTGTTTATTACGTACTGGTAAATTTGCAGAAGCAATCGAATACTTAGAGAAATTTGATGGGCACGATGAAATGTTAGCGCCTGTTGCCGTTGGTGCAATTGGAGATGCTAATATGGAATTAAATAATGTTGATGAGGCAATTAAATTTTATTTAAAAGCTGCAGAAAAGTCAACTAATTCATTTACTACACCTTTATACTTAAAGAAAGCAGCGTTTGCTTATGAGCAAAAAGCTAATTACACGGAGGCTTTAGCAACCTATGAGCGTTTAAAAAATGAATACTCAAAAAGCACAGAGGCTCGTGAAGTTGATAAATACATTGCAAGAGTTAAAGCTTTAGGAAATATCCAATAATTTTTAAAAACTAAATAATTAAAAAGGTGAATGGTATTCACCTTTTTTTGTTTCAAATAATATTACAATGGCTAGCGAATTAAAAAACCTTTCTACATTCGAAGGAACAGAAATACCAAACGCATCCGAAATGAAATTTGGAATTGTTTGGGCCGAATGGAATCATAAAACAACTCATGCATTAATGCAGGGGGCTTATGATACATTAATTAAACATGGAGCTAAGCCAGAAAATATTACAACTAAAACAGTTCCAGGTGCTTTTGAATTAACCTTAGGCGCTCAATATATGGCCGAATTAAGTCAAGTGGATGCTGTGATTTGTATTGGTTGTGTAATCCAAGGTGATACTAAGCATTTTGATTTTATTTGCGATGCTGTGGCAAAAGGAATTACTAATTTAAATATCAAATTTAATATGCCCTTTATATTTGGTGTTTTAACAGTCAATACTCAAGAACAAGCAGAGGATAGAACTGGTGGAAAACACGGTAATAAAGGTGATGAAGCTGCTGTTACAGCAATTAAGATGCTTGGCTTAAAAAACAGTTTCGAAGAGAATAAAGCTAAAATTGGTTTTTAGTTTAAAAACTAGCTCCAATCGTTGCAGTTAATTGTCCAGTATAAAAATGGTGATTAGCTTTCCCGTTCCCTTTTCCTAATACTAATACATTGGTGTAATCCGCATAAGAACCTTTTGCTACAAACTCAAATACACCATATTTTAAGAATTCAACTCTAAATCCAGTTTCTAAACCTACAATCCAACCTGCCATGTGCCATTTATTGTTTAATCTAGTTCCAAACATCGTCACATCTGTTCTTGGATAAACAAATCCAGCTCCTGGTTTTACAACATATCCTACATTAAATAATTTCGAGGGTTTGTATAAATTCCAACGTTTAATAAAATTAAACATCCAAAAATTTGCGCCATCTGTATGTTCAAAATGTAATAAGGTTTTTGGGTCAAGAATCGTGTCTTGGTCAACATAAGTACCATTTATTGTCCCTTTAATTCTTACTTTTTGATAATCATTAACAACGTATTTCGTATGGTCGTAATTAATTTCTACACCAAAATCTTTTTTATTATTAAAGTAATACCCTACTCTCGCTACAAATTGTGGGATGGTAATATTAACCACATCTTTTATTTCATTAAAATCAGGTCTATCGCTTGCTTCTGCATCATAAATAGTAAAATCATAATTATGGTATTTCCCCGTTGCAGGGTAATACGTATTTGAACGATCTTCAAAATGAATATCACTTTTGCTATACCATGCTCTGGTATATCCCCATAAAAAATAAAAATCTCCTTTTTTTAATTTTTGCCCAAACGTCAATTTAGGCGCAGGAGTATCTGTATTAGTAGTTACTGTTTCTGTCTGCGAAAATGCTAGAAGAGAAAAAAAAGATAATATGATAATAAAAAAAGATTTCATTATGAGTTTTTAATAATTTCGGCGCGAAGATAGCGATTATTGTTTTCGGTATTAATGATAATTCTCAGGAAAGAATCCAAAAAAGGAATGGCAAGTTCGGGCCATTCAATAAATAGATAATTGTCAGAACTTAAATAGTCTTCAAAGCCAATTTCAAATAACTCATCTGATGATTTTAATCTATATAAATCAAAATGATAAATTTTAGTTTTAGTATTTGTATCATACTCATTTACAATAGAGTAAGTGGGACTACTCATAGTATCAGTTACTCCTAAATAATGACATAACGATTTAATAAAAGTAGTTTTTCCTGCTCCCATGGGCGCATCAAACAAAAATACTTTTTCGCCTTGAGCAAACTCTATTAATTCTTTAGCGGTTTGCTGATGAAGTGATAAATCAGATATGTTAAGTGTTATTGTTTTCATTAATATTCAATCATTCGATAAAGATTTTGAAAGTACTCATCTTTATCTATTTTTTGACGTTTTTTAGTTAAGATATCAATTATAAACCAATTGTCTTTATTAATAACTAAAGCTTTATTTTTTTTTAAATAAACAAATAGATTTCCATCCATATCATAGCTATTATTAGTTACTGAATTTTCAATAACAAAAGATTCGTTTGGCTCATAGCGTTTTAAAACATGAATTGTTTTAGAGGAAAATTCAATATGATTTTTGTTTGAATAGATTAATTTACCTTTATAATTATACACATCATCATTTGATTTACTATTGTAAACTGCGCTGCAACAATATATGGTACTATCTTCAGTATTTATTGCTACTGTATGGTATTTGCATTTTATGACCTCTAAACCTGTAGAATCTACTAATCCTTTAGTTCTGATGATTTCTTTATTAAATTCAGCATATTTCTCAGTTTCAAAATATCCTTTAGCTTTTGATTCAGATATATTATCAAATCCACTAGATATTTGCTTGCCTTTTTTGGAAACTAAATACAATTTATTTTGAAATAATATTTTAAAGTAGTTTGAAGAGTCTTGATAATTAAATTGCAATTCCTGTTGATTTTCAAAAGTAAACATACTATCAGGAAAATTCTCAACTAATAGCTTTACTTTATTATTCTTAGAGTCAATAAAAAAGTAATCAAATACAATTTCTTCTTCTCCAGTTAATGGATTTACCTCTTTATTAAATTCATTTTTATTTGAAACTAATGCAATTTGATTTGTTTTATCGAATGAATAAGCTGTATCATATTCAGGAACAATAATAACTTTCTCTCCAATTTTATAGCCCCATTTTTTGTTTTCAGAAAAAGGCTGTATGAGTTGAGCTTTTAAAACAAAACTTATAAGTAAAAAGATGAAAATATGATAGATAGATTTGATGCTAAAACTATATTTAAATTGAAATTAAATATAATATTTTTAATCTTAGCTAGGTTTATTTATTTAAAACCACACCCTTAAATCTAATTTTTTGAGAAGGTGTTTTTGCATTTGATACAATTTCTACAATTCTATCTTGCCTATCGTAAACAGATTTTGTGTCAAACTTTACCACTATTTTTTCTGATTGACCTGGAGCAATAGGTTGTTTTGGAAATTCAACTGTAGTACAAGAACATTCTGCTTTAACTTCTGTAATGATAGCTGGTTGGTTACCAGAATTAACAAATTCAAATTCTATGATTACAATCTCTCCTTTTTTCACAAATCCAAAGTTCTTTTTTAGGTCTTTAAATTTTAATTGGGGTTGAGAAAAAGCAGAGAAGCCGATAAAAACTAGGAATAAACAAAAAGCCCCTCTAAAAATAGAAGGGCTTTTCACTGATATATTTAAATTATTTTGCATCAACCGGAGCTGCTGGAGTTGCAGGAGCAGCTTCAACTACACCTTTAATTTTAACTACTTTGCTAGGCTCTTTTGCATTTGAAGTAATAGTTACATTTTTTTCAAATGGTCCAGGACGTTTTGTATCGTATTTTACTTTAATACTAGCAGATTTTCCTGGTAAAATTGGTTCTTGAGGCCAACCTGGTTTACCATCAATAGTTGTAGCTGTACAACCACATTGTCCTTGAACATTTGAAATTGTTAAAGGAGATTTTCCTGTGTTTTTGATTTTAAACTCACGAACGCCATTAGCGTCAAATTTAACCGTACCGAAGTCTACTACTTCTGTTTCAAATTTCATTTCTGGAGCATTTGGATCGATACTCGGAACCACTGAACCGCCTTCTTGAGCATTTGCTGCTAAACCAAAGAATAATGCTACTGCTGCGAATAATTTTTTCATGTTATGTCTATTTTAAATTTGATTATTTTTTTTCTAATGGTGCACCTTGAGAAGGTTGATTTGTTGGAAAAGCCTCTTCTACTGGTTTTGCCGAAATATTACCTTTAATTTGTAATGTTTGAGTTCCTGTTTTAGAGTTTGATTGAACAGATACTGATTTACTAATAGGCCCGATTCTGTTTGAATCGTATTTTACTTTAATTTCTCCAGACTTACCAGGTAAAATTGGGTCTTTTGGACATTGAGGAACTGTACAACCACAAGAACCTTGGCACATTGTGATAATTAAAGGCTCTTTACCTACGTTTTTGAATTTAAAAACACACTCACCATTATCGCCTTGTTTAATTTCGCCGTAATCGTGGACCATTTTTTCAAATTTAATTTCCGCTTTACTAACAGGAGCTGTAGTAGCTGTTGTTGCTGCTCCGTGGTTATGACCATCGTTAGCACTATGTTCTTGAGCAAATGATACAAAGCTTAAAGAAGCTACAAATCCTAGGGTATAAATTAATTTTTTCATTGTTATAGTTTGTTTTTATTTTACGATTTAAAAATAATTCCAATATCGTGCCATAAAGATAGTATGCATATGGTTTAGTATGATTATTTTTGCGAAATTTAACAAAATTTTTAATACTATAGATGGAAATCGCTAAAACATATAATTCTGCTCAGGCAGAACAAACTTGGTACCAGTACTGGTTAGATAATAAATTCTTTAAATCGACTCCTGATCACAGAACTCCTTACACCATTGTTATTCCTCCACCAAACGTAACTGGGGTATTACACATGGGACACATGTTAAATAATACTATTCAAGATGTATTGATTCGTCGTGCTCGTATGCTTGGATTCAATGCATGTTGGGTGCCAGGAACAGACCATGCTAGTATTGCAACTGAAGCTAAAGTAGTGGCTTTACTAAAGGAACAAGGAATAAACAAAGCTGATTTAAGCCGCGAAGATTTCTTGAAACATGCCTGGGGCTGGAAAGAAAAATATGGTGGAATTATTTTAGAACAATTGAAAAAGCTTGGTGCAAGCTGCGATTGGGATAGAACTCGCTTTACTATGGATGAACCAATGAGCGAAGCGGTAATAGATGTGTTTATTGATTTATATAATAAAGGACATATTTATCGTGGTGTGCGTATGGTAAACTGGGATCCGCAAGGATTAACTGCAGTGAGTGATGAAGAAGTTATTCATAAAGAAGCGCAAAGCAAATTAGTTTACGTTAAATATCAAATACAAGACTCTAATGAGTTTATGACTGTAGCTACTACTCGTCCGGAAACCATTATGGGCGATACGGCAGTTTGTGTAAATCCAACTGACGAACGCTATACGCATTTAAAAGGAAAACAAGTCATTGTTCCTATTGTGAATCGTGTGGTTCCAATTATTTTTGATGAATATGTTGATAAAGAATTTGGTACTGGTACATTAAAAGTAACACCAGCTCATGATATCAATGACTTTAACTTAGGACAAAAACATAAATTACAAACTATTGATGTTTTAAATCCTAATGGAACTATTTCGGAAGCGGCTGGTGCTTATGTTGGATTAGATCGTTTTGCTTGTCGTAAACAAATCATAAAAGATTTAGAAGAGAAAGGTTTAGTTGTAAAAATAGAAGACATTAAAAACAAAGTTGGATACAGTGAGCGTACAAATGCAGTTATTGAACCACGTTTAAGTATGCAGTGGTTTTTAAAGATGGAAAACGTAAGTAAGCCAGCTTTAGAAAATGTGGTGAATGGAGAGATTAAATTAATACCGGAAAAATTCATTAATACCTACAAACACTGGATGGAAAATGTACACGATTGGTGCATTAGCCGTCAGTTATGGTGGGGACAACGTATCCCAGCTTGGTATGATGGACAAGGAAATACAGTGATTTGTAAAACAAAAGAAGAAGCCGTAGAATTATTAAAAGCAAAAAATGCTTCTTTAAATGTAAATGATATAAAACAAGACGAAGATGTATTAGATACATGGTTCTCCTCTTGGTTATGGCCAATTACGGTATTTGACCCAGCAGTTATTAGAAATGGAAAAGCAAACGCGAATGCTGATTTAAACTACTACTACCCTACTAACGATTTAGTAACGGCTCCAGAAATCTTATTCTTTTGGGTTGCACGTATGGCAATTGCTGGTTACGAATGGATGCAAGAAAAACCATTTACTAATGTTTACTTAACAGGTATCGTAAGAGATAAATTAGGTCGTAAAATGAGTAAGAGTTTAGGTAATTCTCCTGACCCATTAGACTTAATTGAAAAATACGGTGCTGACGGTGTACGTGTGGGAATGTTATTGTGTTCGCCTGCTGGTAACGATTTAATGTTTGACGAAAGTTACTGTGAGCAAGGACGTAATTTTGCAAATAAAGTTTGGAATGCATTTCGTTTAATTGCCGGATTTGAAGTGGCTTCGACAGGCTCAGCCACCATTCAAAGTGATGCGCAAAAAGCAGCGATTACTTGGTTCGATAATAAATTATCAGAGCAATTAGAAATTATTAATGATCATTATTCTAAATATAGAATGAGCGATGCTTTAATGACAACTTATAAATTAGTGTGGGACGATTTCTGTGCTTGGTATTTAGAAGCTATTAAACCCGATTTTATTGATGGTAAAGCACAACCAATTGATAAAGCAACTTATGACGCAACGATTGGTTACTTAGAATCTTTATTAAAAATCATGCATCCTTGGATGCCATTTATTACAGAAGAAATTTGGCATTTGATAAAGGAGCGCGATGCAAAAGATTGTATCATTGTTGCTGAATGGCCAACTGTTAAATCTGATTTAGATAAAATACAATTAGCAGAGTTTGAAGTAAGTAAAGAGCTTGTTGCCATGGTACGAAATGTTCGTGCGCAAAAACAATTATCTCCTAAAGAAAAATTAGAAGTGATTGAAAAATCGGAAGCGACTCGCTCTTACTTTGATAGTACCATTATTAAGCTAGCAAACTTATCAGCTTTTTCATATACTAAAGAAAAAGTAGAAGGCGCCTTCTCATTTCAAATTAAAACTACTGAGTTTTATATTCCTTTAGCAATGAACTTAAATAAGGAAGATGAAATTGAGCGTTTAACAAAAGAATTAGAATATAACAAAGGCTTCTTGAAATCGGTTCAGATTAAATTATCGAATGAGAAATTTGTAGCGAATGCGAAGCCTGAAATTATTGCAAGTGAACGTAAAAAAGAAAGTGATGCATTATCTAAAATTAAAACCTTAGAAGAGCAATTAGCTGTTTTAAACTAAACCAATAATATGAATAATAAAAAAGCGGGCTAATATTTAGCCCTCTTTTTTATTGAATATAATTCAGAAATTAATCTAATGGTAATCCGTAATATTTCATGGTTGCCTTGTAATCATTAAAATCTACAGGTTTCTTTCTAGATCCTTTATAATCTGAAGATGGAATAATTACAATTTTAGTTTGAGAAACTATATATTTTATACCTGTATAAGATGTTCCATCTGGATTTTGAGCTACTAAATATAAGTTTTTTGATGGATTGTATGTAAATATTCTAACTTGATAAGTACCAGCATATCCTAATCCTGGAGAAGAATACCAATTCCCTAATACCTGATGATAAACAAGTACAGCACTTGAATCTAATAAATTTGTTGTAATTTCTGGGTACATTGCAAGAGATATACCAATCGTTGGATTAGCAACCTCTATAGAATCTTTTCCGTAATAATACATTTTCACATTGGCATTCCCATTTGTTCCGTTTGTTCCGTTTGCGCCGGCAGGTCCCATATCACCTTTTTCAGCTTTTTTACAAGATACTAGTGAGGCAAATAATGCGAACACTGCAATAAAGATTTTTGTTTTCATAAGTTAATAGTTTAAAGGTTTTATGAAAACAAAATTATAGAGTAACTGTTATTTAAATAGTAACATATGTCATAGTTAAATATGATTGATGTTTGAATCAATAAATAATATTAGGAAGGTGCAGAACCAAAATTAAAACTGATGATAATTGTCAGAAAAAACAGTTAACTTTTTTCAATAAACATCAGGGCGTTGTTTAATATTATCTGCACCTCCTATTTTATTCACAATTCTTAATGATTGTTTTCATCACCTTTGTCACATGTTCTTCTTTGGCAATTCCAATTCCTTTCAAGGCTTGATTCCTATATTTTTCTACAACAACAGAAGCTGCTTCAATCGTTTGTAAACCTAAGTCCGTTATAGTTAAATTAGATTTTCTTCTATCATCTTTATTAAGGTTGCGTTTTATATATTTTGCTTTAACCAACAATTCAATAATTCGTGTGATGGATGCTGAATCTTTAAATACAACTTCGGCTAGTTCTTTTTGAGTGATTTGTGGATTTTCATTCAAGCAGTTTAAAGTCAACCATTGATCAACTGTAATTGATAAACCTGCATTTTTCAATTCCTTTTGTGCAAATTGCCTGTAGGATTTAATAGCTTTCTCGATATAATAAAAAAGGACTGAATCAATTTTTTCCATAATCTCTTATTTAATTCAAATTTAATTGATATATCAATTAAATGATTTTGAAATTATATAAATGCGAGAAAAGAGAAGATTAGTGGCTAAAAATAATGACTGAAAATTAGATCAATTCCTTATACTTTTCAGGAATAGATAATAATATCTCTCTGATTTCTTCGATATGATCGGTGGTTACCAGTTTCATTCGAGTGTCTTTAAAATGGCTAATTCCCCTGAAATAGTTAGTGTAATGCGGGCGCATTTCTAATACACCTAATTTAGGGCCTTTCCATTCGATGGATTTATCAAAATGAGCTAAAGCCACTTCTACTCTATTTTCAAGAGTTGGTTTTGGTAAATGTTCTCCGGTTTTCATGAAATGTTTAATCTCATTAAATATCCAAGGATAACCAATACTAGCTCTTCCAATCATAATACCATCTAAGCCATATTTGTTTTTATATTCTACTGCTTTTTCAGGTGAATCAATATCTCCATTTCCAAAAATAGGAATATGCATACGAGGATTATTTTTTACGGCAGCTATTGGTTCCCAATTTGAATGGCCTTTATACATTTGAGCACGTGTTCGGCCATGTACGGTTAACGCTTTAATACCAACATCTTGTAAGCGTTCAGCGACCTCCATAATGTTAATCATGCTATCATCCCAACCCAAACGTGTTTTAACAGTCACAGGTAAATTAGTTGATTTAACAACCGCTTTTGTTAAGCGAACCATTAAATCTACATCTTTTAAAACACCAGCTCCTGCTCCTTTGCAAACTACTTTCTTTACAGGACAACCAAAATTAATATCTAATAAATCAGGCTGAGTGGCGTCTACAATTTTGGCTGACATTGCCATGGCTTCTTCGTCGCCACCAAAAATTTGAATTCCAATTGGTTTTTCGTAATCAAAAATGTCTAATTTTTTACGGCTTTTAATCGCATCTCTAATTAAACCTTCGCTACTAATAAACTCAGTATACATTAAATCAGCGCCATATTTTTTACAAACATATCTAAATGGAGGATCACTTACATCTTCCATAGGTGCAAGTAATAAAGGAAATTCTCCTAATTCTATGTTGGCAATTTTTACGATGGTGTAAAGGTACTAATCTTTTTTTGAAATTATTGTCTACATTTCGACTCCGCTCAATGTGACAATAATAATTATTCCTCTTCCGTTTCTGGTTTTATTCCAGAAGCCTGAGGTCCGTCAATAGCCGCATAAATACGCCAAGTAGCATATACGCTGCTGTTTAATCGATTACTTAAAACAATCACAGTTAAACTATCTTTTAATCGGCGGTGAAACGAAGTTCTGTAGCCATGCCACCAACCATTATGGAATACTTCCTTGGTTGAATCATTCATGTTTTTCATTCTCCATCCAAATCCATAATTATGAGTTTTAATTTCTTTACTATGAGGTGTAAAAGCTAATTGCTGAGTTGTTTGTGCCAGTAATCTTTTTTGGTACAAAGCGGTACTTAACAAAAATAAATCATAAGTAGTTGTATAAACTCCTTTATCACCAACTACTCCATCATATCTGTCGTTTGGTACACAGCAAAATTTATTTGTATAACCACAGGTTAAATGTTCTTTTGTACTATCAATATTTAAAGCGGTATAACTATGAGTCATTCCAAGTGGAGTAAATAAATCTTCTTTTAAAAAAGTTGAGTAACTCTTTTTCGCGATTTTTTCAACGATTAAGGCTAACAACGCATAATTTGTATTACTATAATTAAATCGTAAGCCTGGATTTAAATAGGCTTTGGGTTGATGTTTAATCATTATATCAAGCATTTGTTGGTTACTTAATCTACAAACCGTATCTCCTAAATATTCTCCACAGAAATAGGTATAATTAGGTAAACCAGAACGATGCGATAATAAATGTTTTACTGTAACATTTTTGTATGGAAAGTCTGTTAAGATATCAGAAACTTTTGAATCAATGTTTAATCTTCCTTGCTCATATAAAAGCAATGTAGCTACACCAGTAATTACTTTTGATACAGAAGCTAATTGAAAAATAGAGGAATCGTTTAATAACTTATTTGATTCTTTAACACCATACCCAAACGATTTTTGATAGATGATATCCTTACCTTTTGCAATTAAAACATTGCCATTAAATACATTTGCTTTGTAAAGTTTGGTAAATAAAGTATCTAGTCTAAATATTTCTGCTCTGTATTTAACGGAATCAATTTTAGATTGAACGATTGGTTTTTCTGGAGTTTTAAAATTTGGTTTATCGGCTCCTTCCGTTTGATTGCAATCAACAATAAAGGAAGAAAAAATTAAAAAAGGAATTATATATTTTAATGACTTCAAGATAGTGGTATTTAGTGCTACCTACAATCTTAATAAAAAAAGTCAAAACATTGAAGTTGCTTTCGATTTAGTATTCAAAAGCAATTTGTTAATTACAGAAATTATACCTTTTGTGTATTAGGCTTTCCAGCGTTTTAAACTCCATTGAATGTGCTGAGTGTCAGTTAAAAAGGTCCAAGCAACTAAACGGCTACT
This sequence comes from Bacteroidetes bacterium UBA5697, assembly GCA_002420145.1. GTDB lineage: Bacteria > Bacteroidota > Bacteroidia > B-17B0 > Aurantibacillaceae > UBA4416. Next base: position 21,514 of record DIHL01000052.1, read on the forward strand.
TTTACTGCCTTGAGACATAGTTATAGTTTTAACGTCTAAAACATTTACTTTTTTTAAAGCATTATAAATGGCAGGCAAATTTTCGCTTTTAGAAACTAAAGAAGTAAACCATAAACAACTTGATGCAAATGAAGCACTTTCTTCGATCATTTTAGTAATAAAAGTTTGTTCCCCACCTTTACACCATAGTTCATTTGATTGTCCGCCAAAATTTAAACTTGATTTTATATTTTTTTGATGTCCTAAGTTTTTCCATTTACGTTCAGTACCTGATTTTGCTTCGGCAGCTGATGAATGAAACGGAGGATTACACATGGTAATATCTATTATTTCGTTAGGTTTTAAAATACCTTTAAAAAAACAAGATGAATTAGATTGTTGTCTACATTCTATAAATTTTGATAAGGAATTGGATTCTACAATTTGATTAGCCACTTTAATAGATAATGAATCAATGTCTGAACCAATAAAATTCCAACCATATTCTTGATGACCTAATAATGGATATATGCAATTTGCTCCTACTCCAATATCTAAAACAGTTACGTTTTTTCCTTTTGGAATAATGCCACCATTGCTCGATGCTAAAATATCAGCAATGTTATGAATATAATCTGCTCTGCCTGGAATTGGCGGACATAAATAGTTTTGAGGAATATCCCAAATATCAATTTTATAAAACTGTTTTAATAAAGCTTGGTTTAATGTTTTAACAGCCAATGGATTTGTAAAATCAATGGTTTCAATATTAAATTGATTAATTGAAACAAATGGTTTTAAATCAGGACAAATAGTAATTAACTGTTCAAAGTCGTAACGAGAGCGATGTTTGTTACGTGGATGTAATCCGCTTTTTTCTGGTAAAGAACTATGAGAAGTATTTTTCAATTAGAAGTTATTAAACCTATGAATGTTGTAGCAACGAATAAACAGCCGTATCTAAAAACTGTCCAGCAAAAAAATAGTTTTCTTTAAAGTAAGCTTCTTTTACAAAATTAAATTTTTGAAGAATTTTCTCAGATCCAACATTGGTTGGATCAATATGCGCTTCGATAGAATGAAATTTGAGAGTATCAAATCCATACTGAATAATCTTCTCAACAGCTTCACTTACTATTCCTTGTTTCCAGTATGTTGGATGAAGCATATAGCCAATTTCGGCTCTGTAATGAGCCTTATCTATTCGATGAAAAGAAACACTGCCAATCATTTTGTTGTCAGTTTTAAAACAAACTGCCCAACCAATTCCATCATTAAAAGCAATCATTTCATTGATTTTATAAATCATAGTTTTTGATTCTTCGATAGATGTTTGTAGTGGTTTGCAAATATGTTTCATGGCATCCACATTACTTCTTAATTCGAAGTAAGACTGAGCATCCTCTAAAGTAATTCTCCTCAAAACAAGTCTTTCTGTTTCAAGAATGGGAAATGGATCAAAGTTTAATTCAAGCATATACAAATATACATAAAAACAAAAAAGCCATCCTCTAATGAGAGAATGGCTTTTTATATTTAGTTAAAATAAATTAAGCTTTGTTTTCTTCAGCAGCAGCTTCTGGTTTAGCAATTAATGCTTTACGAGATAATTTTGCTTTTCCGTTTTTAGGATCTGTTCCAATGTATTTTACATTCACCATATCGCCTTCTTTTACTAATCCTTCTAAAGAATCAATACGTTTCCAGTCGTACTCGCTAATGTGTAATAAACCTTCTTTACCTGGCATAAACTCAACAAATGCACCATAAGGCATAATTGATTTTACTTTTGCTTCGTAAGTTTCTCCAACTTCAGGTATTGCAACAATTCCTTTAATACGAGCAACGGCTGCTTTTAAGTCTTCCAATTTTTCTGCAAAAATCTCCACTCGTCCACTGTTATCAACTTCAGTAATTGAAATAGTAGCACCAGTTTTCTTTTGGATATCTTGAATTACTTTTCCTCCAGGTCCGATAATTGCACCAATAAATTCTTGAGGAATTGTTAATACTTCAAAACGAGGTACGTTTTCGTTATAATCTGCACGAGGAGCATCAATTGTTTTCATGATTTCGCCCATGATGTGTAAACGTCCTTCGCGAGCTTGTGCTAAGGCTTTTTCCATTACCTCATAAGGTAAACCATTTACTTTTAAATCCATTTGCACGGCAGTGATACCATCTTTAGTTCCACAGATTTTAAAATCCATGTCACCTAAATGATCTTCATCACCTAAAATATCAGATAATACAGCGTATTGTCCTTTATCATTCGTAATTAAACCCATTGCAATACCTGTTACAGGTTTCGCAATCTTCACACCTGCATCCATCAATGCTAATGTACCAGCACACACTGTCGCCATAGATGAAGAACCATTAGATTCCAAAATATCAGAAACCACACGAACCGTATAAGGTGTATCAGTTGGAACAACTTTAGACAATGCACGCATAGCTAAATTACCATGTCCTACTTCTCTACGACCTACACCACGGTTAGGTTTTGCTTCGCCAGTTGAAAAACCTGGGAAGTTATAATGTAAAATAAATTTAGTTTCTCCACGGAAAAATGCACCATCAATTAATTGAGCATCTTTTCCTGTTCCTAAAGTAACTGTTGTCAATGATTGAGTTTCTCCACGTTGGAAGATAGCCGAACCGTGAGCTGCAGGTAAATACCCTACTTCACTCCAAATAGGACGAATTTGATTTGTCTTACGGCCATCCAAACGAATTTGTGTATCTAATGTAGCTTGACGAACTGCATCATACTCAACATCATGATAATATTTATTGATCAACGCTTCTCTGTCTTTTAATTCTTCTGCTGTATAAGTTGCTTTGTATTCAACTAATACTGCTTTAAATGCAGCTTTACGTTCATTTTTATTTGGATTACCTTGTTTTGCTACAGCATATACTTTATCGTAAGTTGCTTTATGAACAGCTTCTTTTAAAGCTGGATCATTTAACTCATGACAATATTCACGTTTTGGTTTTAAACCTGCTTTAACTGCAAATTCTTTAATTGCTTTAATCTGTACTTTAATCGCTTCGTGAGCAAATTTAATAGCCTCTAACATTTCTGCTTCAGATACTTCACTCATTTCACCTTCTACCATTGAGATATCAGTTTCGGTAGCAGCAACAATCATTTCTAAGGTTGCAGTTGGTAAAATATCAGCATCTGGATTGATACATAATTTACCATCTATTTTAGCAACACGTACTTCTGAGATAATTCCGTTGAATGGAATATCAGAAACAGCTACTGCTGCACACGCTGCTAAACCTACCAATGCATCTGGCATTGTTTTTTTATCAGATGAAATTAATGAGATCATGATTTGAGTATCTGCATGATAATCATCTGGGAATTGAGGACGCATTGCTCTATCTACAATACGAGAAATTAAAACTTCGTAATCAGATAATTTTGCTTCACGACGGAAAAATCCGCCTGGGAAACGGCCAGTAGCCGCATATTTTTCTTGATAATCTACTGTTAAAGGTAAAAAATCAACTCCTTCTTTTGCTTCTTTGTTACTAACAATAGTAGCTAAAAGCATAGTTGCTCCTAATTTTACTACAACTGCTCCATCAGCTTGTTTAGCTAATTTCCCTGTTTCTAGGGTTACGATTCTACCATCTCCTAGGTCGAATGAATGTTGAATTCCAATTTGTGACATTTTGTTTTGTGTTTTGTGTACCAACGTTTTTGGTACGGATTTATATTTGTTTTCTGTTTTCGTCTTAATTTCTTGAACCCTGAGGCTCTCGAAGGGTTAAATAAGAAAGGCATTTCGATTGCTCGAAATGCCCCTTAATCTTAACATGAACTCATTATTACTTACGGATATCTAATACTTTAATAACCGCACGGTAACGCATAATGTCCGTGTTTTTTAAATAATCTAATAACGCACGACGCTTACCTACTAAATTTAATAGTGCACGTTGTGTTCCAAAATCTTTTTTGTTGTTTTTTAAGTGACCTGTTAAATGGTCTATACGGTGAGTAAATAATGCCACTTGAGATTCAGCTGAACCAGTGTTTTTATCGCTACCACCGTGTTTTTTAAAAATGTCTTTCTTTACTTCTGATGTTAAATACATGTTATTCTTCTTTTATTGTTATCTTTAAATAGGGCTACAAATATAAGACATTTTGTGATACAAACAATAGTTATTCACAATTAATCCTCTTTTTTTAATTAAAATGAACAATTTTTTTAATGATTGATGACGAATTTTTGTGTGATAACACCAGCTTTTTCAAATTTACCTGTAAAAAAGTACATTCCACTAGGCAATTCTTCAACATCGATAGGGTAAATTTCGGAACTTATAGTACTTAATTGCCCCTTTTTTAGTTCTTTACCAGCAATATCTGTTATTACATAATCCAAATTTTGAAATTCTTTTACATCGCATAAAATATTAATAACTGATTTTGTAGGATTTGGGAATAGCTGGAAATTTGTTTTCGTATCTATTTTTTCAGATGATGTTATTAAACTACTTGTCATAAAACGCTCTGTTGTCTGACAGCCAAAATCACCACTAAAATTTTTAAGTGAAATTGGAATTCCTAATTTATTAAATCTTAAAACTCCATTACCTGGATTAGGTGTATAATATTGGTATACCCACCAAGAAATGCCATCACATCCATCATCGTCCATTGTAAAAGTATAACAACCATCAGGTAAGTTTACAGTGTCTTTGAATATGGTACTATTTGAGTTATTAATTCTACTTTTAACAACATTGCCATTCACATCTTTAATTGTCCAATGAGATTCGTTGTAACCAGGATTAATTGAACTTGTAGCTGCATTAGCACTAAAATAAACAATGAAGGTATTAGGATAAACTTTAACGGAGTTATAAATAGATTTATAAGTATTATTTAATAAATCTTGGTCACCAGAAACACCATTTACTTTATCAACTGAAACATTAAACTCATTAGTTGTATTTCCATTATATAAAGGCATCAATGGACCAAATTCAACAATGGTTTCTTCTAAAAAATTTAAGGTTCCTGTCCAAGTATATGAAGCTATAGAACCACCAGTAATGTTATAATTAAAAACCACTTGAGTAACAGGATTAGTTCCCGTATTTTTAATTTTAATTTTTGGGTTTACACAAGTATTATTAGAACGTGCATAATTTGGGTCATTGTTTGGAGCAATAATATCTTCAATGGAAATATCTGTATTGTAGCTTGGTGCTGAATATGAAATTAATTGAGATACAATATTGAAGCCACCTGTATTGGTTTGAGTTGGCGATGTGTATGGCTGCATATCAATATCAATAGAAAAAGAAGAAGCTGGTGAAGTTTGAGAAGATATATCGTGTAAAATAGGAAATACAACTTGCCCAGGACACCAATTAGCTCTATCGTATAACCAAGTTCCTGTTTGAGGAGAAATATCATTTATACCACAATCACTTTTCCATAATTGTTTTTGAGAAATAGCGTTATTGTTAATTTTTAAATCATAGTATTTACTACAAAATTCACCGCAACCATTATCATCAGAACCATGTCCGCTAATTGTATTTTTCACAAAAGCTTTTGCAACAGGACTAGTATAAATAAATGGTTTAGCTATTAAATGGTTTTCAATTGGGTTAGAAGTATTTCCATAAGCAAAGTAACCATCATAAATATTTTTAACTGACAATGCTGGCATTGCAGGAGTTCCTTCAATCATTTCTAATTTTAAAGTTAAAGTGAAACCCCAAGAATAGCCATCATATTTATATCTAAAATCAAGATTCCCATTTAAAATAGATGAATAATCTGTTATATCAACTACAAAATCGTGTTTACGATTCGTGCTTAACCAATCAGTAGCATAAGGGGTAATTATTCTTGCAATTTCAACAGTATCAGCATTGGCAGGCTTTGCATATACTTGAGTAGTATAATCCCAAGAACCACAATATTGTGTTCCACTAGGACAAGCATATCTTCCTAAAATATAATGCAATTTTATTTTCCTAAATGTTTTACCTGTTGGCAAAACTGCACTTGTATCATAGTTACCGTATTGAGTTATTTTACGTAAATTATAAATTGTGACCCAAGTTGTATCTCCTGGATTTGCAAATGATTCAGGAATTAATAGGATAGATAGTAATGCAAAGAATAAGATTTTTTTCATTTTTCTAAATTGTTTTAGTAAAAATACTTAAAAAACAAATAGCCCACATATTTAATGTAGGCTATTATTGTAAAGCTATTTTTAAGTAATTAAGAAAGTTTTTTTAGCGCATTTCTTAGATTAGAAATAACATCTGGAACATCGGATACTTTACAAGTTCCTACTGACATACGATACCAAGGAGAATTATCATCAGCTCCAAAGGCATAAAAAGGGACAACGGCTAATTTAGCTTCATCTAATATGAATTTTGTAATGTCTTTTGTAGTCGTTAAAACTTTCCCATCTGCTGTTTTCATTCCATGTAAATCAAACTTAATAGTTAAATAAATAGCAGCTTGTGGAGTAATTGCATCTACTTTAAATCCTTCATTTTTTAAATCTTGAAAACCTTTGTAGAATCCATCTAAACGGGTACTGATTTTATTTTTTTGTTCTTCAATAAAAGCATCATACATCGATAAATTGCTTAAATATTTAGCAGAAGCCATTTGTTCAGCTTTTGGTGCCCATGCTCCAACGTGAGTTAAAATGGCTTTCATTTTATCAATAATCATTTTTGGTCCCATACTCCATCCTACTCTCACACCTGTAGCGGCTAATGATTTTGAAATGCCATCCACAAAAACAGTATAAGCTCTCATTTCTGGTCTTAAAACTACTGGGTTATAGTGTTTACTATCGCCAAAAGTTAATGCCCAGTAAATTTGATCATACATTAAATAAACTGGTTTCGCATCTGGTCCACGACGCTTGTTTTCAGCTAAAATCATGTCGCAAATTTCCTCTAAACCTTCTTTACTAAAAATAGTACCTGTTGGATTTTGAGGGGAACAAAGTGCTACTAATGTCGCTTCTTGAATATAAGGTTTGATGTCAGAAGCTTTTGGCATGAAATTTTGCTCGGGAGTTGCTTCAATAACAACAGATTTAGCAAAATTTAAATAAGAGTAATGGTTATTGTTCCAAGATGGTACAGCAAAAATCACTGTATCATTAGCATCCACTAAAGCTTTAAAAATACTATAAATAACTGGACGAGCACCACCAGCAATTAAAATCTCATCATTTTTATAATCTAAACCACCACGTTCTTTTAATAAATTAGAAACTGCATTTCGCAATTCTAACATACCATCCGCCGCTGGATAATTGGTTTGATCATCAAAATAAGCATCAACTATATATTGTTTTAATTCGGTAGGAATTGGAAATTCTTTCGGATTAAAATCTCCAATCGTCATATTGTAAATTTTTTCGCCTTGCGATATTTTTTCGTTTACTTCTCCAGCTAATTTGATAATTTCTGAACCAATAATGTTTTCGGCTAATTTAGATACTTTTGACTTTTGAGTTTGTAGTGTAGTGCTCATGTGATTAATTTTTTTGAAAAATATATATAATACTTGTTTCTACAAAATAATGTTAGCAACACTTTCTGATTATTTTCAATCATGAGGGTTTTTATCAGAAATACACCATAATTCTAATGCTTATCCTTAATTTTACTGAAAAATTTATTAAAATGGATTTATTAAACATAATACATAAAGTAGTTGATTTAGCGAAGGAAGTTGGTGAATTTATAAGAACCGAAAGAAAAACATTTTCTTATACTGAGGTTGAAATAAAAGGATTAAATGATTTAGTGAGTTATGTAGATAAAACATCTGAGCAAAAATTAGTTGAGAAACTATCTTTAATTTTTTCAGAAGCAGGTTTTATCGTTGAGGAAAATACAAAATCTGGAACTAAAGATTATAATTGGATTGTTGATCCATTGGATGGTACAACCAACTTTGTTCATGGAATCCCTTGTTATGCCATAAGTATAGCGCTTGAACATAAAGGAGATATTATTGTTGGAGTAGTTTATGAAATAGCTCAAAACGAATGTTTTTATGCCTATAAAAATGGTGGAGCATTTTTAAATGGAACTAAAATATCTGTTTCGGAAAGAAACAAATTATCAGATAGTTTAATAGCAACAGGCTTTCCTATTTATAACTTTTCTAGGTTAGATAATTACATAAAGACTCTAACTTATTTGATGAAAAACACTCATGGATTAAGAAGAATTGGTGCGGCTGCTGCTGATTTATGTTATTTAGCTTGTGGAAGAGTAGATGCATTTTTTGAATATAATTTAAATGCTTGGGATGTAGCTGCAGGAGCCTTAATTGTAAAAGAAGCAGGTGGAACTATTAGTGATTTTACTAAATCAAATAATTGGCTATTTGGAAAAGAAATTATTGCAACAAATACTCTTCTTCAACATACAATGGAAGAAATAGTATCCGAAAATTTTAAGTAAATAGTGTTCTAGAATTTAGAACGTAAACGAGTTTTCTTACGCTTAGGAGGGAAGAAACGTCCGACAGTTACCTGTATAGACATGTACGTATCTTTCTCTTTATCACCTCGTTGAGCGCCTGTACCGTCAGCATTAGGTGAGGTAGCGGTTGGAATATTACCTAAACTAGGATCTGACATCATCACTGATTTTGTACCATAGGCTTCAAGTTGAGCATTTCTATCTGGATAATATGTCGTACTCACATCATCAATATAATCGGTGAATGTTTTTCTATAATTAAATTCTAATCCAACGCACCAAAGTTTATTAATCGTTTTTTTGTAAGCTATACCCATTGGGATACTTAAAGCAAAACGACTGTATTGTTTAGGGCCACCAGGTAAACCTTGTCCTTCTGTATGAAGAGGATATAATTTTTCCCATTCTCCAGTTGCAGGATTTTTACCTTTTGGATTAAAGTAAAAACCACCAATTCCAACAAAAAGGATAAACTCGTTAGAACCACCTTTATGTCGACGTGATAATGTTTTTTTAATACCGTAACGATGACCTACTTTACTTTTAAATAAGGCTACTTCTGCTCTAACGGCTAATTCAAAAATATTAGATTTAAAATTTAGATTTCTATTATTTCTAAAAGCTTCTGCAGTTAATCTGTCATCTCCAGCGACTAATAGATAATTGAAACTAGAATGAATATTGAAATTTTTATTTAACTTATAACGGTAACCTAAACTTATAGCTGGACGAGTTAAAACAAACTCAATATCAACTGGACTAAAATCTGTTCCAATTTTATTTAAACCACCAAGGTCTCCTAAAAAACCAGATGCTCCCACTTGAACCGTTAATTCTCTACGGTATTTTTTCCAATCATTTGGTCTTGTGAAATTTTGAGAATAAATATTCTGTAAAAAATACGTTGAAAATATAAAAATGTATAAAATTCTTCTTTGATTCATAGTTTTTAGG